>CAKVHQ010000001.1 GCA_934749845.1 uncultured Clostridia bacterium
CTTATGATTTGCGCGTTTTGATTGTAGGTGGTTTCGTATCTGGGAACGATAATTTCGGCACTTAACTCATAACTTTTTTCCGCTAACTTGTCGATGCCAACTGCAATAACAACGCTTCTTTCTTCGGTTTGAGCGTGGCGAGAAATTGTGCTTGGCACTAAAACTGCCGTTAATATAACAAAGAAAATCCAAAGACTATTTTTCCATAAACTTTTTTTCATAGGCTTTTTCTCCTTTGATAAGTTTAATTAAAGCAAATGGCAGGATAAACATCATTACGTACTGCACAGCAAAAACATAGTACTTAATAAACGAGTAGTTATAGCCAATTAGCGTTGTTAGTGAAAACGCACTTGAAAGCAAAAGCCCAAACGCGAGTGCAACCGTAACATACGAAACATATTTGTTGTTTTCCACTTTAATGTTAAAACAATTTCTAAAACAATCGGTTGCAAAGTGGGAGTAGCAAAATATGGAGTATAACATGGCTATTGGCCACAAGAACACAACAATCCAAGTGAATCTTCCGCTTGTTGATAGCCTTGGAATATATTCGGTAATATCAACAATGCTGGTTTTGTATATTCCGGCAACCGCGCCATACATCGAATATTGAATAAATGTTATAAACAAAACGATAAGTGCTGAACTCAAATAAGTTAAAGCAATTTTTTTTGTTGTGTGTTTTTCAAACTTGATGTTGCCCATGCAAAAGAAAAGTACAATAAAGTCGCCAAACCACAAAGTGTTATCAAAACATGCCTTAAAAACTGGATTTATTCCCTTTGACAAGAACGGAAGGAACGACATATAATCCGTTGAACCAACAGAAAACAAAAATGCCATAATAATGCAAAGCACAACAAAGTAAATAATAATTTCGCCTGTTCGTGCAAGCGAACGCAAACGCTTTGTTGCAAGGTAACTCGCCACCAAAGCAATAGGAACTAAATAAACAAACCAACTAAAATCGACATAAGAAGTTTCGGTGTAAAACTCGTAGCATTCCCTTATCATCATAGTGGTTTTAGCAACAAGCAAAAGTCCAAGAAATAGCAGTATTATTTTCGTTAAAATTTTACCACAAAACTTTTCAAGCAACTGTTTAAACGACAAGTCGGGAAAACGCTTCATAATGGCGAGTATAAGCATCAAAAATGCTCCATCCAAAACGAACATAAAAATTAACCCTAACCAACATGCGTTTTGCGAAGTGTTTATAAAAAGTGATGGCAAAACAGTTAGTTTTAAAGCACAAGCGGTTATAAAAAGCATGATTGACGCTTGCCTTGTTGTTATCTCTTTCATTTACTCTCCAATATTTTTAATTCTCTTTTTCTTTTGGCTAGGAATGCTAAGAGGTCTTGTATCCCTGCCAATAACATCTTTTTTAAATATTCCATCGGCTAAATCATCTTTTATTTTTGGTGCGTAAGGTGCTAGATAAGGAGTACCGTAACTGTTCATAGACGACAAGTGAGCAATTAGCAAAATAAACGCAATGGTAATTCCATAAATGCCCATAGCGCCACCAATTAATGTAAAAGCAATTCGAAGAAGCGATAGTTGCGCTGATTGGTCTGGAATTGTGTAAAAAGCAATACCGCTTAATGCAACAATCATAACCGCTGGTGGACTGATTAGCCCTGCTTTAACAGCCGTATCTCCAAGCACCAAAGCACCAACAATTCCAAGTGCAATACCCAGATATTTTGGCATTCGTAAACTTGCCTCGTACAAAACTTCAAACAAAATTATAACAAACAGCATTTCCATAAATGGTGGAAACGGCAAGCCTTGAATACTATTCATAAGCGTGACTAAAAATTTTAGAGGAACAACTTTGTAGTGGAACAGTTGAACTGCAACATACATTCCGGGAAGCACCATGGAAATCGCAACTCCAAAAAACCTAATAAGCCTGATAAAACTAATTCTAAAACTACCTTGATAGTAGTCGTCACTGTTTTGTAAGTCTTCCAAAAGCATAAAAGGAACTGTAAGCACAAGTGGGCTTCCGTCCACCACTATCGCCACCCTTCCTTCCAGCATTTTTGCAACAATAATGTCTGGCTTTTCTGCTTTTCCAACTTGCTTAAATATTGAATTTTTATTTTCTTCAAGATAGTTTACCAAATAGTGCGAATCCAAAATTCCATCAAGTTTTATTTGCTTAATTTTTTCTTTAATTTTTTTAACGATGTTTTTATCTGCAATATCGTCTAAATACATAATGTTTACTTTTGTTTTTGTGTACACGCCAACGCTCATTTGTTCAATTTTAAGTGCAGTTGTTGGCAGTCGTTTTCTAATTAAAGTCGTGTTTGTTTTAATGCTTTCAACAAAGCCTTCTCGTGGACCATTTATAACCGCTGATGTTGGAGGTTCTTCCACGCTTCTTTCTTCAAGTTTTGTTATTGCACAAGCAACTGCACCGCTAATTCCGTCAACAAAAATAACTGCCATTCCATCTAAAACAGACTTTTCGCAGTCTTCCATAGTGTCTAACTTTTTCACTCCACCAACAAGCAAAACTTTTTCCATTAAAAACTGAATTTTGTTTTTTGTTGGTTTAAATTTTTGTTGCATTGGCTTGATTATTTCTAGTGCAAGTCTGTTTGTATCAACCATGTTTTGAACATAAAAAATACAATATGCACTGTCCATAAATTTTCCGTCATGCATAACAAGGTCACTATTCTTTTTTAATTTTTTTTGAAGCGTTTGAACATTCGCTTTCAAATTGTTTGTAATTTTCATAATTCACCATTTTTAGTATGAGTAAAAAAATGGTAATTATTAGCATAAAAAAAGAAAAGATTGTTGCAATCTTTTCTAAATGTTAAATGTTTGTTGAACGGGATTTGAGTCTAGATAATAATCATATCCGTTAACTACAATTTCAATAGTTATTGAAAGTCTATCGTCTTTTGGCAAAACAAGCCTGCAACCAGAGAAACTTTTATTGTGAACCACCCCGTCAATTTTGATAGTAAATGTGATGGCATTGTCTGGATAGTCCCAAGTTATTATCAAGGAGTCATTTGATGTTTCAAGTGATAAATTTGTGACGCTTGAAAGTTTTTCGGTTTTTCTTTCTCTTAAAATTTCACTATAGTCGCCAGTAACATAAATTCCTTCACCAATCGCACGAACTTTAAAAGTAAAATCGCCCGTACTTGAAATTTTTCCGCTTAAACTTAACGAGTTTGTGTTTGTTAGATAAGTGCTTTCTCCATTCAAAATAACTTCGTATTTGCTTGCATTTGAAACTTTATTCCAAGATAAAATATCTGTGTTTTTATTAAAAGTTAGGCCAGTCACTTTGTCAAGAGGATAAGATTTTGTGTAAGACGCAAAATTGCTTTTTTCACTTGTTTCGTAATTACCTTCGCCCACTGCAACAACATAGAACCTGAATGAGGCTTGCGATTTTGAATTTATATAATTTAAAACATCAAAAGTTGTTTGAGTGGTTGAAGCTACACTTGCAAAAACTCCGTCTTCGTAAATTTCGTATCCACTAGCATTGGAAACCCCTCTCCACGATAATGTCGTGCCGGAAATCGACAACGCTTGTGGCGATGAAAGTTTATATTTATTGCTGTAGGTTTGAATTTCAGTGTCGTTAGAATCTAAAAATTTTTCACTGCCAATAGCCTTGCAGAAATAGTAATAATCTTTTGGCTCGGAAAATATTTCAGTAACATCAAGAAAACTTGTAACCCTTTCGTCATTATCCTTATTATTTTCACTTGCTAAATATTCAATATAGTCGTACTTTCTGTCTGGATAATCGCCGTCGCTATAAATATAAAAGGCATAATCAACAGCATTTGGGTCATACGAGCAAACCAAATATTTTTCAGTGTCATATAGTTGCAAGGTTAGAACTGGTGTGTCTAACTTCACTTTATTGTCTTTCTTTTTAAAAACAACAAAAACCATGGTTAATGCAACAGCCATAACCACAATCATGCTTAAAGCAATTATTAACCATGTTTTAAATTTTTTTGTCATTTCTATCCTTTATATTCTTTTTGAGTATTTTTCCATTGTGTTGGGGCTTCTTTCCAAACCGATTGAATTGCCGAAAAGCCGTCTTCGCCCGCTTGCAAACATTCGCCAACAAAAACTATTTTAACTTGTTTTCCTTGGAACGAGTTGTCTAAGTCTTTGTTTAAAACCATATCGCTTACAATTTCTACCATTTCGTTTGCTTTAAGTGTGCCATACATATAGTAGAAGCCGTCTGCGCCCAAAATCCAGTTATCATTTGGTTTAATTTGGAAAACATTTTTTACATATTCGTTATCAATTTCGGCAAACACTGCCACTCTAACATATACTTCCGCATTGCTATTATCTTCATCTGCAGAAGTTCTTACCGAATATGTACCTTTAAAAGTGTCCCCCGGAAGCAGTTTTTTCTCCCCTGTTACATATTCTTCGTCAATCTGTATTTGAGAATCCACTTTAAATTCAACGCTAATATCTACTTGTGGCTTTGTTTGAGGAAGAACTGCTACAAATAGCACTGATGCCATTATTAGTGCCACCAAAAACAGAGCAATAATAAGCAAGGTGTGTTTTGTTTTACTGGAAGTTACAAGCACAGGATTTTTTTCCTTAACGCTTTGACCCATTAAAACTTTTTCTTCAACCTTTTTTTCTTTTGGTGCTTTTATTGCTTTTTGATTAGGAAGTTTAGGAGGCTTAATCTTATTTTCTTCCATAGACCACTCCTTTATACACTAATTTTAACAAAATAAATAAATTATAGTAAACAATTTTATAGGTTTAATCAAATTTTATCTTATATTTTTTTATTCTAGGGCTTTTTGTCAAATTTTGGTCAATATTACGGATAGAAAAGTTGAATAGTTGGCAATTCTTTTCACAAACTAACTTCGAACAAAGCCATAAAGGCTTAAAAAAAATAAGGAGAGAAAAATGGAAAAGAAAGAACAAACCAGAAGAACGGGACAAGCAAATGAAGTTCAGCCAAAAGTTAAAATTAAAACCAAACAAAACTCTGGCTCAACAATCGCTATTATTGCGTTATCAATCTTGCTTGGTCTTTCAGTTATCTTTGGCGTTACAGCTGCATTCTTTACAGCTAGTGGAAGTGCCGCAGGTAACATCACTTTGGGTGACCCAGTAAATGTGAACATCACTCAAGGTGGAGCATCTGTTACTGCCTTAACATTTGATGGCACAGCAATGCCCGGAACAGTTTATGACCAAGTTATTGGTGTAAGCGTTCCTGCAGACTCTTCCGATTGTGTTATTAGAGGTAAATTAACCATTACTAACACAGACGGTTCAAGTGTGAATGTTGAAGCAACTACAGATACTAATTGGGTAAAAGGCGAAGACGATTATTACTACTACAACGGCATTTTAAGTGCTAACGGCACTGCTGGATTTGTAACCAAAATTACAGTTCCAAAAACATTAACGAATGTTGATGCAAACAAAACCTTTGCTTTAAGTATCCAAATCGAAGCAATTCAATTTGCTAATGGTGCTGCTGCAGAAGTTTGGACAACTGCTCCATCTGCTTGGACAACAGCCTACGGTTCTGGAAATAGAGCTTAAAAAAAGTCGCTCAAACGAGCGACTTTTTAATGAATGTTACGAAATTTTTTAACGCCACTTGTAAACAAAACGCAAATTGAAACAATCAAAAGCACTAAATAAATAGCAAAAGAAATTAACCCAACAACCAAAACATTACTATAAACCCACAAATAAATGCCTAAAGGAATGATTGAAAAAATCATACCCCCAAGCATCATGATTAGTGCAGACATGCTTTGCTTAATTGCTTGGGTTTCCTCCGTCCAGTCAAGTTTAGGAAACAGAATGTTCACATAAACTCCCAAAAAGGCTAGAAATGCCATAAAGGTGCTGGGCACAAGTGTTAAAATAAGAAACTCAACGAATGAAAATTTAAAACTAACTAAACAAATAACAGAACTGATTAAAACTGCTGGCAAAGTGAAGATTAGTTGATTTACAGCCTTTGCAAAAAGCAGTTTTTTCTCGCTTATTGGACTACTTTTTAAAACCCAAAAATTTTTACCTTCAAGCGAAACTGACGAGCAACTGATTATTGCTGTTGAAAGTGAAAACATAATTAACATTGTTAGAAGACCGCACATAGTTGGCTTGTCTACAACAAGTCCAAGTTTCTGTTCCACTCCCTTTAATCCCATAGAAGAAAAGATTATTGAAAGCATTATTGCCATGATTGGACCCAAAATAGTATTTGAAACATATGCAGGTGTTGTTAAGTAGTTATTAACTTCTTTTTTAATTAAACAAGATGTTAAACTTTTTTGATTAGAAAAAGAAATTTCATGTTTTTTTGGTACATATCTTGCAACATCTTTATTAAGTGAGACACTTTCTAATATCGTTCCAACTACGAAAACCAACAAGCAACAGGATAAAATAATTAAAAATGAGATTATGTCTTGATTAAGCACGATTTTAGCAAGTAATTCGGTAACTTTTCTATCACTAAAATATGAGCTAGATGCACCAGAATTTACCTTTCCGTATCCAAAAGTTTTAAAAAATATAAAGGCAAAACTTGCAACCAAAATAACAACCGAAACAAGTGATTTATAAAAGTTTGCGAATTTAGACTTATTGAAAACTTGTCTTATTAAGAACTTTGTTATGAGTGATAGTCCAACCGAAAATAATGGAAGAATTATTGTCAACAAAAACCCAAACAAAAGCATAGATATTGAAAATGATTCAAAAATCATATAAATGATGATAAAAGGCATAAGCAAAGTGAAAGTAAAGAATAAGTCGATTAAATATGTTCCAATAAGTTTAGACAGCACTATGTCTATTTTCTTAATTGGAAATGAAAGCAAAATTTCGTCTGTTTGTTTTTTCTTTCCAACGCTTCGCATAACCGATAATATTACAAGAACATTTACCGTAACTAAACATGCATGAAAAATGCACAACTGGCTTAAACCTTCTGGTGCTAAACCTTTAAACATAGACCATGCTTGTAAAGAATATAGAGCCAAAATTCCCAAACCTAATATTATAACCGTGCCAACACCAACTTGAGCTGATTTTTTGTTTGACTTTTTTCTTAATGCTCCTGCGAATTTTTGAAAATTAAGTTTTAATAAAGTGCCTAGATTACTCATTCTCACTCTCCAAGAAAACACTTTCTAAAGACTTGTCTTGTTTGATTTCTTCCATTGTTCCCTGCTTGATAATTTCGCCATTTTTTATAATCGAAACTTTATTGCAGAGTTTTTCTGCCACTTCCAAAACATGAGTTGAAAAGAATATCGCACCGCCATTATTAACAAATTCTTTCATGATATTTTTAACCGCAAAACTTGCCTTTGGGTCTAGCCCAACAAAAGGTTCGTCTAAAATAAGTAGCTTTGGCTTGTGAATTAGTGCAGAAATGATAACAAGTTTTTGTTTCATACCATGCGAATAAGTGCTAATAGGAGATGTTAAATCATCGTAAAGATCCAATGCCCTAGCATATTTTTCTGTTAAAGTTTTTAGCGTTTCAATGTCCACCTTATAGATTTTGGCAATAAAATCTAGATACTGAACACCCGTTAACGACTCGTAAATATCTGGGTTATCCGGAACATAAGCAAACAGTTTTTTTGCTTGCAAAGGGTTGGTTTTCATGCTTATGTTATCAATTAAAATATCGCCACTTTGTATGTCGTTAACGCCAACAATACTTTTTATTGTTGTGCTTTTGCCAGCACCATTATGACCGATAAATGCAAAAATATCGCCACTATCAACTTTTAGCGAGATGTTTTTTGCACCCTTGTTATTAGAATAGGTTTTACTGTAGTTTATTAGTTCAAGCATTATTTATCGTCCTCCATAATTTTGTTAAAGATTTCGGCTGTGAGTTCTGGCTTAACAATTGCCAAGCCCTTTTTGTCGTCTCCAAGCAAAAGCAACTCGTCCCCGCTTTTGATGTTAAAAACTTTGCGTGCAGATGCTGGGATAACAATTTGCCCCTTACTGCCCACTTTAACCATACCAAACAGAAATTTTCCTTCTTTTTGTTTCATGATTTCCCCTTTCTTGTATAACATTTCATACTTTTCATACATAGTATATTCAAAAGATTGGTTAAAATCAACTAATTAAAAGCAATTTTAGTAAATAAAAAAATCGAGATAAAATATCCCGATTATTTATGCCCACCAAAATGTCTTTCAACAATATTTAAATACATGGATTTTGGAAAAAACCTAAGTGCAAAATATAGCAACTTATACTTCCCGCCAATTATATATTGATATTTTGGCTTTGTTTTTTTCATAATTTTATACATTTTATTAACGGCAAAATCAATGGTCATGCGCTTGTCGTTCCCACTTTCAACTTTATCGCTTGCCTTTTGAATACGGTCTTGATAGCGGTCGTTTGTTTCAAAAAATTTGACTCTATTTTTAATAAATGGAGTTTTAATGTCGCCTGGGCAAATGCTTGAAACAGTAATTCCAAGTGGCTTAAGTTCCATTCTTAACCCTTCCGAAAACGAACTTACCGCTGCTTTACTTGCACAATAAATGTTTCTGTATGGAAGTGGAAAAAGTGCACAAGCACTGCTTATATTAAAAATTTTTGCCCCTTTACTCATCAACGGCAAGGCATATTTAGTTACTGTTGCAACACCCATAAAGTTTGTGTCCATTTGTCTTTGAACTTCGCTTACTGGCATAATTTCGGTTGCACCAAACAATCCATAGCCAGCGCAATTAACCAAAATATCAATCTTGCCTTGTTCAGTTTTAATTTTATCGATGCATGCTTTAACCTGCTCTTCACTTGTAACATCACATTCAATAAAGTTTTTCCCTTCCACTTCTGTTTTGCGAGAAAGCGAGTAAACTATATCTCCATCACTTTCAAATTTTTGTTTAAGAGCCAAACCAATTCCACTTGAAGCCCCAGTTATCACAACAATTTTGTTCATTTTATTTTCTCCTTGTTTATTTTACCAAAAATTAAGCATAAAAGCAATTTAACTAAATGCAATTTTTTTATACTTTTTGTAAATTATAGAAAACACTGTTAATTTAATAAATTTAGTTTAATTATTAAACAAATTAGAGTAAAATAGTTATATGCAAAAAAACAAAGACAACTATCAAAAACAACTTTTAAAAAAGATTGAAGAAATTAAAAAAAGTGGCTCAAAACCCACCTTGCTTTTGCATGTGTGTTGCGCGCCGTGCTCGAGTGCCTGCCTTGATGTTTTGAAAGATTGGTTCGACATTACCTTGCTGTTTTACAATCCAAACATTCAACCAAAAGAAGAATATTTGAAAAGACAAGACGAGTTAAAACAATTCGTTAAAGAACTTAACGAAGAAAACGCTGAAAAGATAAAGACGGGGTTAATAAATGAAATTAAAATTTTAGATATCGACTACGACCCCGACGAGTTTTTCTTAACAGTAAAAGGTTTAGAAAAAGAAAAAGAAGGTGGAAAGCGTTGCAAAAAATGTTTTGAACTTCGACTTGCCAAAACAGCGGAGATTTGCAAAAAAGGCGGTTATGACTATTTTACAACCACACTAACTATAAGCCCATATAAAGATTCTCAACTGCTTAACGAAATTGGAAAAGTTATGCAAGAAAGATTTAACAAGCAATATCTTTTTTCGGATTTCAAAAAAAATGAAGGCTATAAAAAGTCGATAGAATACTCTAAAAAATATAATCTTTATAGGCAAGATTATTGTGGCTGTGTGTTTTCAAAAATCGAAAGAGATGAACAAAAAAGGCAAAAAGAACTAAATAATTTATAAATTTTTTAAAAATTTTATAAAAAAATCGCAAAAAACTGCGATTTTTTTAAACATATTGAAGAATAAAGTAAAGTACAAAAAGCAGTGCGATAATATAAGTGAACACATTTATTTGTTTTGCACGCTTTGTTCCCAGCATAAGCACCACATACGAAATTATTCCCACAGCAATACCATAAGTTATGTTACTTGATAGTGGCATGATTATTAAAGTGAGAATTGATGGAATGGTAAACGCTAGGTCTTTAAAATTAACTTTCAAGACGGAGTCGAACATTAAAATTCCAACTAACACAAGTGCAGGAGCAGTTGCGTAAACTGGAATTAACTGCACAATAGGGCTAAAAAACATTGTTAGCAAAAATAATAGTCCAGTGAAAATTGAACTCAACCCTGTTCTTGCACCACTAGCAATCCCTGCCGAACTTTCAACATAACTTGTGGCACTTGGAATGCCAATTA
This sequence comes from uncultured Clostridia bacterium, assembly GCA_934749845.1. Lineage (GTDB taxonomy): Bacteria > Bacillota > Clostridia > Christensenellales > UBA1242 > CAKVNM01. Next base: position 10,305 of record CAKVHQ010000001.1, read on the forward strand.
ACGAACTAAACATTGCCGAGCATCCATCAATCATCATGGCTCTGTCCATATTAACCACTTCGCCTTTATCATCAAGCAAGTTGCCCTTTCCTGCAGTTGCATAAAGCGTGCCAACCGTGTCGAACATATCCATAAGCGTAATTGCAAAAACAATTAGTAGCACACTTACGATACACGAAGCCAAATTACCTTTAAAAAGCCCTGCAAAGTCGAAATTTAATAGCGTTTGGTCGATTAAATCTTTAAATGGTGGAACAAAGTTCCCGCCAGACACATTAGCAAAAGGGTTAATTTTTTTGCATAGTTTTATTATTAAATCTAAAACCGTTCCGCTTGCAATACCAATTAAAATACTTCCCTTAACATTTTTTATATAAAGAATTGTCATAACAAAAAAACTAACTAAAGCAACTATTGGTGCATAACTCATTGCTGTTCCGTTAAGCATATCCAAAATTCCACTGTTTGACGAATTAAGCCCAATATTAAGCACGAAAAGCCCAACTCCACATGGAATAGCAACTTTTATGCAATCGGGGATTGCTTTGACTAATTTTTTTCTTAAGCCTGTTATGGTTAAAATTAAAAATAAAACTCCCGCAAGAAAACAAAGTGCCATTGCTTGAGAAAGCGAATAAGCCCCGCTAACAACAAGTTGAACTGTGTAACTAACAAGACCAATCCCTGGTGCTAGCACAATTGGAAGATTAGCGTAAAAGCCCATGCAAATTGTGGCCAAAAAAGTTGTTAAAATTGTGGCTAGAAAAATTGCTCTCCAAAGTTGTTCTCCACCAATTGGCGAAAACAAACTAGGCACAACAATCAAAACATAGGCAATAACTAAAAAATTTACAAACCCGCCAAAAAACTCTTTTTTTAAACTGCTTCCCCTTGCGGTGTATTTAAAATAGCCATCAAGTTTTCTTTCAAAGTTGTTTTGCTTCTTATTTTTTTGAGCAACTTGTTCATTATTAGTTTTTAGGTTTTCTTGAGAAATTTCATTATTATTGCTTAAATTTTCGCAATTTTCTGTTTTTTCTTGCTCTTTTTGTTCAAATTCTTGGTTTTCTTGCATAAATTTCCTCTTTAAGAAAGTTTATAAAACTACATAAGTTTAGTCAACAAAATATATTTATAAAACAAAAATAGTGGCACAAGCCACCATTTTTTATGTTAAATCCAAATAATCTTCGTAAGTGCAAAGCCTATCAAACTCTTTTGTCTTATTTATAACGATAATTCTGTTTGCAACAGTTTGCATAAGTTCGTGGTCGTGTGATGAGAACAAAATAACACCTTTAAAGTTTTCCATTCCCTTGTTTAATGACTGAATGGATTCTAGGTCCAAGTGGTTTGTTGGTTCATCAAAAATTAGCACATTGCCACTTGTTAGCATCATTTTGGCAAGCATACATCTAACCTTTTCGCCACCAGAAAGTACCTTTGCTTTTTTTAATGCTTCTTCTCCTGAAAACAACATTCTGCCAAGCCAACTTCTTAAAAATGTTTGATCGTGTTCTTTAGAAAATTGTCCAAGCCATTCAACCAAGTTTAAGTCACAATTATCAAAATAACTATTATAATTTTGTGGCATGTATGTTGTGGTTATGGTTTTGCCCCATTTAACAGTTCCAGTGTAGTCTTTATCTTCTCCAGCCAAAATATCGAAAAATTTTGACAAAAGCAAACTATTATCACTTAAAAATGCCACTTTTTCGTCTTTTCTTATTGTGAAACTTACATTTTCAAAAAAGCCTTCTTTAGTCAAATTTTCAACTGTAAGCACTTCGTTTCCAATATCTCTTTCTGGCTTAAAGTCAACATAAGGATATTTTCTGTTGCTTGGAACAATATCGTTTAAAGTTAACTTTTCAAGTTCTTTTTTTCGAGATGTTGCCTGTCTGCTTTTGCTTGCGTTAGCACTGAACCTTGCAATAAAGTCTTTTAATTCTTCGGCTCTTGCTTCCATCTTTTTGTTTTGTTCTCTTGCTTGGCGTTGAAGTAGTTGGTTGGTTTCATACCAGAAATCATAGTTTCCAACAAACATATTGATTTTTCCATAATCAACATCGCAAATGTTTGTGCAAATCTTGTTTAAAAAGTGACGGTTATGAGAAACAACAATAACTATATTTTCAAAGTCTAGCAAGAAGTTTTCAAGCCATCGAACTGTTTTAGCGTCCAAATTGTTTGTTGGCTCATCTAAAACCAAAATGTCTGGATTACCAAACAATGCTTGTGCAAGCAAAACTTTAACTTTAAGTTTACTATCTAAGTCTTTCATTAGCATGTAGTGATATTCGCTTGAAATTCCAAGACCATTTAACATGTTTTGTGCGTCACTTTCGGCTTCGTAGCCACCAAGTTCCATAAACTCATTTTCTAGTTCGCCCGCTTTTATTCCGTCTTCTTCACTAAAATCTGGTTTAGCATACAAAGCATCTTTTTCTTGCATTATTTGAAAGAGTTTTTTATGACCGCTTAAAACAGTATTTAAAACGGTATAATCGTTGTACTTTTCCTGATTTTGTTCAAGAACGCTCATTCTTTCGTTTGGGGAAATAAAAACTTCGCCAGTTGTTGGTTCAAGTTCGCCAGTTAATATTCGCAAAAAAGTGGACTTTCCTGCCCCATTTGCTCCAATAATGCCATAGCAATTACCTTTTGTAAACTTCAAATTAACATCTTCATAAAGTTTTTTGTCCGAAAATCTTAAACTTAAATTACTAACTTGTATCATTTTACCTTTTCCTTTTTTAATTGTACGAGCAATTATAACATTTTTTTTAAAAAAATCAATATTATTAAAACAAAATAATATGATATAATTATAAATATATTATATAGTAACTTAAACATATAATCAAAATTTTTGTATAAAATGAATATAGGGCAAAAATGAAAAAAATTATCACTTTGTTTATTTTGGGCATATTGTCGGCTGGGTGCATCGCTATGAGTTGGATTGCACCATTTTACCTTGTGTGGAGCATTGCCTTTACCGTATGCCTAGCCACCACCTACATTTTTTTACTAATTACATGGATTAAAAACCATAAGTGGTACAAATTTGGATTAGTAGGCAACATACTTGTTCTATTTATTGTGATTTTGTTTACGATTTTTTACTATACTGGTTTACTCTCTCACTTTTCGTCGCTAGACTCCGCAAGAGAATGGTTTGAATCGTTTGGTGCGTGGGCATGGATTATATTTTTCCTAATTCAAGTGGCGCAAGTGGTTATTTTGCCAATACCCGCACAAATAACAACCATTGCTGGTGTTATTATTTTGGGAGCATGGAAGGCATTTATTATTAGTGCCATTGCCATATTGCTGGGGTCTTACATTTGCTTTGCTATTGGAAGATGGTTTGGTGTTAAGGTGGCATACAAGTTAGCAAGCAAAGAAACTGTTGACAAATATCGAAACTTGCTAACTAAAAAAGGAAAGTTACTTCTTCCTGTTATGTTTATATTCCCTGCCTTTCCTGACGATTTGCTTTGCTTTATTGCAGGAACAACAAAAATGACTTGGCGATACTTTATAATCATTACCATATTAACAAGGTTATTTGCCATTGCATGTATTTGCTGGTTTGGCAGTGGCGAACTAATTCCATTTAGTGGTTGGGGCATTCCAGTTTGGATTGTTATTGGAATTTTAATGATAATTGCGATATTCCTTATATTTAAATACCAAGAACAAATTGAAGACTGGATAATTGCAACATTTACAAAAGGCGGAAAGCAAAAGATTTTAGACAAAAAGAAAAAACAAGCCGAACAAAAACTTTTGGAAGAAGTGGACAAAAACCAAAAGCAAGACAGCAAAGACTATGTTAACTTTGAAGATGCCGAAAAAACAAAAAACGACTATGTTAACTTTGAAAAACTAGACCAATCAAACGGCACACAAAGTTTGGCTAAAGGTCAAAAAGATGAAAAATAAAATTTGAGAGGACACATTCGCGAATGTCCTCTCTATTTTTAACTGTAACTTACAGGTTGGCGTATATACATAATCAGTTTATTTTGAGTTTAAAAAAAATGTGCAGGATTAAAAAACTTTGCATAAGATTTTTTTGATAAGCCACAATAAATATGTAGGAGGTCGATATGGCAGAAAAATGTACATGTGGCTGTGAAGTTAACAGCACAGGTTGCTATTGTTGTTGCAACTGCGGACAAAAAATTTATTTAGACGAAGGTCAAACTTTGCCACCTTGTCCTAGATGCACAAACCAAACTTTTGAAAAAGAAACCGATGAAAATAAAGATTATTACAACGAAAAAAGTCATTGCTATCAAAAAGAATGTAAATAGCATAAAAAACTTTGATTGAAAAAATCAAAGTTTTTGTTTTTAATATTGACAAGTAAAAATTAAGCCTGTAAAATATATATATTAAACGGAGGCATATATGAACCAAGAGTACACTTACAAATATATAGGAAATTTAAGAATTGTTGATGACCAAGGAACAGAAAAGCAAATGGAATATGCCACAACTGCAAACACATTTATGAACTTGTCGGCAGCGTTAGAGTTGCAAAACAAACTTAACCCAGAAAGTAAAAGTTTTAAAGCATTAAGAGAATTTATCTGCACAAAACCAGACTATTGGCGTAATGTTGAAAAACTAATTCTTGACAAAATTGATTCCTACGCAGACGAAAGCAATCAAGAAAATTACAACTTTACTGACAACGATGTTTGCTTTGGAACTCTTCACTTTTTAAAGGCTCTTTATCAACATACTATCCAATTAGGTGTAACATCTGTTAATATTAGTAAAGTTAATGAATTATTAGGCGAAATGGAAACGGTTAGAGAAAAAACTTTAACCGCCACAGAAGAGCAATTTAACATTAACCCTGACACTAAATAAGTTTTAAGTCGCACAAAAAAAATCTTATCAACTGATAAGATTTTTTTATTTTTAAAATATATTTTATTTTAGATTTATTTTCCTTGCAGTGAAATACTACCTGTTTTGTTTAATATTTTCAAAACATCTGTACAATTATTTTTTGCTTCGGCAACTTTAACATTAAATCCTTTATAGGATTCGTCTTCGTATTTAGAAACTCTTTCTTTGTTTCCTTCTGTTGAAAGGTCTTCATTATAGGAATCAACTTTTATTGCACCAAAATGAATGCTTATTTTTGCCTTGCTGTTTTTGTTCATTCTTGCGTTAATAATAAAATTTTCTATAGGTGCGGTTATATTAACTGCTTTGCTTGATGTTTCAATATTGTTTTCGCCTGAAACTTTAACAAAGTCTACATTTACTGGTGCTTTCTCGGCAACGATGTTTATTCTGCTTTTAACATTTTTTGCTGTAACAGTGCCTGAAACAGTTTTAACATCTAAACATAGTAAATTTCCATTTAATTTTGCAATAAAGTTTTCGTTAATAAATTTATTTAATGCGTTAACTTTTGCATCGCTAGTTTCTGTTGTTAACTCGCCATCGTTATAGAATGTTACATTTACTGATGCCTTTTGTGTTTCGGCTACAATTTTTTGAAGTGATTTGTCTAAAATTGCCTTTCCACTATTCATTTTTAATTGAACTGGCAAATAGTTTGTTTTAATGTGAACAGTTCCGTTTGTTTCAAAATATCCCATTAACTCGTTGTTTGATAAGGTTGTTTCCCAATCCCATGAATTTAAGTTTGCTGTTGAAGCATCAAAATTGCCCAATCTGTCAATGGTTATGTTTGCGTTGTTTCCAACAAAAGATATTGTTTTTAAAACAGTATTGATATAAACTGAAGCATTGTTGGTTTCAACACTACTATCTTCATACAAACACGTGTTAATTTTAAGGTTTCCACCTTGTGCGGTATAGTTAAGAACGCCAACTTCATCAACTGTGATTGAAGGAGCATTTAATGTTTTGGTTGAAGAAGGAAGAACTGTTAATGCTCCAACTTTGCTCATAGTGTAAGTTCCAACAGAACTATCTACTGTTACTTCGCCATCAACTGCATTTTTAACATTAACTCTGCCCAAAATGTTGGTAATTGATAAGTCGCCATTTATTTTTACATTTTCAAGGTCAATTCCACCCTTATTCCCTGTGCATGAACAAGCAAGGTTTTGAACATTTAATGTGGTTTCACTTGTTCCAAAGGTGGATTTTCCATTATTTGTTTTTGTTATAATGTTAATTTTTCTTGGAATTTCCTTTTTAATATTTGAATAAAGGGTATTTTTGCTCAACTCGATAGTCAAATATGTTTCTCTTGTGAAAAATAGGCCAGATGGTTCGGTAACTTTTAATTCAACTTCGCCACTAGAATAAGAAACCATACTATCCACATATGCAAATTTATTAGAATCATGGGCTTTTGTGAACCCAAAAACATGGTTTGTTAAAGTTATGACATTGCGCTCGCCTTGTTTAACGATAATGTCAAAATCCCCTGTTTCAACATAAATATTTATTTCATCTGTGGTTATATCGTCAAATTCTCTTGCTTCTGGCTGTCTTGTGTTTGTGTTTAAATAACTATAGCCAAAGATTTTTGTTGATGGAGAAACAATCATAATTCCACAACAAATAACAACTCCGGCAAATGCTATGCCACAAATAATTAAAATACTTACAATTATTTTTTTAATTACTTCCATAATAACCTTCCTAGTAGAGATATTATATATTACTAACCAAAAAAAATCAATAGCAAACAATAAAAAAAGCACTCAACAATGAATGCTTTTTGTTTTTTTTATTTTAAAATTCCTTTTATTCTTCTAACACCTGCACTTGAACTTTCTTCTTTTAAAAGAACAAATTCGCCAAGTTCGCTTGTGTTGTGAACATGTGGACCGCCACAAATTTCCTTACTAAAATCTCCAATAGTATAAACAGTTACTCTTTCGCCATACTTATTATCAAATATGCCCATTGCGCCACTTTTTCTTGCTTCGTCTAGTGTCATTTCTTCTTTAACAACAGGTGCTGATTGTTTTATTCTTGCATTAACTTTTTCGCTTAATGTCTTCTTTTCATCATCTGTCATTTTGTGGTCCAAACTAAAATCAAAACGAATTCTTTCTGGAGTGATGTTGCAACCTCTTTGCAAAACAGAAGGTCCAAACATTTCTCTTAAAGTTGCAAGCATAATGTGAGCCAAAGTGTGATATTTTGTGTCGGCATATGATGTGCTTGAAAGTCCGCCCTTAAACACTTGTTCCCCTGCCATTCTGCTTTTTTCTTGGTGTTCATGGAACGCTTGTTTATAACCTTCAATATCAACCTCGTAGCCTCGTTCACTTGCAATTTCTTGCGTAAGTTCGATAGGGAAACCAAATGTATCGTAAAGCCTAAACGCATTTTTTCCGTCAATAACTTTACCGCCAAGATGTTCAATTAGTTTGTTAATTTCTTTAAGTCCGCCATTTATGGTGTTTGAAAACTTTTTAATTTCTTTTTCAAGTTCGGTTAAAACAAACTCTTTTCGTTTGGTTAAAATTGGATAGTCATTAAAGTAATCAATGTAATATGATGCAACATCAATCAATTTTTCTCCGTCAACACCAATCTTTTTAGCACTGTTAATGCTTCTTCTAATAAGTCGTCTTAAAACATATCCTTGACCAACATTACTTGGAGAAATTCCATTTTCATCGCCCATTATAAACACTGTGCTTCTCATGTGGTCGGCTATAATTCTAAACGCTCTTGTTGCCTCTTCACTCTCGCCATATTTTTTGCTTGATAGGTTGTTAAGAATTTCGATAGCGCCCTTAAAACATTCAATTTCATAAACGCTTTTGTATCCATTAAGAATGGTTACAGTTCTTTCTGCACCCATACCAGAATCAACATTTTTTTGTTTTAATAATTGTGGTTTATCGCCCTCTTTTTCAACAACATATTGCATAAACACATTATTCCAAATTTCAATGTATCTTCCGCAACCACAAGAAGGATTACAATTTTCACAGCATGGTTCTTTGTCGGTTATATAAAACATTTCGCTGTCTGGGCCACATGGACCTGTTGCACCTGCAGACCACCAGTTATCTTCTTTTCCTTGAAAGAATATATGACTTTGTGGCAAGCCACAAGATTTCCATATTTCATAACTCTCGTTATCTCTTGGTGCAGTTTCGTCACCTTCAAAAACAGTAACTGCAAGTTTTTCAACTGGAATGCCTAAATATTTTTCGCTTGTTAAAAATTCGAAACTGTTTTTAATTGCTTCTTCTTTAAAGTAAGCACCCAAACTCCAATATCCTAACATTTCAAAAAATGTACAGTGGGTGTTATCTCCAACGGAGTCGATATCGTTAGTTCTTATGCAACGTTGAATATCGCAAAGTTTTTTGCCACAAGGATGCTCTGCTCCCAAAAGATATGGAACAAGTGGATGCATTCCCGCAGTTGTAAATAACACCGAGCCATCGTTTTGTGGAATTACAGATGCATTATCAATTTGAACATGTCCTTTTGACTTATAAAATTCAAGCCACATTGCTTTTAAATTTTCTACTGTTAAGTGTTTCATAATTTTTTCCTTTATAGTTTTAGTTTTTACCTCTACATTTTAGTAGCCTTAATAAATATTGTCAATTTTATTTAATCATTACGCCTAAAAATCAAAATAAATCGAAGCAAGTTTAGAATAGATACAACCAAAGCGGCAACATAAGTTAAAGCAGCAGAATCTAACACTTTGTTAACTCCCACCATTTCATCTTTGTCTAAAATTTCAGCGTTTACTAAAATAGATTTTGCTCTATTACTTGCATTATATTCAACTGGCAAAGTTATTAAATCGAAAATAACAGCAAGCGAGAAAAGAATAATTCCGCACCACATACAAACACTGCCCGCAATGGTGTTAACACCCAAATTGAGAATTAGTCCTATAAACACTAAAGGCCATAGCAACTTGCTTGCAATATTACATGCCATAACAAGACCCATTCTCACTTTGATTGGCTTATAGTTGGAAGCATATTGAAGAGCGTGACCTACTTCATGAGTTGCAATTCCTATTGCTGCCACAGAAGTGCTGTCGTAAACCTCGCTTGAAAGTGAAATCGTTTCAGTTTTAGGATTGTAGTTATCGGTTAAATCCCCGTCAATTTTAACAACATTAACATGATTTAAAGAAGCCGAGTCCAATATAAGTCTTGCAATTTGAGATGCCGTCATTCCCTTTTTTGACGCTACTTTTTTATACTTTGCAAAATTGCTTGAAACTTTAATCTGTGCAATTATCGCCAGCAAAAGTCCTGGCAAAAGAATAATTCCCATTAAATAATAATCCCAATACATAATCAATCCCTCCTAAATGAATATTGTATTTTTCTAATCAATTTATATAATCCAAAAAATATACTACCAACATAAGTTAGCGCTGCCGCATTTAAAACTTGCTTTGTTTGTTTTAGTTCTTCCCTAGAAAATAATTTATTCTCGCTTAAAATTTTGTATGCTTTTTTGCTTGCGTCAAGTTCAAGTGGAATAACTGCAATTTTCATAAGAATGGTTAAAAACCACAGCCCTATTGAAATATAAAAGATAATTGGCGAATACATGCTTAAATCTTCAAAAAACAAAAAGACAAGTGCAGTTATCAGTGCTATTGGAAGCAAAAAGTTTGCGATTTTGCCTATTGTTTTAAAAATCAAATCAACCACAAGCCAGCCACTTTTTTCTTTTTTTTGCAAGGCGTGACCAAGTTCGTGACTTGCTACCGCAATGTCGGCAACCGATTTTCCGCTTGCAACCTGCTTTGTTAAAACTATCATGTCTTTATTAACCAAATAGGCGTCTTGAAACTCGCCTTCGGTTAGTGCAATTTTTGTGTTTAATTTAAAAAACTTAATGCATGCCGACACGAATGTTATTGCATCCTTGTTTATGCTGGCATCGGTTTGCGAATATTTTTTATAAAGACTTACCAAATTGCCATAACAACTCCCTGCAATTAAAAGTCCTACAACCAATATTATTGAAAAGATTAGTATAAGCATAGTTTTATTATATCATATTAAAACTTAAACACAAAAAAATGTTTATAGACAATTTTGTAGAAAATGTATAAAAATTCTTAATATTTATAATTGTCGTAAAATTTTATGCATGGTATAATTATTATACCAAAAATTAAAAAGGAGATTTTTATGGCAAAAGCAAAAACAAAATCTAAAAATAGCACTTTGGCAATTATAATTGCAATTATTTTAGTGCTTGCATTGGCAGTGGGTGCAGTTTTCTTATTAACAAGAAACGATAACAAACCTGCTTCTGTTATGGAATGTAGTGTGAACCCAGATTGCCAAATCGTGCTTAACTCTCAAAACAGAGTTTTATCGGTTAACTATCTAAACGATGATGCCGAAATGATGTTTAGCAGTGTTGATTTTACAAACAAAACTGCAGACGAAGCAACAAAAATGTTTGTTGACATCGCAACAAAATCGGGACACATTAGTTTAGACATCAATGGCACAGGAGCAGAAGTTACAATCACAATTTCAGCAAAATCTGGCGCTAACATGGAAAACTTACAAAAGAAAGTTACCGAAAAAGTTAACCAATACTTTGCTGATAACGGAATTTTGGCAAAGGCAGTTTGCGAAGTTCAAGAAGGTTTTGAAAATGCATTAAAAAACATCGACAGTACCGTTACTGACCTTTCTAACAAAACCGAACAAGAAATTTTGGACGAACTTAACAAAACGTCACAAGACATCGACAAAATTGCAAGAAGTTTGCAAGATGATTTCTTTACCGGTCTTAAAAATTTAAAAGAAAGTTTAAATTATGTTTCGTTTGAAAAAACATTCGACAGTGCTAGAAATGCAGTTGATAACATTCAATCAACCATCGAAGGCTATGAAAAAACTTTGAACGATAAAGATGTTTCTGAAGTTGTTAAAGAAACAACAAAACCATTACTTAAGGCAGCAAAAGAAGAACTTAAAGTTTTGAAAGATCAATTAAACAAAGCAGAAAAAGAACTAAACAACGTTAAGAAAGAGTTAAACAACAAACTTGACGAACTTATCAAAGAACTTGAAGAACAAAGCAAAACAATCTACGAAAACTTAAAAACAGAGTATAACAACCAAGTTGAAGCATTTAAAGCAACACTTGATGCACACAAAGAAGCTTTTGAAAACAACAAAGCAGAATATACTCAAAAGATTAAAGATTTCCAAAGCAAATAATAAAAAAAAACCTCCACTTTGGAGGTTTTTTTTCTCATGTATTAAACAGATAACCAAAATTAACAATTTTCATACAAAAAAGCACTTTGAAGTGCTTTTTTTAAAAGTTAAGAAGTTCGTTATAAGCCTTTTTATCCCCTGCAGCAAAGTATAAATATAGTCTTGGACCTTCGTTCAAACCAAACAACAAGTTGTATAAATTTTTAAAGTTAGCCATTTGTTTTGCCATATTTTCTTTTTTGCTTAAGCTAGGGTCGTTGATTGTGTCGTAAATATATTGTTGAATTTCTTTATCATTAATTGAGTCTTTGCTTTCGATATAGTCATGCAATTTCTTGATAACTGTTTTTTCTTCTTCACTTAAATTATCGTAGTATGCTTGATTTTTTTCACTTAAAAGTTTGTACATTTTTTGTGGTTGATAAATTTCAATCCAGTTTTTAACTCTTTCAAGTCTTTCCAAATTGTCGTCAGTAAAATCATAGCCAAGTTTTTTCATAACTTCTTTAACCATTTCTGGTTTAAAGTCTACAATAGGTGCAACACTAGCAAGCACGCCAAAAGGAACTTTAACCTTGGTGTCTTTTCCATTAAATAATGCCATATCGTAAACTGATGTTTCGTATTCGGACAATTCTCCGTTTTTGTATGCCACCAAGCCTTTATCAAACTCGCTGTAATGACGAATAATTGTGTCGTCAAAAGCAAAGTCGAATGAATCTTCTGGCGAATATTTAGCAAACAACCATCTAATCATTTCAGGCTCGTAAATTTTCATAACATGACCCGGTGTAACATTCTTTCCACTTGACGAGTGCATGTCGCCCATTCCTTTGATTCCTAGCCATCCATATCCTTGGAAATGTGGTGCTTGTCCGCCAAAAATTTGTTTAACAATTTCGGAACAAACAACATAACTTCCACTTGCGGCAGCGTGGTCGATGCCACCCGGTTCAAAGTTTGTGCCTTCATAAACCCAACGCATTGGCCAGTCTAATTTCCAAACCAATTTAATATATGGGTATTCTCTAACACCAACTGTTTCATGATTACCGCAAGCACATTCGTACTCGATTTGTTCGCCGTCTTCACTGCAAGACAAAACTTTGGTTGTGTCTTTATGACATTTTGAGCAATAAACATTTAATGGATAATAGTTTTCTCTATCTTCTTCACTAGATTCTTGAGTTTTAAAACTCATTAAAATGTCGTATGCTTTTTTGCGTTCTTTAATTGAGTGAACAATTTGGTCGTTATACTTGCCACTTACATAGTTTTTGGTTTGATAAATTGGTTCGCAATCTACCCTTAATTTTTTAAGTGCGTCTTCAAATTCTTTTTCAAAGTGAGTTCCATAGCTATCATGTCCGTCATTATATGGGTCTGGACACATAGTGTATGGAGTGCCAATATATTGCTCAAAATTTTCAACATCTTTTGAAACATTTACTGGAACTTTTCTTAATCTATCTAAATCGTCCCATGAAAAAATAAATCTAACTTTTTTGCCCTTTCTTCTTAATGCTTCAACAACAAAATATGATGTTGCAACTTCTCTAAAATTTCCAATGTGAACCGAGCCCGATGGACTAATTCCACTTGCACATACATAGGTTGTGGCATCTGGATATTTTGCTATAACTTCGTCTGCTAACTTTTCTGCCCAATGCATAAAATATTCTCCTTAAAATGTAATTCCCTATAAGTATAAAACAAACTTATTAAATTTGCAAATATTTTCTCAACTAGTATTGACTTTACTTTATCAAAAGCATAAAAAAAGTTCACATCAAATTGTGAACTTTTTTATTAAAAATCAGTTTTTAAGTTGTTGTAGAACACCGCTTTTTCCACCATTAGATAAGGCAAAGCCCACAATGCGCCAACAACAGTTAAGCATAGTAAAATCCAGCCAATACTTTTTAGTCTTAATTTTACAAGTCTAATTCGGTTTCCTTTCATAAGTCTTTTGCTACCCTTTAGGCAAGCCGAAGCGGTTTTTTTGGAATCATCAAATAAAACCAAAGAACTCATACTATAATCAAGTTCAAACCTAAACCCAAAGAACACCAACATGCAAAGTCCAATTATAAGCATAAATAACTTTGAAATGAAAAGTGCTAGAAGTTTAAAAATTCGTTTAAAACCGTCAAACAGATTGGAAGTGTCCGCCTTCAAGTTGTTTGTTAAGTTATAGAAAAACACTTGAACACCATGATATATAACATAAATTAAAAACGCTCCAACAAAGCATGAAGGTGCAATAACATACCACAAAGGTTTAAAAATGCAAAGGCAAGTAACGCCACCTGCAACAATAAGAGCCAAAACAAGCATAAGTGCCATTTGTTTTGCTGAAAAACCCCATGAGCCACTCATAATATCTTTGGCGTCATGTTTTATTTCATCTGCCTTTTTGTAAAAATCAAATTTTTCCATTGCAACTCCTTTGAAAATATTTTAATAAAAACAACTTTTTAAGTAAATCATTTTATAGGCAAAAACTATTTTGTATTATATTTTTTTTCGTATCTTACTTTGCTTTCGGCAATTATTTTTTCTGCTTCTTCTTTGTTTCTCATGCCCCCAACTTGCGTAACTTTTCCTTCTTCAAGGTCTTTATACACTCTTAAAAAGTGAATAAGTTCTTCCGAAACAAATGGTGGCAAGTCTTCAACTCGTTGATACGAGTTATAAAGTGGGTCGCCAAAAGGTATAGCGATAACCTTTTCATCATTTTTGCCGTTATCAAGCATGGTTACAACGCCAATAGGATAGCATCTAACCAAAGTTAATGGGTCTAAACTTTCCGAGCATAGAACAAGCACATCAAGAGGGTCGCCGTCTTCTGCAAGTGTTTTTGGAATAAAACCGTAGTTTGCTGGATAGTGAGTGCTGGTGTGAAGCAATCTATCTAAAATGATTATTCCTGTTTCTTTGTCGAGTTCGTACTTTTTCTTTGTTCCCTTTGCAATTTCAATAACCGCAACAAAGTCTTGTGGGGTTATTCTTTTAGAGTCAATGTCGTGCCAAATATTCATAAATGTAATTCTCCTTTCAAATTATTATATCTTATAAAACTATTTTTGACAAGTTTCATCAAGATATGTGGCTTGCATGTCTGCAACATGAAGCAGAAATGCAACTGGATAGGAATAGAACGCATCCGAAAGAGCATAACTTCCGCCTTTTATTCTATAATCAAAGCCACCCATGTGCCAGTTAATTGCCATGGCTTCTTGTCGTGTTAACCTAATAAAACCGCCAAGTATGTACACACTCTTCTCGCCATGTCCGTATGGAAGGCTATCGTCAACTGCGTAAACATCTTTTTCAACCCAATCAAATTTGCCTTTACTGTCTTGTTTAGTTCCACTTTCGCTATATTGCTTAACATTTCGTGTTTCCTTAACAAAAGTTCCAACCTTGCACAAGTCATGCATAAGTCCCATTAAAATTGCACTATCTTTTGGGCAAACTTTTTCATAGTCATCGCCATACTCGGTTTTAAGTAATGAAATTAACCTATTATAAACATTCAACGAATGTGTGCAAAGTCCGCCTTCACAGTTGCTATGAAATTTAGTGCTTGCAGGTGCTGTGAAAAAATCGGTTGTTTGTAGCCAATCAATAAATTTATCCATGCCTTCTCTGTTAACTTGTTTTAAAAGTTCTAAAACTTTTTCCTTATTAGTTTCCATGTATTTCTCCTAACATAGTTATTATATCATTAAAGGCAAAAAAAACAAAATGTATGCTCTAGAAATGTAAACTTAATTAGTTCAATAAAAGCAAGTGCACCTAATTACTGCTTCAAAAAGCGATAGTAAATGGGCGAGTGTCGAAAATTGTTATATTTTTTAATTATTCGCACTATTTCGCAAAATTTTTAAAAAATAATGTTGATTGAGTTTTTAAAATGAAATATAATTAGCATGCAGGAGTTAATATATGATTAGTGCAGATAAAACAATATTAAATAATAAGTTATTAAAACAGGGCGATAAAATTGGTGTTGCTGTTAGTGGTGGAATTGACAGTATGTGTCTTCTTCACTACTTAAACTCTAAAAAAAGCGAACTAGGCATAACCTTAAGTGCAATTAACATAGACCATTCAATTAGGGAAAACAGCAAGCAAGATAGCGATTTTGTTGTTAAGTATTGCAAAGACAACAACATTCCGGTTCACTCGTTTAAAATTAACGCATTAACTTATTCAACCGAAAACAAACTAACACTTGAAGAAGGTGCTAGAATTTGCAGATACGGCGTGTTTGACGGCTTATTAAAAAAAGGTATTGTTGATAAAATTGCGATTGCTCATCACAAGCAAGACCAAGTGGAAACAATTTTGCTAAACATTTTCCGTGGTTCAGGCTTGAAAGGCTTAACAGGCATGGAGTACGAGCAAAACGGATACATTAGACCTTTTCTTAACACCGATAAAAGCGAAATTTTATGCTATCAAAGCGAAAATAACATTCCATTTGTTGAAGATGAAACAAATATGGACACCGAGTTTTCAAGAAACTTTTTAAGGCACACGGTTATTCCTCAAATTAAGACTCATTGGAATAATTTTGAAAACAACTTAATTTCACTTTCAAAAATTTGCAAACAAGATAATGATTACATAGACTCGACAATAAGCTACGACAGTTTGGTGTTTGACGATAATTTAGTTAAAATTCCACTTGGAATGTTTGCATTACCTAACCCAGTGGTGTTTAGATTGCTTCGTAAGGGTTTTGAACACTTGCATGCATTAAAGGATATTGAGCAAAAACATCTTCAAATTATCAAAAACTTGACCAGCCAAAGCGAAAATGGAACTCGAATAAATCTTCCAAACGGCGTTACTGCAATTATGGAATACGAGTACCTAACTTTAGCAAAAAAGAAAACTGCTAAAAAGCAAGGAAGCAAAGAGTTTGTTTTTGGAAAGCAAAATATTTTAGGCTATGACGCACAAATTAAAAAAAGCAAAACATTTGAAAATGTAACAAAGGAAAATACTCATATTTTTGATTACAAAAAATTGCCTAAATCTTGCATTTGGAGAACAAGACAAACTGGCGATATGTTCACAAAATTTGGTGGCGGAACAAAAAAACTTAAAGATTATTTTATAGACAAAAAAATTCCATCAAGACTTAGAAATGAAATTCCACTTTTGTGTGACGGAAACGAAGTGCTTGTTATTCTTGGAGTTGAAATTAGCGATAAAATAAAAATTGACGAAAACACAAAACTTGCTTGCATTATTAACTATAAATAATGCAAGTTTTTTTATTAAATTTATTAAATCAAGAACAATTCTTAATAATAAAATAAAAAATCACGGAATAACCGTGATTTTTACTTTTTATTAAGACAAATTCTCATAAAATTATTCGTTAGAATCTTCACTACTCTCTTGAGAATTTTCTGCAGGTTTTTCATCTACATTTTCTTCTAAAACTTCTGCTTCAACTTCTGGCTTTTCTTCGCCTTCAGCACTTGAAACTTTTTGTTTTTTCTCTTTTGGCACGTATGTTCCGTTTAAGATTCCGTAGTAATCCAAAAGCCAGAATGCAACACAAGCCATAACTTCCAAAACGCCATTTAAGATTAATCCAAAACTAACACCGCCAAATGTGTAGGAATTAGCCGAGCAAGTGATTAACATAGAGAAAATTAGAACCAAACCTAAACTTCCCATAACTGTGAATAAAACTTTTAAGAGTTTTTCATAACTCCAATTTTTAACAGATTTTTTAACTTCAACTACGCCAGTTTTTACAAGTATTCCAAACAAGCCAACATTTAATAATAAAAGCAATGTTACGATGTGGAAAAATTGGAAGCATGTTGACATAAAGATTGTAAAGTCCATTCCATCAAAAACTTTCATTATCATAATCATATAGCCGTCAAAGTTAAGTGAACCAACACAATAATATGGAATTAAAAGTAATCCTAAAAATAAAACTGAAACACCAACTGCAATAATAGGATAAATTAATTTTTTAAATTTTTCGTTCATATTAAGAACCTCCTTATTTAGTATAAGTCATTGTGCTAAAAATAACAAGTGTTTTAAATATCAAAACAGGTTTAGAAATCATGTAACGCCTTCAAAAACAACAAAATAAGTCATATTTAAGCAATAGTATATATTCTAAAAAACAAGAACTTGCAACCTGTTATTCAAATTTTTTTATTAAATTTAAAAAAAATAGGCGTTTTAAGCCTATTTATTCATACAACAATTTTTGTATTTTTTACCGCTTCCACATGGGCAAGGGTCATTTCTGCCAACCGTTTTGGTTGTGTTTCTAACCGTTCTTGATTGCTTATCAACTGGGGTTGCATTTGCCACAATATTTTTCTTTTGAGTTTGCATTGGTTTTTGCACTACTCTTTCAAGTTCTGCATTTAACATAATTTTCGCAGTGTTTGTTCTAATTGTTTCAATCATGTGGTCAAACATTTCGTAACCTTCTTGTTTATAGGCTACTATTGGGTCAGTCCTTGTCATGATTTCTCGTTTCATGATTGTCATAGCATCAATATGCTCAACCCATGCGTTATCAACTCTGTTTAAAAGCACCCATCTTTCCAAAGCCTTAAAGCCATCTGGTGGCAATAACTGATTAACTTCTTCCGCTTTGCTGTTTAAGTTTTCAACGGCCTTTTCGTACACCATTTCCACAACATCAGCAACTTCTGCTTCTTCAACCTTTTCATAGGTGATGAAGTTTGGTTCTTTTGGCAAAATGTATTCGCTGAGTCTTTTATTAAGAGTGTCCAAATCCCATTCTTCTGGGTCTTTATTATCGGAAATGTTTTCTCTAACTGTTGTTTCAACAAGTTCGTGAACCATATCTAAAATTTCGTCATGGAAGTCCGTGCCTTCAAGAAGTTTATCTCTTTGACCGTAAATAACATTTCTTTGTTCATTCAAAACATCGTCGAATTGAAGAAGTGTTCTTCTAACTGCAAAGTTGTTTCCTTCAACACGCTTTTGTGCGTTTTCAATTTGCCTTGAAATAAATTTCATTTGGAAAAGTGGTTCATCTTCACTCATTTTAAATGCAGTTGCTATTCTTTTTAGTCTATCTCCACCAAAAATTCTCGCAATATCATCTTCAAGCGAAATGAAGAATATACTTTCGCCAGGGTCACCTTGACGACCACTTCGACCTCTAAGCTGGTTATCAATACGTCTTGACTCATGGCGTTCAGTACCAATAATGTAAAGTCCACCAAGTTCAATAACTTCGGCTTTTTCCTTATCGGTTTCTTGCTTAAATTCTTGATAAAGTTCGTTATATCTTGCTTTTGCTTCTAAAAGTTTTTCATCGGTGGTTGGAGCAAACGAAGTGCAGTCGATTATATATTGTTCTTCAAACCCTTCTTGCTTCATTTTTTGTTTAGCCAAAAACTCTGGGTTTCCGCCAAGCAAAATATCCGTTCCACGACCAGCCATGTTGGTTGCGATAGTAACTGCTCCAACCTTACCTGCTTGAGCAATTATTTCGCTTTCCTTTTCGTGATTTTTAGCATTCAAAACAACATGTTTTACATTTGCTTTTTTAAGTTCGTTACTTATTTCTTCACTCTTTTCAACAGTAATTGTACCAACCAATATTGGTTGACCAGTTTTATGGCGTTCGATAATTTCGTTTACTATTGCCTTAAACTTACCTTCTTTGGTTGAGTAAACTATGTCAACATCATCTTTTCTTTGAACAGGTTTGTTTGTTGGAATTGAAACAACGTCTAGTCTATAAATTTTGTTAAATTCGGTTTCTTCTGTTTTGGCAGTACCTGTCATTCCCGATAACTTTTTGTATAGCCTAAAGTAGTTTTGGTATGTTATTGTTGCAACGGTTAGGTTTTCGTCGTTAACTTTAACGCCTTCTTTGGCTTCGATTGCTTGATGAAGACCGTCACTAAATCTTCTTCCAGCCATAACACGACCAGTAAACTCATCAACAATCAAAACTTCGCCTTTTTCGTCAACGATGTAGTCGCTATCCCTATGCATCATAAAGTTTGCACGAATTGCGTTGTTAATGTAGTGATTAGTTTCCATGTTATCAATGTCACTAAGGTTGCTTATTCCATAAAACCTTTCTGCCTTGCTAACACCACTTTCTGTTAATCTTATTTGCTTCTTTTCTTCGTCAATTTCAACATCGTCATCTTTTTTAAGTGTTCTAACAAATGCTTGGGCTTTTTCGTAGTCTTCACTGCTTCTAAAACCTTTTCCACCACTAATAATTAAAGGTGTTCTTGCTTCGTCAATTAAAACACTATCAACTTCGTCGACAATAGCAAAATTATGACCTCTTTGCACCTTTTGGTTAAGTTGAGTGCACATATTATCCCTTAAATAATCAAAGCCAAATTCGCTGTTTGTTCCGTAAGTAATGTCCGCTTGATAAGCCTTTCTTTTTTGCTCATCGTTCATGCCAGAAAGTGTGATTCCAACATTTAGTCCCAAAAACTCGAAAACTTTTCCCATCCATTCACTATCACGCTTTGCAAGGTATTCGTTAACAGTTACGATATGAACGCCTTTGCCTGATAATGCGTTTAAATAAGCCGGCAAAGTTTCGGTTAGGGTTTTACCTTCACCAGTTCTCATTTCGGCAATACGGCCTTGATGCAAGGCAATTCCGCCAAGAACTTGAACATAATAATGTTTTTGTTTTAAAACTCTATAACTTGCTTCGCGAACAAGCGCATAGGCATCTGGTAAAATGTCATTTAATGTTTCGCCTGCATTAAGTCTATCTTTTAAAATTTGTGTTTGTTGTTTAAGTTCGTCATCGCTCATGGCTAGGTACTTTGAATCTAGTGCCATAACCTTGTCGGCAATAACTTTAAGTTTCTTTACATTTCTGCTGTTGTCTGATGCAAAGAAATATGAAAATAGTCCCATTTATATCTCCTAAAAGTGCAATACGCACAACTTATATTTATAATACAATATTTGCAAGAAAAAACAAAACAAAACAAGTTAATTAGTGCATTTAACGCCACAAAGCAAGCACAAACCAAGCAAAAAATGTTATAAATCTGCCAAATATCTAACATTTCGCTTTTGCTAAAATAATTTTTTGCCCAAAACCATTGACAAACTTATAAAAAAGATATAAACTTTGTTTGTTTATATCGCGGGGTGGAGCAGCTGGCAGCTCGTCGGGCTCATAACCCGAAGGTCGATAGTTCGAATCTGTCCCCCGCAACCATTATTAAAGCGTATTAGTAAAATACGCTTTTTTTCTTTTTTCGGGTTATATGCTTAGCAAAGCGAGCATATAAACTGCGTTTGTTGAAGTGAGTCTTTCTTAACAACTTAAAACGGTTAAAAACTGCTTTAATTTAATTGGACAATATGCTTAGCGAAGCGAGCATATAAATTGCGAGGCTAGTAAGTATCTACCCACTACCCTTAATGAGAGATGCAAACTAACATCTATTTTTTTTATGAAATATTTTGCTTATATAAAAAAGCCACAACTTTTAGTGTGGCTTTAATCTCCATTTTCATTTAAAATTCTTTTAGTTGTTTTTACAAAGTATATCGCATTTATTATAATACTAATTAACACACAGACTATCATAAGATATGCACCATAATCAAATGACATTGAGTTACTTGCATTTGGGCGATTTATATTACATATAAATGAAAAACTTACAACGAAAAATAATAAGAATGAAACAAATTTTACTATTGAGACTAAAAATTGAAAATTTAAAGACTTTTCTTGAACTTTTTTCGAAGTTGTAAATAGTTTAAAAATATTAAAAACTATTTCAACTAACACGCATGAAAATAAAATATAATATAATATTTGTGCCGTTTTCATTGAAAATTCGACTCCAAAATAATTGAAATTTAAAATAGAGACAAATTCAATAAAGGAACAATTTCCTTGATTAAACTTTACAAATGGCAGAAATAATAAAACAGTAAAAACTACATTTATAAATAACAAAATAAAATTTGCATATTCTTCAAAACTAATAGAAATAGCAATAGGAATAGGCAAAATATTTCTATCAATAGGCTTTGGTCTTAGGTCACTATAAATTAAATCTTCCATCGAAACATTAAAATACTTAGCCATTTGATTTATAAAATCCATATTAGGTAATGTGTTTTTAGATTTAGCTTTTTCTAGCATATCTAAATTTATTTGATTTTTTTCACAGATAAAATTTTTATCAATACAATTTTTTTCACATAAATAATCAAAGTTACTATAAAAGTAGTAAATCATAATTGCTCCTTACAATCAACATTTTATTGAATTTATACTTATTATAATAAATGTTTTATTGATTGTCAATAATTTCATTCAACAATTTGTTAAAATTAATTTAGGAGTTAAATACAATGTTGAATCTAAAAGAAATAAGAGAAAGTTATGGATTACAGCAAAAAGATATTGCACAAAAACTAAATAGAACTATTGCCTGCATATCGTCATGGGAAACTGGTAAAACTGAACCTAGCATAGACGACTTGATTCAACTTGCTTCTATATTAAAAGTCTCAGTAGACAACTTAATAAATAATAGTGATGAATATAAACAAAAAATAGAATATAATACATTAAGTCAACCAGAATTACAAATATTAAATACAGTAAAAAAACTTAAAACAGAACAAAAATATCAGGTTTTAGGGTTTGCAAAATCATTTATTAACAAAGATTAAAAAAGCGACTAATTTTAGTCGCTTTTTGTTATTTGCGTTCAAATTTTGTTCCGTTTGGTGTATCTATTAAGGTAATTCCTAAAGCGAGCAATTCAGCACGAATTTGGTCGGCTTTTTGATAGTCTTTGTTCTTTTTTGCGTCAAGTCTTAATGCAATTTTATTTTCAATTTCTTCATCACTAATTGTTTGTGCCTTTTGTTTGCTTTCACTCTTATCTTGTGCTAACAAATCCAAAGCCAAAACTCTATCAAAATCTTTAACGAGTTCAAGTTTTGTTTTATTAGACAACTCTTTGTCTTTAAGCATATCATACAAAACTGTTATTGCCATTGATGTGTTAAGGTCGTTATCAATTGCATCTTTAAATTTTTGCTTATAATCGTCAAATTGAGTTTGGTTAAATTCGCCATCATCAGCAATATTTGAAATTTTCTTTATGAGTTTTTTATATGCATTTGAAGCGTTATCTAAAATGTCGTAAGTGAAAAGCAACGGCTTTCTGTAATGCGATTGCAAGCAGAAAAATCTATATTCGTTTGGGGTATAACCTTTACTGCACAAAACTTTTAAAGTTAAAAATTCTCCGCTTGACTTACTCATTTTGCCATTTTTGTCTTGCAAGTGAAGAACATGCATCCAGTGCGAACACCACTCGTGACCTAAATATGCTTCACTTTGAGCAATTTCGTTTGTGTGATGAGGGAAAGCATTATCTATTCCACCACAATGGATATCGACATACTCGCCTAAATGCTTCATCGCGATGCAAGAACATTCGATATGCCAACCTGGGTAACCTGTTCCCCATGGGCTTTCCCATCTTAATGCTTGATTTTCAAACTTGGATTTGGTGAACCAAAGCACAAAATCGTTTGGGTGGCGTTTGCTTGTATCTTCGTTTACGCCTTCTCTTACGCCAACTTCCAAATCATCTTTTTTGAAACTATAGAAAACATGATATTTTTTCAACTTGCTTGTGTCGAAATACACATTTCCCCCAGCAATATAAGCATAGCCTTTATCAAGCAAAGCAGAAATAACTTTAATAAAATCGCCTATACAATTTGTTGCAGGTTCTTTAACATCTGGCATTAAGATGTTAAGTTTTTTCAAGTCTTCAAAAAACGCATCGGCATAAAATTGAGCAATTTCCTTGATTGTTTTATGCTCTCTTTCTGCACCTTTTAGCATTTTATCTTCGCCATAGTCGCTGTCGTCCGACAAATGTCCAACATCGGTTATGTTCATAACTCTTTTAACATTATAGCCGTCATATTTTAATGTTCTAACTAAAATATCTTCCATTAAATAACTACGCAAATTGCCAATATGCGCAAAGTTATAAACTGTTGGTCCACAAGTGTATACCTTAACTTCATTTTTATCTCTTGGTGTAAATTGTTCAATCTGTCTTGTTAATGAATTGTAAAGTTTCATTTCACTCTCCTATATTTTTTGACAATATTATTTATGATAAAGTGCAAAAATAGTATTTCTTTTTTCCACGGCGAATAACAATAATGTCTCCGTCAATGGCAATATCGCTGTTAATTTCAAATTGAGAATCTTTAATAATTTCGCCATTAACCGAAATTGCCCCGTTGGCAATAAACTCGTTTGCCTCTCGCTTGGAACTGCATATTTTAGTTAACGCAAGCACATTAACCAAAGTGTTTTTCTCGATGTTGTAATGTGGCACATCTTTTAAGCCAACTCTTAAATCTTTTGTTGGGATTTGTTTAATCTCGCCTGCAAATAAGTGCTCGCTAATTTCTTGCGCTTGTTTAAAAGCATCTTCTCCATGCAAATCTGTGATAATTTCTCTTGCAAGGATTTTTTGAGCAAGCCTTAAATGTGGTGCTTCGAAATGACGCTTTTCAATATCTTCAATTTCTTCTTTGCTTAAAAAGGTCAGGCGTTTTAAGTAGGAAATAATCACATCATCTTCGGCATTTATTAAAAATTGGTATAGTTCGTAAGAACTTGTTTTATTTTTGTCAATCCAAACAGCATTGCCTTCGCTTTTACCAAATTTTGTTCCATGAGAATCGGTTACAAGTGGCATTGTCATTGCATAAACTTCATCGCCAGTAGTTTTTCTAATAAGTTCAATTCCGGTTGTAATGTTTCCCCATTGGTCAGAACCAGCAACTTGCAAGTCCACGCCCATATGTTCGTGCAAATACTTAAAATCTAAACCTTGAATTAACATATACGAAAATTCAGCATAAGAAATTCCGCCATTTTCCATTTGTCTTTTAACAAGGTCTTTGCTAAGCATATATCCAACATTGATATATTTTCCGTAATCTCTTAAAAAATCAATAACATGAATATCCTTTACCCAATCGTAATTATTAACAACAGGATATGGGAAAATTCTTTGAATTTGTGTTTTTAATTTTTCAAAATTTTCAAAAACAACATTTTTGTCGGACAACTTTCGTTCGGTTGTTCCTCTTGGGTCGCCAACAAGACCAGTTGCTCCGCCAATTAAGATTATTGGGTGATGACCATATTTTGCTAGTCTTCTAGTTATCAAAAATGAAGAATAATGACCTAAATGCAAACTGTCGGCTGTTGGGTCTGTGCCGATATAAAAAGTCAAACCGCCGTTGTTAAGTTTATCTATTAAGTCTGGGCTTGTTATTTCTTGAATTAAGCCTCTCCATTTTAAATCTTCGTATACTGTCATACTTTCCTCCATAGATTGATAGTTTAGCACACTTTTGTTTTTATGGCAAAAGATAAATTGTAATTGACACGCCCAAGAAAAAATTTCTTGAAAGAGTCTTGACTAAAACCCCGCCAAAAATATATAATTCAACTTGTATTTTAGAGGTTAAGTATGATAATTGCACTTATTTTTACACTTGTGGTTTTTTTATTTTTAACTTTGGTGCTTATATTTTTTGGAGTGCCTATTGTTAAGCCCAAAGTGAATGTGACTAGTGAAAAAATAAAAGTCGCTTGCGTGGGCGACAGCATAACCTTTGGATTTGGCGTTTCAAATTGGAAGGAAAATAATTATCCACATAGTCTTAACAAATTGCTTGGAGAAAGTTATGATGTTGCCAACTTTGGCGATTGCGGAAGAACCGCACTTAAAGATAGTAGTTTTCCATACCCAAAAAGCAAGACATATTTAAGTAGCCTAAACTATAACCCAGAAATTGTAATTATCATGCTAGGCACAAACGACACTAGGGAAAGAGATTGGAAAGGCAAAGATGTTTTCAAACAGCAATACGAAGAACTTATAAATTCATATAAAGCATTAAATAGTGTTAAAAAAATTTACATCTGCACGCCCATTCCAGCATACAAAAACATTCATCAGGTTAGGCCGCAAATAATTCAAGACGAAATTTACTCCGCTGTGAAAGAACTTGCCCAGAAATTAAACCTAACTTTAATTGATACAAATCAAGAATTTTTAAACAAGCCAAAACTTTTAATGGATGGTGTTCATCCAAACAAAAAAGGAGCATCACTGCTTGCAACAACAATATTTAATTCATTAAAAAGCAACTCAAATTAGAGTTGCTTTTTTAAATATTAAATGGAATAAACAAATTAAATAGCATTCCCACCACTGCACCAATTAAATACAGTAATAAAACGATAAATAAATTTTGCTTCCAATTTTTTTTGTTTTTGAAAAGCACAAGCAATCCAACGCCAGCACCAGTGCATAAACCGCCAAGGCAGGACGAGAACGATAGCATTCCGTTGATGTATAAGTCGGCTAGCACGCAACTGCCCGCACAATTTGGAATTAACCCAATTAGTGAGCAAATTAAAGGCGAATACCACTTGTTTGTTCCCAGTAAGCCCGCCAGCACTTCTTCTCCACCAGCAAGTTGCAAAATTACTGTGATAACAATGTTTGCCACAAGAATTATTGCAAATATTTGAAGCGAGTGAATTAACCCCTGCAAGCAAATATGCCAAAATACTTTTGATTTGTTTTTTTCATTTTCTTCAAGTTCGTGATGATGATGTAAATGATTGTGTTCGCATGCTTCACAACATTTTTCTTCGCTATTACATTTTTCACAACATTCATTTTCTTGTTCTTGCTTTGAGTGATTGTGAGAATGTTCATGCTCGAAGTGAGTGCTATGTTCCAAATTATCTGCAACCAAATTTTTAGCATCTTTTTTGAAAATTAAATCTAAAAGATAGCCAATTAGTATTGCTAGAACAATTTTGCAACCGATTAAAGCAAGCAGTGACCAAATATGTCCCGGACTCGAAAGCAAAATGGCAAAAGCCTCGTCACTAGTTGCAATAAAAACAGCAAAAAGTGTTCCTATCGTTATCATTTTTCTTGAAAACAAGTCTGCCATCACCGCCGAGAACCCACATTGCGGAATGCAACCTAATCCAGCCGCCCACAAAGGTCCATATCTTTTTGATGAGGCAAGCATTTTTTCAAACTTAACCGACCCTTTATGCTCCAAAAATTCAATTAGAATGTAAACAACTAACAAAATTGGAAGGGCTTTTAAAGAATCAATTAAAGTTTCTAAAATTGCATTCCACATAAAATCCTCTTAAATAATTTATTTGTAATTATTTCATAAAATAACTGCGATAGTTTATCATTATAAAAAGAAAAAATCAATATTATTAGTTTAAATATTAAAAAAATAAAAGGCTCAACGCCTTTTACTTTATTTAGACATTCAATAGTCTCCAAATTCTGCCATGAAGAACCATCATTACAATGTCAACAATCCAGATAATAAAGCCTAGTCCTATAAGTCTAATTAAACCTGCAACAATTTTTCCTTCCATAAGTCTTGTGATTGCACCACAAAGCCAAGATGTTACTGGAATAATTACAAGAATAAGACTGATAATTCTACCAAGTCCGAAATAATCTCTTGAACTTTTCTTTGCCATTTGGTTTTCCCCCTTTCTTTTGTAATATAGTATATTATACACCGCTTTAAAATATTATACAATTTTTTTAAAGCAATTTTTTTGGCAAATAATCACATTTTTTGTTTCAAATATATACTGTTATGTGCTAATATTATCATGAAAAAAGCACAAATTATAATTATACAAATGCTTAAGAAGTGAAGCAGGTTTTTAACTCTGCTTTACATTTATGAGAGGTTAAATGGATAAATACATTGTTAAAGTTTCACAGATGAACAATAAATTACTAAACGATTTAAACAACTACATTTCAGTTTGCGAGCATAACTATAAGTCGCAAATGGAAAAGATTGTTGAATATTTTAAAATCAATAGCGAAATAAAATTTATTTTGCTTGCTGGCCCATCTTCAAGTGGCAAAACAACAACGGCAAGATTATTAAAAGAATGTTTAGAACAAAATGGTTTTAATGCAAAGTCAATTAGTCTTGATGATTTTTTTGTTGAACGAGTTGACACTCCACTTTGGGATAACGGCAAGCCAAACTATGAAAGCGTGGACTCTATTGACTGGAAACTATTTAGCACTTGTGCTCACAACTTGCAAACGCAAGGCAAGTCGGTTATGCCAACCTACGATTTCATTACAGGCACAAAATCGTATAACACCGAATTAAGTTTAAAACAAAATGATGTTATTATTATTGAGGGTCTTCACAGTTTAAATCCTATAATTGACAATTTTATTCAAGCAAAAAATAGTTTAAAAATTTATCTAGCACCTTCGATAATGTATCTTCGAGATGACGAAGAAATAATGAATGAAATTACATTACGCTTTTTTAGAAGGCTTATTCGCGATGTTTACACCCGCGGTTCAACACCAGATAAAACTTTAAACGAATGGGACGATGTTAGACGAGGAGAAAAACTTTATATCGACCCATACAAGTCGACAGCAAACTTTTCGATAAACTCTTCTCACCCATATGAAGTTGCAATCTATAAGTCAATAATTAAAGAACTTAATCTTGAGCAAAACGAAAGAATGAAACCATTATTAAAACCGTTTGACAATTTTGTTGCGATAGATAAAAAGTCAGTGCCAAAAGATTCGTTAATACAAGAATTTGTTCATTAAAAAATTTTAATTAAAAATAAAAAAAGCCACCTTAAATGGTGGATTTTTTATTAAAACAAATCTTTGTAAGCTTTGCCCATTTTGAATGATGGAACTTTGCTTGCAGGAAGTTTTGTTTTTTGTTTTGTTAATGGATTGTAAACTTCTCTTGCAGGTTTTGATTTTAGTTCGTATGTTCCAAAACCAACCAATGCAACTTTGTCGCCTGCTTTTAATGTTTCAGCGATAATTTCAAGTTGTGCTTGATATGCTGCTTCTGCTTGTTTTTGTGTTAAGTTTGCTTTTTCTGCAACTGCTTTAACAAATTCTGTTTTGTTCATCTATTGAACACCTCCATATTTTTTGTCAATTTCATTTTACCATTTTTTGTCGATTGTACAAAGTTTTTTTACCAAAAATATAATTTTTAATTGGTTTTTTACCAAATTTGTCGAGATTTTTCTTGTTTTTGGTATCACTATTTACGATTATGCACAAAAAAATCGGCTTTTAAACCGATTTTTAACTTTTAACTATGCCAAAATTCCTTCGCTTAAATATTTGTAAAGTGCATTATGAGAAGCATATGATGTGTATTTAATGTAACTATATGAACTTGCAACATCGTTGCCTTTAATGATATAAGCATTTACTGATGATAGAACTTGACTATTTTTAATTTCAATTACAACATGACGATAATTTTTCTCGTCTGTATCAAATTCAACATTTGAACCATGCTTTACAGTTTCTTGTTCGTTGTTATAACTAAATTCGATGTAAATAACATTTTTTGCATCTTTCATTTGATTTGCATTAAAAGCACTAGAACTATCAACTGTTTGCACTTTTTTTAGTGACTTGCCTTGAAAGAAAGATTGCATAAATGAAGTTTTAAAGCCCTTGTTATAAAGGTTCATAATTTTGTTAAACTCATCTTCGTCTTTATAGTAAGTTTGAGCTTGAGTGCCGTCTGCGTTGTAAATTGTAATTCTATCTGGGCTTGCCAAGTTTACATTGAAATTTTTTGGAATAAATGCACTAACAAGCACAAATATAGCAAAAAGTAAAACAATAGATGAAACAACTATACTAATTATCTTTTTTGTTTTCATAAATATCTCCTGTGCGACTAATTGTCACTTTTGTCCTTATTTTCATTAGTTTCATGAGTTTTTGGCTCTTGATTTGAATCATTGGAAGTTAAGTCTTTAAACTCTTGGTCTTGTGGAATTATTCCCTCTTTTTTCAAAGCATTAAATGCTTTTTCTTTCAATTCGTTTAATTTCTTTTCTTCACTTGATTTTTTTTCTTGTTTTTCTTTTTCAAGCATTTTGTTTTCTTTGCTTTCACGCCTACGCATCTTTTTAACTATGCTTTCAATAGACTTACCTTGCATAATATCGTCAACTTCATCTTGGAATACTGTTTCTTCTTTCAAAAGTAAGCCAGCAAGTGCATGGAGTTTATCAATATTCTCAGTCAAGATTTGTTTTGCTTGGTCATAATTAGATTTTAATATTTTTTCCACTTCTTCGTCAATTAGTTTTGCAGTGGCTTCGGAATAAACGCTCTTTTCTTGATAATCTCTGCCAATAAACACTTCGCTTGTTGAACCAAGATTTATAAATCCAAGTTTACTGCTCATTCCAAATTGGGTAACCATTTTTCTTGCTAATTTTGTTGCTTGTTCAATATCGTTGCTTGCACCTGTGGTGTAATCCTCAAAAATCAATTCTTCGGCAATTCTTCCACCCATAAATGATGCAATCATATTGTTTAATTTATTAACTGTTGAGTAGTTATCATCGTTTTCTGGTCTACTCATTGTGTAGCCACCAGCCATGCCACGAGGCACGATGGAAACTTCTTGAACTTCGTCACAATATGGTAATAGTTTGTGAAGTATTGCGTGACCAGATTCATGATATGCGGTTATCTTTCTATCTCTTTCGGTCATGACTTTGCTTCGTTTTTGAGGTCCCATCATAACTTTTGTTGAGGCTTCGCTCAAATCTTTCATGGTGATTCTTGGTCTATCATCTCTTACTGCCAAAATTGCTGCTTCGTTAAGAAGGTTAGCAAGGTCTGCTCCGCTAAAACCACTTGTGATTCTTGCGATGTTTTTAAAGTTAACATCATCTGTAAACTTTTTGTTTTTTGCGTGTACTTTTAAAATTGCTTCACGCTCGCCAACATCTGGCATGTTAACATAAATTTGTCTGTCAAATCTGCCTGGTCTTAAAAGTGCTGGGTCAAGAACATCTGGTCGGTTTGTTGCTGCAATAACAATTATTCCATCGTTGCTTTCAAAGCCGTCCATTTCAACAAGAAGTTGGTTGAGGGTTTGTTCTCTTTCATCGTTTCCACCACCCATTCCTGCGCCTCTTTGGCGACCAACAGCATCAATTTCATCAATAAACACTATTGCTGGAGCGCTTCGTTTTGCTTGGTCAAACAAATCTCTAACACGACTTGCACCAACGCCTACGAACATTTCAACGAAATCACTACCACTAATTTGGAAGAATGGAGCATGACATTCGCCTGCTACCGCTTTTGCGAGCATGGTTTTACCTGTTCCAGGAGGGCCAACAAGAAGTACGCCTTTAGGAATTTTTGCTCCCATTTCGGTAAACTTTCTGCCATTGCTTAAAAAGTCTACAACCTCTTTTAATTCGTATTTTTCTTCTTTTGCACCTGCAACATCTGCAAAGCGAACGTTGCTAACTTCCATGTTGCGTGCTTTTGTTTTTCCAAAAGACAAACTCTTGTTGTTTGCACCCATAATGTTTTTAAACAAAATAAATGCTATAATTAAAGTTAATACAAATGGAAGATATGGAAGTATTGTTTCAAGTAAACTTTCTTTTTGTGGTTTCCAGTCGTAATCAAAGCCTTCAACTGATTGAATGACTGTTTCTGTAACATTCGTTGGGTCGTTAGGGTCGATTACAACATCTTTTTCTTGATTGTTTTTGTAACTAGCCATAAATTGTGTAAAGTCGGTTATCGAGCCAATAACAACATATTTATCGCCTTTGCCATTTTCAAATTGCTCGTCTGTTACTTTTGAGTCATTAACTAATTTTATTCTAACGGTAGAGCCAACGCCGTACGCTTTTTGCACTTCGCCTTTTCTAACCATTTCTTTAAATTCGCCATAGGTTATCATATTGTCGTTATTGGAATTTGAGGCAATAAAGAATACTGCAAATATAACAACAACGATAAGAAGCGCTATAACAAAATTTCTGCTCTTTTTATCTTTGAACATAATTTCCTCCGTCTAACCCTATAATATTAGCATAAGTTTATTAAAAATAACAAATTATTTTTATTGACTATAACTTTTTTTGTCTTGTTTGTTCATTTTTTACTTACTTTTTGGCAAAAATGTCCAACAAAAAGCCAAAAGTGTCCAAAAATTATATAATAATGTATATAATATGTATATATATAAAAAATTACATAATAATTAAAAATACGTAAAACTAACAATAAAAATGGAAATAATAGTATTGCAAAAAGTTTTTTGTGTGCTAAAATAATTTTAATTAAGGAGAAAATGCCGTGAGTGTTTTAGACATAATTGTCGTTGCTATACTTGTAATATTTGCAGTCTTTGGCTTAATTAAAGGCTTTTTAAACACCCTGCTTTCTCTTTTTGGAAATTTGGCTTCGCTGGCAGTTGCCATAGTAATAGTAAAGCCTTGCACAAAATTTTTAGACAATATATTTCACATTATTAGTTGGCTTGGAAATTTAATAATTAAAGGTGTTCAAAACGCAAATGTTTTGCCAGACCTAACATCAAGCACAATGACCAGTGATGAAGTGATTTCGCACCTAAACGGAACAAACAACTTGATTGGAAAACTAACTTCGTTTTTTGTTGATAAAGATGTTGTTTTTGGTTTTGAGGCAACCGATTTAACAGCAACTTTAACGCTTAATATGGGAAAATTCGCCGGAATGGTTTTTACGGTTATTGTAATGTTTATACTATTACGAATCGCTGTTTTAATTTTAACAAAAGTGTTTAACGCAATAACAAAAAAGAACGCTTTGGGCGGAATTGATAGAATTTTAGGACTTGTTTTTGGCGTTGTAAAAGGAGCATTATATGTGGCAGGAATTTTATCCATAGTTTATGCACTATCGCCACTGCTACCTAATCTTGATGGTTTGATTCAATCTTCAAACTTCACAAACTTCTTATACGGGTATGTAAACAAGTTTGTTAACTGGCTAATTACAACAGTCGACTGGAAGTCGCTAGTTCAAATAAAATAAAAAACTCTGTTTAGCACAGAGTTTTTTTATAATCAATAAGTGTCATTATGCATTAGGCCAATTTGATGGAGCAGTGCTGTTCCATGATTCATAGCCCTTGTTTGCCGATTGAATTGCTTCAATTTCGATTTGAACATATGCATTACTTAAATTATCTTGGGTTAAGTCTTTTGAGAAATGAATGTGCAAAGGAATGTATTGGCTAAGAACGCCACCATCAGCACCATTCAAAACAACCTCTTTATCACAATAGTATTTGCCATCTGTTCCTGCTCTCCAATACGAGCCAAGAAAATCAGTTATATTGTCTTTATATGCTGAATTTGTGTTTGTCCAATATGTTGCTGTGTCGGCAACCTTAATTGTTGCCAAACTGCTAATTGAGCCACCGTTATAAAACGAAAATTTTATTCTTAAATAATAGTTTTCGCTTCGGTTTTCGGTTGTGTTGGCTAGTTCCAATGTTTTGTAAACATCATCTCTTGCAACTTCGTCGGCAGTGAGTGTAAATTTAAATACATTCCCCGCAATCGTTTCGCCATTATCAGTTTCCTTAATTGAAGGTTTAACCGAAATATAGCCAAATTTTAAAGTTATATCTTTAATGCTAGCAAATTTACTGTCCGTAAAGTATGCCATAGTAAAGTTAATAATTGATGAGAGCGCCAATAAAACAGCAATAATAATTATCGCCAAATTTTGATAACTTATTTTTTTGCTTGTTTTCATCTGTCCCCCTCCTTTAACTTAATAAATCTCTTTGTGACTTAATGCTTTGCACCCAACTGTCTGGGGCGCGATGTGCATCGTTATCTGTCGTTGTCCACAATCCTTCAAAAGCAACGCCATTTTCTGTTCCGCCAAGTGTTTTATCGCTTATTGAAGCGGACTCTGCCGTCAACTTTATTTGTGCCACTTTTCCATCATAAGCGCTTCCACCAGAAAATGTAAATCCGCTTAAAGCAAGAATTGGCGAAGTTTGAGTTTCCAAATTTACAATATTGTTATAGTAGTAGTAAGTTGGGATTTTGCTTAAGTCAACCCCAAAAAGTTTTGCCAAGTCGGTTTCGCTAACATTTAGGCTTTCAAGTTCTGCAACTGTTTTGCCTGATTTTGCAGAAATATATTCTAGTGTTGCCATTGAACTAGCTTCGCCTCTTACCCAACTGCCTTCTCCAGCATAAGTTGGAGTTAAAACGCCAAGGCTTTGTTTTGTAAGTTCGCTATCAATAACAAACTTTCCGTCTACCATTGTTCCCCATTGAACATTAACCATGAATCTAACAAGTTCATATTTAATGTTGTTTTTGTTTGAAGGAAATTGAATGTAAATTTCGCTAGAATCGTCAGCCGAACTCCAAGTTAAGGAGTTATCTGCAATTTCTGTATATGTACTTCCATTTTTCTTTACTAAAACTGGTTGAACCACTGGCTTTTCTAAATCTCCTTTTATAGTTTGATAGTCGGTGAACCAAGCACCAGTGAAAGATAAAACGCTAACAAAAATGGTCAACGCACATAGCATGACAGTCAAATATCTATATAAACTATTATTTGAACGCTTTTCCATTTTTGCTCCTAATATGCTCTTTCGTAATCAGTTTCAAATTTAGTAAATCTAACACCTATATAGAAAATTATAGCATAAACAATTATTTGTAAAAAATTATTTCGCAAGAAAAATAAAAATTTGCCTAAATTTGAAAATGAATAAATAACTTTTCCTAAAAGTTGAGAGTAATTAACCTTATCCAAAAGTGGACCACTTGTATAGTAGGCATCATCGCCTTGATTTTCGGGTAATTGTTTCCATTCATCGTAACCCTTTTTAACATCCGCAATAGAATTTGGATTTGTAAGCATTGTTAAAATTTGGCATCTTGAATCAACTGTTCTTTCAAATTTCATACCACAATGTTCAAAACGAACAGTCGAACCTGCCTCGATATACTCGCCTTTTGGTGCGATGTAAACAATTTGGTGAGTTGTGTATTGAACTTTTCCGCTATCACTAGTTTTAAATGTTATGTAATCGCCCACCTTTAGTTCATCATACGAGCAATGATAATCCAAAACCATACTATATTTGGATATTTTTGGCTCAGAACTATCGCCCACTACCAGGCTAGCCCTAAAGCCAAAAATATATCCAAACACTAGCATGAAAATGAATGCAAATAGAAGACACTTTAATATTGTTCCAATGATCCATGAAGCTGTCTTTTTCATACATTCTCCTTTAATGTTCTCCAACAGTAAGTCCAAAACTATTTCTTACTGCCACTTTTAATTGTTCTAAATTATAACCCGTTTTTGTTTTGCTGTATTCAACAACATTTCCAAATTGTGATATGTTGTTTCCCATATTCTTAACCATAGAATCACTTAAAATGTAAACACGATAGCCACTGTCAACATCCATATATAGCGATTTGTTTTCGCCCATAATTGTGCCGACATTAGCAATAGCAGATGTTCCGCTTAATTCGTATGCAACATTAGAGATTGTATAGCAATTTTGTACGTTTGATGCTTCTCTGTTGTAAGCAACTAAACCACCAACGAATACATCAATATTTATTGTTGTTAGACCAAAGATTTGAGTTTTTGAAGCAATTAAGTCATCACTAGAATAATCTCTGTTCGAGTTATCGTTAAAGCAATAACTAATTGTGCCACGGCTGTTATAAGCAACCACACCGCCAGCATAAGCGCCTTGTGAAACTTTGTTTGCGCTTCTTGATTGAGCAAACACATTTCCAAAGTTTCCACAATAAGAAATTGAAGATGTGTTCAATCCGCAAATTCCGCCAGACATGTTGGAGAAGATTTGAGTTTTTGATGTTCCAGTTCCGCCAACATAGCCATAGTTATAGCAATAACTAATTGTTCCGCTGTTTTCGCCAGCAATACCGCCACTTCTAACTTCAGCATAGTCGTTTCTTGGTGCAATTAAAGCATAAGATTCACAATTTGTGATAGTTCCAAGATTGTATCCGCAAATTCCACCCACTCTTGAATAATATTGGTCTGTTGTTGCGTATGGGCTGATTGAACTTGTGCCGTCGTAAACATACTGTCCGTTTTCTTGCTTGCAACCAACTTTTACATTGATAATTTGTCCTTCGTTTTTGCCAACAATTCCGCCAACATTGCTTCCGTTAGTGATAATTATATTTTGTACAATTACATTTTTAATAATTCCTGATTTTCCAACATAGTCGAAAATCGAACTATTTTCAGCAACATAAGATAAGGTTATGTTATAGAGCATTTTACCGTTGCCGTTAAATGAACCAGTAAATTGCTCGATTTCGCTTCCTATTGGATAGATAACTGAATTTGCAAAATTTATTCCTTGTGAAAGCGAGTCGTTTTTAGATAATGCATAGTGTGCTGTTAAGTTATATCTAATATAGTTAAATGTTGAAACTGAATCAACTATGAATGGGTCATCTTCTGTTCCAATTCCGCCACTAAACAAGTTGTAGTTATATGCATTTGTGTAGTCAATTTCTGGCGATTTTATTGTTGTAATATCACTGCCAGAGCCAATAATTAAGGTAGAAATAACTTTAAATCTATAGTATCCCTTTTGAGTTACATAAGCATGACAGTTGGAGGTTGTGATTTCTGTTCTATCTTCTCCCCAATTATCTTCTGTGATGCTGTTGATGTCTGTTATTCCAAGTTTGTTTGCTTTTTCAAGACTTATGAATTGATAAATTAGAACATAGTTTGATTGATTATCGCCAACTTTAACTTCATTCCATTTTACTTTTCCTGTAAAGTTATTGTTTTCGTCTATAACAACTTCCATTGTTGGAGTTTCTGGAATAATGATTGATAATGGCTCGCAGAATTGAGAATCAATAAATTTATCTTGTCCTAAATATTTAACGCTAAATTGAATTTCTGCTCCACTTGTTAATGGAATATTTTCAATTTGTTTTGGAATGTTGTAGCAAACTTTATTACCTTCAAGTGATTGATTATCAAGGGTTAAACTTATCTCTTGAACTTTTTCCTTGATTGTGATTTTAAGTTTTAATTGATATTTTGGTTCGTCGTATCCAGATTTATTTAACGCATCAAAAGTAAATTTACCCAAGTATTCTTCTTCACTTGTATATTCTATTTTTGAGTTTGTTGGAGCGTTAAGTTTTTCAATAGTATAAACTTCGGTTGGTGTTCCACAAATATTTCCAACGCTAAACGAGTTAGATGTGTCGCCGATAGTTTGCAAGTAAACATTATATGTTCCTGCTGGGTATTTTTCGCCGTCAAAATCAAAACTGTTTTGGCTGTTTGACAAGATAATTGGTTCATTATACACACTGCTACTGCTTGATTTAATATATAATGCCAAGCCGTTTGGTGCGTCGCCAGAAGCAGTTATTGCTTGCCATGTTAATTTGCCTGCGCTAATTTTAACATTTTTTGGAGTTACTAATTTTCTAAATGTTTTAACTGTTGAGAAGTTACTATTTAAGTAAGTTCTATTTGTTCCAATAGACTTGATTTTTATTGAATAATCTCCGTTGCCAAGAGTTATTTTTTCGCCTGTGATTGTTGTTAATTCTCCACTAATATCAAATGAGGTTACCCCTTCTGGCATTTTAACTTCGTAATTATAACTTGAGCCAGAAATTTGAATTTGATAAGTGTTTGCGTTTTCAATATAATTCCAATTTAAAATTCCATCTTTTAAGTAAAGTGTTGGACTATCAAGTTTTGTTACTTCGCTTGGAGTAATTTCATTTGAAATTTCACTGTTGATATATTTTGTTCCACCCATTGCTTGCAAGTTAAATGAATATTTTCCTGCGCCAAATTTTTCGGCAAGTTCGTATTCAAAGTAAGAGCCTAATTTGTCAATAGTGATATTTTCCTTATCCACTTTGCTATTGTGACTTACGAGAAGTTGGAAGTATTCTGGAGTGCTATCACAATCGAAATTCAATAATCCTTCGTTAACATGCAAGTTTGTTGGTGTTTCAAGTTTAATAAAACTACCATAATCTTTTTCGCTTAAAGCACTTATATAAATCTTGTTGTTATAGTTAGAACTTGTGTTTCCTAGAACTTGAACTTTTATGTTATATTCGCCAGCAGTGAACTTACGATTATTGTTAAGTGTCATGCCATATTCATTTAAATTTCCACTTAAAATGGTAGTAAATTCTTCGCCATCTTTAGTGAAGATGAATTTATAACTAACCGCATTTGGATTTTTTGCCCAACTAAGCACACCATTGCTTATTGAGAGTTCGATGTCGTTTAAGATGTTGATTGAAAGCTCGTCGCAATAGTCACTGTAAATATAGTTGTTTGTTGTTGTAACGCTTCTTACTTTCGCAATGTACGTTCCGTTTGTTATGCCCTTAGTTACAAGATAATTTTGAGTAAAGTTAAATTTTGTGTTTGTGCCAACTGCAAAAATTTCACCTTCACTGTCTAACTTTCCAGCTTCCTTAATTAAAACTTCATATCCGCTAACATTTGAGTTTAACGAACGAGTCCAACTTAACATATAATTGGAAGCAGTCAAGTCGTCATTTAGCTCATAATCCATTCTAAAGCCATATGGGGTTTCAAGTTTAGTAAATTCAATATAATCACTGTAATCAGCAATTAAGTCAGTTTGGTGTCCCCAGTTGCCTATAACTGGTA
Organism: uncultured Clostridia bacterium; assembly: GCA_934749845.1. Classification (GTDB taxonomy): domain Bacteria; phylum Bacillota; class Clostridia; order Christensenellales; family UBA1242; genus CAKVNM01. Next base: position 48,211 of record CAKVHQ010000001.1, read on the forward strand.
AATCTTCTTGATAGATATTTATTGGCAAGGTTAAAATTCTAATTTTGTATGTTCCATCAATAAATTTGATAGGGTCGGTTGCGTTTATATCAAATTCTCTTATGTCGTTAAAGTTTACTGATTTAACCTTATTAACTTCGGCAAAAGTAGTTTCATCAACTCCATTACTTAAAATTTTAGAGAAATTATAAGGAGAATATAAGTTTCCGTTAATTTCTACTGCATAAACTACTCTTAAATTTTTTGGGAAATTTGTGATTGCCCCTGTTATTGCATCATTTGCTTTGTTATAATCCGAACTCCAAGAAATTGTGCCATCATTACTTACTTTTAAATTTGTGGCTTTTTTTAGTTTTTCAAATTCAATTGACTCGCTATATCCACTATCTATAATTTCTTTTGAATTGCCATAAGCCTCAATAGAAATTTTATATTTCCCGGCTTCGTTTGGAAGTTCAAATGTGTTTACATTTTTTACATCAAGTTCAATAACTTGCCCATTTTTCTCTGCTTTAAGGTTATATCCCATAGCCTTAACGATTCCAACTGATGAAGTGTCCCAAGTTAAATAGCCAAGCATGTCGTTAATATTAAAAATGTTATCATTTATAGCACTAGTTGCCTTTAGTGTTGGCTTTGAAAGTTTGTAGAAAACAAAGTTTGCAGAATATGGACTATTTAAAACTAGGTTATCGTTTATTCCACTTGTTGTTCCAATAATTCTAACCCTAGCAGAATATTCTCCGCTTGATACATCATCCAAAGTAAAGTCTTTTGAATGGTTTGTTCCCATATCTAAAACTTTGTTGAATGATTCAACATCTTTATTGTTACTTGAAAAAGATAACTCTAATTGGAAATATGAACCTTTATATGCTTCGTTTAATTCGTCCCACGACAAAATGCCTTTTTCAAGTTTTAAATTTGATGGGGCTTGTGCGTTTGTAACAACTAATACATTTGAAAGTTCGCTTGTTATATGTTCGTTATCTTGACCATAAACCCTTGCACTAATTTCGGTTTGAGTTGCATTTATATTTTTTCTGCTTTCCAAAACTGAGCCACCTGCTGTGTCATCAGCTGAAAAACTTACTTCGCCATTTTCAAGTTTTACGACCGGTGCAGAATATTTTGTTACAGTTAAAACAGAAGAAAAGTTTGAATCACATGTGCCAACGGTGTATTTATCGCCACTTTTTGATGCGTTTCCACCAAGTGCTTTAACCTTTACGCTATATGTTCCAGCATCATATCCATCAAAAGTGAATTGATTAAGTTTCTCAACATTTTGGTCTGTTCCGTTAATTGAAAGAACATAACTTGAGAAATCTTGATTACTTTCCATTTCCCAGTTAAGCACACCATTTTGAACATAAACCACTGGAGATGAAAGTTTAACACCATAGCCAAGTTTAGATTTATCGCTTGTTAATGTTTTTTTAGTGCTATCGCCAACTGCCGTAACTTTGAACGAAAATTCCATTGCCTCCATATCGGCAGGAAGTGTGAAACTATTTGTATAAACTGTTTCTAAAATTGTTTGTTCACCAAAAAATTCAATATTGTAACTAGATGCATTAGGATTTGCATTCCAACTTAACACATTATTGCTTAAACTAAAAGATGTTAAATCTGGTGCTTCTAGTTTAGAAACTGTAATTGGCAATGTAAATTCGCTGTCGACAGTGTTTTCAGCATCACTTACGCTTGCAATTTTGATAATATAATCTCCGCTAAACTTATCGCCAGAAAAATCAAAAGTTACTTTATTGTTTTCTTGTGTTGGTTGGTCTATGTAAAAGTATGGATTTACGCTTTTATCTGTATTATAAAAATCGTCTGTGTAAAGCTTGCCGTTAAACATGCCCATGAAAATTAAGTGATAAGAAACTGCGTTTGCATCTCTATCCCATGTTACCATTCCATCTTCAACTCTTAAATTAGTTGGAGTGGCAAGTTTTCTTACTGTTTTTGAAGCGGAAAAATCACTTGATATTGTGTTAATTCCATCACCGATTGCTCTTATTTTATATGTGTGATTACCCACAGCTATGTTTTCAGGCAAAGCATAGTGATTTTGTGCTGTGCTTGCAATCACATTTTCTTGACCATCAACAATTTCAACAATCTCGTAACCCTTTGTAAGTTGTTCGGTTAGGCTTGGAGTGTCCCAATAAAAGATTTTGCTAAAAACAAAATTTTCTGGAGCAGAAAGTTTTGTTACTTTAATTTCAACTGGTTTTGAATCGAAAACATAGCATGTAACATTACCTTCGCTGTCAGTTATATTTTCGCCAATGGCTCTAATAGAAAAAGTGTAAGTTCCTTTGTTAACAAAATCGTAGTTAAAACTTGTTACGCTTGAATCTACAATTTCTTCCCTCAAAACACCAATTTTATATTTATATGAACTTGCACTTTCAACTTTGTCCCACGAGAATGTTCCGTTTTGATGTTTAAAATTTTGAACGCTGTTTAAAACTTTGAATGTGTAGGAATTTGAATAGTCAGAGTCCTTACCGCTAATAATTGAATTTGCCTTAACTTGAGCATCTATTGTTTCGTCAACAATATTTGTTTCGTAAAAGTTATCTGTGCAATATATTTCACTGCCATTTAGTTTTAAGGTGTAACCGTCAAAACCTTCATCAACTGTGTGGGTTGAAGCGTCCCATTCAATTCGGTTTGTTTCTGTGTTATATTTTAAATTTGTGGGAGATTGGAGTTTTGCCAAAGATTTTTTTTCAACTTTAACTTGGCATTTTGTTTGAACCTTAACATTGCCTTTCATTCTTATGCCAATAGTTGTTTGTTTGCTTGTGCCTTCAAAATCTTTTGCTTTAATAACAAAAGTGTCGCCTGTTCGTTGCTTTGGAGAAATTTCAATTAGCGAATTATCGTATTGAAAAAACTCAATGTCAATTTGAGTTGCATTTGCTGGCTCATACGAAATTTTTATTTCTTGACTTGAACTTTGCAAGTTATCTTCGTCCAAAACTAGCGAAATGCTTGGCTTATCGACCGTGATTTTTTCTACTAAAACTTTTTCAGTGTTGTCTGTGCAGGCACAAAAAACAATAGCCGACACAATACAGCATAAAGTAAATGTTAAAATTTTGAGACACTTTTTCATTAGCAAACTCCTTAGTTGTTAACTATATTGTTATTTTAACACTATAAAATAAAATTATCAAAATAAAAACGAACTATTTTTCACTTATTATTATTTATAAATAATAACAGCTCTCTTGTTGATATTTAGTATTAACTTGCTATATGCTTGCCACTTGCATAAACTTTTGGCTAAACAGGAGTTCAACCATGCAAGGACTACACAAACTATTATCAAATCTTAAGAAAAATAAATGATTTTTTTTAAAGACAACTAAACTCTAGTTGCGTGGATAATTAAGCAAATTTACGCCTTTCATTCAACAAAAAAGCAACCACACAGGTTGCCTTTTAATTAAACGTTAAATTTAAACAAGATTACATCGCCATCTTGCACAACATAGTCTTTGCCTTCCATTCTAACTTTTCCTTTTTCCTTGGCTTTAACATATCCACCAAGTTCAAGCAAGTCGTGATAGTCACACACTTCCGCTTTAATAAAACCTCGTTCAAAGTCGGAGTGAATTTTGCCTGCTGCTTGTGGTGCTTTTGTGCCTTTTTTAATTGTCCAAGCCCTTACTTCTTTTTCGCCTGCTGTTAGGAAACTAATTAAACCTAAAAGCCTATAACTTGCCTTAATTAAGTTATCAAGACCACTATGTTTTATTCCTAATTCTTCATAGAACATTTGCTTTTCGTCAGGGGAAAGTTTGCTTATTTCGTCTTCGATTTTTGCACTTAAAACGATAACTTCTGCACCTTCTTGCTCTGCTTGCTGTTTTACCAATTTAACATATTGATTATCATTCTCATTTGCGATGTCGTTTTCGCTTATATTTGCCGCATAAATAACTGGTTTTGATGTTAGCAAAAAGAACGATTTTAAAATTTGAGACTCTGTATCATCAAGGTCTAAAGTTCGCAGACTTTTCTCGCTTTCCAAGCATTCCTTACACTTGTTTAAAACAGCCAATTCTTCTTGAGCCTGCTTGTCGCCTGCTCGTGCTTGTTTTTCGGCTTTTGCAATTTTAGTTTGAACACTTTCAAGGTCAGCCAAAATAAGTTCCAAATTGATTGTTCTCATATCATCAACTGGGTCAATTTTATTGTTAACATGTATAATTTTGCTATCTTCAAAACATCTAACAACATGCACGATTGCATCAACTTCACGAATATGGCTTAAAAACTTATTTCCAAGCCCTTCGCCATGACTTGCTCCCTTAACAATTCCAGCAATATCAACAAACTCAATAATTGCGGGAGTTATTTTTTTTGTTTGGTAAAGTTCGCCTAACTTATCAAGTCTTTCATCTGGCACTGCAACCACACCAACATTTGGTTCGATTGTGCAAAAGGGATAATTTTGTGCTTCTGCCCCTGCATTTGTTATTGCGTTAAATAATGTACTTTTTCCAACATTTGGAAGTCCAACAACTCCTAGTTTCATTTTATCTCTCCTAAAAATCCATAGAATTTTAGCACCTAGCAAAAAATAAATCAATCTTTTAGCACTGTGTTGAATTTATAAAATATAAAAATAAATTAACAACAAACAAAAAAATCGTTGTAACTAAAAATTGTTGTGATATAATAATTGCATGGAAAATAAAACAATATGCGCAATAAGCACTCCGCTTGGTAATGGCGGAATTGCAATAGTAAGAATAAGTGGCAAAGACAGCCTTAAAATTTTGCAAAAAATAACCAAAAGCGATGTAAAAAAATTCGAGCCAAGAAAATTGTACTTATGCAAGATTGAAACAGAAAATTTTGCAGACAAAGCCTTACTTGTGTTTTTTAAAAATCCAAACTCGTTTACGGGCGAAGATATGGCGGAAATTCAATGCCACGGCGGAATTGTTATTGCAAAAGGAATTTTAAACACCTTAATTAAAAATGGTGCAACTTTGGCAGAGGCTGGCGAATTTACAAAGCGTGCATTTATAAACGGAAAAATTAGTCTTGACGAAGCCGAAGGCGTTATTGACATGATAAATGCAGAAAGCGAACAAGCCGTTAAAGCGGGATACAACTTGCTTTCTGGAAAACTTTTTGACGAGATAAAATCGTTGAAAGACGGGCTAACTGATTGCATTGCTGAAATTGATGTTTCTATGGACTACCCCGAAGAAGACATTGAATATATTGCACAAAACAAAGTTAAGAAAATTATTGTTAATGCGATTGAAAAAACACAGCAACTTCTCTCCACCGCAAAAACAGGAAAACAAGTTAAAAACGGAATAAATGTTTCGATTATCGGCAAGCCAAATGTTGGCAAAAGCAGTTTGCTAAATGCTTTAATTGGCTACGAAAGAGCCATTGTTACAAACATTGCTGGAACAACTAGGGACACCGTGGAAGAAAGTTACGAGTACAACGGAATAAGTTTTAATTTAATCGACACTGCGGGCATTCACGAAAGCAATAATATTGTTGAAAAAATTGGTATTCAAAAGGCAGAAGAACAACTAAAACAAGCAGATATAGTTTTGGTGGTTCTTGATTCAAGCATAGGACTATCAAAAGACGACATGCACATTTTGAACTTAACCAAAAACTATAAAACAATTTACGCACTAAACAAAACCGACCTTGACATTTGCAAAACCGTTAAAAGCGAAATTGAAAAACAAATTTCACTTGACCAAACAAAACAAATTGTTGAAATTAGTGCATTAAAAATGAATAACATTCAGCTTTTAAAGCAAAAGTTGTTTGATATGGTTGTTGATAAAAATATTTTAACTAGTCAACTTCTCATCACAAACACAAGGCACGAAGAAGCATTATTAAACGCACTGGACAGTTTGCAAAAAGCAAACGAAAGTTTAAATAACAATTTAAGTTTAGACTTGGTTTGTCTAGATTTAAAAGACGCTTGGAACAGCCTTGGCAAAATCACTGGCGAAACATCAAGCGAAGAAATTGTGGACAGAATTTTCTCAAAATTTTGCTTGGGAAAATAATTCTCATCACAAAGGAGAAAAATTATGATACTTTTTGTTAGGCATGGGGAAACTAATTTAAACAAGCAAAACATAATGCAAGGCAGGCTTGACGAGCCACTAAATCAAACTGGAATTGAACAGGCACAGAAAACAGCACTTGCTTTAAAAAATGAAAGTATTGATATTATCTACTCTTCTCCGCTAAAACGAGCAAAACAAACGGCTCAAATAATCAACCAAGAGCATAATGTTCAAATTGTTATTGACGAGCGAATAAATGAAATTGATTTAGGCGACCTTACTGGCACGCCTTTAATTAAACAAAATCTCGACAATTTGGCAAACGCTGATTTTGCCAAAAAGCATAATGCAGAAGATTTTCAAACTATGTTTAACAGATGCAAACAATTTTACGACTATGTTAGCAGCCTTAACAAAAACATTTTGATTGTTGCCCATAGGGGCGTTGGCTATCAACTTAAAAAATACTTAAACTTAAACGAAGACGAATTTGTGAGAAATTGCGAAGTCGTAACACTTAAAAAATAAGAGGAAAATTAAAAACGAATATGAAAAAAGACTATTTAGTAGAAAAATATGATGCTGTGGTTATTGGTGCTGGTCACGCAGGCTGCGAAGCCGCTTTGGCACTAGCACGAACAGGTCAAAAAACTTTAATTTGCACAACAACACTTGAAAATATTGCTTTTTTGGCATGTAACCCAAGCATTGGCGGAACAGCCAAAGGACACCTTGTGTGCGAAATTGACGCACTGGGTGGCGAAATGGGAAAGAATGCCGACAAAACAGCAATTCAACTTCGAATGCTAAATTTAGGCAAAGGTCCTGCTGTTCACAGTTTAAGAGCGCAAGCCGACAAAGTTGCATATCATAACGAAATGAAAAAGACGCTTGAAAATCAAGAAAATCTTACTATTTTGCAAGCAGAGATAAGCGACATTTTAACAAAAGACGGAAAAATTTGTGGCGTTAAAACCACACTGGGAGAGCAATTTGACTGTAAGGCAGTTGTAGTTTGCACAGGCGTATATTTAAAAAGCCGAATTATCATTGGAGACACCACCGAAAATGTGGGTCCAAACGGCTTTAAATGTGCAAACAGTTTAACTCAAAGTTTAAAAGACCTTGGCTTTGAAATTAGAAGATACAAAACAGGCACACCTCCAAGAATTTATGGTTCAAGCGTAAATTATTCTTGTCTTGAAGAACAAGTTGGCGACGAGCATATTCAAACATTTAGTTTTATGACTAAAAGACAGCCAAAAAACATTGCCAAATGCTATCTTTGCTACACCAACGAAAAAACTCACAAACTAATACGAGATAACCTAGACAAAGCGCCTGTTTACAACGGAACTATCGAAAGCACTGGCCCAAGATATTGCCCAAGCATTGAAACAAAAATTGTTCGATTTGCCGACAAAGACAGGCATCAACTTTTTTTGGAACCTGAAAGTATGACAACCGATGAAGTGTATATTCAAGGATTATCCACAAGTTTTCCTTACGACATTCAAAAACAAATGGTGCATACAATAAATGGCCTTGAAAATGCCAAAATTATGCGTTATGCATATGCCATTGAATATGACGCAATAAACAGTTTGCAACTGCTTCCAACACTAGAATGTAAATTTGTTAAAGGCTTGTTTACTGCCGGTCAAGTTAACGGAACAAGCGGTTATGAAGAAGCTGGCGCACAAGGAATTATCGCAGGAATAAACGCAAGTTTATACTTGAGAAATCAGCCACAACTTGTGCTTAAACGAAGCGATGGATATATTGGTGTATTGATTGACGACCTAGTAACTAAAGGCACAAATGAGCCATACCGAATGATGACAAGTCGTGCCGAATTTAGACTTCATTTAAGACAAGATAACGCCGACATGAGATTGACTGAAATTGGTCGAAAAGTTGGGCTTGTTGACGACGAACGCTGGAAAAACTATACTAACAAAGTTAACCAACTTGAAAAAGCAAAAAAAATATTAACCAAAACCTTATCTCCAAAAATTGCAAACCCATTTTTAATTGAATTTAACGAAAACCCAACCAATCAAGGTGTTACAATCTACAATTTGTTAAGACGAGCAAATGTAACAGCAAAAGATATTCAACAAAAATTAGGTTTTTTTAAAGGAATACGAAATGATGTTTTATCACTTTTAACTTTGGAAGTTAAGTATGATGGCTACATTAAAAGACAATTAAATCAAATTAAACAAAACGAGCAAATGGAAAATTATCCATTATCCCCTACCTTCGACTATTCTATGGTTAAAGGGCTTCGACTTGAAGCACAACAAAAGTTAAACGACATCAAGCCATTATCCATGGGTCAAGCAAGCAGAATAAGTGGTGTTAGCCCAGCAGATATAAGCGTTTTGCTTGTTTATTTAAAAAGCAAAAAACAATCATAAGAGGAAAATATGAATATAGATTTAGACCAAAAACAAAAAGAAATTATACAAAACAAGAAAAATCACGGCTGGGAAATTGGTTTGATAGAGCAAGAATTTTGCTTGCTATACGGCGAAGTTGGCGAAGCCTACGAAGCATATAAAAAATCGTTTCCAAAAAGCGAACTTGGAAGCGAACTAGCGGACATTGCAATATATTTGCTTGGTTTAAGTGATATGTTAGGTTTTTCGTTAGCCGAAGAAATTGAAAAGAAAATGGAAACAAACCGCCACCGCAAGTACATTAAGCAAGGCGACAAAGTCATCAAAATTGATGATAGAAACATATAATAATCTATTATCGTAGCCCTAAATGCTAGGGCTTTTTTATTATTTAAAAAAGTAATGTTAAAAAAATTTGCTAAAAGTTTTATATTAAGTTAAAATAAGTTTATGGAAAACATATCATTTGAAAAAAATATAGACAAAAGTTTTTATTTAACAAGCGAGCAACAATTTCAACGATTAAGCGAAATTATGAACCTTATGCCCGCTTTTGCTGTTGGTACTGTTAAAGAATACACTTTTGTTGACACCTACTATGAAACACCAGAGTATTTTTTAAAAAATCTTAATGCAACAATAAGAATTAGAAAAACTCCAGAAAAACAAACATTGTCCATCGTATGCAACGAGTTAGGAACAAGGCGTGAATTTGAAATGGAAATGGCTTATGGCTCGACCATTAACGACCAAGATGAATATATCTTGTTTTTGGAAGATAAAATTCAAGATATTTATACTCATAAAATTGATGTTGATGTTATAAGAATACTTCACCACCTTAAACCATTTTTAGTTATGACAACTTTTAGAAAATCTCATGAAATTTTAAACAGTAAGGAATTTAGAGCCGAAGTTGATTTTGACAGAACTAAAATTGAAACCAAACGCAACACAGATTGGATTTATGTTGTTGAGTTTAAAAACAAATGCTTTTTAAGTGCTGAAAACGAGCAAACTTTTGAAAGGTTTGTTAAAGAATTTCAACGACGCGTGGTGTTAATTCCAATGGACGAAAAAAAATTAGATGCAGGAATGAGAATTGTTAATCGAGAATGGTAAAATAAAATTAAAAACTCCCAGTTGGGAGTTTTTTTAAACAAAATGGTAACAAATTTAGTATATGCAAAAATTGTCTTTTTATTCTTATGAATTGGTTTTAATGATGCTAAATTGTTAATTTGATTACAGTGCCAAATCAAGTATCATCATTACAACAAAGCCAAGTATCACAAAAAGGGTAGTTAGATTTTTGTCGTCTTTTGCACTTTCGCAAATTAGTTCTGTGCAAGCAACGCTTATCATCGCGCCACTGCTTAATGCAAGCAATAAAGGCATAATAATTGATGACACACCCGCTGTTAAACATGCAATAACCGCAAAGATTGGTTCAACAACACCTGAAAGCGAGCCCCATATGAAAGACTTGATTCTTGAAGTGCCTTCGCTTCTTAATGGCAGTGACACAGAAGCCCCTTCTGGAAAATTTTGAATGCCGATGCCAAGTGCTAGCATAAGAGCATTCATCATACCATTTTCCACTCCTAAACTTGCACACGCAACCGCAACGCCCACGCACATTCCTTCTGGAATATTATGAAAAGTTATTGCAGAAATAAGCAAAAATTGCTTTTTTTTGCCCGAAAAACTTAAATTTTTATTGTTTTTTGTAACTTTATCCAAAATAATATCTACTAATATTACAAAAATTCCACCAGCAAAAAATCCAATGGCTGGCAATAAATATTTGTTTCCAAAGACATTTTCGCTTTGCTCAATGCTGGGCAAAAGAAGTGAGAAAAAAGCACTTGCAAGCATAATTCCAGCCGACACCGAGAGCATAATGTTAATAACTTTTTTGTTTACCTTTTTAAAGAAAAACACCATGCTAGAACCCAGCATAGTCAGCCCACAAGTGATGCTAGACAAAATTAAAGTTTGAACAATTATGTTTAGTTCTAAAAATTTTTCCATCATTAGCCCCTAAAGTAAAATAGTAATGCAATTCATTATATTTTTAAGGCTTAAATTTTGTTAAAGTTGCTTTTTAAAATTTGTTTAAAATGCTCTACTGTGATATAATCAAAACGATTAAAACTAGGAGAACAAACATGGAAAATTACGCAAAAATTTTATCTCTTGAATTAGGTCTTCAAGAAAATCATGCACAAAACATTATCGACCTATTAGACGATGGCTCTACCATTCCATTTATTTCTAGATACAGAAAAGAAATGACTGGTAGTTGTGATGACCAAACATTAAGAGTTTTTAGTGATAGATTAACCTATTTACGAAACTTTGATAAACGAAAAGAAGAAGTTACTAAACTTATAACCGACCAAGAAAAAATGACGCCTGAAATTTTGCAATCAATCGAGAATGCAAAAACTTTAACCGAACTTGAAGATATTTATAGACCATTTAGACCTAAACGCCAAACAAGAGCAACAATCGCTGTGGCAAAAGGCTTGGAGCCACTTGCAAAAGTTATTCTAGCGCAAAAAGAAACTGAAGGAAGCCCAGACGATTTTGCAAAGAACTATATCAGTGAAGAAAAGAAAGTTTTAACCACGCTTGACGCATTAAATGGTGCTTGCGATATAGTTGCAGAAACAATAAGCGATGACGCAGAGATTAGAAAAAATTTAAGAGAGTTTTTGGAAAGAACTGCCGAAATTTGCACCACACTAAAAGAAGGCGAAAACTTTAAAACATACACGATGTACGATAACTACAAAGAAAAAATTATGTCTATTCCAAGCCACAGAATACTAGCAATAAATCGTGGCGAAAGCGACAAATGTTTGGCAGTTAAAATTGAAGCAAACGAAGAAAAATGTTTGCAAATTATTGCAAAAAAATACATCAAAAAACCAAGTATTTGGACTGAACTAGTAAGCAAAACCATTCAAGACAGTTTTGAAAGACTAATCATGCCAAGTTTAGACACAGAGTTAAGAAACAAATTAACTGAAGTTGCCGATGAACAAGCAATTAAAATGTTTGAGGTGAACTTAAAGCCACTTTTAATGCAACCACCTTTAAAGCACAAACGCATTTTAGGTTTGGACCCAGCTTACAGAACAGGTTGCAAACTTGCCGCCATTGATGAAAACGGGAAAGTTCTTGCAACAAGCGTTATCTATCCAACCCCACCCCACAACGAGATTGAAAAAAGCGAACTTGTTGTGCTTCAAATGATAGACAAATTAAAAATTGATGCAATTAGCATTGGAAACGGAACAGCAAGCAAAGAAAGTGAAATTTTTGTTGCCAACCTTTTGAAAAAATGTCCAAGAAAAGTTTCTTACATGGTTGTTAGCGAAGCAGGAGCATCGGTATACTCTGCAAGCAAACTTGGTGCTGAAGAATTCCCTAACTACGATGTTACCCAACGAAGTGCTGTTTCAATCGCAAGGCGTTTGCAAGACCCACTAGCAGAACTTATCAAAATTGATGTTAAGTCAATCGGCGTTGGTCAATATCAACACGATATGCCACAAAAACGATTAACCGAAGTTTTAGATGGCGTGGTTGAAGATTGCGTAAACAGCGTTGGTGTTGATTTAAACACAGCAAGCCCAAGTTTACTATCCAAGGTTTCTGGCTTAAACAATTCGATTGCAAAAAATATTGTTAAATATCGTGAAGAAAATGGAGCATTCACTTTACGTGAACAACTTAAAGATGTTTCTAAACTTGGAAACAAGGCGTTTGAACAATGTGCAGGATTTTTAAGAATAGCAAATGGAAAAAACATTTTGGACAACACAGCAGTGCATCCAGAAAGTTACGAAGCAACCGAGAAATTGCTTAAATTGTTTAATCTTAAAGATGCCGACATAGCAAATCATAATGTTGCAAATCTTCCAAGTTTGATTGAAGAAAAAGGCGAAAAGAAAACCGCCGAAGAAATTGGAGTTGGTGTTCCAACCCTAACCGATATTGTAACCGAACTATTAAAACCCGGCAGAGATATTCGTGACGAGTTGCCTGCCCCAATGTTAAGAACCGACGTTATGGAAATGAAAGACCTTAAGGAAGGTATGGTTTTGAAAGGCACTGTTAGAAATGTTATTGACTTTGGTGCGTTTGTTGACATCGGCGTTCATCAAGACGGCTTGGTTCACATAAGTCAAATTTGCGACCACTACATTAAGCACCCAAGCGAAGAGTTATCTGTAGGTCAAATTGTTGATGTTAAAGTGCTTGGCGTTGACCTTGACAAAAACAGAATTTCATTAACGATGAAAGGCATCGAACCACAACAATAAACTAAATTTAAAAAGCCACCAGTTTATTACTAGTGGTTTTTTAGTGTCTAATAAACTTCAAGTTTAATTAGTGCTTGTATCAATAATAAATTTAGCATTACGATACACTTTTTAAAAAAAAATTAACAAAATTTTAATATTCCATATAAAATAAAATATGAAGAAAACTACTCTAAAAAAGCCAACATTTTATGAATATATAAAAAGCAGACATAACCACAAGCGTAACTATTTGATTAGAAAAGTGCCCATAGTTATAAGGCAAAGCGGTGCAAGAGGCATAACAGGTCCCACAGGTCCAACTGGCCCTATAGGTCCAACTGGCCCACAAGGTAAGCAAGGTCCTAAAGGAGATTGCGCAAATAATGTTGTTGCTAGAACAACTGTATGCGTTAGCCCAGATGAAGTTGCTAGAGTTGAATCTCATGATGTTAATAACACCACTTGTTTAGACTTTTACATTCCACGCGGAGCAACAGGCCCATCGCCTGTTATCGAAGCAGGAAATGTAAGCAGTGTGGAAACTGAAAAGCCTGCCGAAGTTCTGGTTAGATATGAAAATGGTATTCACTACCTTGATTTTTCTATTCCTAAAGGAGAAACCGGCTTGCAAGGAATTCAAGGCGTGGCAGGCATTCAAGGCCCAAAGGGCGAAACTGGACCTCAAGGAATTAAAGGTCAAAAAGGAGATACCGGCTTGCAAGGACCACAAGGGCAGCAAGGCGTTGCTGGACCTAAAGGAGATAAAGGCGAAACTGGACCTGCTGGAGAAATTGGTCCACAAGGCATTCAAGGACTAACTGGTCCACAAGGCGAAAAAGGAGAAACAGGACCTATTGGTGCAACTGGACCGCAGGGCGAGCAAGGACCAAAGGGCGAACAAGGAGAACAAGGCCCGAAAGGAGACAAGGGCGAAACTGGTCCACAAGGCTTCCCCGGTGAAATTGGAAGAAGTGAAACAATTTCTATCGACCTAACAGAAACTATTGAAGCTGGAGAAGAAGCACAAGTTTTAGACGATTTTGAAAATTTTGTTCATCACCTAACCTTCTACATTCCCAAAGGGGCAACCGGACCACAAGGCGAAAAGGGCGATAAAAACGAAGATATTATATTGGCTGGCAACACAACACTAGTGGGAGAAAACGAACCCGCAAAGGTTGAGGATAGATATGAAGAAAATGTGCATTTTTTTGATTTTCAAATTCCACAAGGAAAGACTGGAGAAAAAGGCGACCGTGGACCTGCCGGCCCACAAGGAGTGCAAGGAGTTACAGGACCTGCCGGCTCAACAAATAATATAAACGCCACAATTTACAACTCAATAAATCAAGACATTGCAAGCGGAAGGCCTATAATTATGGATGAAGTTTTAACAAATAATGGCCTGAGCTTGAATAATAGTTCGATAACCGTTCCAGCAACTGGCACATATATTATTAGTTTTTCAATAAATAATGGAACATCTGCTTCTGCAGGCGATTGCATTGGAGCATACTGCAACAATCAACTGATTTTTGGTTCAAGAAGGCCTCTAACCACAAGCACTAATGTTAGTGCAACTGTTGTTACCAACTTGAAAATAAACGACATTATCACTCTCGTTCCCACATTGTCTACCAACCGAACTATAACATCATCTGGTGCACCAAGTGCCATGTTAACTGTGGTTCAAATTGCAACATAATTTTACTTCTTGTTAATAACAGTAAAACACAAAAAGCACAAGGAAAACCTTGTGCTTTTTATTGTTCTACTATGTAATAACAAATAATTTACAATAATAAAATAAGGATTTTATTTAGGCTAAAATTTAATTTTTAAAGATATTTTTAATTTTTTTTAGTTTGTTTTAACGATTTTTATCAATTTTTTTGCAAAAAAATAAAATTTTACAGTCTACTATTTTATCATCGCTTAAAAGTATAGTAAAAATCTTTAACTTTTACACACCTTTTACTAGTATGTTTAAAACCTAGAACAAGACGAACCGTTACCACCATTTCCGTAAATAAGTTCAAGCATAATAATAAACAAAAGCAAGTTAAATTGGTTAAGAGAATTACTTTTGGCTTTTGGAGCTATTGATGGAGAATTGTTGTTTGATTGGTTAGGCGTTGTTGACGGAGAATTAACTGGAGAAGAACTTGGCTCGTTGTTTATTGGGTTTGTAACTGGACTGTTGCCAATAAACCTTGATGTGTCGTTATTTTCGTTTGGGTTAGCATCTCCCCTTAATATTTCCACCTTATCAACATTCATTGCTTTTTGATACGCCTTTTTAAATTCACCCACTTTTTCATCTGCCACAGTTGCAAAATCATTATATTGTTCCATTTTTACCCTCTCGGCATTATATATGAATAACATAGTAAAATGTTTACAAATCAATATTAAACGATATAAAATTTTACATAAAAAAACTCACAATAAAGTGAGTTAATTGATGTATTTTTTATATTGTATTATCAAGACATTTAAAATGAAACAAAAACAATAAAGACGAAATTAAATTGTTTTACGGTCTTCTAGCGCCTTTGTTAATGTTACTTCATCTTGATATTCAATATCACTGCCCATGCTAATTCCTTGAGCAAGTTTGGTTACCTTAACGCCAAGTGGATTTAAAAGCCTTGAAACATACATACTTGTGGCTTCGCCTTCAACATCACTATTAAGTGCCATAATAACTTCTTTAACATTACCATTTTGAACTCTTTGAAGAAGTGATTTTAAATTTATGTCGTCTGGACCTTTCCCGTTAAGTGGCGACAAAGTTCCGTGAAGCACATGATAAACTCCATCGTAGTTTTTAACTTTTTCCATAGAAATTATATCTTTTGGTTCTTTAACAACACAAATGGTTTCGTGATTTCTTTTAGCGCAGATATCACAAATATCGTTTTCACTAAAATTGCCACAAATTGAGCAAAACTTAACCATTTTTTTTGCGGTAATTAAGTTGCTTGCAAATTCTTCAACTTGTTCAAGTGGCATGTTTAAAATTGCATAACTATATCTTTCGGCAGTCTTTTTGCCAACTGCTGGTAGTTTGGTAAAACTATTTGTTAATCTGTCAACCGATTCAATATTGTTCATTTTTTATCCTCTTAAAACATGCCTTTTGGCAAGCCACCCAGCATTTCTTCTTTAAGTTCGTCCACTTTTCTTGATGCGTCGTTTACGCAAGCAACAATTAAATCTTCAAGCATTTCAACATCGTCTGGGTCAACTGCCTGTGGGTTGATTTTTATTTTTTTAAGTTCTTTTGAACCTGTCATTTCACACTCAATCATACCACCAGATACACTTGAAGTTACTGTTGAATTTTCAAGTTCTTCTTGTTTTCGTTGCATTTCTTCTTGCATTTTTTGGGCTTGTTTTAAAATATTTTGCATATTTCCGCCACCAAATCCGTTAAAATTCATATTTAATACCTCTTTAATAATTTTATACTATTTGTAATTTATTGCCAAACTTTTCTTTTAAAAAATCTTGCGTGCTTTGTTGCTGTTTGTCGCTTATTAAAGCAATTTCAAGGTTAAACGATGAAATTTGCTTTAAAGCCTGTTCGAGAACTTTTTTGTTTTCCACCAAGCCTTTATAAGTTAAATCATCCGCTTGCAAAATTAAAGTGTTTCCATTTTGCGAAACCGTAACATCGCCCAGCATAGCATAAACCATCATTTGCCCTGACTTTCGCAAGTTGTTAGCCAGTTCGCCAAAAGTTTTCTTGGCTTCTAAACTATCTTTGTTTATGTTATTGTCAGCAAAGTCAATATCCGCTTTTACTAGCGTTGCCTTTTCTTCACTTAATGGCAAGTTATCATAACTTGGAATTTGTTGTTCTAAAATAAAATCATCTAACTTTTCAGTTTTGTCAATAACTTTTTTTTCTTCTACTTTCTGTCTACTGGGTAGCACCGTTTTTTCACTTAAGATTTTTTCAAGGTCATCTAATCTGGTGCTTAACTTTTCAACTTCGCTTTGAGTAAATATTAAAGAAAGCAAGGTTGTTTGCACTACCATGTCTGTGTTCAAAGACATTTTAAGTTTACTATCTGTTTCTGCCAATGTTTTTAAAATTGAAACCAATTTAGCACTGTCGGCAGTCAAAGATAACTGCTGTAAACTATCATAAATGCTTGAAGGAAGTTTTAAAAACTCCTTGGCATCCCCCATAACTTTTATGGTTAAAATGTTGTTTACATTTTCAATTAAATCGTCAACAAGACCAGATAAATTTTTTCCACTATTTTTTAGGCTATTTACAATTTCTAAAAGTTGTTTTGCATCTTGCTTTAAAATGGAGTTTAATATTTTTGATATTGTTTCAAAATCGGTCACGCCCAAACATTCTTGGCATTTAGCATAAGTGATGTTGCCATTTGAATATGCACTACACATTTCTGCAACAGAAAGAGTATCTCTAACACTGCCTCTCCCGTTCTTGGCAATAAGTTTTAAACTTTCTTCATCAAACTTTATTCCACTTTTTGTTAAAACATTTTTTAAGTGCATAGCAAGGTCGTCTTCGCTTACAAGTTTAAAATCGAAGCGCATACATCTTGAAAGTATGGTTGCAGGTAATTTTTGTGGTTCGGTTGTTGCAAGAATAAATATTGCATGACTAGGTGGTTCTTCCAAAGTTTTTAATAGTGCATTAAAGGCACTATCTGTTAACATATGCACCTCGTCAACAATATAAACTTTATACTTATTTACGCTTGGCAAATAACCTATTTTTTCTCTTAAATCACGAATTTCATCAACTCTATTATTACTTGCTGCGTCAATCTCCACAATGTCTAAATTTCCGCCATTAAGGTTAGACAAACATGCTTCACATTTTCCACAAGGGCTACCATTTACTGGGCTTAAGCAGTTAACTGCTCTTGCAAAAATTTTTGCACAGCTTGTTTTTCCTGTTCCACGAGTTCCGCAAAACAAATAGGCATGTCCAAAACTATTGTTTTCCACTTGGTTTTTAAGGGTTTTAACAATATATTCTTGACCAATAACTTTATCAAAAGTTTGAGGTCTAAAATTTCTATATAACACTAAATGTGACATAAATTTCTCCTACATAAATTATAACAAATGGGCAAGTTTTTTCCTAATTCTATTAAGTCCATTATCAACACTTTTTTTATCCAAGCAAAGAGTGTCTGCAATCTGTTGATAATTCTTTCCAAGTAAGTATTGCTTTAAAATTTGCTTTTCAAGCAAACTTAAAGATTTGTTTATTTCCTTTTTTGTTTGCATATAATCTTCACGATTTATAACTCTATCTTCTGGGTTTGGGTCTTTGCTTATAACAAGATACATTTGCTCTTCGTTATCTTCAAGCATAACCTCATTTAGCACTCTGTTTTTATTTCTGTTTGCCGATTTTATTGCAGATTGAATTTGAGATTTAATGCATAATAGTGCAAAGGTTTTGAAAGATGTTTGCTTTAATGGGTCGAAAGTTTGAATGGCTTTATAAAGCCCTATCATGCCTTCTTGAATTAAATCTTCTGGCTCTGCACCCACCAAAAAATATCTTCTAGCAACAGAAGTCACAAGAGGTTTATATTCATCAAGCATTTTTTCAACATCTTGCGAAGATTGATCCATTTTTGCTCCTTTTTGAGAATTAGTATCAGTAATCAATTTTAAGCTTTCTTAAAATTTGAAACGAATTCTCATTTGTTAATGATACGCTGTCTTACTGCTTCATACAAGCAAATTGAGCAAGCATTTGAGGCGTTTAAAGAATTGATTTTTCCAAGAAGTGGAAGGCTGATAATTTCATCGCACAAATCCCTTGTGAGCCTTGAAATTCCAAAACCTTCGCTTCCCACAACCAAGGCAATGTTTCCGGTTAAATTCGTCTTGTAAATTGAATTGCCATCGGCTTCCATGCCGTAAACGAATATATTTTTCTTTTTTAAATCTCGAATGCAATCGTTAAGGTTTGTAACCTGCGCAATCATAACATTAAAGCACGCACCTGTGCTAACTTTTATAACAGTGTCGTTAACTTGGCAAGCACGATTTTTTGGCAAAATTATACCATGAACCCCAGCACATTCTGCACTTCTTATTATCGCGCCCAAATTATGTGGGTCGCTAACTTCGTCAACTAAAAGCAAAAACACTGGTTCATTTTTTGCTTGTGCCAAAGCCAAAATATCATCAAGTTGAGCATAGTTATAGTTGCTAGCATAAGCGATAATTCCCTGATGTTTGCCGTTTTCACTTTGCTTGTCTAAAATTTGTTTTTGCACAAATTCCACTCTAACATTTTTTTTCTTAAGTTTGCTAACCAAGGCGTTAATATCAGCTGAGCAATCTTTTTGTACCAAAACTTTATCTATTCTTAAGTTAGAATCTAAAATTTCTTTAACTGCGTTTTTTCCTTCAATTTTCATAATTATTCCTCTATTATTTTTTGTTTGCAAATATTTAAAATTTCCATTAGTCTTGCATTATCTTTTGTCATGTATAAGTATCCAAGCAAACTTTCAAAACTTGTGGCTTTTTTGTATTCTTCCAAATTACTGTTTTTGGCTATGTTGTGAGTCTTAATATTTCTTGCTGTGTTGCAAATTCGCATTTCACTTTCTGTTAAAACAGGATATAAACAATCTATTAAATGTGCTTGAAAACTTGCTTTAACAAACCTGCTTGTTTCGGTGTGAAGCACTCCTGCTTTTTTTGTTGAACTTGATGCTAAAAATTCCCTAACATAAAGCGTGAAAACAGCATCTCCAACAAACGCAAACACAAGCACATTATGATTAAGTGCTTCTGCTTTAGTGATTGTCATATCGTTACTAATTAAAAATTGTTCAAAATTCATTTCGCATTTATTATACCACACAATTTGCCAATTCAAAATTCTTTTTTAATTTATCTTTTATATAAATTTATTTCTATCAAATATAGTTTGCAAGAAATAATATTTCCTAAATATAGGCAATATAATATATAGAGGAAATTTTATGTATTCAGTATTTACTAAAAGAGCAACATTGGTTTGCATGGCTTTTATTGCGTTTATTTTTTCATTTGGCTTTTTGCTTAGGGCGCTAGCAAGCACTCAAACAGTTGCTTCACCCTACGACCTTACAATCGTTTTAGATGCTGGTCATGGCGGAATTGATGGTGGCTCGGTGGGAACTAAAACGGGAGTTACTGAATGTGAACTTAATTTGATTTATGTTAATAAACTTGAAAAACTGCTAAACTCTGTTGGCATTAAAGTTGTTAAAACACGAAGCACATTAGACGGATTATACGACAAAACCGCAAGCAATTTAAAAAAGAACGATATGCAAAAACGAAAAGAGATTATCGAAAAAAGCAACGCGCAGGCTGTTGTGTCTATCCACATGAACAAGTTTACCCTGCCAAGCGAAAAGGGTGCTCAAGTGTTTTATTTAACAGACAGCGAAAGTGGCAAAGCCTTTGCCGAAAGCGTGAAAGATGAACTTGTTAAGCAAATCGACAACGCTAGAAATTTAACGCTTGGTGGAGATTTTTTCATTTGCAAATGTTTAGATGTTCCTTCAATTATTATGGAATGTGGATTTTTATCTAACCCAGAAGAAGAACTGCTTTTACAAGATGAAGAATATCAAGACAAACTTTGCTATGCTGTG
Organism: uncultured Clostridia bacterium; assembly: GCA_934749845.1. GTDB lineage: Bacteria > Bacillota > Clostridia > Christensenellales > UBA1242 > CAKVNM01. Next base: position 68,688 of record CAKVHQ010000001.1, read on the forward strand.
TTTTGCGGAATTTTGAAATATTTTAACTTACCATAAAAAAAGCACAAAATTGTGCTTTTTTTAAAATTTATGTCCAAATAGTCTGCTGGACCAATATGTCCAAAAGTTATAGCCATAAGGAATATGAATGAAAACTTTTGCATGAATTGAACTAATATTTTGAGGTCCTAGCCTTGAACAATCTTGACTGACATCTCGGTTATCGCCCAAAAACACACAATAGTCATTATCTAACTTCATTTGATACATTCCGTCTTGAAACACAACCGTGTATCCTGTGGCTTTGTTTGTGATATGCTCACGAATCATGTCCTTAAAACGATTAACGCAATCTATATTGCTGTTTCCTTTCAAATAGTCTTCAATTAAGATTTTACCATTCAAGTAAATTCTATCTTCATCAATTTTATCTAAATCGCCAAAACCTAAATAATCTCCACCAACAGCAATTAGTCTTTTTATGGCTTCATCTTGAAGTCTTGGCAAATCTACCAAAACAATATCTCCCCTTGAAAAGCCAAAAAGCTTTGAAGCGTAAACCAAATCGGTTTTGTTGTTTTGTGGTGTGTAATCGGTATTTATTGTGGGTTGCATAGATGTTCCAATAACTTCTGCTGGGAAGAAAATAGAATTAAAAATGCATGTTAGCAAAAATATAACAATGCAAAACAGCAAAAAACCATCGTAAAAGTTTTTTGCCACTTTTTCGCTTTTTCGCATATAGATTGTTCCATAAAAATCTTTGCTAAACATATTCTTAAAAATTATAGCACAAAAAATTTTTGCTATAAACAAATTTGTTGCAATTTTTTTTTCATTACCTTAAAATAAAGAAGATAAAACAAAAATTAAAGGAGAAATTATGGAACTTAAAGGAACAAAAACCGAAGCAAACTTAAAAACCGCTTTTGCAGGCGAAAGTCAAGCAAGAAACAAATACACATACTTTGCATCAAGAGCAAAAAAAGATGGTTTTGAACAAATTGCAAGCATTTTTTTGGAAACTGCTGAAAATGAAAAAGAACACGCAAAAATGTGGTATAAACTTCTTTGTGGTGGCGAGATTAAAGGCACTATCGAAAATTTAAAAGACGCTGCTTTTGGCGAAAACTACGAATGGACAGATATGTACAAACAATTTGCTCTAGAAGCAAGACAAGAAGGCTTTGAAGAAATTGCCAAGATGTTTGAAGGTGTTGGAGAAATTGAAAAAGAGCATGAAAAAAGATTTTTAAAACTTCTTGAAAATGTTGAAAATGGTCTTGTGTTTAGTAAGGACGGCGACACAATTTGGAAATGTAGAAATTGTGGACACATTCACATCGGCAAGCAAGCACCAGAAGTTTGTCCTGTTTGCAAACACGCAAAAGCATACTTTGAAGTTATGGCAACTAATTATTAAAAAAACGGCTAAACAGCCGTTTTTTATTGCAAACACTCTTTTTCGTCTTGTTCAAAACTTTGTTTATAACCCAAACCAAACTTTTCTACCATATATAAATAAAACACTTTGTTAATTTGTCTTTCAAACAAATTTTGAGAATTATGTTTTTTGTCACGCAACTCCTCAACATAAAAATCAGTAAATCTAACTTTTCTCACATAAGGCACTTTTTGCTCTGCTTTTTTGTCTTTAGAATGAAATTGAGTCATAAAACAATCCACTGCTAAACAAGCCACCATAAAGCCTAATTTTCCCCTTTTCTTGCCTTTTTCGAGAATTTTTTTATAAAATTCAAATTCCGCATTATTCTTTGGTTTTTCTAATTCCGTGCAGTAGCATACAACCGAAAATTGCCCGTTTTTATCTCTTTCAAGCGTAAAATATTTGCCATTTGGATTAACCAACTTATAATTACACATACCTAAAATCTCTGTTATATCTTGACTTGATAATGCTAAAATATAATCATTCATGTTTCACCTCAAAAAAAATGGAGTATTTTATAACTCCATTATAACACACTAAAAAATTTTTGCAAGACCCAATTTACTTATTCCCGCCAAGCAAAAAGCATAGAAGCGGAACACCAATTACTATTAAAAGAACAAGCAAAACTGTTAGAGCAATTTTTATTTTGGATTTCGGCAAGCCTCCACCCACTTTGCCTGTTTGACCATTTAATAATGTTTTATATTCTTTGTTTTTATATGTATATGTTAGCCTATAAACCGGCAAAGCACCATAAGCATACTTTATATTGCTACGCTGTGTGCTAGTGTTCAAAAACACAACTCTGTCGTAAGAGTATCCCGACAAAATGCTGTTTCGTATTGACGCATCAATCATTAAATCGGCGGTCTTTTTGCACTCATCAAGAGAACTTGATAATTTTTCCATAGAATAGCCCATAACAAATCTGTCATCGTATTTATAAAGTTGTCTTGTTCCGTAAGGCAAAATATATTCCAAATCTTCTTGTGTTAAGTATGAACTAGTTTCAACAAAAACATTTTCATGATTCAACTGCTTTGTGCCACTAATTGTTTTATAGGTTGTTTTGGTTACGACTTTTCCGTCTGCTGTTCGCTCGGTTCTATCGTTTGCTAATTTTCCACTATATTTTGTAAATGTATCTTCATCAAACGAAAACGCAGGAAAATAAAAACTCTCAATTTTGTCTATTGGTGGCTTTTTCTTAAACTTATTTGGCAAAAAGAATTTTTTCTTTACGCCATTTCTAAACATCTCGCCCGCCTCTTGTTTATCAAACTTGAATGGAATAATAAAGTCAGGTGAAAATGAAGAGTTATCGGTTTGAACAACTAATGGTGTGTCGCAATACGGACATTTAACCGCCAAGTCGTTTCCACTAGTTTCAACACTAGAACCACAATTTTGACATTTAATATGTCCTTTTCCATCGGTCACATATTTTTTTGTATCCAAAACATTATAATCGTGTTTTTTTGTTAAAGGTTCTGTATCAATTCTTTCTTGCGACTGACATGAATCACAATACAGTGCTTGCAAAGATGGCGAAAACACCAAGTTTCCGCCACAATTTTTGCATTTTTTGAATTTTGCTTCAATTTTACTCATATTATTTTACGCTTTTTCCACATTCTGGACAGAATTTTGCGTCAGCACTTAATTTCGCACCACATTCGCAAGTTTTTTCTGCTTTTGTTAATGGTTCGCCACATTCACTGCAAAATTTTGCACCCTTTTTTAATGAAGCGCCACATTTAGGACATGTTAAGCCTTGTTTTTTACCGCATTCTGGACAGAATTTTGAGTTTTCTGGAATAGATGCTCCACATTCTGTGCATTCAGTCATTTTTGCTTTTGGCTTGTTTTCTGTGCTTAAACTTTCGCTAAACATTTTTCCAACTGCACCGCCTGCACCAAGACCAACTCCTAAACCAGCCAAGTTACCGCCACTTGTGTTCTTTGCTGCATCACGCATTGCTTGTGCTGCTTGGAATTGGGTGTATGTTCCCATCTTGTCTTCCATAACGCCCATTTTTGTGCGTTCATCAAGCATTTGTTCAACTTCTTCTGGAAGAGAAATATTTTCAAACACAACTGTGCAAAGTTTTAAACCGAAAGCTGAAAATTCTTTTTGGCTTGCTTTTACAACTGCTTCACTAAATTCCTTATAGTTGGCAGCAAGGTCTAGTGCTGAAATTTTGCTTTCTGCAATAGCATCTGTGATTGATTGAATTAACATTGGTTTACATTGAGTTGCAACATCGTCAACCGTGTATAAAGCATTTGTTCCAAACATTTCTTTCATGAAAACTCTTGGGTCTTCAACTTTGAAAGAATAAACGCCATAGCCTCTTAATCTAACATTGCCAAACTCTTTGTCACGCATCATAATTGGGTTTTGAGTTCCCCATTTAAGACCTGTGAATTGTTTGCTGTTAACAAAGTATACTTCTGCTTTAATTTTGCTTTCAAAACCTTGTGGCAAACTTAACATTTTTGTTAAGAAAGGAATGTTTCCTGTTTCCAAAGTATGTGTGCCTGGTCCAAAAATATCTGCAATTTCGCCTTTATGAACAAAAACTGCGTATTGGCTTTCTCTAACAACCAAAGTTGAACTTGTCATAATTTCATCTCGGTCGGTTAATGGATAACGATATACGATGGTGTTTTTGCTATCGTCTTTCCATTCAATAACTTTTAATAATTGTCTTTTAATTCCACTAAATAATCCCATAATTATCTCCTATGAAAGTATATTATCAATTTTCAAAAAAACTGTCAATTTTTTAAGCATATTTTTTGCTATACGCTATATATGATTTTTTATATTTACTTGCAAACATTTTCAATAAAAAAAGTTATGCTTCACTAACCTACAATTAAAAAAATCTTTAATTTCCTAACAAAACAAAAAACTATTTGAAAAAATAAAAAATAACTGTTGACAAGATTTAACAAAATAGTGTATAATGCAAAAGTCGATAAATATGGCGGCGTAGCTTAGTTGGTTATAGCGTTCGGCTCATACCCGGAAGGTCGGTGGTTCAAGTCCACCCGTCGCTACCACTTTGTTACAAAACTAAATGGTCCCATGGTCAAGAGGTTAAGACATCGCCCTTTCACGGCGGTATCAGGGGTTCGATTCCCCTTGGGACTACCAAATATATCCTATGTTTGCATGGATAAATAAATTAAGCAGTCTGTTTGGACTGCTTTTTTTACTTTTATTTAAGACTATCAAAAATTTTAAAATACTCTTCAAAGCGGTGTTCCCGAACAGGCATGGGCGGATAGTTTTTAAAATATAAAACCATTGCAGGCTTAATTCCATGATAGTTCTCTACAATCTCAAACCTAACAAACTCTCCTTGGCTTATAAGTTTTTTAATTTTTGCATGATAATTAAAATACATATTAAAAGTTTGTGTAATTATTTAATATTTACAACAACTAAAAAACTAAAACAGTTAATATTAAAACAAATGCAAAGCAAACTTATTTACTATTAAGAATATCGAAAGCAAAATTAGATAAATGCTAAAGCCCCAATACTTTGCCTTTTTAACCACTTTTAGCATGATTTTAATGGAAAACACACCCGCAAGCAAAGCCACGATAAAGGCCACAATAAAGCAAGGAGCGGAAATGGTTATTGTAGAACCGGGAAGTTTAAAACACTCGTATACCAAACTTGCTAAAATTATTGGAATGGACAGCAAAAACGAAAACTCTGCTGCTTGTTCTCTTCTTACCCCTTGAACAATAGCACTTGTTATTGTGCTACCACTTCGGCTAATTCCCGGCATGATGGCAAGCCCTTGAAACACTCCAATAACGATTGAATTACCATAACTTAAATTTCTATATTGATACTCTTTTTGGCTGACGATTTGAGCGATAATTAAAAAGATTGCAGTGACCATAAAGCCTAGATATAATAGTTCGCCATTAAACGAATTTTCAAAAAACCCTTTAAAAAGCAAAGCGATAATGCAAGTTGGAATGGTGGCAAAAACAAGCTTTTGCATTTTTTCGCAAAGCGGGTGTTTGATTAGTTCAAGAATGGTTTTGCGATAAACAATAATAACCGCAAGCAAAGTTGCAACATGAAGAACAACATCAAACAAAATCACATTGTTTTCCACTCCAAAAATTTTTTCAAGCAGTACCAAGTGCCCGCTTGAACTAACTGGTAAAAATTCGGTTAGACCTTGAACCAAGCCTAAAATAATAGCAACTAAAATCGACATTTACACTCTCCGTTTATATTATTTACTTTATGCTTGTTTTGTAGTATTTATTATTGAAATAGCCCTTTTTTCGACAAATAGTTGCAAAAAATAGGGTCGATACTGTAATTTTAAAAAAAACTATAATATATTGGTTTTTATTAAAAAAATGTTATCGACAATTTTAGTTAAAATTATTGCAAAATTAAAAATAACATGATATAATAGCACGGAATTAAATTATGGGGTTGTGGCGAAATGGCAGACGCGCACGTTTAAGGGGCGTGTTCGAAAGAGTGTCGGTTCAAGTCCGACCAGCCCCACCAAACAAGCCGAAAGAACGGTCAAAAATAGCACTTTTGAAAATACTTCAAAGGTGCTTTTTTTGTGCCTGTACCCTAATTCGTACCCTAAAAAATGGAAATTTTTTTGTAAATTTTTGTACCCTAATACAATTTTACGCCTTAAAGAAAAGTGAACGACTTGACTTTATTAAGCATTATAAATATACTTTTAAAGTTAATTTTAATAGTAAATTTAAAGGAGAAAGTATGATTCATAGCGAAGCGGGTGGAGAGATTAGAGGCGAAGAATATAACGATTTTGCGAAAGTTGAAATTTTAGAAGGCGAACAAAAAGGAAAAATCTTTTGGTACTTAACCACCATCATAGATTTGCAAGAAGGCGACAAAGTTCTTGTTCCTGTGGGAGTAATAAAAATGGGTACGCTTGGAAAGGTTATTCGAATTGATAAAAATGTAAGCAGTTTTTGTTCTCCCGTTCCCGTTAAGCATGCAAAATATGTTTTAAGAAAAATAAGTTAAAAAGCGTGAGTTTTCACGCTTTTTTTAAAGAGTGGTTATTCATAAAAATAGTTTTAATGATGCAAAAAGTTAATTCTGGCCTAATCTCGACATCGTTACATATTACATCACAGCCTTTTACCCTATGATGTAGTTCAGTTCCTGTATCTCCATAGCCAAGACCTTTTGCATAAACCGTATTGCCGTTAATAGAGTTTACTTGCAAAAGAAATCTGCAGGGCTTGCTGTCGTCAGAACGAATAAAGTTAATGTAAACCTTTTGACCCGGTTTTAAGTTAGATGCATTTGTTATTCCGTCCCAAGCATTATTTTCTAAATACTGCAACGATTCGGCTTGTTGTTTTGAAAATGTTGCAGTGCTTCCTCTTACGGCTTCTGTGTATGGAACACTAAACGAAATTTGAGTATTGTTTGGGTCTTTTATGTGAAGGATTGGGTTTGAGCGTCCGTCTATCCAACGGTCACACCATTCTTTGTTTATATCTTGGTTACTTACTGAAACTTTGTTATATGCCTTATATTGAGCAACCGTAGATGCAACACTCATTAAGTTTAGGGAAGTAACACGAAGAACGTTGGTTTGCTTGCAATTATTAAAATCAAACCTAATCTTTGTGGTTGTATTGCTAAAGGACGAGCGGTCATTAAAGCAACTTGCTCTCTTCCAATCTCTCATTCCGCCTCCACCATTAAATTGAAGCTCATCAACTAAATCGACATTGCCTAATTTAGGCTCGGCAATAGGAAAATAAAAGTCACAACTTTGAGATGTTCCATTTTGTTCCAAATGCTCGTCCCAATACATATAGTAAATAAGTTCGTTATTTAATGTCGCATTGCTTTGGCTATATAACAAGGCTTCTTCGTAATTTGAATCTCCTTGAATATAATAAAAGTAGTCACGAGGTTCCCAATTACTGTCAACGCTTAAATAATCAAAATAATTTAAGCTTTTTTGTATTGTTTTTCTTCACAAAATGTCATATAATAATAAATAGGAGAATTTACAACGAAAAACACCAATTTAGATAGTTTAGTAGAAAATATTAAAAAAGATATTTCATCATGTTCACAAAAAGAACTCGGACAAATTTATAAGGCTATAAAGAATGCATTAAAAAAATTTGATAGAGATAGCATTTTAAAAAATGCAAAAGATTTTATAAAGTCATTGTTTAAAAATAAAAGGCAAAAATGCTTATTATTTGTAGAAGATATAGTTGATAGTAAAGATAAGCTAACAGATGAAGAAAAAGAAAGTTTAAGAAAAACGTTTTTGGATATAAGCAATATTCATAGAACTTTTATTGAAAATATAATTGCTTTATTTGAGGCACTTTAATGAAAAAAGCACCTATAAAAATTTTATATTTTTTTCTTTATTTTGTTGCTATACTTGTTATGGCATATCTTTTAAAATGGCCACAAGAATTTGATAGTTATGTTTTTTACGAAAATTATAAATTTAAAAGTCATTGCTTGTTAATATTATATCGAGTTTTAATTTATCTAATTTTTCCTTTTATAATTTCAATATTTGAGCAAGGAAAATCGAAAGAAAGATACATAAAGCTATTATTAGAAAATTTTAATATTCAATTTATTACTTATTCTCTTATTACAGGCATTTATGTTATATTTGGTATTGATAAGGTTTTAGGTTTTGATATATTTGGGTCTTCTGATGCAATTTTGTTTATTGCAGGTTTTATTTTTACAGCAATTTTAGACAAACAGATTCCGTCTATAATTGAAACAAAAAAATAATAGTGGTTAATAATTCCATTGAGAACTTGACAACCGCCAAAAAAGACAAAGAAAGAACAATTATGTTCTTTCTTTTCGCTTTTTTGATATTATGTTTTATTTTGTCTTGTTGTCAAGCACCTTTCACGACATAAACCGCACTAAAAAATTATTCGTAAAAATTTCTTTTATTTTTCAAAAAATTATCATCGCATCTGTATACTCTAAAATAGTCATAAAAATATGGTATATCATCATCTGATTTTAGCCAGAACGCATCACATAATTCATTTAAAATATTTGATAGATATCTAACAATTTGAGCAAGTAATAATACTCTGTATTTTTGACAAGCCAATTGACGATTTATATTTAAGCAAAAGCTTATTCCATCATTAATTAGAATACTATTTTCCAAATTAAATCTTATTAGCGCACCCTTATTCAAAACATGACCAAATAAATTACTGCATGTTTCTATTTCTTGTTTCTTTTTAATACTAATTTTGTTGTTGTAAATATATTCGTCTATATTTTCATACCATTTACACATTGTATCTTTAGGTAAAATAAATCCATTTGTGTTAACTTCGGAAATATAATTTAAGTTGTAATAACGATTATTATCCCCATTATCTGCAAACTCAGATAAAATATCAATTATACTATTATAAATATTGTCGTTCTCAGAATATTTTTTATCTACACCATATTTATTTCCGATGTTTACGCATTTTGAATATAAATTATTTATTTTATGTCCAAGTCTTTTTAATTGCTCCTGTGTGTAAAAAGTGTTAGTGTCATTGTAATTATTTAATATGATTATTAATTTTAAAAGTCTTTCTAAACCAACAGTGAGACAAATAAATGATTGATAATATAATCCTTTTTTTTGAAAGTTTGCCTTTCTTATTTGTGTCATTCCCATATTAATCATTTCTTGAATAAATTGACATTCTGAATTGATTAAATTGAATATTTTTGTCATAAAAAACTCCTATAAATAGGGTAGCATTTTTTAATGAGTTTGGCAAGTATGTTATAAATATAAAAATCGAATACGTTTAACAGTATTCGATTTAGACAAATTTGGTGCACCTACCAAGACTCGAACTCGGCATAATGGTTCCGAAGACCATTGTGATATCCACTTCACCATAGGTGCAAGAAAGTAATTTTTTTATGGGAACTACTAAAACCCGATAATTGTTAAACTGTTATTCCTAGTCGTACTATAGATGTTTGCAAATAAAGAAATTCTTATGTAAATCAAGTTTACTAAATAATTCTAATTATTTTATACTTTAACAGAAATAGTTGCAACAATTTAATGTTTATTTGAACGAATTTCGCTTAAATATTGTTCTTGTTCAAGCGACAAAAGTTTGCAAAATTGTTTATACATGTTATTTGGTTTGTTTTTGAAAATATACGCTTCAACATCTTCCATAAGTTGATATTGAAAATCAATATCCGTTCGATTTTTTAACGAGAAACTCATATAGTAGTCGTAAACAAGTTTAAGACCAGAAGTTGAATCTAGTTTGGCACATTTATTCATAAATGCTCTATAAAATTTATTATACTCTTTTCGTTCATCACTTAATAATTCCAAATTATCTAAAAAGAGTTTTTCGTGTTTTGGAAATAGAACTTTAAATAATGCCTTATTTTTGTTACAAATGCTCATTAACATTTTTGTGTCTATAATGCTAACCATGTCGAAATTATAGTTTTGGTTTATTGACAAAAATTTCGTTATTAGTTGTTCTGCCTTTACCTTATTTTTAGGCAAATAATTATTGTTTGGATTAAATAGTAGGGAAAAAATAGCTTGGTAATTTAACGAATAGGCACGGTTATTCATTATACCATAATTTTGAATTGATAGAATTAAACTAAATATTTCAAAAGTCTTATATTTTTCAAAATTATCATCGCAAAGAAGTGGCATTCCATACATAATGCTTCTTAAAATAATTCCAAACTTTTCACTATAATCTTTTCGTGATAAATCAAGGTCAAATTGCAAGCAATTTTTAAGTCTTGAAAAGCAGAATTTGGCACTTTCAAAATATTCCTTTATTTCATTAGATTGCTTTAGTTTAGCATACACTAAATTTTGGTCATAATATGATGAATAATCTCTTAACCAAGAAGAAAGTGTAAGACTAGAGAAATTTTTACCTTCAACGACATATTTATTAAGCATGATATCAAACGAACTTATAAGCAATTCACTATAGCATTGATAAAGAAGGTTGATATCACATCCCTTCGTTTCTGCTTGAATACATGCATCAACAAGATTGAAAAGTCTATAAACTTGCATTGTATTATTTAAATGAAATACATTTGCAAAATAATCAACAAACCCATCACAATCGCAACCAAAAAAGTATGTAAATAGTTTGTTTAAATCTAAACATTCTAGTAGTGGCGTTAGTATGATTCGTGAATAATCATAAGAAAGGTGCTGTGGGTCTGGACGAGTTCGACCTTGATTTTTATAGATATAGATATTAACATATTCGGTCATAACTTCGGTTAGACCCAAATAAGCAGGAATTACAAATAAAGCATTTTTGTCATAGCACGAAATTACATCTGTAAAGCCAACTTTATTTAAACTTTTGTTACTGCTGGCACAATGAATTAACTCATGTTGAACATAATATGTAAAAAATTCTGGCTTAAATTTTAGTGAGGCACTTGGAATTGACATTGAGTTATCGGTGGGATTATAAAATGCCGTAACATTTTCTTTTTTACAAATTCCTTTGCTTTCATCATAGTCTTCTTCCACTATGGTAAGATGTTTAAAGTTATCTTGAATTCTAGACAAAATATCTTTGTTTAAAAAGGAAAGTTCATCTAAAATATCTTTTAAAGTTTTTTCAAGTGCTGGAACAACGCTTGTTTTCATTTTTTGGGATAAACTAGAATCTAAAGTTATAAAGAAATAAGGAGTGCGTGGTCTTTCAAAAACAGAATTAAGTTTATCTGTAATAGTTTTATTTGGTTCAACAAAACAATCATCTTGCTTTTCAAAGAACGCAAAAGCATTATCAATTTTGTTTGCGCATAATAAAACTTTCTTATTTTCCACATCTAAAGGAACTAAAATATGATATTTTTTCACTAATTCGTTATATGTCATAATTTCTCCCGTTTATAAAATAAGCATACCACTCAAATGCCAATTTGTCAATATACACAATATTTTTTGCTATAAATATTCTAATTGTAAAAACGCTACTAAAATATTAAAAAAATGTGCAAATTTTGTTATTTTGCACACTTTTTATATTATTTTATAAAGTTTTTAGTTTGTATAGTAAAGTTCCTTCATCAAGTTCGATTGTCTTCTCCATGTCTGGCTCAAAGTTTTCATTAAACGAAATTGCCAAAGTTTCTTGCATAATTTTCTCTTTGTTTTGAGATAGAATTTCGCTTAACTTATCGCTACTTGTAGTAATTGAAAGTTTAATTCTTGCATCAATATTGAAATTTGCTTCTTTTCGTAAAACTTGAGCATTTCGAATAATTTCACGAAGGATACCTTCTTTAACAAGTTCGTCATCAAGTTCAATATCTAACACAACTGTTAAATTGCCTTCCTTGGACAAAACAAATTCTTGCTTTGGTTTTGAATTTTTAACAAACAACGAAGAGTCGAGTTCGCCAAATGGTTCAACCAAAACCTTTCCACTATCAAACTGTGCAACATAGTTTTGCATTTGTTCAAAAGATGCTTCTTCAAGCAATTTTTTAACTTTTTGAACATCGCCTTTCAAAACAGCACCTGCCATTTTGAAATTGAGTTGCAAGAAATAGGTATTAAAGCATTGAACATCTGTTGTAACTTCAACTTCTTTAACATTCACTTCATCTTTGATTATTGTTTGATAAGCATTAAGTGCATTTATTGCATCTTTGTTATCGCTAACAATAAACATCTTTTTAAGTGGTTGTTTAACCTTTAAGTTGTTTTCTGCTCTTAAATGATTTGCCAAACTCATAACAGTTTGTGTGATTTGTGCATAACTTATAAATTCTGGGAAACTAAAATCGAACGCTTTTTGTGGGAAAGATGCAAGCATTACACTTTCTGGGCTAGATTTTTCAATTGCTCTTACCATGTTTTGCCAAATATGCTCTGTCATGAAAGGAATTATTGGAGCCATTACAACTGAAATTGCTTTTAATGAATTATAGAGCACATAGTAGGCTACCAATTTATCGCCATCGTTTTCGCTCTTCCAGAATCTTCTTCTGTTTGCTCTAATATAGAAATTTGTTAAATTATCAATTAAAAGTTCAAAGTCTTTAACAACATTTGATGGTTTATAGTCGGCATAGTTTTTATTTGAATTAGCAACAAAATTGTTAGTTGCTTCAATTAACCATTTATCTGTGCTTGAAAATTGTTGCTTATTTGGAACAAAATTTTCTAGGGCTGGGTTGTCGATGCTTGCATAGGTGTTAAAGAATGAGTAGGCATTCCATAGTCCCAACATTTTTCGTCTTGCTTCGTCAATCAAGGTATAGCCAAAACGCATATCGTTTGTTGGGTTTGCACCGGCGTACAAATATCTAATTGCGTCCGCGCCAACTTTGTCGGCAACAGCGTCACATTCAAGGCTGTTTCCACCACTTTTATGAAATTCGTTGCCGTTTTCGTCTTTAACATATTGATAGGTGCAAACTCTCTCAAATGGTGCTTTGCCAGTTAAAACAACGCTCATAACCAAAATGGAATAGAACCATAATTTAATTTGTTCTATCATTTCGCAAACAAATTCGTTTGGAAAGTTTTGTTCAAAGTACGCTTTGTCGGTAAAGAATTTTTTTGTGCTGAATGGAGTAATTCCCGCGTCTAGCCAGCAATCGCCAACTTCTGGAATTCTTGTTAAAACTTCGCCACAATCACATTTAATTTTGATGTCGTCTATCCAAGGTCTGTGAATGTTTGGCAAACTGTCAATAAGAGATGGGTCAACAGCTTTTTGGCGGAGTTCTTCCAAACTGCCAATTACATGAAGTTTATTACATTTTGGGCAAACATAGAATGGAAGTGGCAAGCCATAAAATCTGCTTCGTGAAATGTTCCAATCTCCCATATTATTAAGCCAATCTATCATACGCTTTTTTGCATAATCTGGGTCGAACTTAACTGGCTCGATTGCCTTGAGTAGCATTGGTCTAATTTCAGTCATGTCGATATACCAAGTTGAAATTAACTTGTAAACCAAGTCTGTTTTACATCTCCAACAATGTGGGTAACTGTGCTTATATTGATGCGAGTATACAAGTTTGTTATCACTTTTCAATCTGTTAACAACATCGTCAACAACATCGGTTGTTTTTTTACCTGCAACAAAGCCAGTGTTATCAAGCATAATGCCTTGGTCGTTTATTGGGCAAATTTGTGGAAGGTTCTCGGTTAAGCCTAACTCGAAGTCTTCCGCACCGCAACCCGGAGCAATATGAACAACGCAACTTCCTTCGCTATTATCAACTTGGTCCCAAGCAACAATTCGGTGAACAAAATTTTGTTCTTGAAGTTCTGGGAAGCATGTTTCATAGGTTAAACCAACAAGTTTGTCGCCTGTAAATTCTTCAACAATTTCGTAGTCTTTTTTCAAAACTCTTTGAACACTATCCTTGCCCATAACAAGCAATTCGCCAGTGGATAATTGTTTTGCTTTAACATAAACAAGTTCTGGGTTAACAGCCAAAGCAACATTGGCGGTTAATGTCCATGGAGTAGTTGTCCATGCAACCATTTTGAAATCGTGGTTTAAAACAGGAAGTTTAATAAACAACGCTGTGTGTGTTACTTCGCTGTATGAACCAGCCATTTCATGCTCACTTAAACTTGTTCCGCATCTTGGACACCAAGCCATTGGTCTGTTCTTTTTAATAATCCATCCATGCTTGTCGCATTCCTTTAAAAATGCCCAAATGCTTGTGATGTTTTCGTCTGTGTTTGTGAAATAACTATGCTCCCAATCCATCCATTGTCCCATTCTTATTGATTGGTTTGTGATTTGGTCGGCATAGTAGTTTACTCTTTCCATACACTTGTTTGTAAACTTATCAAGTCCGTAATTAACAATTTCTGGTTTACCATTTAAGCCAAGTTCTTTTTCAACATTAACTTCAACCCACATTCCTTGAGCGTCAAAGCCATTTTGAAACTGACAACTTTTGCCACACATAGTGTTATATTTTATGGCAATATCTTTTAATGTTCTTCCCCAAAAATGATGCACACCAAGTCTGTTGTTTGCAGTTGCAGGACCATCTAAAAATCTAAAACGCTTTCCGTTTTTATTTTTTTCAACCAACTTGTGAAAGCAGTCGTTATTTTTCCAAAACGACAAAATGTTTTTCTCTAGTTGAACAAAATCTGTATTTGCACTTTCTTTTTTCATATATTCTCCTTAAAAACAAAACACGCAAAAACTTTAGTTAAACTAAAATCTTTGCGTGTGAATTACAAAATTTTTGCTTATGACTTACTAAACATCGTGCTAAAAAACCATTTAATCCAAGACCAAACATTTTTATTAAGTTCGTTGAACTTATCACTAAATTCGGTCCATCCACCTTGAATTAAAAAGCGTAAACCGACTATTGCTAGAATAACCACTGCTAGCCAAAGAATAATTCTTAAAACCCATTTTAGTACTTTCATATTTTTTCCGCCTGTTTTTTTGTATTCACACTTTCGCTAACATAATTATATTAGCAAAAGCAATTTATGTCAAGAAATTACTAATTATAGTAATTTTGATAATTCTTCTTCTCTTGCAAGTTTAGATATATCAAAAGTCCACTCAACTTTGTCGTTATACTTATTTGTGATTGTTCTTACGCCACTAGTTCTTGAAAAGCTTTCGTGAAGATTTTGGCTTTTGTAATTTTCCTCGTTTACGCAAGCAGTAAAATACTTTGTTTTATAATTTTTAGCCAAGTCTACTGACGCACAGTCTAGCAAAGTTTTTGCATAACCAAGTGTTCTATAATCTTCGTGAGTGCCAACAATTTCTAGGTGTTTATGTTTATCAATTGTTGAAAATAGTGCAGTGCTTATTGGCTTATCATCTTTTAGCATAAAATAAAGCAAACAACCTTTTTCGTCAAAGAAAAAGTCGTAAAGCGTTGTTTCAACATTGCCATCTTCCATAACAGACTCGTCTTCCGCACTATCAAATACGCTTGAAAACATTTTTGATAATTCTTCTGGGTTTTTCAAAAAATCAATATTATCAAATCTTACAATTTGAAAATCGTTTTTTTCAAAAATTTGTTTCATATTATTACCTCTAACTAATACTAACACACTTTAAAAATTTGTTCAATAGTTTTATAAAATTTTTATAAAATAAAAGCCTTGAAAAACAAGGCAATTATTTATGTTCATTTATTTAATTTTTTAAACTTTGTAATTATAATAATCTCACTTACTAAAATTTAGCCAGCAATAATATTTACCAAACGGTTTTTAATTACAATAATTTTTCGTATTGCTTTGCCATTAAGTGCGGTTTGCGCGGTTTGATTTTCCTTTACAAGTTGTTCAACAACAGAATTTTCTGCGTTTGATGGTATAAGCATTTTTGCAACAATTTTGTTATTAATTTGAACGGCAATTTCAACTTCGTCTTTAACGAGTTTTGAAGGGTCTGCAACCGGATAAGTTTCGTCAAACACTGTTTTGTGAGTTTTATGACCTGTGAACCAATCATAGTATTCTTCGGCAATATGTGGAAGCATTGGTGCAACAAGCAACGAAAGTTTGAAAGCACAATCTCTCATCACAGCAGAATTTTTTTGTTCTAGTGCGTCATACTTGTACATTTGATTTACGATTTCCATTACTCTTGCAACGCAGGTATTAAATGAAAATCGTTCCATATCTTGATTGATTGCTTGAATGGAGTTATTGAGAACGAATTCCAGTTGTTTTTCGTCCCTACCATATGGCACATTTTGTGCCGAAATGTTTTGAGACCATTTCTCAATAATCTTTGACATTCTCTCAACAAACTTGCTTATTGCGTTAATGCCATCAAAACTCCATAGACCACCTTCAAGATAGTTAAAGCCAAACATGAGATACATTCTCAAAACATCGCTACCGTAATCCTTAATAACTTCATCGGCTGTTACTGTGTTGCCACGACTCTTGCTCATTTTAACACCGTCCGAGCCCAAAATTAAGCCTTGATGAACTAGACTTTTGAAAGGTTCGTCAAAGTTAATGTAGCCATAATCGTGCAAGAATTTTGTGATAAATCTGGAATATAAAAGATGTCCGCAAGCATGTTCAATTCCGCCAACATATTTATCTACTGGCAAAATTTTATTTGTCCATTCGCTGTTAAATGGCTCGTCATCGTTTTGTGCGTTTGGATAGCGAAGATAATACCAACTTGAACACATAAAGGTGTCGAGCGTGTCTGGGTCACGGCGTGCTTTTTGATGACATTTTGGGCACTCGCAATTCATGTATTCTTCGTCGCCAGCAAGTGGGCTTGTGCCTTTTGGTGTCCAGTCCACATTATATGGAAGTTTTACTGGCAAGTCGCTGTATGGCACTGGCACTGTTCCGCAATGCTCACAATGAATCATTGGAATTGGGCAACCCCAATATCTTTGTCTTGAAACAGACCAATCTCTTAATCTGTAGTTAATTTTTTTGTTGCCAAGCCCTAGTTCTTCAAGTTTTTCAACCATTTTTAAAATGGCAGTGTCGCTGTCCAGTCCGCTAAACTCTCCACTATTAACAAGTGTGCCTTTTTCGGTGTATGGCAAAGTGGTTTCGCCATTTTTGTTTGATATAACTTGTTTAATTTCAAGGTTAAAGCGTTTTGCAAAATCGTAGTCACGAGTGTCGTGAGCGCCAACGCCGATAACTGCGCCTGTTCCGTATGACGCAATAACATAGTCCCCAACAAACACAGGGATTTTTTCGTTGGTTAATGGGTTAATAACATAACTGCCGGTAAACACTCCTGTTTTGGCACTGGTTGTGCTGGTTCGTTCGATTTCGCTTTTTTTAATTGAATTTAACACATACTCGTCAACCGCTTGTTTTTGCTCTGGTTTAACAAGTTCGTCTATCATTGGGTGTTCGGGTGCAACAACAACGAATGTAACACCAAACAAGGTGTCGAGCCTTGTTGTGTAGGCTTTAATGCTGTTTGATGTTCCGTCAATTTTAAGCACAATTTCTGCCCCAACCGATTTATCTATCCAATGTTTTTGAAGAGCAATAGTTTTTTCTGGCCAATCAAGTTGAGAATGGTCTAAAAGTCTTTCTGCATAATCGGTTATTTTAATAAACCATTGTGTTAATTTTTTGTGAATAATCACGCTGTCACAGCGTTCACATCTACCGTCTACAACCTGCTCGTTTGCTAGCACTGTGTTACACGATGGGCACCAATTTACTGGTGCATACTTTTGATATACCAAGCCCTTTTCGTATAACTTTAAAAACAACCATTGAGTCCACTTGTAGTAGTTTGGTTCGCAAGTTTTAATTTCATAGTCCCAATCGAAAGTTGCTCCCATACCTTTAAGTTGCTGCTCCATAACGGCTATGTTTTTGTGAGTGCTGTCACTTGGGTGTATGCCTGTTTTTATTGCGTAATTTTCGGCTGGCAAGCCAAAAGCGTCAAAGCCCATTGGTTGGAACACTTCGTAGCCTTGCATTCGTTTAAATCTGCCAAAACTATCACTCAAGCCAAAATTCCACCAATGTCCCAAATGCAATTTTGCTCCGCTTGGGTAACTAAACATTTCAAGCAAGTAGTACTTTTTGTCTGCTCTTTGCTTGTTAAATTTATACACTTGGTTTTCGTCCCAATAAGTTTGCCATTTCTGTTCAATTTCCTTTATGTTCATGGTTATCTCCTAATGCTTATAGTTTAGCATCAAGCATCAATTTAATCAAGCATTTTTAAATTCAGCACACACCCGATTTTAGTTTTTGGCACTAAAACTGGAAAAATTGCACTTGGTGGTGTATAGTTTGGATACTAGGAGATAACTTATGGAACAAACAAAACTAAACCGATTGATTGACGACTTAAGAAGCGACGTTGATATGCTTTTAAACAACCACTACGATTTAAGCGAAAGTGGCGTTGCTGGAATGCGAGAAAATATTTCTCAAATAACAACAAAAATTGAAAGCATTCAAAGGGAACTTACTCAAACACACGAACAAGCGATAATTACTGCACAAAACCTTATGGCTTACGACATTCAATACACTAACCACACCGAAAGGGCATATAGTTTAAGCAACGACTTGGAACAATACTTTAAAGATTTTTTGGAGTACTTTTTAAATGCAACCGAAAAGACGAAAGACTACGACCTTGAAGACCGCATAAAAGTGCTAAAACCAGTTATGACTAAAGTTAGGGACCATTTGGACAATTTGGTTAATGGCGACGGCTCGCAAATTTCGAGTGCGGACTTTGAAGAACTTTCTTCTACCGTAGACGATTTGCAAGACACCTGCCAAAGCCTTGAAGCAAAATGCGATAACCTTCAGCTTCAACTTAACAAATATATAACCCCACCCGACCCCTACTATGTTGGAAAAAGTTACAGCGACTATCCTGCTGGCACAATTTTTAAAAGTTACGACTTTGATGAAAGAGATTACTACTTTGAAACAACAAACCGAACAAGCCTTACAACTCCAACTATTTATTTTTGCACTGAAATTGGCGCAGACGGAAGCTGTACAATTACTCACACTCTTGCGGTTCAAAACACCACAAATGTTTGCATAAAAACATATTTAAACGGAACACTTTTTGATGAACGATTGGTAGCAATGGAAGCAGGCACCGAGCAACAAAATGTTTCGTACACTCTTTATGAACTACCTTTAAACCAAGAGAGTCGAGCAAACAACATATATTGCACGGTTCAATATCAAGGAACGGTAAGCGATAATATAATCACATACACTCACATTAAAACAGAAATTTCGGCACCTAACGCAGACATTTTAAATAAACTTTGTCCATTAGATGCAATTTGGATAAATGGAAAATATTATTTAACCGACTGTACTACAGGTCACATAAAAACTTTTGAAATTGATGAAGACCAAATGCATAACACAGATACCATCGAGTGGACAGACACCGGAATTGAAGCAATGGAATGTAAAACAACTCACAACATGGTTAAGTATAACTTTAATTTTAAAATGGGAACTGAAGTTTACAAATTTAAGCGAACAAAAGACTTTAAATTGCATGCAGGACAATTACAAAATAATTTTGAGTCTTCAACACTAACTTATGAAATAATTTCTTTCGATTCCGTAAACTATCCACAAATATACCCTACATGTTGTTATGGATATCAAAATGCATCATTTGGTATATATTTGGAAAATGGCGCATTTGGAACTTTTATAACCGAACCTGCCGACGATTTAGTTAAAACCAAAGGAATAAAAGTTTTCGATAAATTGATTGCAGACAATTTTTACATCTATGGAGCCTACATTATGAAAGATGGTCGAGTTTGCATAAAGCGAAAAGGAATAAACTATCCGTTCATTGAACTTGGATATGGCAGTGATGCAACCATATATCTTGAAGAGTACACAACATATAACAATTTAACATTAAATGTATACGTAAAACGATTTGATAAAATTATTCTATATAAAGTTAAAGTGCTAAACGGCAACTTTACTGTTACCGAAACAATAGAAGTTGGCAGTTATGACCTATACTTTGAAATGCCAAATGATAAGTATTTTGTTATTAAGAATAATCAACTTAAGTTTTATAATAAAAATCATAACGAAACCAGCGAAGACACAACCACAACAACTTAAAATTAAAAAAGGCATTTTATCCTATCATAATAAAATGTCTTTTTTTGTTGAATTGTTAATATTATTTAAGTTAGGTTCTCCTATATGCTTGACTATTCTCCTATTTTTGACTATAATTTAGGAGAAAAGGAGTTTTAAAAAATGAGAGTTTTTAATTATACACTTTTAAAAGAAAAAAAATGGGATAATGAAATAGTTTCATATGTTGCACAAATTCATGAACTAAAAGCAAAACAAGAAATGTTTTTAAAGCAAAAGCCACAGGAACTTGAAAAGTTAGTGGATATTGCGAAAGTTCAAAGCACTGAATACTCAAACGAAATTGAGGGAATTAGAACAACTAGCACAAGACTGCAAAAAATAGTTAGCGAAAAAACAGCACCTAAAAATAGAGATGAAGAGGAAATTGCGGGATATAGAGACGTTCTTAATACGATACATGCCAATTATGAATATATTCCACTAACAACAAATTACATTTTGCAACTTCACAAAATGCTATATAGTCATTCTGCAAAAGCAATAGGCGGAGTTTTTAAAAAGGTGCAAAACTATATTAGTGGAACTGACGAAAATGGAATAACTCGCACTATTTTCACTCCACTATCGCCTTTTGAAACGCCAAGTGCCATGGAAAGTATTTGCGAGCAGTTTAATATTGCTGTTGCTGACAACGAAATTGACCCTTTAATTTTAATTCCTATTTTCATTCACGACTTTTTGTGTATTCACCCGTTTTTAGACGGAAACGGAAGAATGAGTAGACTACTAACAACATTGCTTCTTTATAAGTGTGGTTACTTGGTTGGAAAATATATTTCCCTTGAAGCAAAAATTGCAAATAGCAAAACATTATATTACGATGCACTTGAACAATCTCAAAAAGGTTGGGAGTGCGGAAAAGACAATCCTGAAAGCTTTATTAAGTATTTGCTTGGCACTATTATTTCGGCATATAGGGACTTTGAAGAAAGAGTCGAAATTGTTTCAGCAAACACACCTGCGCTAGAAATGGTAAAAAAAGCAATTTCATCTTTAATTGGCAAGTTTAACAAATCTTCAGTAGTTGCTCTTTGCCCAAGTTTAAGCGTAAAATCAATCGAAAGTTCTTTGAAAAAACTTTTAGACGACAATATTATTGAAAAACATGGCGCTGGAAAAAACACTTATTATTTTAAAAAAATTTAATTTAATTATAAGCACAAAAAAAGAACGGCTAATACCGTTCTTTTTTTTAACATAAAACTAAATTATGCTTTGTTTGCTTGGAATGAATCAGCTGTCAATTTTACGAAAGCTTGTGCTGCACTAAGATTTTCAACTTGGATCATTCTGATTTCAACTGCGCCAAGTGCGATTGTTGAAACATCAACTGGTGCTCCTTGGTGTGTGTTGTCATAGTTGTCACCTGTTAATTCAAGGTCTACAACTGAAAGTGTAAGTTTGTTAATTGGAGCTTTTGAAGCTGTTAAGTTTTCTGCTGTTGCATCTGCACCGCTAAGAACTTTCCATGCACCTTCACCAACTCTGTAAACAATGTAAGCACCTTCACCTTTTGCTTCGAATGAAACTTCAAGTGAGCCACCTTTGATTACATCACCAGGCATAACGTCTGCATGATCTGCAATTACGTTTTCTCCACGATAAACTTTACCAAAGTCAGCACTCATGTCGCCGATTGTTGCGCTCATAGCACCGTCACGGAATTTGTATTCACCTGTTGTTCCGTTGGCATCATTCTTTGTTGTGTATGTAAACCATGCGCCTGTTGCTGTTAAGATCAAGCTCAAAACTAAGAGCAAGCTTAAAAGAACGATAGCTACTGCTGATTTACTCATCTTTTTTGATTTAACCATTTTGTTTTTCTCCTTATTTTATTTTTAATATTTTTGTTTATACTCTTTGTTATAAACATTCATAGTGTAATAAACTAAAAAAAAATTGACAAGCAAAAAACAGCGTTTTTTCAAAATATTTTAAAAATTTTTTTAAAAGCGAAAAATGTCGAAAAACTTTAAAGAAATTCTTTCTTGGCTTAATATGTTCTATAAGTACTTAACTTTATAGATACCTTATAGCCCGCTAAACTTTATAAATTACAGTAATACTTTCCTATTGCGACTTTTGTTTTTAAAGCCAAAAGTTCTATGCAAGGGTTAGTGAAATATCTCCTCCCTCAAAACCGAAAAATCACAAAAGCAAACTTTGCTTGGAAAGACAATTTTAAAATGATATAATAGCAAAAAGGATACATATGAAAAATCGCTTGTTTAATTACAGACCACTGTTGTTTATTTTTGGTGGAACATTGCTGGGCATATTTTGTGTGAAAAACATTGTATGCAGGAACACTGCCAAAATTGTGTTAACACTACTACTTTTTGTGCTACTTTTGGGCGTGGTTGTTTTGGACACTGCATTAACCCAACGAAGCAAACCAAAAAGTGAAGATACTTTGCAAGCCAAGTCAAGATTGAAACATTTAAGTAAAACTTATTTGCTAATTACCTTAAGCTTCTTGCTTGGAATGTGTTTGACACTGGGAATTGTTGGAAGAACGCTGTCCATTCAAGACAGTTTGATTAGTAAAACCGAAACAAAAGCCGAAATTGAAATTTCTGCAAGAGTTAAAAATATCAATTCCACTCACATAGTTTTGGAAAATATAACAAAAGACGGAAAGAAGTTTAATCTTAAAATTAAAATCAAAATTCTAGACAACCAAGACTTTAACCTTGAAATTGGAAACATAATTTCCTGCAAAGTTGTTGTGTTTAAAACAGAAGTTGCTGGCGACGACAATCTTAACACAAGCATGCTTCTAGACAAGATTTTGTTTAACGGCTACATATCAAGCGATGTTAATTTATTATCAAAAGGTCGAACCAACATTTTTGAAAAGATTGCAATTAAAACCGACAAACTGCTTTTTGAAAGCATGAGTGAGCAAGCGTACGGTGTTAGCAAAGCACTGCTACTGGGCGACAAAGATGCGATAGACGACCAAACTTACGAAAATTTTAAGTATAGCGGAATTGCCCATGTTTTATCGGTTTCAGGTTTGCACGTTGGGTTTATCGTTGCACTGTTTGCATTTATATTTAAAAAGCTCAAGCTAAACTCCACCGCTCAATTTTTTATTAGTACTGCTCTTTTGTTATTCTACTGCGGGATATGTGGATTTGCTAGTTCGGTTGTTAGAGCAAGTATTATGAGTTTGGTTTTGCTTCTATCACTAATTGTAAAACGCAAGCAAGACAAAATGTCGTCACTATGTTTGGCGGGCATAATTCTTGTTATAATCAATCCCGCCTACGCTCTTGACATTGGCTTTCAACTTTCATTTGGTGCAGTGTTTGGAATTATGCTGTTTTGTGGCTCAATAACCAACTTCCTAACAAAAATAAAACTGCCCTACTTTTTATCTTCATGCTTTGCAGTTACCATTTCGGCAGAACTTGCAACGCTTCCAATAATTGCAAAATATTTTGGCTATCTTTCGCCAATAAGTTTACTAACCAACCTTGTTATTCTGCCAATTTTCTCACTTTTATTTTGCATTTTGTTTATTGTGTTTATTATTAACATAATCTTTTCGTTTGGATTTTTATATCACATTTTGGGTTACGCAATAACAAGCCTATGCACTTTAAGTGCCATGCTGGCGCAGTGTGGCTACATTAGAATAAGTTCGTTTGGAAATTTTGGCGAAACAATTTATTACTTTGCCTTGTTTGCTTGCTCTAAATTTACCATGCTAACCAAAAAGCCAAAGTTAATTTTAACAGGCATAGTAAGTTCGATTATCATTTTAAGCATAATATTTGGCAACATGGAAATAAACTTTTCAAGCACCAATGTGTTTGGGTATAAAAACTTGCCAAACAGCGTTATAATCACAAGCCCAACAAACCAACGAATTTTGGTGAATATAGGCTCTGGCGAAGACTACGAACTTTACTCATTAAAAAAGTCATTAACCAAGCAACGCATTTATCACCTAGACACTCTTATCATTCCATCGTATGACGCAAGCCTTGAGAAAAACATAAACGACTTATGCCGAGAGTACAAAGTTAAATCGGTAATCATTCCACAACAAACAGACCAAGCGAATATAGCAAGTCTTAAACAAAAGTTGCCAACAAAAACAGTGTTATCAACTTTCTACGGCAACCAAATTTCCCTTAACTTTTGCAATATAAATTTGTTTGAAATTAACGACAAAATTAAAGCAATTAGCATTTCGTTTTATGACTCGAATGTTTTAATGGTTAACGGCTCGCTAACAAAAAATCAAGCAAACAAAATTTTGCAGGAAACACAGTTATCTTACGACATTATAATTGCCGAGAAAAATTACGCCGGAATTGAAGTGTTAAAAAACATTCTTCACTATGACGGCACGATAATTTTGAAAAGCATCGACAACGGTCTTCCTAGCGGAGATGTTTCAAATGTAAAAATTTCAAACGGTTATTGTTTTACATATTCAGCATAATTTGATAAAATGAATATATGAAATTTGCAGAACTTAAAAAAAGTTTATCAAGTGAAATTAGTCCTGTCTATTTAATTTTTGGAGAGGACAATTTTTTGCTTGAATCGAGCGTTGGACTTATTGAAAAGGCAATCTTTGGCGGTGAAATGAGAAACAATCTCAATAAACAAGTGTTTTCCACCGACGAACTTGACAATAATCAATTTTTTAATGCTTTAAACACACTGCCATTTTTTGCAGAAAAGAAGCTTGTAGTGTTAAAGCACTATGCTTCAAAAGTCGCTAATGATACTTTATCTCAACTTAAAGACTATGTTTTATCGCCTAACCCAAACACAGTTTTGGCTATTGTTTGCTTTGACAAT
The DNA here is from genome assembly GCA_934749845.1 of uncultured Clostridia bacterium. Lineage (GTDB taxonomy): Bacteria > Bacillota > Clostridia > Christensenellales > UBA1242 > CAKVNM01. Next base: position 93,681 of record CAKVHQ010000001.1, read on the forward strand.
GCAACCGCTTTTGAAAGCATTAAAAAACCTTGCACTTTGGTTGATTGTGCAAGACTTGATAAATCGACAAGTCAAAAATGGGTTATGGCAAAATTAAAATCTGCAAATGCTTCAATAACAACTGATGCAATAAATTTGCTTATTGACTACACCAACGGGTACCTATCGAAAATTTCGCTTGAACTTGACAAACTTATTGCTTTAAGTGGCGGACAAATTACCGCCGAGCATGTTAAAGAGTCTGTTCCCAAAGACCTTGAATATTCCATTTTTGAACTTACTAACAGCATAATAAATAAGGACTACGAAAAAATGGAGTTAATCAAGCAAGACCTTATGAGCAATCGCAAAACCATGAGCAGTGTTCTTGTTGTGGTTCAAAACTATTTTAGACGGTTGTTTTATTCTTTAATCTCTGCAGGCTCGCCAAGTGAAATTGCTTCTCAACTTAAAGTTAAAGAATTTGCTGTTTCGTTAAGCAAGCAACAAGCCCAAAAAATTGGTGCGAAAAAATTAAAAAGCATTGTTGAACTTTGCTCTAATCTAGACTATCAAACAAAGTCGGGGGGAATGTCGCTTGAAAACGCAACAGAATATTTGTTGATGTTTATAATAACATCTTTGAAGGACAATAAATAAAATCTTTTTGAGATATTATTTTGAAGGACAACAAAAGTTATTTGAAGGACAACAAAAGTTCTTAACGCCAACACGCATTTAAAAAAATGCTAATGGCTGAAATAATTATTAACTTTTCAGTGTGAAAAGTTACAAAAGCATCGGGGGTTGCGATTCCCCCGAACCTCACAAACGCTTTTTGAAAGAAGAATATGAACGCCATTTTATTGTTATCATTAAGTAATAAATTAAAAATATTTTGAAGAATATACTTCCTCGTTTTTTGCTCCGTGAGTGAAATTTTGAAGTTATAGAAAAGCCATATTATACATTTCTAAACTTAATAAATTTTAAAGTTTTTTAAGTTGTGTTTCACAAGATGCTATATTTGCTATAGTTTCAATTAAACTAAAAAGAGTGACAATAAGTCATTCTTTTTTATTAAATCTTGTAACGCTATTAAATAATATTTAGTTTAAAAAAATTTAAAAATTTGGTTCCTTGAATATTCTTTTATATAAAAAACGAAAGCATTCTCAACTTTCGTTTTTTATTTTGCTTAAATTCAATTACTTTAGTTTATTTGATTAGTTAGTTTATGCGTCTTATTCACAGCAAGCACATTTTTTTGTTAAGCCTTAAAGTGATAATTTGCAAATGGTTTAGTCTTTGAAATAGCCAATGTTAGACGATTTTTCAGCATCAAATGAAAAATTACAAATTGACGCAACTAATGGATAAATTCCAAGTGTAACTATACTAAGAAAAAAGTAAGCACAAGTTCTTGATTTCCAGCCATTTGGTTTTAAATTTGTATGGTTAATTATAAAACTTCCAATAAAGCCAAAGAAAAATGTTAGTGCAAATCTTATTGCGTTTTTGCCGTCGTTCGATTTAATAAACGATTCGTTTTTAATTCTGCAACCACAATTAACGCAAATTTCTGCTTCATCATTCACCTCTTTACCACACTTACTACAAAATGCCATAAAATTCCTGCTTTGTTAATATCAAAAAAATTATAATTCTTACTTTTGTAAGAAGTTAAGTATTTTTCTTACATTTGTGAGAAATATATTTATATGGAAGAAGCAAACAAGTTTAAAGATAACTTAAGAGAGTTGAGACTAGAAAAAGAAATCGGTCAAGTTGAACTTGCCAAATCTATAGGCGTAAGTAAAGGCGTGATTAGCTTATGGGAAAATGGTTTGAGAGAACCTAACATGTACTCACTAATAAAACTTGCAAAATTTTTTAATATTTCTATTGACAAACTCGTAGGATTAAGATAATCATATAATGATTGCGATTTGCTATTTTAAAACCTTAACAACTTAGGTTTATCTATTTAAAGCAAAGCACTTGTGAACATCTTTAAAATGAAAAGTTTATGATGCAAATTGTTGGTTTAAGAAAAATTATCACATAAAAAAAGAGTGAACATCACTCTTTTTTTTAAATTAAAAACTCATGTTTATTTTGTCCTTCAACTTAAATTCTTGGAAACACCCTTGCACAGATAACGGTGCAATCGTCTTTTGGCTCGTTTTTACATTTTAGCAAAGTTTCGTCTAAAATCATTTGGGACATTGTTTGTGGGTTTGTGGTTTGGGCATTATTCACAAATTGTTTAAGCATTTCCACGCTACCAAAGTCATCAATAACGCCATCACTAACAATAACAATCATATCATCACTTGTGACAAGTTTTTTTAGTATTGTTGGTTTCATCTCTTCCAAAATTCCAAGTGGCAAAGCACCGCTTTCCAAAATTTCAGTGTCTACGCTATGTTTTATAAGCCCTTCAGGAGCGCCCACTTTAATAAAGTCAACTCCGCTTGTTTTTAGGTCTACAACAACTAGGTCTAACGCAGAGTAATTTTCTTCACTACTCATGCTTAAAAATTTATTAACAGAATTTAAAATGATTTCGTTATCAAAGCCAGCCTTATAGAAGTTTTCAATAAGATTGATTGCAGTGTCGCTTGTTCGTTGGGCTTGCTCTCCGCTTCCCATGCCGTCACAAATGGCAAGAAGAACTTTGTCGTCTGTTAATTTGATAAACGAATAACTATCTCCGCTTATTGTGTTTTGGAATTTAGGACAGCCACTGCTTCCGTAAATTAAATCATATTTAGGTGCGGTGGTGTAAGTGTTAAGGTAGAAATTTGGTGTTTGACTTGGCACTTGTGATGACAAAATCATTTTAAAACCACAAATTTTGTTAAGTACTTTTATAATGTTATCGTTGTTGCGGTCACTATCTTTAACCAACATACTTACATTCACGGTTTCGGTATCCTTTTCAAAATAAGCAACATCGCTAGCCAAAATGTTATAGTAATTAAGTTCGTCTACAATTTGGCTTTCTTTTTCACTATCGAAGTTAATTGTTTTTTGAGTTTGACTGGCAAGAACTTTTAACAGTTCAGCCACTCCCATAAGTTGGTCGGCAATTAAAACTCGGCTTGTATCCATAGAATTTACCATGTTGGCATATTGTTTATAACTGACGATTAACTGATTTACTGCTTGCAAAATTGTGTTCACTCGCGAACATCTTGTTGAAAGAAAAGGTGGAACATCTAGTATCGTTGTTTTGCCTCTTTCAAACCCTGCCGAAATAATATCATCCATCACTTTGCTTGTTTCGTCAGCCAAAGTTCGCAAGCACTTATACCTTTCTGGGCAATCTCCACAAACTTTTTGCATTACTTCTTGACTTAACATATGTTTGGCTTCTTCAAGTGGTAAAACGCCTTTAACCATATTTCTAAATGTTTTGTTCATATCGAAAAATATATTCGACATTTCATACATTCGCTTGCAAAGTTCATCTCGGCTTCGATTGACGATGTTTCGTGCAGTTTGATTTTTCTCGCCTGCTCCAAACAAAATTTTCAAAACTGGCAAAATATATTTATATACAACCAAAAATAGTGCAACACCAACAGCCGTGGCAATAAAATCGAAAATTGTGTATTTAGGCAATATGTTAAAATATAGTCCCAAAACCAAATCGCTTAAACATAATGATAAAATGGAGTAATAAGGGTGCGATGTTCTAAAGCAAATTGCACAAAGTGCCATAATTGCATAGCCCGCACACCACAGCAAGTTGCCACCATAAAGCGACTCGCCAAGCCCCAGCACAACTGCCACTATGATTGCAGTGGCGTCTTTATAGATATATGCCGAACACAAAATTATAAATATTGCAAAAATTTTTGAAAAACTTATGTTAAGCAAGTTTATGTTATATAGTCCTAAACTTAAACCCGCTAGCAATAGGCATAAACTTACCGACTCGTCTATTGTTAATTTTAAGCCCACGCCTTTAACAAGAAAAATTTTGAAAATTTTAACACACGCAAGCATAAACACAACAGATAGCGCAATGCTAATTAACGCACTAATTAAACTTTCGGTTACCGCATAGTTGAAGTATACAAGCATCGCTTGGCTAATTACGGCGTATATGCAAAGTAGCCAAGTTTTTATAGGCTTTTTTGCCGATTTATGTATTAAACACACAATTACAATCACGCCAGCACAAACAGCATAAGTTATTAAAACTGGGACTGAAAACGAACTAAGATATCCCGCAAGAACAAACTCGCCCGCCAGCAAAAATATGTTTTGATTACACCAACAAAGTGCAATAAAAAGACCAACCGCAAAAGGATATATGTTGTTTTTTATACCGGCTCTTGCCAAAACATAAAGCATTATAAAAAAAACTAAATGTTTTAATGCTCCAACAATTCTATACACTTTTTTACTTTCAAAAATTTCTGTTTTCATACTATCTCCACTAAAAGCATTATAAAATGCATAAAATAACAAGCGATAGTGAAAAAAAAGTGAGATTTTTAGTGTTTTTGTAAAAACGGCAAACAAATAAAAATAAATTGTACTTTTTTCATATTTTAAGTTAGCAATAAATAAAAATATATAAAGGAGAAACATTGTGGATAACAAAGAAATTGTAAAGAAGCATGAAAACACAAAATTAGTTTTAAACAACCGAAGCGACATGAATTTAAGCGGTGTGAACAAAGTTTACTCCGCAACCGAAAACTGCGTAAGTTTAGTGTTAGGCACTGATGATGTTTTAATTGAAGGCAACGGGCTTCATGTTACAAAACTTGATATAGACACCGGCATCGTGAATGTTGAAGGCACAGTAAATTCAATTAAATTTGGAAAAAGCAAAAATTCAAAAAACTTTTTAAAAAGAATTTTTTCATAGGTAATTTATGCTATACGAAACACTTTTGCAAGGACAAATTTTTTTATGCGTGTTATACTTTGGCTTGATTGGCGGAGTGGTTTTTGAAGCAATAAATTTGGTGGAAAAGTCGTTATCGCAAAACAAAGTTGTGTGTTTTGTTTTGGATTTATGTTATATGCTGTTTTGTGCGCTACTTTTTATATTTGCAAAAAACATAGCAAATTTTGGAGAATTTAGAATTTACTTGTTAATTTCGTTTGTGCTAGGAGTGCTTATTGAGCATTTAACAATAGGGTTTTTAGTTGAAAAATTTTTCATGTTGTTATATAATGGTGCTACAAAATTATCAAGGAGAATGTTTTTGTTTAAGCCAAAATCGAAGTTTATGCAAAAACTATTAAAGTAATGACCAATTTTGACAAGTGGAAAGTTATTAAGTACATTGCATTTTCGTTTATTGCACTGATGTTTGTTGTGTTGACAATTCAGTTTGTAAACCTAGCAAAATTGAATAGCGAAAACAATAGTAAAACCAATCAAATTAACCAACTAACGCAAGAGTTGCAAGAAAAAAGTGAGTTTGAAGAGAGTTTAAGAAATTCTTATGATAGGTTTGTTGAAAAAACTGCCAAGGAAGACTTGAATATGAAATACAGTGATGAAGAAGTCATTGTTGGAAAAACTAGTGAAAATGACTAGTTTTTTTAAACTTAATTTTTAAAAAACGCTTGAACAATAAAAATTATTTTGATACACTTAAAAAAAGGAAGATTTAGCCATGATTGAAAATATTTTTTACCAAAACGCAACCGACAAGATTATTGAATTTATTAACCACGAGTGGCCTGATTTTCCACAGGGATTATTAAACCAATATTTAAACTTTTTTAACAAGATTAGTTCATACGAAGAAGAAGGAACATCAATTAAGCCACATATCCTAATAACCAACAATATTGAAGAATTGGATAAGGCAATTCCGGCTTCCTACACTGTTCAAATGTTTTGTGACGAAAGCGAAACCATGTTCACTTCAAGAATGAAAGCGTTAGCACCTTTTTGCTTGAACAACTGGAATATTTATGTAAATGTTAACTCATCTGGCTACGAATATGGCATATATCGTTGTATTAACTCCATTAAAGACAAAGATTTTAACACTCAACTTTTTGAGAAAAAATCTTTGAAAGAAAAGACTGACAAAATTTACGCATTCTTAACCAGTGCATACACATCAAGTTGTATCATTATGAAAAGTTTAAAAGACCAAGAAGTTAGAATTAACTTTGGCTTGGTTACAAAGAAAGTTCTCGACTATAAAGAAGAAATTGAAGAATTTGTTGACGCAAGTTTCTCGAAATTAAGAACCACAAAGAAAAAACTTGAAGAAATGAAAACTTTGTACAGAAACATTTTTGAAAATGTGTTTAAAAATGTTCATGGCACAATCTGCGTGGTTGTGGACAAAGATTATGTTGACGATGGCTATTTAAAAGACGGCATTTGGCTTAAAGAACCAATTTGCTTTAACAAGTTACTATCTCAAGCCAACGGCTTAAGCGAAGCAAGACTCATTGGAATAACAGACCTATTTATGAACATGCTTAACTATGACGGAATTACAGTTGTTGATAATAAAGGAAGAATTCGTGCATACAACGTGTTTGTTGAAACTGCTCAACAAAAAGTTAATATTTTTGGCGGAGCAAGAAAGCGTGCAGCCTTTTCGATTATAAACGCAAAAAAGAAAAAAATTGTTGGTGTTTATTTTAAAAGTCAGGAAGGCGAAGTGTTCTATCAAAGAGTTAGATAAGAAAGCAAAATTTGCTTTCTTTTTTAATTAAACTAGCGTAAATAAAGCAAGTTTTTGCGCTTTAAAATAAATTACAAAAAATAAAGAGAAATTTGCCAAATATGTTGACAAGTTGCATTTTTACATATATAATTTACGAGTAATAAATAAAATATCGTGCCAAAGACCGTAAGCGTCGAAAGACTTAAATTTGCTTGCCGAGGTTACAAAGTAGATTGAACTTTTATAATGTTCTCTATGCTTTTGGCATAGAGAATTTTGTTTTTTATAACACATTATAAAAGGAGGAAAAATCGTGAACGCAAATTTACAACAAAAACAACAAATCGTTGCTGAAATTAAAGACAAGTTCTCGAAAGCAAAAAGTTTGGTGTTTGTTGAATATAGTGGAACAACAGTTTCTCAAGACACAGCACTTAGAAGCGACATTAGAAAAGCAAACGCAGAATACAAAGTTTACAAAAACAAACTAATGCTTAGAGCATTAAACGAACTTGGCATTACTGGCACAGATAGTTCCTTTGAAGGCACAACCGCTGTTGCCATCAGTTACGAAGACGAAGTTTCACCAGCACACATCGTTGTTAATGCTGGAAAAGACAACAAAAATTTAAAAGTAAAATTCGGTATTGTTAATGGTAGAGTTGTTGACTCTAGTTATGTAACAAGACTAGCAAGCATTCCTTCAAGAGAAGTATTACTTACTCAACTTGTTGGTATGTTGCAAGCACCAATTAGAAACTTGGCTTGCACTTTAAAACTTATTGCAGAAAAGCAATAAAAATAAATTAAAAGGAGAAAATTAAAATGGCAGATTTAAATAAATTTGTAGAAGAAGTTAAAGGTTTATCAGTTGTTGAACTTAACGACCTTGTTAAAATGTTAGAAGAAGAATTTGGAGTAAGCGCAGCAGCTATGGCAGTTGCAGCACCAGCAGCAGGAGCAGCAGCACCAGCAGCAGAAGAAAAAACAGAATTCAACGTTGTTGCAACAGCACTTGATGCATCAAAGAAAATTGCAGCAATTAAAGTTGTAAGAGAAATCACAGGTCTTGGACTTGGCGAAGCAAAAGCACTTGTTGACGGAATTCCAAGCACAATTAAAGAAAATGTTCCAACAGAAGCAGCAAAAGAATATGCTGAAAAATTAAAAGAAGCTGGACTTACAATCGAACTTAAGTAATTATTTATTTATAATGTGTTAAAAAAAATCACCAAACTTGGTGATTTTTTTATATTTAAAATTAAAATTTAAAACTGTAAAGTTGTTTCGTCTGTGGTTTCATTTGATGAACTTTTATTTTCTGTTTCGTCTTTATAAACATAACTAATTGATGTTGGTTTTTCGGTTTTGTATAGGCCAGTATATTTTGCATCATAAACTGTGTTTAACGACTCAATTTCTTCGTCATTTAAACCGCAACCCGTTTCCTGATAAAACATTACATGGTCTTTATCTTCTTCATCATACAAGTCTTTAAAGCCCAATGTGTGAAGAAGTTCATGCTTAATAACTTGTGTTATATCAATAGAGAATTTATCTATTAGTTTTTCACTGAATGATATGGTAATTGGATAGTTAATTGCTGTTCCAATTGTTCGTGTTGCATATGTTGCAGTTGCTATTGTTTCATCACTTATGTATGGCAACATTTCGATGTTAATTGCCTTTTCCTTATGTGTTCTTGATTCTGTAACAGAGTAATTAAATCCTTTGGCAAGGTCATCGAGTTCCATAATGCCGGTTTTAATTTCTTTTTGTTGTTTATCTGTAAATTGGTTTAAAATGTTAAGTTCCACCACGCCATTTTTAATTGGAAGCATATATGGCATGCCAAGTGAATTTTGTACGAATAACGACTTATCAACTCCCTTAAATCTTTGTGGAATTTGTGGCATTTGCTTAACGGAATCAAAATCTACTATTGATAGCGTTACAACTGCGGTAACACAATAAACTGTTGAAAGCCCAAGCACTGTTTTTGTTGCTTTTTTTAAAAAATTACCAAATGGTTTCTTTGCCATAATTTTCTCCTAATTTATTTGCTCTAAATTTTCTTCGTCTTGATTAAATTTAATATATTGTATTTGTTCAGGCAAAACTGTTTTCACGGCTTCACTGTCTCTTGAACCATAAACTGTTGATAGTGCTTTTACTTCTTCTTCACTCAAATCAAATTTGTTAGAGTTTTTAAACATAAAATAATCTTTGTATTTTTTGTTAGTTAAATCTTTAAATCCTAAAGTGTGCAAAAGCTCTTTTTTAATCACTTTGTTCATATCAAAGTTACTATCATTTTCAAGCGCTTGTTTGTTTATTTTAATTGTTATTGGATAAAGAATTGCTGTTGAATATCTTTCCCAAAAGTTATTAGAACTTGAAAAAGTCGTTGTGGCATAAGTTGAAGGGTCAAGTTCTGTTGATAGAATAATGTCTATGCAACGATTTCTTTGGTCTGTTCCTTCAAACGAATATGTAAAACCTTCAGCAAGGTCATCAATTTGTTCAATACCTTCTTTTAACTCTTCCCTTTGCTCATCGTTAAATTCATTTTGAATGTTTAAGTGAACCTGTCCCCCGGTGACAGACAAAAGTTTTGGAGTGCCAATTTTGTTTTTAACAAACAAATCAGCGTCCACACCTTTAACTCTTTCTCTTGTTGAAGAATTGGAACTTATTGTGCTTATAATGTTGTAGCCATTTCTAATTCCAAAATCAAGAGTAAGTGCAATTAAAATTGCAGTACCAGTTATAACAGAATTTCTAACTTTTTTTCTGTTCTGTGTTCTTATTTGTTCCTCTTTACCCCAAATAACTTTTGCAGGTTGAGTTGGTTTGTTATCAAATTCAGTTTTCATACTTTCCCCTAGAATGTTAATATATCATCTTCAATTATGTTTTCTGGGGTAACATCTCCTGCATAATAATTTACACTAGGGTTTTGATTAACTGGTCCAAAAACACCTGTTTTTTCTGGACTATAAACTACCTTAAGAGCCTTTATTTGTTCTTCGTTCAATTTTGGCTTAGAGGTACTATATGCGTAATACATCAAATTATCACTATATTTAGAATCAGATAAATCTTCAAGCCCCAAAGTATGAAGAAGTTCGTGCTTAATGACTGTATCATAGCTAAAATTTTCTTTTTCCATCATATCAGTATCAAATTTAATTGTAATAGGATATGTTATTTCCGCTTTCCATTGATTTGCTTTAACTGTTGCGCAAGCAATACCATTTGACTTATTTTTTTCATTTTCTTTAAAGGCTCTAATGTTAATACCTTTTTTTAATGTGCCGTCATTAAAAGAAATAGTATATACAAAACCGTCTATCATATCATCAATTTCTCTAATGCCTTTAACAAGCTCTTGCTTTTCGTATTCTGAAAAAGCTGGGTCAATGTTAAGATTCACATTTCCATCTGTCACTGGCAAAATGAGAGGAACATTAAATATTGTTTTTTGAAAATAGCTTGAATCTACTCCATTAAATCTTTCGTTTCTAACAGAAGCGGTTCTGCATGTTGTAATTGTTGTTTGTAATACAAGTGTGATTGCCACACCATAAAGTGCAGCGGCAAGTCCTTTACCTTTTTTTTCTTTCTTTGTTTTTTTTGTTTCTTCCATAATCTTCTCCTAAACTAAATCAATTATATCCCTAAATATGCTCAAAGTCAATATCTGTTAAAAAAATCGTTTTGATTATTTCGCCAATTCTTTTCATTTATTAAATAGATAAGCAAAATTAAAAATTACATCATAAAACCTATTTATATAATCCAATAATTAAAATTAAACTATTTCAACCTTAACAACAATTTTTGCAACAATACCAACAAATAGTTTTAGTTCAACATCGTATGCACCCGATAGCTTGATTGGAGCATTTAACATGATTTGCTTTTTATCCACCCCATAGCCTTGTTTTTTAAGTTCGTTTGCAATTTCCAAACTTGTTATTGAACCAAATGCCTTACCATTATTTCCACCTTTAATGTTCATGTTTAGCACAACATTATCAAGTTTAGATTTTAATTGTAATGCTTTTTGTTTATCTTGCTCGTAGTGATATTCCTTTGCTTTTTTTGCTTGATTGCTTTCGTTTATCGCACAATTATCTGCAATTTTTGCTTTTTTTGTTTTAAGCAAAAAGTTTTGTGCAAATCCGTCACTAACATCGCACAAATCTCCTTTTTTTCCTGTGCCTTTAACATCTGTTAACAAAATTACTTTCATAAATTTCTCCTTGTGTAATTAGTATAAACTAATTAGCAATTTATGTCAATCTTAAAAAATAAACCCATTTCTTTATAGGTATATAAACAACAAAATAGAGCAAAATAAATGTGAGGTGAAAAAATGGATTTAAGATGTAATAAAACGAATTGCAAGTTTAACGACAGATTTAGTTGCGAAGCAAAGGAAATTCATGTTAGCAAAGACATAAACTGCCGAACATACGAAAAGCAAGCAAACAAAGTATGCCCAGAAAAATTATCTAAAATAATGTTTGAGCAAGCGCCAGAAATTGCTCCGTTTAGAGCAAAAGCAAATGTTAAAGTGGAATGCCATGCAAATTGTCTGTTTAACAAAGAAGGGCTTTGCAAAGCCAACGGAATAACCGTTCTTGACGGAAAAAAAGATGGAATTTGTGGAACTTTTATTGAAGAATAGCGAGCAATAGTTTAAAATACCATTTTGTAGAATGGTATTTTTTATTATGCTATTTACTATCTTTTGTAGAAGTATATTTTGAATATTAACAAACTTATTGCAAAAAATTTAGTGACATTTAGATAAAAATAATATAAAAAAGAATAAGTTAGTAAAACCTGCTAGATTATCGGTCGTAAAAATAGAATGGCGGATAGACAAAAAGATAAACTTTCTAGATTGTTAAAATTGCAAAAGGCGTTTAATATGACTACAGTTGAATTTTTAAGCGATATGTTGTTTTAAAAACCTAGAACAAAATTTATGTAAATTAAAAAGTTTAAAACACCACGACTATATTGGTGTTTTTTATTTCATTACAGGGGAATTTTCAGTTTAGGGAAACAATATAAAACCGCATTTGTTTTATTATTTGGTATAGGAGAAAACAAATGACAATAGTAAAAGCAGTTGCGTTGAGAACAACTCAACTAATGATTAAGAAGGATATGAATGCATACAAGGTAGCAATAAAAGCAATGATACCACATTCGACTCTTTTTAATATTCTTAATGAATTACACAAAGACATAAATTTATCCACAATATATCGTCTTGCATATGCTTTTGATATGGACATATTGGAGTTTTTAAACGATGATGTGTTCAAGAAAGTTGATATAATAAAAGAGTTGGCTTAAAAATGGCAAAAGAAAATGGTTTGATAAACAGAATGTTAAAAGTTTTATATCCAAGTGGAATAACTTGCATTATTTGTGACGACGAATTACCACACGAATGCAAGGGTTCGATTTGTGATAAGTGCTATGAAAAACTTCCAAAATCGTTAGAGCATGTTTGTGAAAAATGTGGCGAGAGTTTAGATAGTCTTGCCAATTTTTGTTTGAACTGCAAAAAGTCTAGCAAAAGATACTTCACAAAGGCTCGCGCTCCATTTTTGTATGACGGAGAAATTAAAAACTTAATTCACAACTTGAAATATAACAACAAGCAATATATCGGCGAATGTTTAAGCGAATTTCTAGTTGACGAATATAAGAAAAATAATTTTGATGTTGACTTTGTTGTGCCAATTCCACTAAACCCAAAAAGATTAAAACAAAGAGGATATAATCAAGCACTATTGCTTTGCAAGAAATTTGAAACCGAACTTAATCTTAACATAAACACAACAAACTTAATTAGAACCGTAGATACTCCAACTCAAACCGCGTTAACAAAAGACGAAAGAAAACACAATTTGGAAAATGCTTTTAAAGTTGTTGATAAGAAACTTTTTCGTGGAAAGAAAATTTTAATAATTGACGATGTTTACACAACTGGTGCTACTATGGAAGAAGCAAGCAAAACACTTCTTGATTGTGGTGCAAGCGAAGTTTACTGCATTAGCGTTGCTCACACTTTGCCACCGCATATGAGAAAAAATGAAGATGAACTTGATTAAACTAAATCACAAAATTTATCAAAAAAATGTAAAATTTTTAATAAAAACAAGAAAAAATCCACTTTTTTGTGGATTTTTTTATAGTGTATCGAACTGGCTGTTATATAGTTTAGCATATTCGCCATTTTTATTAAGCAACGATTCGTGAGTTCCCTTTTCGATTATATCGCCGTCTTTCATAACAACAATAACATCTGCATTTTTGATTGTTGAGAGTCTGTGAGCAATAACAAAGGAAGTTCTGCCACTTGACAATTTATCCATAGCGGATTGAATTACAATTTCTGTTCTTGTATCCACATTGCTGGTGGCTTCATCCAAAATCATCATAGGGCTGTTTTGAATCATAGCTCTTGCTATTGTTAAAAGTTGTCGTTGACCAGATGAAACAGTTGTGTTTTCATCAAGTTTGCTATCATAGCCATTTGGAAGTGTGTTGATAAAATGTTCTAGTCCGCACTCCTTGCAAACTGCGTCTAAAGTTTCATCTGTAACACCTTTTTTGTTATAAACCAAGTTTTCTCTTATAGTTCCGTCAAAAAGCCAAGTGTCTTGCAAAACCATTCCAAACAAGTCGTGAACATTTGCCCTTGTTAACTCTCGGGAGTCTACGCCGTCGATAGTGATTTTTCCGCTATCAATTTCATAAAACCTCATAAGCAAATTAACAATCGTAGTTTTGCCTGCTCCTGTTGAGCCAACAATTGCCACTTTTTGCCCATGGTTTGCATAAAGCGAAAAGTTATTTATTATAGTTTTATCCTTGTTGTAGCCAAACGAAACATTTTCAAAAACAACATTTCCGTCTATCTTGCTTGGTTCAAGGTATAATGTTTTGTGCGACTCATCTTCAAGTTCTTGTTCTTCCAAAAAGCCAAAAGTTCTTTCACTTGCTGCCGCAGTGGATTGCATATTGTTAAATGCTTGAGCAATTTGGCTTAAAGGGTTTGAAAACAAATTTGCGTAAACAATAAATGCAGTGATAGTTCCAATATCGGTTTTGCCATTTGCAACCAAAATTGCACCCACAACGCAAACCATAACATACGAGAAATTTCCAATAAAGTTCATAAGTGGCATCATAATTCCACCTAAAAATTGAGATTTCCACGCGCTTTTGTATAATTTACTGTTTAATTCTTCAAATTTTTCTTTTTGTTCGTTAGTTGCGTTATAAACTTTTAGCACACTTTGTCCAGCATAAATTTCTTCAATATGGCCATTGATATTGCCAAGTTCGTTTTGTTGTTGAACGAAATATTTTTGCGATTTTTTCATTATAAGTCCAATAATCGCAAAACCTAAAACACCACTTACTATTGTAACCAAAGTTAAAATCCAGTTTGTTATGAACGCAAACACCAAAGTTGATAATAATAAAACAGTATTGCTAACCAAACTTGTAACGCTATTGCTTAACCCTTGAGAAATGGTATCGACATCGTTTGTAACTTTACTTAAAATTTCGCCGTAAGGGTTGCTATCGACATATTTTATTGGAATACGATTTATTTTTCTGTCTATGTCCGTTCTTAAGTTTTTTGAAATGCCTTGTGAATACTTAACCGTGATTAAATTTTGAATAATCATTAAAAAGTCGCTAACAAGATAAATTATTGCCAAAGTTACTGCAACTTTTGTTATGCTTTGAAAGTTCATGCCAAGCCCTATTCCAGACAAAATCAGGTTGGTTAATTCTCTTAATTTGCTTGGCCCAAAAACATATAAAATGTTCGAGCCAAGTGCTATAACAAGAGAAATTATAATAAGAGGCAAATATTTTTTTGAATAAGCAAAAAGTTTAACAAGTGAGCCTTTCATATTTTTTGGTTTTTCAAATTTATTATTTGGTTTCATCTTTTTCTAATTCCTCCTTTGATAATTGCGACAAGGCAATATCTTTATATAAAGCACAATCTTTTAAAAGTTGTTTATGTGTTCCGCTTGCAATAATTTCTCCGTTATCAACAACCAAGATTTTATCGCAATTTTTTATTGTTCCAACGCGTTGAGCAATTATAAGTGTTGTAGTTCCTTCAAATTCTGTTTTTAATGTCTTTCTTAAAGTTTTGTCGGTTTGATAGTCTAGAGCCGAGAAAGAGTCGTCGAAAATTAAAATTTCGGGTTTTCTTGACAAAGCTCTTGCAATACTTAATCGTTGTTTTTGTCCACCAGAAAAGTTTGAACCACCTTGATAAACTTCTGCCCTATATGTTCCATTCAAATTTTCAACGAATGCTTGTGATTGTGACTGTCTAATTGCGTTTTCGGTATCTTGTTCGGTAATCTTTTTGCCATCAACTTCGCCCATTGCGATGTTACTTTCAACTGTTCCCGAAAACAAAACTGATTTTTGACTTATATAGCCAATTCTGTCGTATAATTGCGAAAGTTTGTAGTCTTTAACATTTTCTCCGTCAACATAAACTACGCCTTCCGTTGCATCGTATAGTCTTGGAATAAGTTTAACTATTGTTGATTTTCCGCTTCCGGTTGCACCAATAAGTGCCACGCTCTCGCCTTTGTGAACTTCAAAATTTATATTTTTTAATACAGGCTCTTTGGCGTCTGCATAACTAAACGAAACATTATCGAATTTGATTGTTCCAACTTCTTTTGGCACAATTCCCACGCCGTCTTTAATGCTTGGCTCTGTGCTTAAAACTTCCATAATACGCTTTGCACTAACTTGTGCTCTTGGCATCATCATGAAAATCATAATAAGCATCATGAATGACGAAATAATCATCATTGAATAAGAGAAGAACACAACCATGTCGCTAAACAAACTGCTTGCAACTTGAGGGCTTGATGCTTTAGAAATTAACACTGCACCGATAACATAAATTGCGATGGAAAGAGCATCTAACACTGCATATAAAACTGGTTGAAAGAAAGATAACGCTTTTGAAGTGAAAATATTGGTTTTTGTTAAATCTTCGTTAACTGTATCAAACTTTGTTTGTTCATAATCTTCAGCATTAAATGCCTTGATAACTTTTAGACCGGTTAAATTTTCACGAGTAATTTTGTTTAGGTCGTCAGTTTGCTTTTGTATCTTTTTAAATTTTGGCAAGCATAGTCCCATTAAAATTACGGTAGTAATAACGATAATTCCAACTGCAACTGCGGTTGAAAGTGACCATTGCCAACTTTTGTTTGCGATTTTTATTACAGCCAAAATAGCCATTGTTGGTGCTTTTATGCAAACTTGAAGTCCCATGGACAAAGTGCGTTGAACTTGTGTGATGTCGTTGGTTGAGCGAGTAATCAAACTCGCCACGCTAAATCTGTGCATCTCGGTTGGCGAAAAAGTGTTAACTTTGTTATACAACAAACTTCTTAATGTTTGGCTTAATTTTGCTCCAATCTTGGCAGCACAAAAACCAACTATAACCGAAATTATTCCACCAGACAAAGCACATGCCAGCATAAGCCCGCCATTTGTTAAAATGCCTTTGTAGGAAATTTGTGGCTGTTGCAATTCGTAGGTTATTTTTTCCATGAACTCGGGAATTTGCAACTCAATAAAAACCTGCCCTATAATTAGTAGTGCAGAAAGAGTTAATAATAGCCATTGTTTTTTGTTTAAGTGTTTTAAAATTTTAAGCATAATTTCTCCGTTTTCACAAGACAAAAAAATGCCAATATATGTTTTATCGACACATTTTAAAAATCTTGCTTTTTATATATATTCAAATTATGGTTTGTATTGTATCAAAAAAATAAAAAAATTTCAAACTATATTTTGCAAATTTCTTTCTTAATTTTAAACTATTATAATATAACTTTTCATATTAAACTATATGCAAATTTATAACAGGCAAAAAGCGGTTGAATATGCTCACACTTGGTGGAGATATCGAAACCCTGATTTTTATGATTTTGACGATATTGGCGGAGATTGCACCAACTTTGTTTGCCAGTGCCTAAATTTTGGCGGGTTTGGTATGAACTACTATGACTGGTATTATCAATCGTTAAACTACCGTTCGCACAGTTGGAGTGGCGTGAACGAATTTTATTCGTTTTTAATATCAAATAAAACGGACTTTGGGCCAAAAGGAAAACTTGTAACGATAGACGAACTGGAAGAAGGCGATGTTATTCAACTTGCAATAAACAGTGAAATTTTTCATCACACAACATTAGTTACTAAAATTGAAAAGCCCGCTACACCGCAAACAGTTTTCATAACCTGCCACACAAATGACGCAATCGACATCCCGCTTTCTAGTTATGCTTATAAAAAATTACGATTTATAAAAATATTCGAATAAAAAAACTTCAACAATATTAGTTGAAGTTTACTTATTCAATAAATCATTTAGCGCATTTTTTTGCTTATCGTTAAGTTTATCTATAAGCTTTAATGATTGTTTATCAATACTATAAGATTGGTATTTTTCATAAAAAAATTCTTCTGGCGTTGTTTTACAAGCCTGTATAATATCTAAAACCACTTGCATTGATGGTTCATACTCACCCGCTTCAAGTTTTGTTATGTAAGCAGGATTTTTGTCTATCTCCAAACTTAATGCTCTTGCACTTAAGTTTGCCCTATTTCTAAAATACCCAATTCTTAAAATAATTTCTTTTAAATTCATATCTATATTATATATTCCCAATAAAATTAGATATATTCTTGAGAAATGATAATTATATACAAAAAGCAATATAATATTTCTTTATAAGGAATAAATATTTAATACTTGACTTATATAGAAACAATGGTTATAATGTTTTTATCAATTTACAAAGGAGAATATTATGTTTGAATTTTTAGGGGCAATGTGTGGATTTTGGATAATATACGCAATACTTGCTTCATTTCTATGGCACAAAAAAGCGCTTATAATTACATCTATAATAGGCATCGGAGGTGGACTTTGCTCTGCGTTAGTAACAAACAATGCTTTAACCTTTTTAAGTAGTTGTTTTTGTATGTTTTTGTTGGTTATCTTCAAAAAATTACGAATAAACAATGACGTTTTCGAAAACGAAGATTTACAAAATGAAACTGAAAAAGCCAAGACTTTTTCCATTAGCGGTGCGACACAAGAAGAAAAGTCAGAAATTGAAAATGAAAAAATTACTATACATGATATTGAAACAACAATGTATAATCAATTTGCAATTATCAAAACCAACGAAGAACGTATTAAAAATTGTGGCAGTTTATACAACGCATCACATTACAAATGGAAGGTGTCGCTTGAAAAAGTGAAAAATTGTAGATATGTTATTGCAGTTGTTAATAAAATTGTTCGCAATGTGTATGAAGTATCATCGTGGCAACCCGCCCAAAATAGATATGGAGAAAATGGAGCGGGACGAGTTGAATTTGTTGGGCAAGAGGCTCCAAAAGAAATTAGGGACTTGTTTGTTGGTAATAAAATACCTTACGAGTATAGAAAAAAAGGGCTCTCCAACCCCTTTATCTTCCTTAAACCAAATGTAAAATGGTACTCGCCAGAAAGAAATATGTCCTACCTTAATGAACTTCAAACTTTATGTAAAGAAATTGATAATAATGAATCCAATTCTAATTTAAAAAAAGAACTTCTTTTAATGATAGAAGACTTTTATAAAAACGATGTATTTGTTTACATTCCCATTATAAAAAAAGATAATCAAACTAGCATATTTGCAATAAATGACGACAAAGGCTATTTTTTGGCATTCTACACAAGTTCTAAATTTTTAGACAAGAATCACAGTGGCAGTGTTATGCTTGCAAGTATAAAATTTGTTATAAATACTTATTTAAATAACAAAAATGAACTTGTAGGTGTAAAAATCAATCCATATAGTGAAATTTCAATAAATATTTTAAAAAATTCACTTGATAGTCTTAATTTAAAATAGCAACATTTCAACTTGACATTTTTAGTTTGTTAAACTAAAATATGAAAAGTTGATGGGGTATAGCCAAGCGGTAAGGCTTCGGATTCTGATTCCGACATGCGGGAGTTCAAATCTCTCTACCCCAACCAATAACCCCCCCCGAAATTGAACAATAGTTTAATTTCGGGTTTAATTTTTTATATATCTTTTAAACCACAATTTATTCTATGAAAGATAAAAAAATTTACCATAACTATAAAATGATTTTGGCACATTAACTTGAAATATAACTGTACGTATATTAAAAAAGAATTGAAAGGTTGTTTACTTTAATTAAATAGCCTTTTTTATTGTTAAAACATCGTATTTAAAACGAAAAAGTTAAGTTTAAGGAGAACTTATGGAGAATGAAAAAAGATTAAGGCTTGCACGAAATAAAAAAATTAACGAAGAAACAATAAGAGTAAATAATGAAATTTTAAAAGTTCCAAGCCATTTAAATGATGATGAACGAAAAATATATCAAGAAATTATAAATCAATTAAAAGAAAGTATACGGTATAGATTATCGAAAACTGATAGCGAATTAATTTGGCAGTATTGTCAATTAAAAATCATTCGAGATAGAGCATGGAAAGAGTATAACAAAAAACCAGATAGATACGTAAGAGTTGTAACTGGAATATGTAGTGATGGAAAGACTCCAAAAGTTTTAGTTAAAGAAAATGAGCATTATAGAACATTAATCGACACAAACAAGCAGTTAGAAAGAATTTTGAAAGATTTGAAATTAACACCAGAATTAAGAAGAAAGTTTTAAATGGAGGAAAAATGGAAGAACTAAAAATTGAATACATTGATATAAAAGAGTTAAACCATTATGCAAATAATTCAAAAATACATACCATAGAGCAAATTTCACATATTGCAAATTCAATTAAGGAATTTGGTTTTAATGATCCACTGGGGATCGCTGGTAACGATAATACTATTTTAGAAGGAAATGGAAGAGTCGAAGCAGGAAAAATGTTAGGTCTGTCAAAGTTACCTTGTATTAGATTAGATCACTTAACAAAAGAAGAACAGCGAGCATATGTTATTGCTCACAATTCTACAAGTTTAGAAACTGGATTTGACGAACAAATATTAAATAATGAATTGACAGATTTACAAAACAAATACGATTTTTCACAATTAGGTTTAGATCATAGTGAAATAGTAAAACTACAAAAAATCAATGATGAATTTTATAAACAATTGCTAAACACTCAAACTAAAAGACTTGTTAGAAATGAGTTTAAAATGACTAGCAAGTATGAACTACCAATTATACATCAGGACATAATAGATTTAGAAAAAATAAAGCTGTATAGTTATAGCAATACAAAATATAATGATTTAAGGAATAGGCATAGGACTATTCACTTCTTTATTCATGATTATCGTTTTGAAGGTATTTACGAGAACGCAGAGTATACAGTTGAAAAATTAAAGCAGTATTATGCTTTATGTACACCAGATTTTAGTCTATATCTAGATATGCCAATTACACTTCAAATGCACAATACTTTTAAAAACCGTTGGTGTGGTGCTTATTTTCAAAGTTTAGGTATTAAAGTTATCCCCACAATAAGTTGGAGTGATGAAAGAAGCTTTGACTTTTGTTTTGAAGGAGTAGAAAAAGGAAGTGTTGTTGCAGTGTCTACACACGGAAATCATAAGTGTGAACAAGAATTTATGCTTGGATACAAAAAAATGTTGGAAATTATTAAGCCCAGTGCTATCATTTGTTATGGAAAACCATTCAAAGATATGGTTGGGAATATAAAAGTCTTTCCATATAATCGCCATGAAAACAGCGAGGCAAAATATGGAATTTAACTTACAATTATTCGGTGGCCGTGGAACAAATAGTGGCGCTAACAAATATTATTTACCCAAAAATCCATATAAATCAAAAAGATTAAAGGATATTACAAATTCTAAAAAAAGAGAATTAACAAAATATAGAAATTTTTTAGATAAGGATAAAAATTTAGAAATAGAATATCATCCCGCAAAACAAGGGGAAAAAGGTTGGCGATCAAAAAGCCACTATCATGTTAAAAATCCTAATTCGAGCGGAAAACATGATTATTACTTGGACAAAGATGGAAATCCTTGTCCAAAAGGAAGTGATAGATCTCATCTGGAGCCGGGTGAATATGAAACACTATTAAGGAGAATAAAATGAAATTAAAAGAATTTTTTAAAACTCATTATACGCATGAAACAATTATGAGTTGTTGTGAATACAATGAAAGCTTAAAAGAAATATCATTAAGTATAAAATATTGTGAATGGCAACTAGAAGAACAAAAACATTTATACACGGGATATAAGCTTATATTTAATAATGTTTATAATATTGATAACTTTAATTTTTTTAAAATCAAAGATGAATTTGTTTTGGATCTTATCTCAAAAAATAACCAAATAACCATTTTACTTGATGTTAACGAAGACACTTCATTAACATTTAATTTTAAAGATATTGATTACAAAGATTTTAAAGCTTAATTTTGATTAGAAGAAATTATGGAAGATATCTTAAAAATTGTTAATAAAGTTTATAGTAAAGAAAAAATTTCGTTTGACGAATTTATTTACTTAATAAAAAATGGTTATGAAATGCAATTTTTTTATAAGAAAAGAAAATTTGGTAGCACTCAATTTGATAGTTATGAATTCTACGAATGGAATATAGAAAAAGGTTATCAATCCTACAAAACACTAGAAGAGTTTAAAGAAAAAATTAATATTGATGGCGAAAAAGTAGTAGATTTATGGGATAAAGTACGAAAAGTAGATTTTGCAGATTAATAGAAACATAATATTTAGATGTAGTAAACCTTAAACTCTTATCTACATTTATTTTTAAAGATATTGATTACAAAGATTTTTAAAGTAAAATCAAAAAGTGTATTTTGTCTAAAAATTAAAACATTTTATGTTTTCCTGTTCCACAAAAATATGTTAAAAATATTATAGAAAACACTTTGGGCACAGTTATGGACGAAATTTATAGCGCTCATGACTTAAGAAGTAGCACTGGTGGAATTGGACTTTTAACCCACGAGGTTATAACTAGAATAGACCTAACAAAACAATCGTTTATTATGGCACTAACTCAATTTATAAACGGCAAAATATGGCAAGATGAATCCGTGAACGAACTTTAAAATAGTTGCTTCAACCTTATAAAAAACTCACTTTTATAGTGAGTTTTTTTATAACTTCTCAATATTGTCTATTAACCCATTAACAAGCGAAAGTTTATATAATAAGCAGGTATTTTCTCCCCCGCAAGCCAAAGCAAAACAAGGAAAATTCATATCATCACTTAAATTAAATATTTTGTCAAACTTGCCAAAATAGGAAACTAAATGTGGCAAAGTGATTTTGTTTGCGAGTTGCCCACTTAAACAACTTTTGGCTAAATTTAAGTTTTTTGCTCTTACTGCTTCAAAAAATGCTTGTGGAATAAGTTTTTGAGAATATAATGGCTTTGCCGTTTGCTCAACATACACAGGATATTCACTTTCAAGTTTAAGTTCATCGTCGCTTATCACATACTTTTTAACTATTCCTTGCTTTTGCATATCGTTTAAATTAAGAAAAGTTTGAAATGCATTCTCAAGATTTTCCACTTGGCTTATCTTTTCGTCGACCAAAACATTATTCTGCTCATCGAACACCAAAAAGTGCTTAAAATCGTTACCATAAAGAACGCAAAAAACTAGGTTGTTTTGTTCATACAAATCTGCTTTAACGCAGACCATATTTATTTGCTTAATAACTTTGTTTGCACACTTAATTTGAAGAAATTCACTTTGACAAACTTCATAGTCGTTGGTTTTCGTGCTTAAACTTGCAAGTGACGACGAAGAGCTTACAAAACAAGGCCCAATTTCCAAAATACAATTATCCGCGTTAATTTTGTAAATATTAACATTTGGATTTTCGCTTAACACACAATTTTTGTCTTTAAACAAAGTCAAAGCACAAGGCACAATTTGATTAACTTTGCAAATCGGGAAAATATGCATGGTAATTGGAAGGTCGGCTTCTAGCACCTTTTTTTGACCGCTATACAACTTTAAATCAAAGTCTTTAACGCTAATTAAACAATCGTATTTTGAATACAAATAAAATTTCATAAAATTCTCCAATATAATTTATTAAATAAAAAATAAATAAATAACTTAAAATGCTTCAAAAACATTTAAATTTAATCGACATAAAAATTCAAAAAAAATTGTTTTAAATTATCTTCACTGTCAACAATTTCTTTAGAGGTTGAAAATGAATAACAGTTGGAGTAATGAAGAAATTAAAAGTTTATTTAGTTTAGTGGAAGAGTATCGCTCAAAAAACAAAAGCCTTTTAGATGCTTTTGAATGTCACGCAAAAAAGTATAACCGAAAGTCACTCTCCGTACGGAATTATTACTATTTAAAAGTGGACGAGTTTTTGCACGATGAGAAATTATCAAAAAAACTGGAAATTAACCTTGCTTTGCATCAAAAAAACAATTTTGCCAAATTTGACGAAAGGCAAACTCAAAAACTTTTAGATTACATTAAAAAAAGAACAAACGAAGGCAAGTCTGTTAGAAGTGCCTGCCTAGAAATTGTTGGAAACGATGCTAAAAATTTGGTTAGACTACAAAATAAATATAGGCTTGAAATGAACAAAGAAAAATTATTAAAAACAGAAAAAAACCAAAAAAAATCGTCAAATTGTGATATTTTTAGCAAAAAATCCACTAAAATTTCACAAAATTCTCCAAACAATTTAATAAGTTTTCCTGTTGAGCAAAAACTTCTTCCCCAAAAATTAACCGATGCTGAAATTCAAAGTTTATTTTTAGGCTTGGTTAAACTTGTTAAAAAATCAACGCTTTTAGATGTTGACGAGCAAATAAAACAAGAGCAAGAAAAGTTGTCGGTTATTATAAGAAAGTCGGCTGTTGAGATTAACGAGAAAAACGAAAAGATTGAAAAACTTCTTGGCGAAAACAAAAAATTATCAACACAAGTTTTGCAACTTAAAAATAAACTTGAAGAAATGCGAACATCTTTAATTTAATTATTTTGGCATTTAATTGGATTTTTCTTTATTTATATGCTATACTTAACTTGTAATGATTATCTACTAAAGAACTTTTCAAAGCATCTTGATAGTAATCATCAAATATTAAAGGAGGATTCTACAAGATGGAAGAACTACAAGACATCACATTAACTTGTGTTGACTGTGGAAAAGAATTCGTTTTCACCGTAGGTGAACAAAATTACTACAAAGAACACGGACTTGAAAATCAACCAAAAAGATGTGCAGATTGCAGACGTGCAAGAAAGCAAAGACAAAGAAATAACTTTCATGCACAAGAAACAGTTTCTGCTGAATAGTTAAAAGCCACGATTAAGTCGTGGTTTTTTATTGCATTTATTTTCAAACATTTGTTTGAAAAAATAATTTTTAGTTTGAATTATAAAATTTATATGATATAATCCTTTTTATGAATTTAA
Organism: uncultured Clostridia bacterium; assembly: GCA_934749845.1. GTDB lineage: Bacteria > Bacillota > Clostridia > Christensenellales > UBA1242 > CAKVNM01. The sequence continues at coordinate 117,888 of CAKVHQ010000001.1, forward strand.
CAGGCGAAGTAGATAACATAATTTTTAGAAACGAAGAAAATGGATACACAGTTTTAGATATAGATTCACACGGAGAGTTAATAACCTGCGTGGGAAAATTCCCAAAAGTTAATGGCGGAGAACTTGTGGACATGGAAGGCGATTTTGTTAAAAACAAATACGGCGACCAATTTTCAGTAACAAGAGTAAAAATTCTTCCACCAAACACTTGCGAAGGAATTGTTAGATATTTATCAAGTGGTCTTATTAAAGGAATTGGACCAGTAACAGCAAACGCGATTGTTGACAAATTTGGAGCAGACACCTTGCTTGTTATGGAATTTAATCCAAGCAGACTTGCGGAAGTTCGTGGGGTTTCAAAATCGAAAGCAGAAGCAATCGCAACCGCCTTTATGGAAGTTAAGAAAATGCAAAATGCAGTTATGTTTTTGCAAAACTACAACATAACCACAAACATGGCAGTTAAAATTTATAAAACATATCTAGACAAAACCGAAGAAGTTTTAAAAAATAATCCATACAAACTAGTTGAAGATATTGACGGCGTTGGCTTTTTGACCGCAGACAAAATTGCACAGAAAATTGGAATTAAGCCAGACAGCGATTTTAGGTTTAGAGCAGGACTTCTTCATATTTTAAAGGAAAACAGCGACAAAAGCGGAAACACTTATATTCTAAAAAAAGCACTGATAACAAACATCTATTCCTTGCTTAAAATTGACCAAAAAGATGAACAATTAGAAAAAATATTGCAAAGTTTAACCTACGATAATTTAATAAAACAATTTGTAAATGATGATGAAGAATGCGTAATGTTAACCAAACTTTACAATGTGGAAAAAAACATAGCAAGCAAACTTATTTCTTTAAAACAGTCATACAGCACTGTTGAAAAAGATATGACCAACGAAATTAAAGAGTACGAACTATACAGTGGCATCACTCTCCACCCTAAACAAAAAGATGCAGTTCAAACGGCGGTTAACAGTGGCGTGTGTGTTATCACTGGCGGTCCGGGAACTGGCAAAACTACTATTGTTAAATGCGTGCTTGAATGCTTAAAAAGGCAAAGAAAATCGGTTCTACTTCTTGCTCCAACAGGAAGAGCCGCAAAAAGATTATCCGAAAGCACCGGAGAAGACGCAAAAACCATTCACCGCGCGCTTGATTTAGACTTTAAAGACGGAAATGGCGTGTTCTTTACCAAAGACGAAAAAGACCCATTAGGTCAAGATGTTATTATTGTTGACGAAGTAAGTATGGTTGACGCCTTGCTTATGAACGCCCTTGTTAAAGCAATAAAACCACAGGCTCAACTAATAATGGTTGGCGATAAAGACCAACTTCCAAGTGTTGGCGCTGGAAATGTTTTAAAAGATATTTTAGACAGCAAAATTATTCCTGTTTGCATGTTAACCGAAATATACCGTCAAGACTCAAAAAGTTACATTATAACCAACGCCCACTTAATAAATTCCGGAAAAATGCCGATACTCGACAATTCAAGCAATGATTTTTTCTTTATTGAAAAGCAAGACCCTGCCGAAATGTTATACACCTGCGTTAGTTTGGTAACATTAAGGCTCCCAAAATTTGCAAACACAACTTCACAAAAAATTCAAGTTTTAGCACCAATGAAGGCTGGTCAATGCGGAGTTGACAGTTTAAACAAAGAACTGCAAAAAATGATTAACCCCGCTTCGTTAAACAAAAAGGAAATCATAACCGAAGCCACAATTTACCGTGAAGGCGACAGGGTTATGCAAACTGTTAACAACTACGAACAAGAATGGACAAGAATTACCGACGAAGGCTTTATTGAAAAAAACAGTGGTGTGTTTAATGGCGATATTGGGGTTATTGACAGTATCGACACAGACACTCACGAACTTACAGTTTTGTTTGAGGACGGCAGGCGTGCAATTTATCCTAGAACAAGTTTAAACGACCTCGTGCTATCATACGCAATTACAATACACAAAAGCCAAGGAAGTGAATTTGATGTTGCCGTTATTCCAGTAGTTAGCGGAGCAAGCGTGATTTTAACTCGTAACCTTCTCTACACCGCTGTTACTCGTGCAAAAAAATTAGTAGTTTTAGTTGGCTCTAAATTCAACATAAAACGAATGGTCGACAATAACTATACAGTAACAAGATACTCCATGCTCAAGCAATTTTTAATAGAAGAGCAACTAAAGTTTGATAGTTTGTTTGGCATGAAAAACTAAAGAAGGAAACATATGACAAAAGAAAATGATATAAAAATTATTTTGGCTTCTCAATCCCCAAGACGAAAAGAACTTATGACTTTAATGGGATTGCAATTTGAATGCAAGCCTAGCAACAAAGAAGAAGACATGACACAAAAAATGTCCATAAAAAACTTATCGCAAAGTTTAGCAAAACAAAAAGCACTTGACATATTTTTTAGCACAAGTGGAAATCGCGTGGTTATTGGCTCGGACTGCATGGTATATCTTAAAAATAAGATTTTTGGAAAACCAAAAGATGACGCCGAAGCATTTAATATGCTTAAAACACTTTCTAACAAGTGGCACAAAGTTATAACAAGTTTATGCGTGTTAATCGAAAAAGACGGAAGACAAAAACAATATTTAACAAGCGAAGTTACAAAAGTAAAATTTATGAACCTTGACGATGACATGATTTATGACTATCTAAAAACTGGCGAGCATAAAGATAAAGCAGGCTCGTATGCAATTCAAGGAAAAAGCGGAATGTTCATAGAAAAAATAAAAGGAAACATGGCAACGGTTATAGGGCTTCCCACCTGCAAACTTTTTAAAATTTTAAGAAAAGAAAGTATAATGTAAAATCGAGTTACTCTCGATTTTTTTATTGTCAAATTTAAAGCCATATTCATAATCAGTTATATGGAAAAACAATTACAATATTTTGGCACAGATGGAATTAGAGGCATTATAGGAAAAGACCTAGATTTAGAATTTTTTATAAAAATCGGCTATGCAATTTCAAATTTAGAAAAAAACATGAAAGTGTTAATTGCAAGGGACACAAGGCAAAGCGGAGAACCTATAAAGCAAAGTTTAATTCAAGGTTTAAGTGCAAAAAATGTGGAAATTTTTGACGCTGGAATTATACCTACAGGTGCGTTATGCTTTTTAACAAAGAATTTTAATTTCGATTATGGCATAATGATAACAGCTTCTCACAATCCAAGCGAATATAACGGAATAAAAATTTTTGATAAAAACGGATTTAAAATTGGCAAAGATATTGAGTTTTTTCTTGAAAAAAACTTAAAAAAGCCCAAAAAAATAAAAAATATTCCAACACAGCAATTCTCATCCATACCCTATTTAGATTATTTAGAAAACATATTTAACAAAAAAATATGTGATATGAAAATATTTTTAGATTGCGCAAACGGTGCAACAAGCTCATATGCAAGAAAGATTTTTGAAAAAACAGGTGCAAAAGTTTGCGTCACACACAAAAAAGGCGAAATCAACAAAAATGCTAGCGTTTTAAATAAAGAAGTTTTTATATCTAACTTTAAAAAAAGCAAAGCAGACCTAGGCTTTTGTTTTGACGGCGATGGCGACCGTGCGATGTGCATCACAAAAGATTTTGTCGTGTTGGACGGAGATAGAATTTTATACATTTTGGCAAAACATTTTAAGCAATCAAAAGTTGTTGGCACAATTATGACAAATTATGGTTTGGAAAAAATATTATCAAAAAGCAATATTTCGCTTATAAGAACTGATGTTGGCGACCGAAATATTGCGCTAAAGCTTTCAAAGCAAAATTTATTAGTTGGTGCAGAAGAATCTGGTCATGTTATAATAAAAAATTTTTCAACCACTGGCGACGGCTTAATAACAGCACTTGTTTTGCTCCAAATTTATATGAAAAACCCTAATTTATTTAAAAGAGCAAGTTCACTAAAAATGTTTAATGTTTACAGCGAGAAAATACACACTAAAAACAAGCAAATAATATTTTCTAAACACATAAAAAAGGAAATACAAAAGCAAAGTGAAAGGCTAAAAAAATCTGGCAGGCTTATAGTTCGAGCAAGTGGAACAGAGCCTGTTATTAGAGTTACAGTGGAATGCAACAACAAATCTCTTGCAACAAGCGTTTTAAACAATATTTGCAACGAAATTAAACTATCGCAACGAACTAGCAAAAATTAAAAACATTGCAAAAAACTTGCTAAAGAAAACACAATAAACCCGAATAAAAATCATAAATGGCTTTGTCTAACTGAATTGTTGTTTTAACGGTGTTGATTTTTGTGCTATGAAAATATTGAACCATATTATAACAACGAAGTTTTGCAAAAGAGCAAAATTAGCATTTCAGTTTTCTACAAATAACTTAAAGTGAAACATAGAACAGCCGAACAATTATTTAAATTTAAGCACAAAAAAACACTTTATTTATAATTTAAAGTGTTTTTTTAAATTAAAATTCAATTTTTATAACTTTTGCATTACCAATTTCAAAGTTTGAATAGTCGTTATCTTTTGGCTTTCCGCTAAAGTAAAAGTGAGTCATTCTTCCAACTCCGCTGTGTGCCACAATTAAAATGTTTTGCCCTTTATAATTTTTTTTAGGTCATCATAAAATTTAGCAACTCTATCAAACATTTGTGGGATAGTTTCCATTTTGAAAGGAATTTCGTCATTTGCATTCCATCTTCTAAAATTACATACACTTGCTGGCTGACCAGTAATTTCGCCATAATCTCTTTCTTTTAGTCTATCATCAAAAATAACTTTCAAGTTTTTGTGGTATTTAATAATTTCGTCAAGCGTTTGCCTTGTTCTTAATAACATTATCATTTGTTTGCCCGTGCCTAATAAACTAATCATTTTATTCTCCTTGCTGTTGATAAAATCGTTATACCATAACATATTATTTTTTTCTAATTATTTTTCTGCATTTTAAGTTCTTAACATTTGTTTGAGATATTTTTTATTTTCACATGAAACTTTTTCATAATTCTTAAAAAAAGAAATAGCATTTAACTATCTCTTTTTAATAAATAAGTTAATGGTTTCTTATTTTTTAATTCAATATCCACACCGCAACATTCAAACTTGTTGCAACGCATAGCCATGCTGGATATAGGAGCAATATTGCCGAATAAATTTTTTGTGTTTTATAAACTTCCATAATAAGTTTTATTGCTAAAATCAAATTAAAAATTAAAATAACATTTCCTAAAAATAGTTGGTTAAGTGTGAAAAACACTAAACACCAAAGCACATTAAAAGCACCATTTATTCCCAAAAGCCAAATAACTTTTCTTGGCAAATTTTCCTTTTTTATCCACAAAACTAAAATTACCGCAAAGGTTAGATAAATCACACTCCAAACAAGTGGAATAACAAAGTTTGGAATCCATTCGCTTGGCTTTGTTAAGCCATTAAACCAACTGTCACCCAGTTGCACAAAAAGTGTTCCTAGCCCAGCAACTAAAACAACTGAAACGACTGCAATCACCATTGCCCAAATTATATTTTTCTTTTCTCTTTCCATACATATATTTTATGTATAATATTTTAAACTATACATTACTTGCTTATTGAAAACTATTTGTTCTTACTTGCTAGCCTTTGTTGTACGGCTTCTTTTGCTCTTACTAAAAGTAGTTCAAATTGCTATAAAACATTTCACATGAAACATTTTATCACGCACTAAAATAGCAACAAAAAACGGCAATTATAGCCGCTTTATGCGTAAATTTATCTATAAAAATTCTTTCGTTTTTTACAAATAAGGTAAATTGTTAATACAATCACTGCAGGTATGATTATCGTAAGATTTTTCACTTCAATCCCTGTTGACGCAACTGTGCCACCTTGATAACCTGACAGGCTAATTTCATTATTCCCAGATGGAATTAAGTCATTTTGTGAATATGTTACGCCATTTGCAACAAAAGTTGAATAGTCTAAACCCAAATCCAAAAAGGTACAATTTGGCTCACCTGCGCCATAATATTTACTTAGCTTAATTGTTTTTAAATTTCCACAACCTTTAAACATATCTTTAGTAGATGCATCACTTGGCCAGTTCCCCGCACTATTGTTTAAAATTACGCTTTCAAGTGACTTACAGCCGTAAAACATTCGCTCTCTGCTTCCCATTTGAATTAAAGAACCATTAAAATCAGCAACAACGCCAGTTAATTTTTCACAGCCTTCAAATAAGCTCACCATATTGAAAGTATAATCGTATTTTAATACTAAATCACCTTCCAAATTTTTATTGTTAATTATGAGTCCAGTATCTGTGATTATATCCCCATCTTCAAGTAATTGTTCCCATGTTTTAATCCTAAACAAAGAAAGTTCTTCTTCGCTAGCGCTTTGCAATGCATCTTTGCCTCTCCCAGATTGATATAATCCGCTTACATATCTTGGTTCTTGGATTATAGCATAAATTTTTTTATCGTTTCTTGGAAGAATTATAAATGCAAAAGTCCAAATTGTTAACACAGCCAAAAATACTGCAACAATTTTTGCACTAAATTTTGTTTTTACCATTTTGTTTTTCTCCTTATTTTTTAATGAAAAAACAGCCAACCTTTTGGTTGACTGTTTGATTACTTTTCACCTTATCTCACTCACTGGTCAACCATGTTGCTGGTCAACCATGTTCTAACTTTTTCGTTAGTTTATTGCTATCTTTTCTCTTTAAGAGTTTCCCATTTTCGCCGTTTTATTGTCAAACGTTTTTGCACTGTTTTGCAAAAATATTTTATTTTTATTTAATTATGTAAATATAAAGAACCAATATGTACACTAGTGGTTTTTACTTATTTTATGTTGTGCTTTTTCAAGAATTTGGAATTATGCTTGTGCATAAAATTTAGAGCTTTTTAAGTTTAAATTTTGCAACTCTTGCCCCGAATGAATAGCCATAACTGAACGGTTCGATGAAAAAACTATTTTTGTTTATAACCTTAATGCTTTTACCATTATCAAGCCATCTTGCGAAAACAATTTTTTTATCCGTTTTTATCGTTACAATTTTATTATTATCCGCACTCGCAACATTAGCATTAGTACGCATAGGAACTTTTTTAATTACGGCATAATAAAATTCTCCGTCGTAGAAAATATCTGCATTATCAGCCAAAATATCCGTTCCACAAGAATTGTAGATAAATGACTTATTTACTGATATCCATTTACCAATACCTTCTAAAACGAACCTTTCTCCGTCTGGTATTAACCCATTACCCATCAGTCCCGTATTAAGCAAAAAATTACAGTTAAATTTAAGAGCCCATTCCCCTTTTCCGAGCATACTTTAAAGCCCGAAATGGTTAAACATTCCAAATCCGAGTTTATTAAAGTTTTCTAGGTACTCGACAATATATTCTCAATTACTTAAACAAGTTAATTCTGTCCTGCGATGCACTTATTGCTGAATCTTTGCCATTTTTTAAACAAAAAAAGATAGCAAATGCTATCTTCATTGGTTGAGGTAAATGGACTTGAACCATCGACCTCTGCCTTATCAGGGCAGCGCTCTAACCAGCTGAGCTATACCTCAATATTGCTTGTTTTAGTGACTTTAGCAACTGTCATAATTTAAAAAGGGTGAAAGGTGAAATGCCTCCCACCGCTAGTGGTGGAGAATATCGGATTCGAACCGATGACCCCTTGCTTGCAAAGCAAGTGCTCTAGCCAGCTGAGCTAATCCCCCATAATTTGCTCTATTATAATAACACGAATTTTGGCACTTGTCAACAATATTTTTATAATATCATATAAAATCATGGGGATTTTTTATGTGTGGAATAATTGGATATATCGGCAACAGAAAATTTGTGCCGATTGCTAGACAGGGATTACTTAATTTGGAGTACAGAGGATACGACTCGGCTGGCGTCTCTTTTTTTAATGGTAATAAAATTGAAACAATTAAACAAAAAGGCGATGTTGAAAGTCTATTTGAAAAGTTTGATAACGACATAAATTGCCATTGCGGTATAGGACATACAAGGTGGGCAACACATGGCGTGCCAAGCGATATAAACTCGCACCCTCACACCAGCCAAAAGGGATTTTTCACAATAGTCCACAATGGAATTATAGAAAACTATAAAGAGCTTAAAGATAAGTTTTTATTGGGCTACAACTTTAAAAGTGCAACAGACACTGAAGTCATAGCGAATTTATTTGAATATTTTTATCTACAAAACAAAAATGTATTAAATGCCATAAAACAGTGTGTAAACATCCTTAAAGGCTCGTTCGCTCTTGCTATTTTGTTTAGTGAAGAAAATGACAGAATATATTTTGCAAGACATAAAAGCCCATTGGTTATTGGCAAGGGTAAAAATGAAAATTTCTTATCAAGCGACCTAATTGGAATTGGAGATGAAACAAATAAATATGTATTGGTTGAAGATTTTTGTTATGGTTTAATAACTAAAGATAAAATTGAAATTTATGATTTTGATGGCAAGACTCACAAGTTTGAAGTTAAAACAAAAAAGAAAACAGTATTTAAAAGTGGAAAGGGTAGTTATCCACATTATATGCTCAAAGAGATATATGACATTCCGTTAGGCATAAAAGCGACGGCAAAACTATACGAACGAAAAGACAATATACTTAATAGAATACCAACTGAATTTTGGAATGATATTGATGAGATTGTGATAGTGGCTTGCGGAACAAGTTATCATTCGGCTTTGATTGGAGAGAAATATTTAAAACAGATTGCCAACATTAAATGCAGTTGCAAGGTGGCAAGTGAGTTCATTTATGGAAAGGAAATAATAAATAATCGTTCGTTGTGTGTGTTTATAAGTCAGTCAGGCGAAACCGCAGACACTTTGACAGCTATAAAAAAGGCAAAAGAACTTGGAGCAAAAACTATAGGGATAACTAATGTGCAGACAAGTTCTATTACAACGGTATGCGATTATATTTTGCCTTTATGTGCAGGAGCAGAGATTGCAGTGGCTTCAACCAAAGCCTACAACTGCCAACTTGTTGTTCTATATATGTTAGCAAACTTCTTAAAAGACCACAATGTGAACAAGAAGTGCATAACCGAACTAATTACAACAAACAGTAAACTACAAATACCTTATTTAGAAGAAAAAGTTGAGCCTTTAATCAAAAAACTTAACAAATCAAAAAATATATATATGATTGGCAGAAATTACGATTATGTAACTTGCTTGGAAGCATGCCTTAAATTAAAAGAGATTTCATATATACCATGTGAGGCATATCCCGCAGGCGAATTAAAGCATGGTACGCTTGCACTAATAACAAAAAATGTGCCAGTGATTGCGGTAATTACGGAAAAAGATTTAATAGATAAAACTATGATGATTGTGGAGCAAGTAAAAGCAAGGGGAGGAAAGGTATTTATATTCACATGCTTTGATTTATCAAAATATAATATCAAAGATTGCACAATCGTAAAATTGCCCGATATTCCTTACTATTTGAAGCCTATATATTCAATTATACCATTCCAACTACTATCCTATAAAGTTACATTATCATTAGGATATAATCCAGATAGACCAAGAAACCTAGCAAAATCAGTTACAGTTGAGTAATATAAAAAAGTGATATTAGTTATTCATATCACTTTTTTGTTTCATGTGAAACATTTCTATACATTTGCCAAATACAATATTTAATTTGGTAACTGCTTATGAAAATTGTTTCATGTGAAACAATCTATATTTTTCACTATCGAATAATTCAGCACATCATAGAACTGTCCGTCTTTAAATTTAGATTGCCTATTTGTACCCTCATAAATAAACCCAGCATTTTCTGCTAGTTTTTGACTATCAACATTGCCAGACCAAATATAAATCTCAATTCTGTTTATATCTTTTCTGTTATTAAGATAAGCAAGAATTGCTTTGAGCGCCTCTAACGCATAACCTTTCTTTTGATAAGATTTAACCAAACCCCAAGATAATTCACACGAAAAGTTAGCCATATCAATGCGTTCAATAGTTATACAGCCGATAAATTCATTTGTGCTTTTTAAAATAATCGAAAATGATATACTTTTACTATCATTTAGTAGTCCATCAAATTTAGCATTTAGTTTTTCTTTATTTAAAGGAACGCTAGGTAAATATTTATAATAATCTTTGTCACGACGCCAATTAACAAAGTTATTTCTATCTTCTTCAATAATTTTTCGTAAATAAAGTCTTTCCGTCTTAATTAAGTATATATCGCTCATATTTAAACTCCATAATTAAAAAACGCATTTCACTATAAAGAAATGCGTTGTGCGTATTGGCGGAGAGTGAGGGATTTGAACCCTCGCACCGGTTTCCCGATCTAACACCTTAGCAGGGTGCCCCCTTAACCACTTGGGTAACTCTCCATCAATTATTCGCTTGATTAGTATATCATTATAGTGCATAAATGTCAAGCAGATTTTAGCAGGTTTTTGCAACTAATATCTATTGCCTATTACAAATAGTAAACGATTAGTACAATTAAGATTAGATACCCTAATAATCAATATTTTATATCATTCCCGATGTTTCACATGAAACATTTTTAAACTTTCTTCTTTATTTTCTACTTTTATACATTATAAGAAGCAAAATAATAATACTCTTCTAATATATTCCCGTTTAACTAATTATTATGTTAAACAATTAGTTAAGCAAAGAGAAAACATCATTTTTAAATATTATTAGGTTTGTTTGTACAGTCCGTATATTTAGCAAGTCTTTAAAAATAATTTTAAGTAAGTCTAGCAATAACCTACTACAAAATGGTGAATGTTTAACCTTATTTCATAGCAAATACAGTAAAATTGATATCCAACACTTTCTTTACATGTAATTATAAACCGATTTGGCTAAATCTTACCATTAACACAAAGAATGTTTTAATTGTTTCACATGAAACAATTTTAGCTATGTACACTAATCTTAACTCCAAAAGTTCATTAGCAAATAAGCGTAAATGTTTCACATGAAACAAAAAAAGAGCGAATGCTCTTATTTTTGTTTTTTAAGAATTTCAACTAGGTCATAAACTCTTTGTAAATCATCAACGCTATAGTAATCTATGTAAATACGACCTCTTTGGTCATTTCCCAATGCACTAACCTTAGTTCCAAACACCTTTTGCATATCATGTATAAGTTGTTTCAATTCAATACTTTGATGTGCATTGCTTGCGCCACCATTTTTGCCTTGTTTTACTGCTTTTTCCAAATCTCTAACAGTTAATTTCTTTTCGCAAACTTGTTTTGCAAGTTTAATTTGTGCTTCACGGTTGTTTACAGCAACCAAACTTCTTGCATGTCCTGCCGACAATTTGCCTTTTTCAATCATTTCGATAACTTCTGGCTCAAGATTTAACAATCTAATGGTATTTGCAATTACTGGACGGCTTTTACCCAATCTATCAGCAACTACTTCTTGTGTCCAACCATATTCATCCATAAGTTGTTTCATTGCTCTTGCAGCTTCCATAGGGTTCAAGTCTTCCCTTTGTAAGTTTTCGATAATCGAAATTTCTTTAATTTGTCTGTTATCATACTCTTTTACAATAGCAGGAACAGTTTTTAACCCAGCAATTTGTGCAGCTCTCCATCTTCTTTCGCCTGCAATAATCATATATCTATTGCCAGTTTTGTTAACAACAAGTGGTTGAATAATTCCATGTAGTTTAATACTTGCAGCAAGTTCATTCAAAGCGGTTTGGTCGAAAACTTTTCTTGGTTGGTCTTTGTTTGGGTCAATCATTCCAACATCAATTTGCTCAACCATATCTCCTTTAATTCTATCACTGATAGGAGCCATCTTGACAACTTTTACCTCTGGAACTTCGTCTATTTTATCATTAACATTAGTTGTGTCTACTTCTGTATCCCTGTACACACTAAACAACGATTCAAGCCCTCTACCCAATCCTTTTTTCATCATAATTTAACAATCTCCTTTTTATCTTTTTGTAAATTTAGTTATTTTGTTATAACTCATATTGTTTCTTTCTAGTACTTCTTCAGCCAAGAGCATATAAGCGAAACCGCCCTTGCTTTTTGGGTCATATGTTGCGATAGGTTCGCCATAACTTGGTGCTTCAGCAAGCCTAATATTTCTTGGAATTACAGTGTCAAACACCCTATTTCCAAAGAAAGTTCTAATTTCTTGTGAAACTTGCGAAACCAAATTTGAGCGATTGTCTTTCATTGTTAGAACAACGCCTTCAACATCAAGGTTAGCATTCAACCCATGTTTTTTAATAAGTTTGTATGTATTCATAAGTTGAGTTAAACCTTCAAGTGCAAAAAACTCACATTGAATTGGTATTAAAATGCTGTCGCTAGCAACCAAAGCATTTACAGTCAACAGCCCCAAAGATGGAGGGCAATCAATACATATAAAATCGTAGAAATTACGCAATCTGTTTAGAACATTTTTTAAAACGGTTTCTCGATTATCCATTTGAACAAGTTCGATTTCTGCTCCAGCAAGGTTAATATTGCTTGGCAAAACATCAAGACCATCAATTTTTGTTTTTAAAATTACTTCTTCTGCGTAATTTTCGCCACTAATTATATTATAGATGCTTTTAAAATCATTAGTTTTATCAACACCAACAGCGCTTGTTGCATTTCCTTGTGGGTCTAAATCCACGATAAGCACTTTTTTGCCCATCAATGCAAAATACGCACTTAAGTTAACGCAAGTTGTGGTTTTACCAACTCCGCCTTTTTGATTGGCAAAAGCAATAATTTTTCCCATATTTTCTCCTTTCGTTATAATTATATCACAATATTTTAGTAAAACAATAAAATTTCGACATTTTTTGTTTGCATTTTTGCTTTTTTACAGTGGTTTTGTTTTTGGGCGGTTCTTATCTCTTGGAAATTTCGCGTCTGTTTTCTTTGTTTTTTTAACTTCAACTAAAAGTCTAGTTGTGTTTTCATCAAGATTATACAAGTGATTTTTAACAAATTTACCGCCCAAAACAGCAAAAGCATTCTTTGAAGCATTTAACTCATCATCAATTTTATCGCTCTTGTATGCTACGAATTTCCCGCCAACCTTAACAAAAGGCAAGCAATATTCGCTTAAAGTTGGCATACTAGCCACTGCTCTAGCAGTAACGGTATCAAAATAATTCAAGTATTCATCTTTAAACGCTTTGTCTTCTGCCCTAAAATGTAATGTGGTGATATTATCAAGTTTCAAGATTTCGATAACCGCATTTAAAAACTTAATTCGCTTATCAAGAGCATCAACCAAAGTAACGCATAAGTCTGGTCTAACAATTTTTAATACTAGCGCAGGGAAACCCGCACCAGTTCCAATATCGCATAAAGTTGAGTTTTTTTCTAGAAATTTTGCGCCATAAATTGAGTCTGCAAAATGCTTTACATACACATCATTTATTTGCGTAATTGCGGTTAAATTTATCTTTTCATTCCATTCAACAAGCAACTGAAAATAAGCATAAAATTTGTCCAACATATCGTCAGTCAACTTAATATTCGCCCATTCACAAGCCTTTAAAAGTGGTTGTTCATAATCTTTTAGTTCTCTCATATAAATAATGATAGTGCTTATAGTTTTTTTTGTCAATTAAATATACCGTAAAGCACTGCGCTAACAATATTTTTTAAAAATGTTTCTTGTGAAACAATTAAAAATATAGTTATGTAAATATAACTGCAAATCTAAAATAAATCACGCAAAACCACAATAAAAAATAGAATTACTTTTCCTGTAATTCTATTTTATAAATTTTTTTGCCATTTTTTTTAGTCTTTTTAATTTTAACTCTGTTTTTCTCTTTTCTTATCATCTTTTTAATGGACTTTTCATCTTTCTCTATAAATCTTATAAAGGTTTTTACGATTTTATTTTCTATGTCGCTAGGAATTTGACCTTCTACTAAATATACTCTTTTTCCCGCTTTGGTTACTGCTGAAATTTCGCATTTTTGCAAAACGGTATAAACCAATAATTTCAAAAATGCATTCCTGTTGTTTTTCTTAAAATATAGTTTATAAACTTCTTTTTCGATATTATACTTTTCAATAAGTTCTTGATATATTTTTACATTATAAATAACTTCTCTGCCACAAAGATATTTAATAAGTTTTAGCGCTATACACAAAACTTGATAGTTATAAATATCTTCCAAATCGTTTGATTTAGGTTTTTTAACAACAATGTTTTCGAGATTAGATATAAATTCCTTATAATTCATAACACACCTATATAATTATAATATGAATTTATTATTTTTTCAAGACAATAAAAATTTTAGTTTCGACATAATTTTCTTTTATATAAATAATCATCACACAAAACTTAAATTAAAATAGATATCATTAAATTTATTTTAAAATACGCTTTAATAACAACTTTTTAGATTATTCAAAAAAATTAAAACTTGAAAGGCAAATTTCTTGAACAAAAAAACATATCAACACCTAACAATAAAAGATATAAATAAATTTACAAAACTAACAATTTTTAAAAATACTAAATCACTATGAAATCTTAAAAAAACTTAAATTTTAAGCAAAAATATGCTATTTTTATATAAAAATTCCCAAAAATAACAAAAAATAGGGCAAAAGTTAATTTGCTCCTATTTTTTATCAGCCTATTCATTTTCGGTTGTAAGGTTTTCGTTTTCGCCTTCTAATTGTGCTTCGCCTTCAGTTTGACTTTCGCCTTCTGGTTGTTCAGCGTCTTCTTCACGCATAGAGATTGCAACGGCAACGATTTTTTCGTTTTCTTGCATTCTCATAACCCTAACACCCAAGGTGTCTCTGCCAACTTGGCTAACATCTGTTGCATGAATTCTAATAATTGTTCCGTTATTGCTTATAAGCATAATATCGTTTTCATCAGTAACTTGTTTCAAGCCTGCAAGTTTTCCTGTTTTTTCGTTAAATATGCCCGCTTTAACACCTTTTCCTGCACGAAGTTGAAGTCTGTAATCGTCAAGTCCAGAACGCTTTCCAAAGCCATTTTCGCTGATTGTTAACAATTTAGTATCTGGTTTCAAAACAATCATATCAATCAAGTAGTCGTCATCGGCTAAGTCCATACATTTTACGCCTTGCGTATCTCTACCCATTGCTCTAACATCTCTTTCGTGGAAACGAATACATTTTCCATTATGAGTTGCAACAACAACATTGTCTTCGCCGTTTGTGAATTGAACACTTATTAGTTGGTCGTCATCAACAAGTTTAATTGCAATTTTACCAGTCTTTCTAATGCTTGCAAATTCACTTAAAGCAGTTTTCTTAATTAAACCATTCTTTGTTGCCATAATCATGAATCCACTTTCGTTTTCATGAGTTGGAATTATAGCATTAACCTTTTCGCCATCATCAAGTTGAAGAAGGTTTACCATTGCCCTTCCTTTTGCTTGTTTAGATGCTTCAGGAATTTCATATCCCATCATTGCGTAAACTTTACCTTTATTTGTGAAGCAAAGCAACGAGTCATGAGTGTTTGTTACCAAAATGTCTTCAACAAAGTCTTCTTCCTTGGTTTTCATGCCAACCATGCCTTTACCTCCACGATTTTGGCTTCTATATTCTTCAACAGGCAAGCGTTTAACATAGCCAAAGTGACTTCTTGAAATAACAACATCTTCCTTTTCAATAAGGTCTGCGATGTTAATATCACTCATATCAAGGCTAATTTCACTCTTACGGTCTTCGCCATATTTATCACGAATTTCAGTAAGTTCTTGTTTAACAATATCCAAAACTCTTTGTGGCTTTTGCAATATGTCTTTATAGTCCGCAATCATAAGTTCAAGGTCGTTAAGCTCATTCTCAATCTTTTCAACTTCAAGGTTTGTTAATCTTTGAAGTTTCATATCCAAAATTGCATTTGCCTGAATTTCGCTTAATGCAAATTTGCTCATCAAGTTTGCTTGTGCTTCTTGCTTATCTTTTGAACTCTTAATTGTGTGAATAACATCATCAACATTGTGAAGAGCAATAACAAGTCCTTCCAAAATGTGTGCACGCTCTTCAGCTTTTTTCAAATCGAATTGAGTTCTTCTTGTTACAATTTCTTGTTGATATGCCAAATATTCTGCAAGAATTTGTTTTAAATTAAGTATTCTTGGCGTTCCACGAACAAGTGCAAGCAAAATTATGCCATCGCTCATTTGTAGTTCTGTGTGTTTATATAGATAGTTTAAAACAACTTGCGCATTGAAATCTTTTTTGATATCAACAATAATTCTCATACCGTTTCTATCACTTTCATCACGAATATTCGATATACCATCAATTCGTTTATCTTTAACAAGGTCTGCCATAGCCATAATAAGTTTTGCTTTGTTAACTTGATAAGGAAGTTCGGTAATAATAATACGATTTCTGCCAGTGTGTTCGTTTTCTTCAATTTCTGTTCTGCCACGAACAATAATTGAACCTTTTCCTGTTTTATAGGCTTGTTGTATTCCGCTTCCGCCCATGATAATTCCTTTTGTTGGGAAATCTGGCGCTGGAATAATTTTAATTAAATCGTCAATTTCGATGTCTGGATTATCCGCCAAAGCAAGCACGCCGTTAATAACTTCTCTTAAATTGTGTGGTGGAATGTTTGTTGCCATACCAACAGCAATACCGTCACTTCCATTAACAAGAAGGTTAGGGAACCTGCTTGGAAGCACTGTAGGTTCTTTTTCAAGACCATCATAGTTTGGAATAAAATCAACAGTGTTTTTCTCTATATCTCTTAAAAGTTCGCCAGAAATTTTAGAAAGTCTTGCTTCTGTGTAACGCATAGCCGCAGCAGAGTCGCCATCAACAGAGCCAAAGTTTCCATGTCCGTCAACAAGTGGACAGTTAATTGAGAAGTTTTGAGCAAGTCTAACAAGAGCATCGTAAATTGAACTGTCGCCATGTGGGTGATATTTACCCATAACATCACCAACAATACGAGCACATTTTCTGTATGCTTTGTCGTAGGTGTAGCCAGCATCGCCCATTCCGTAAATAATTCTACGGTGAACAGGCTTTAAACCATCTCTAACATCTGGAATAGCACGACTTACGTTAACAGCCATAGCATAAGCGATAAAGTTTGTTTTCATTTGATTGTTAACATCAACTGGAACAACCTTTGTGCCTTCTAAAAGTTTTCCAACTTCTTCACTATAATCTACTTTTTTCATATTTTCTCCCTATTTTACCAATCAGTTTCCACATCAGGCTTGCTATTTTTTACACATACATCAACATAGGCAATTCTTCCGCCTTTTTCGATTGACTTACGAATAAATCTTTTAGACATCAACTTTTCTTCTGTGATTATGTTAAACTTGCCCGTTTCTTCAAATATACCTTGCAAAGTTTCGCCAAGTTCTTTTGCAATAAGGTCCAAAGCCTCATCTTCGCTGTTACAGTTTTCAATACAAATATCCAAATCCGCATCAAAAGCCGTTGAACCTTCGTCATTTGTTTCAACAAGAACAGGGTAGTGATAAATTTCACAATCTTCACCAAAGTTTTTTAACATACGACTAAAATTTTCGTTAGCACATTCTTGTCCGCAATACTCACATTTTAGCATTTTAGAATAAGCATTTGTTTTTAATGTTGCATCGCAAGTTGTACATTTTTGTGTTTCTGGGTCATGTTTTATTTTTGCATGTTCATATCCATCATCTTCTAATTCTTCGTCAACTTCGTTTCTATCATTTTCAACTTCTTCGTCAACTTCGTCTGCGTTGTCCCAATATTTTCCTTCATTTTCATCTTGAAAGCGTTCAAGCGACTCATCCAAGTTTTTAATTGACTTTTTAACATCATTAAAGAAATTTTTAAAAAATCCCATATGCCCTCCTAAATATCCAAATCCTTAACAAGATTTGCGTTTGCTTCGATAAATGCTCGTCTAATATCTGGGTCGTCTCCCATAAGGTCACTGAACACTTTATCTGCTTCAATAGCATCGTCCATAGTAACTTGAAGTAAAGTTCTTCTTTGTGGGTCCATAGTTGTTTCCCAAAGTTGTTCTGGGTCCATTTCACCAAGACCTTTGTATCTTTGTTGCCCTGTCACTTTCTTCTCGGTGGTAGACAAGAATGCGTTCAAACTGTCGTCGTCGTAGAAATAATGTTCTTCTTGACCTTGGTTAACCTTGTAAAGTGGTGGTTGAGCAATGTAAACATGTCCATGCTCAATAAGTTGTTTCATAAATCTGAAAAAGAAAGTTAACATCAAAATTTGAATATGCGCACCGTCAACATCGGCATCGGTCATTATGATAATTTTGTCATATCTTAATTTGCTTTCGTCAAAATCTTCGCTAATTCCACATCCAAAGGCAGTTATCATAGATTTTATTTCTTCGTTTCCAAGAACTCTTGCAAGTCTTGCTTTTTCAACATTCAAAATTTTACCTCGAAGTGGCAAAATTGCTTGGAATCTACGGTCTCTGCCTGTTTTTGCACTACCTCCCGCAGAATCTCCCTCAACAAGATAAATTTCGCAAAGCGCTGGGTTTTGTTCGCTACAATCCGCAAGTTTGCCTGGCAAAGTAGTGGTTTCCAAAGCACCTTTTCGTCTTGCTGTTTCTCTTGCAAGTCTTGCGGCTTCTCTTGCTCTTTGAGCAGTTATGCTTCTAAAAATCAATTCTTTGCCGTCTTTTGGGTTTTCTTCCAAATATGTTCCAAAACCTTGTTGCATAGCCTTTTCAACAAGTCCACGCATCTCGCTGTTGCCAAGTTTTGTTTTTGTTTGACCTTCAAATTGTGGGTCGGTTAACTTAACGCTAATAATTGCTGTTAAACCTTCACGAACATCATCGCCAGACAATTTTTCGTTCTCTTTTAACAAATTAAATTTATGACCATAGTCGTTTATTATTTTTGTTAAACTGTTTCTAAATCCTACTAAATGAGTTCCGCCTTCTTCGGTGTTAATGTTGTTAGCATACGAATAAACGGTTTCGGCATAAGTGTCGTTGTATTGCAAAGCAATTTCAACTTCGTTTTTTGGATTTACAACATTAACATAAACAGGTTTTTCAAAAAGTGTTTGCTTGCCTTTATTCAAAAAGTCAACAAATTCGATAATTCCGCCTTTAAAGTGGAATGTTTCTTCTTTCTTTTCTTCGCCTCGTTCATCTGCAATGCTAATTTTAATTCCACGATTCAAAAAGGCAATTTCTCTAAAACGAGCCTTTACAGTGTCGTAATTAAAATGAACAGTTTCAAAAATTTGGTCATCAGGCATAAATGTTACTGTTGTTCCGGTATGGTCTGCTGTTCCAACAACTTTTAAAGGTTCTTGTGGAATGCCTCTTTTGTAAAGTTGATAGTAGTGGTTGCCGTTTTGATAAACATCAACGGTAAGCCAAGACGATAGTGCATTAACACAAGATAAACCAACGCCATGAAGTCCGCCAGAAATTTTATATCCTTCGCCACCAAATTTTCCGCCAGCATGAAGTTTTGTTAAAACAACTTCAACTGCACTTTTATGTTCGGTTGGATGAATACCTGTTGGAATACCACGACCATTATCAATAACCCTGCACGAGCCATCTTGTCTAAATATAACTTGAATATCTGTGCAATATCCAGCCAAGGCTTCGTCAATCGAGTTATCAACAACTTCAGTTATAAGGTGGTGAAGACCTCTTTCATCTGTTGAGCCAATATACATTCCCGGTCTTTTTCTAACTGGGTCAAGTCCTTCAAGAACTTGAATATCGCCTTCGTTATAGTGTTTGGATTTTACCAAATCTTCTGTGTGTTCCATATTGATTTGTTCGTACTTTGTTTCGTCAATTTCTTGACTTTGCACTGCCACATTAGCAGTGTTTTGTTCAATGTCTGCCATTTGTTCTCCTACGACTTTTATTAAAGTCTAATATATATTTTATTATACTATTTAAGTATATCACACGCACGCGCGAAAGACAAGCAATTTTGTTGAAATGCTAAAATTAAGCCAATTTTACGCCCGTAGACGCGAAATACGCTTTTAGTTGATAAATTTGTTGAATTTTATTGTATAACCGCTTATTTTAACAATATATTTTTATTTTTGCATATTGACAATCAACTTTGTGAAATATATAATAATTTTGGAGGATTTTTTATGAAAATTGAACTTTCAACTTATAGAAAATATTTAAAAGAAAACGGAATAAAAGTTTTAGATGTGTTTTCTCTTAACGAAGATGGAAAAAAGCAAACAAAATTAAAACCTTATTCAAAAGTTTTTGTGGTTTTCAAGCAAGACAACAAAAAAATGGTTTGTTCGGTTAACATGGGCTATGTTTACTTTACAACCTTGCCATTTACAAAACAAGAAAAACAACTTTTCAAAGAATTAGATTTTGTTCCAACCGAAGACCTTAAACTTGAAACACCACTATTGGAGTTTTTACATGACGAGTTTGGCGAAGAGTACGAAGATTTTTTAAAACAAATTTCTAGTTTCGCTTTTTACAACGAAGAAATGAAAAGTCAAATTGATGTTGGCGAAATTAACTTTTATTTAAGACAATGGGATAAAGAAAAAGAGCATATTTTAAACTAAAAAAAGGTGAATATGGAATATTTTAAATACAAAATAGGGGACATTGAACTATTTTTAAAGCAATTAGGCATAAGGTTTGACTGCTTAACTTATTCAAAAGATGCCTACACCGATGTTGTTAGTTATTACACTCGCAAAGAAGATGATTTTGGCAAACCTTTGGATATTTATATGCTTGTTCAAACTCTAGATTTAGATTACATTCATTGTAAAATCAAGATTACTGAATTTGAATTTTTCTTGCAAACGCCACTAGGCGAAACAAAAGACTATACTTTTAGGTGGAATAAATTTTTGTTAGAAAAATATAAAGATAAGTACATTGATTATTTAGATGAAAACTTAACTAATTTCGAGCAACCTTTACTTAATATAGATGAAAGTTCAAACTATACACAAACAATAGAGCAATTTAATAAAAATAGTGATATTCAAAGGCATAACGAAAAAGTGCAAATTGTTCGTTGTATGCTAGAGGATTATAAAATCGAGCAAAACAAAAACACAAAAAATGACGGCTTTACTTTTATGGATTAGCAACAAAAAAACTGCAAAAAATGCAGTTTTTTTATGTATTATAGCAAATTTTTAATAATTTTTTGATTTTGGCTCCCATTTTGCATATAAAGTCAAGTTATTATTAACTCCATTATTTTCGTATTTGTTCAAGAATAATTTATCGGTGTACCAGCCACAAAATTCATAATAATTACGCTGTGGTTGTGGTAACTTTATAGTTAATCGCTTATAAGTTTGAACAGGTGGGATTACTATTGGCGAATTTGTTACAAATTGAATTAAAACTTCTTCGCCTTTTGGTTTTTGCACTTTAACCTTTTGAGGTCTATCAAGCACATTTTTTTCATAAACATATCTTTGAAGTTTAAACACTAAAACAACCAAGGTTGCCAAAACGATTGTTGCTAACGCAACTATTGCAAATGTTTTTAAATAGTTTGCACTGCTTGTTTTGCGAGTTATTGTTAACTCGATATTATCAATAATGTTATAGTTAGTTAAATCGTTAGGAGTGTAAATCATTAAACAAATGTTTTCTCCGTCAACAAGTTCTTGTTCGGGATTTTTCCATGAATAACCTGCTGGCAAGATAATTTCTTTTAGTTTTGTTGCTTTTGTAAGTTGTTCTTGATTTATCACAATATCGCTTGTGCTTATATTTGGTCTTGCTTTTGAAATTGTAAATTCTACGGTTGGATTTGTAATTTCAAAATTTTCGCTATCAACTGTTGCTGTAACATTATATTTCCCAGCATTTTTATTTCCGCTTCCCATGTCGATGTTCAAATCAACGCCATAAGTATCTGTCGAGATGCTTGCAGTTGGATATTGAGAAGCACCATTGTATGTAGTTTGCAACTTTTCCCATTTTAAAGTGATTTTTCTTTTCAAAATATTAACATAACCTTGTGCTTCAACATCGTCAAAGCCTGTTGCTGTTATTTTGAAAAATACTGTAATTTTTCCATTTGTAAAATTAGTAAAATCAATTTCGTCAACGGAATATGTTCCGCCTTCTAATTTATAAAATATTTGATAATTATCGCAATTTTTAACATTTACAGCAATTTTGTGAGAATTATTATCAAATTCTCCTTCAAAACTCGTAATTTCGTATTGAACAGAGTTTCCTATAATTTTGTAAACGCCATTAACAAATGTAACATTATAGTTGTTATTGCGACTTATTCCCGTTATCTCATAACTTCCAACGCCACTAGTTATCGTTACATCGCAAAATAGTTCAATCATTAAGTCGTCATTGCCAACAACTTGTCCATCAGTAACACTGCCTGTTAGTGGTTGTAAAGTTTCTTGATATTTTGAGCTTTTATTATCAATAGTGTAGGTTATGTTTCTTGGCAATATAACCAATTTTTTTGTTGCTGTAATTGTTTGATTTGTAACTTTGTCTAAAACTGAAATTCTTATTGTATAGTTGTTTACGTTTATAACTTGGTCGCTTTGAACATTAAGAGTTTGCAAGTCAACTGAAATATCAGTTGGAAAGTTGGATACTACTGACGTGTATTCATAATCGCCCGAACCAGAATATGCTCCTAAAAAGTTAAAGTCTATTGCTTCGCCATAATTTATTCTTATTGTTTCGTCATCAAATTGAACATTCGATGCAAGTTGCGACCATTTTGCATAAACCATTAAGGTGTATTTTGTTACATTAGCGTAATTTTTATCATAGTAGTTCGACTTTGTCATTTGGGTAAGCGCGGCGTTCATTACGCTTAATTTATTAAGTAGGCTAGCGTCTGTGTACCAACCATCAAATTGTCTATCTTGTTTTGAATTTTCTGGAGATTGCAAAGACGAATTAAAATTACTTCCAACTGCGATGTAGTCAAGCATGTTTTGTGTTTTTTTAACCCCATTATCATCATCTTGGTAGTTATAAAACACATAGGCTTGTTTGTCTAAATCTGTCATTGAATATGTGATAATTTTATATGTAACGGTTCGACCATTAGAAAGTTCAAAGGTCACATTTTTGATAATAACACCTTTTTCACTTGTGTTAATTGTAACAACAAAGACTCCTTTTGTGTAGTTACTTTCCGTTGCTTTTATGAAAGTACCCAAACGACCAAATTTCATGGAAGAATCATATTTATATCCATTAACTTTAGCGTGGTTAGCAAAGTAAAATTCATATTTTATTTCGCTGTTATAAGTATAACCATAAATTATATTTTCGTTTTCACTTGACAGTACTTTATTAAAGTTTTGATAAATTTTGTCTTTTGATCCTCTTGCACTTACAATAGATGTTTCTGCACCCGAAAATATTGTAAATTGCTTAATTACCGTCACATCAAAGGTGTTATCGGCGTCGGTGTCAAAGTAAACATAAACATAGTAAACACCACTATCTAAATTGTTATCCGCTATTTCAACTGAGTGACTTGTTATTTCTAAAGTATCAATTTCATCGTTAATTTGGCAATTATCTTTTTTTATATCAGCGTCAATTATGTAAGCATTTGTTGTATTATATGTACCATTATATTTTGCATTATAAGTTAAACTAACGCTGTCGCCATAAAACCAAATGTTTTTTTCTTGGTATTTATCGCTTGATATGCTTTTATCTTTATTGTATTTATTAACAGTCAAGTTGTCTAAACTAGAGGAAGTGTTTGTAATTTCCAAGTCGATTGATCGTTTGCTTGTGTTTACTCCAAAAATGCACATAGTGGACCATAAATCTTCATAGGAAATATAAATAACTTCCGCGCTTGTGTTTGTTCCCCAACTGTTCAAGCAAATATATGCGCCTGTTCTATAGTTTCCGTCTTTGTCTGTGAAACTAATATCATCATCCCAACCTATAAGTGTAATAGAGTGTGCTCCACTGCTTTGCATATTTACATTATTTGTGCAAACATAATTCACTCCATCAATAGTTACTCTGTAGTTATCATCATAAGATATACTTAATGCGCCATAGTTAGTTAGATATTTTTTTACATAATCACTTCTGTTTGATAAAAACATAAAGTTCACATACTGTAAATTAGGTAAAATATCTTTGTGAGCCTTGTCTTTGAACATTTCAAAAACTTTATCATAGTTCGAGTCGTCAATATTGTATAGCATTTCCATTGGAAATTCATCTTCGTACAATATTCCGTATTGGTTTATTACAGAAATTGCATTTCTAATATCTCCGCCATCGCCAAGAACATAACTTGAATGAGCTTTTTTCATACATAAAGCAACCCACGCTTCCGAAAAGTCATATAGTTCGCCAGTAGTAACAGCCAAATAGTTTTCAATAACGGTTAAAGAAGAGAAGTCCCAACATAAACCAAACGAATCTTGGTCCTCAATAACAAACATATATTTGTCCGCTAAGCAATAATAGGATAGAGTAGTATCTGTATTTTCCTTGTATGTTAAATTGGTGGCCGAGATATTTTCACTCGCGGTTGTTTTAATTTCATTTTCGTAGGCTAAAACTTTATTATCATTTTGATTTATAAAAGATATGCCACAAAAAAATATGCTCAAAAAGGCACATAAAAATATCAATAATTTTTTCGATTTTAGTTTTTTCATTTGTAAAAGTCCTTATGTTATGAATAACATAAAAAAACAAAAAAGTCAATTTCCAAAATATGTCTATATATTAAAAATAAACTTTTTTGCGATATAAACAAAAAAATCACCCGTAAAGGTGAATTTTTTGTTAGTTTTCTAAAGTTTCTTCTTCAGTTTTTTCAATTTTTGAAACAAGAATATTGCTCCAAATTTCACTTGATAAATAATAAACTGGTGCAAGTTCTTCACGATATTTGCTCAAACGAATATCATCATCAAAGCTTACATAAACTTGTCCTTCTTTTTCTCTTACAACAGTGAATATGTGACCTTTATAAAATTTGTCGGCATATTCTGTCATATCTGGATTGACTGTTTCAACAACATATCTTTCGCCCACTTTTAAATTTTCCATTTTTTTAACAAGATTTTTATTTGTCATAAGTTTTTCTCCCCGATAATCTAATTATAGAACAAAAATAATTTTTTGTAAATACCCATTTTAAAATTAACGAATAATTTTTCCATCTTCAACTCTAATTATTGTTGCCTTATCAAGCAAGTATTCGTTGGTGTTAGTTGACGTCATTATGGTTTGGATTTGTTTTGTTTTTTCAAGCAATTTAGATTGCCTTTCAATATCAAGTTCACTTAAAACGTCGTCTAACAGCAAAATTGGATATTCGCCACATTCATCTTTAAAAATTTCAAGTTCAGCAAGTTTTAGCGACAACGCAACCGTTCTGTGTTGTCCTTGACTTCCAAACGCACGAATGTCAATTCCGTTAACTTTCATTTCAATATCATCTCGGTGTGGCCCAACTGTTGTGTATCCAAGTCGCAAATCTTTTTCTTCGCTTAATTGCATTTGCTCGAGAAGTTTATTTTCAATATCCTTTTCGGTTAACGCAACCACGCCTTGATAGTTAAGTTCTAATTTTTCGCTATTATTAGTTAAATAAGCATGACTTTGCATTGCGTATAACCTTAACTTTTCCAAAAATCTTATTCTACTTGCAATAATTTTTGCACCTGTTTGAGCAAGTTGCATCGACCATATTGGAAGTGTTTGTTTTAGTGCAGAAATATCCTTTTGTTCTTTCAAAAGTTTGTTTCTATTGTCCAAAATTTTGTTATACTTTAATAAGTTATAAAAATAGTTTTTGTCAAGTTGAGAAATATCAGTATCCAAAAATTTTCGCCTGTCTTGTGGCGCGTCTTTAACAAGTTTAAGCTCGTCAGGAGAAAAGTAAACACACTTAACCGCGCCAACTAAATCGGCAATTTTTAATATGTTAATTCTGTTAAGTCTAACAATTTTTTTACCTCTTTTTTTCAAGGTTATTTCAATCTTTTTATCTCCCGCCCTTGTGGTGTAATCAAGCAAAATATTTGCAAAATCACAATTCCATTTAACAAGTTCACTTTCCTTGGCTGTTCGTGGGCTTTTTGCAACTGCACAAAAGTAAATTGCTTCCAGCAAGTTTGTTTTTCCTTGTGCATTTTTGCCAAGCAAAACATTAAGGTTAGGCGAAAAATACACCTTTTCTTCGGTGTAGTTTCTATAGTTTGTAAGTTTAATTCCGTTAATTTTCACTTTAATTTATCGCCTTTAAATTATTTTATCAAAAAACTTGAAAATATAAAAATATTTAAAGCCTTAAAAAAATATTTAGTTAATTGGCAAAATTTTTTAAAAGCCATTTAACATAAAAGTTTTGATTTTTTTGTTTTTATTGTATATAATTTATCTTGTAATTATTCTATAGATAAAGAGAGGCAACACATAATGCAAAATTTAAAAGAAAATTGGCTAAAAGTTTTAGACTTACTTGAAAGAGAAGTTACTGCTGTCAGTTTCGATTTATGGATAAAAACACTAGAACCTATTGAGATTAAAGACGATTGTTTGTTTATAAAAGCAAGCAGTGAAACTGCAAAAAAAAGAATTTTGCAAATGCACACCGACCAAATCAAACTTGCTATTGCCGAAGTTTTTGAAAACATTTCAAGGTTTGAAATTTTATCTCCACAAGAAGCCGAAACTTACGAAAACGAGCAAGGAAAATCAAACCAAACAGCCATAACAGAAGAAATTGTAAATCAAACAACCACACGAAAACTCAATCCAAAATACACCTTTGACAGTTTCGTTGTTGGCAAAAGCAATCAGTTTGTTTACGCTGCCAGCCGAAATGTTGCCGAAAACCCAAGTGGTAAAATTAACCCATTATTCATTTACGGCGGTGTTGGACTTGGAAAAACCCATTTAATGCACGCCATTGGCAACTACTTGCAACAAACAAGACCAGAACTTAAAGTTTGTTATGTTACTTGCGAGCAATTTACAAACGACTACATAGATTCACTCCGTTCATCAGGAAACAAGGATAAAAACATAAGCAATTTTAGGGAAAAATATCGAAACGTTGATGTTTTGATGGTTGACGATATTCAGTTTATTGCCAATAAACTAGAAACTCAAGAAGAATTTTTCCACACATTTAACGACTTATACCAAAACAACAAGCAAATTGTTATTGCAAGTGATAGGTCGCCAAACGAAATTCCAACTTTAACAGACAGAATTGTTTCAAGACTAAAAAGTGGTTTAACACAAGATATTCAAACTCCAGATTTTGAAACAAGAGTTGCAATCTTAAAAAAGAAAGCACAAGAAGAAGGCTATAATGTCGACGAGGAAGTTCTTGATTATATCGCAGAGAAAATAGACACTAATATTCGTGAACTTGAAGGTTCATTGTCCAAAGTTTGTTTCTTTGCAAACTTGCTCGGCAAAAAATTTGCCACGATGGAAGATGCCCTTGCTGCACTTAAAGACGAAGTTAGCGAGAAAACAAGTTTAAGCCCAGACACGATTATCGACACAGTTTGCAAGTACTACAACATTTCACGAGTAGATTTGCTTGGCAAAAAGAAAAACAAAGAGTTTGTTGACCCAAGACAGATGTGTATGTACTTAATTACAGACATGCTTGATTTACCACTAGCAAGCATCAGCAAGATTTTTGACAAAAAGGACCACACAACAATTATTTACGCAAGAGATAAAATTAGCAACGCGTTAAAAACAAATCAAAAGTTAAAAGTCGAAGCAAGCGATTTAAAAAGCATGATACTCAAACAATAATGTGAATATGTGGATAACTTTAAAAAATTATAGACATAGTTATTCACAAAAAAATAAATTTTTTTATAACTATCATTTCCGCAATTATGGAATGTATGGTATAATAATTACGATAAAAAATATAGAAATCCACAATTCCACAGTCTATATTATTATTGTTATTATTTAATCAATATTAAATTATATATCAAAGGGGAAAATCAATGAAATTATATTGCGAAGGATTAGATTTAAGTGATGCAGTTTTAAAGGTAATTAAAGCTACTAGTTCAAAAACAACAAATCCTATATTAGAAGGTATTAAGTTGGTTGCAGAAGATGATACTTTAACTTTAATTGCAACAGATGGCGAACTTGCCATAGAAAAGAAAATTAAAGCAAACATCGAAATGGAAGGTGCAACTGTTGTTCCGGGAAAATTGTTTAGCGAATTTGCCAAAAAATTGTCCAACGAACAAATCACTTTATCTTTAAACGAAAATAATCAACTAAAATTAAGATACACCGACAGTGAAGTTTACATTCAATGCTTAAATGCAAACGAATTTCCTGTTATTCAACAAATAAGCAGTGCTCAATTTTTCACAATGAAGCAAAACGAGTTTAAAGACCTTGTTGAAAAAAGCATTTTCTGTGTTGCGCTTGACGACACTCGCCCAATTTTGAAAGGCTGTTTGTTTGAAATTGGCAAAGACGAAATCAAAAGTGTTGCGCTTGACGGCTACCGTATGGCAATGGCAAAAAAACCGATAATCGATTGCTCAACACCAATGAGCGTTGTTGTTCCTGGAAGAAGTTTAAACGAACTTTCTAAATTGCTTGACGACAGTGATGCTCCAATAAGAATTTTAATTCAAAAAAATTACTTAATGGCAGAAATCAACAGCACAAAAATTATCACAAGACTTTTAGGTACTGGCGAAGATTATATCAACTACAATCAAATTATTCCAAGCGAGTTTAAAACCACAGTTGTTGTTCAAAAATCACAACTAGAACAAGCGTTGGAAAGAGTTGCAATTTTGGCAAGAGCAAGCAACGATAATAGTGCAAATTTCGAGTTCAAAGAAAATCTTTTAACCTTGCAAGCAAAATCCGAAATTGGAAATGTTACCGAAAAAGTTACAGTATCAGTTGTTGGGGAAGATTTAAACATAAGTTTCGACAACTTCTTTGTAAGAGAATGCTTGGGTGCAATTAAAGACGACTTTGTTAAACTTGAGCTTAACGGACCAATAAACCCATGCGTAATTGTTCCACACACTGGCGATGAATACTTATTCTTAATTTTGCCAATAAGACAATTTAGATAATAAAAAAAGCAACTTGTTTTCAAGTTGTTTTTTTGTTTTATAGCGATTTAATATTTTTTTAGACAGAATAAATTCACACTAGCCACCTATATTTTATTGCTAATATAGTAAATATAAAGGATATATAAATAATAAAACTAGTTTTCAAATATTTGTTGACAGTTTTAAAGATTTTCTATATAATAAATTCGCTTTATAAAAACATATTGTTGTTTTTTTATTGTGCAAATAAATAAAAAAGGAGCAAAACGAAATGAAAAGAACATATCAACCAAAGAAAAGATCTCGTAACAAAGTTCATGGCTTTAGACAAAGAATGAAAACTTTCAACGGTAGAAAAGTTTTATCAAGACGCCGTAGAAGAGGCAGAAAAGTGCTAACAGTTAAGCACAAATAATTAAAAAGTGATGAAAAGTGAAAAAAGAAAATAGATTAAAAAAACGCAAAGAGTTTGCTTATATTTTTAAAAAAGGTGAAGGCTTTTCCGCCAAGTACCTAGTTTTAACTTTTGTTAAAAGCAAACTAAAAAATTACAAAGTTGGTTTCAGTTGCGGTAAAAAGGTGGGAATAGCAGTTGTACGAAACAAAGTTAAAAGGCGTATTAAAGAAGCCGTTTACTTTTATCGGGACAACATTAAAAATGGCTATAACTACATTTTTGTGGCAAAGCAAAATTCAAGTGACGCTAGTTTTGAAGAAATTAAGCACGATGTTGAACTTTTGCTTAAAAAGGCCAATGCTTTTGTGGAGAAACAGTGAAAACTTTTTTAAAAATTATCACCTTTCCATTAAGGTTAATTTGTTATATTTTAATATATCTATATAAGATTTTAATATCTCCTTTACTTCCAAAATCTTGTATTTATAAACCAAGTTGCTCAACTTATGCAATCTTGGCTATAAAGCGTTTTGGCGTGGTTATGGGGATTTTTTTAACATCTAAACGAATTTTATCATGTAATCATCATCACGAAGGCGGGTTAGACCCCGTTCCAGATAATATAAAAGGAGAAATAAAATGGATTTTATAATGATGCTTGCCAAACAGCCAAATGGTTTTTGGCAGTCAATTATAGGTTGGTTTGAAAAAGGTGTTCACTCTTATGGTTGGGCAATTATCCTTTTCACAATCTGCCTAAAATTAATTTTGTCACCACTGGACTTTTATCAAAAGTACTCTATGCGTAAAACACAAGCGCAACAAGCACTTTTAAAGCCTGAACTAGACAGAATTAAAGAAAAGTATGGAAATAATAAAGAACTTGTAAACCAAAAAACAATGGAGCTTTACAAGAAAAACAAAGTTAGCCCAGCATCTGGTTGTTTGCCAATGCTACTATATTTTGTTTCAACTATCGTAATTTTCTTCACACTCTTTAGCGCAATGAACAATGTTAGTCAAATAAAAATTCAAAACGAATATGAACGACTTCAACAAGTTTATGTTCAAGAGTATGTAAACTTTAAACCAACTTTCGAGCAAGAAGGCTCAACACAAACAATAACAATCACACTTGATAGTGAAGAACAAGTTCTTACAAATGCCGAGTTAAGAGCCTATGCGATTAACTACTATAACACGCATAAAGACAGTGAGGGTAAAATTGACGGCGTGGAATATACAAGTGCCGAACAATTTGCAAATGTTTTTGTTGACGAAACATTAAGAACTCTTGCCCAAGACAAAGTTTTGGAAAGTTTTAATGCCCAAAAAGAAGGATGGCTTTGGGTTAAAAATGTGTTTAGACCAGATAACTATCAAGCATCTTTCCCTTCATACAAAGAGTTCATTCGTTCAGTTGAAGATTTGTATAAAGTAAAAACAACTGATGATGACAGACAATACTACTACAAGAGTATTGATGAAACTGTTGGCGAAAATGGTTACTTCTATCTTGTTGATAGTGATGTGGAAAACGCTAAAACATTAAACGAAGAAATTTTAAACAATGCAAAAGCACAAGGCGAAAAAGATTTTAACAACATCACATTAAGTGTTAGAACCGAATATAGCAGTTGGAATGGCTACTTTGTTTTGGTTTTAATGGCTGGTGTTGCAACGCTTTTAGGACAACTTTTGGCAACTGCTGGTGCTAAAGTTAAAAACAAAAAAGGTGAAGAAGAAAAATTAACCCAACCAACAAACAAAGTTATGATGGTTGTAATGCCACTTATCATGATTTGGTTCACATGGAGTTATAGTGCAGCCTTTGCGTTATACATTTTAACTAACAGTTTAATGAGCATTTTAATTGGTTATTTGATAAACCTTATTGTTAATAAAATAGATCAAAAGAAAGAGCAAAAACAACTTGTTAAAATTTCACTTAAAGACGGAAATCAAACAAGAATCAACAAACAAGTTAATGTAAGTGAAACTGCTCACGAAGATTATAGAATTCAAAAAAAGGGTAGAATTATTGTAGAAAAACCCGAAAAAAGTTCAAAAAAATCAAAAAAAGAGCAAAATGAAGCACAAAATGACAAAATTTCATCAAACAAAGAAGGAGAAAATAAATAATGAAAAGTTTTGAATTTCAAGCAAAGACCGTTGAAAAAGCAATAGAAAAAGGTTTGCAAGAACTTGGCAAAAGCAAATTTGATGTTGACATCAAAATTTTGGAAAACGGTGGATTATTTAAAAAAGCAAAAGTTTTAATTTCTTTTGAAGATGAAGATTTATCTCTTAAAGATTTAATGACAGCCCCAGAGCAAGAAAAGGAAGAATCTGTTTCTCTTAAGCCAGAAAAAACTGAAGAAGAAGTAAAGTTAAATCATGATGATGAAATTGCAATTTTGCCACTAAAAAGCGAAGAATACCCTGTTAATATTGGTCATGTTCAAGAAGTTGAACAAGCTGAAGAAACAGTAGAACTAAATGTTGAAGAAAATAGCGTTGAAGAAGATGTTGACGAAGAAGAACAAACTGTTGAACAAAAGACCGAGAAAAAACAAAGAGTATACGAAAACAATAAAGGTTCAAAACAATTTATCGAAGGCTTGCTTCAAAGCATGAATGTTAATGCCACTGTTATTATTGAAGAACAAGATGAACATACAAAAGCAATAATTCAAACAGAGCAAGCAGGCTTGGTTATCGGTCATCGTGGCGAAGGCTTGTCTGCAATTCAATATTTAGCAAACATTGTTGAGCAAAAACAAAACAGATATGCAAAACGCTTGATTGTTGATGTTGCGGACTATCGTGAAAAACGAGATGATAGTTTGAAAGACCTTGCCGACCGTATGGCAAGACAATGCTTGAAGTTAAGAAAAGCAATCAAACTTAAGCCAATGAATGCTTACGACAGACGAATTGTTCACACCTATCTACAAAATTTCAAGGGTGTTAACACACACAGTGTTGGCAAAGAACCAAACCGCTGTTTGATTATTGATATCAATAGAGATTAAAAAAAATTAAAGAAATTTGGAAAAACTTACCATTTTTGTTTGACACCAAATTTGGAGAATGTTAGAGTTTTTAATAAGCATAAATAAGAAGTAACAAGGTTGACCGTTGAACAAGGTTGACCGAAGAACAAGGGTAAATTCTTTTAATTTTAAAGTCAGCCGAGTGCTGACTTTTTATTTATCGTTTAGAACATTTTTGTTATTAAAAAATATGGAGGACTTATGAAAAAGAATTTAATTTGCTTTGTTCTGCTCTTTGTTTTTGCACTTGGCGGGTTTGGAATTTGCAAACTAAACACAAAAAACTATGTTGGTGCGCTTGAGGCCGAGTCTGTAGTTTCCAGTCAAGAACTTTCCATAAACTTGATTAAAAATGATAGCATTATCGAAATTGTTGGTCACTACTATGAAAAGGAAAATTGCCAACGATTAACCTATGTTTTAACTTCGCTTTACTCTTTTGAAAAAATAGAGCTACGCCAAGGTTATGCAAAATATAACTATAACCCTGAACTATATTTTTGCTTGAACAACATATCAAACGAAAACTATTCAATTTGGTCTTCAGCGGAATTTTTAAACTACAAAGCAACTGTTAATGAGGCTGATTTAATGTTTTGGCTCGTAGACTCTGTGCAATTTGTAGATGATTTGGGTGTGCCTTACTATTTCAAGGCTGCACAATATACTGATAGCCAAATGGAAAATGATGCTTCTTTAACTCCAGAAAAAGTAGATAGGTACGGAAACTATACATATGATTTGGCGGGCGGAGCTTGGATTATGCCAGTGCCAACAAAAACAAATGCCATATATTCAAATGACATTAAAAGAATCAAAGCGGGTCTTGATATTGATGTTGAAAAAACAGAAACTGGTTGGAGAATTGTCAATACAGGAAATTTAACTTGCCGAGTTTGGAGTGCTAGTGGAGAAGATGTTTCAAGCGAATTAACAGGACTAGATGGCACCAAACAAACCGTTGACCAAACAAAATATCCACAATATGTTAATAGCAGTTACTTATATTTCGACTACCCACAAGGAAAGGAATATAATTTAAAACCAGCCATAGACATTGAAAATGCACAAGACACAACTTTGCAAGTTGCGTTTGAAATTAAACTTTCAAATCAAACTTTTTTTGGCAGAGAATTTATCGTGCAAGATGGAATGGTGGGATTAAAAAACGTTGACGAAACAAAAATTGTTGCATATTTCACCAAAAGTTCTGGCAAGGAAGAAGGTTGGTATTTGGGCGTTAAAACAGCAACACAACTCGCAACTCACTCATTAACAGCAAGCACTCAAAGTGTGATAGACGACTATTCATTCACAAAACTAAACGATGCCCCTGTTGTTAAGGCGTATGACGATTTAAGCAGTAACTTTTCAAAGTTTATGTTAAAAAATTCAAACGGCGTTCCACAAACGGGCTTGGTTAATTCAAGTGAAATTTTAATAATTTTAACTTTGTTTTGCACAGTTTTGTTTGTGTCATATCTAGCGTTTAACTACAATAAAAAGAGAAAAGATTTAAGAAAATAGAGTAAAAAATAGGCGTTTAATGCGTCTATTTTTTTATTCTTATTTAAAAAATGATATTTTACATATCATATAGTAGTTAGTTAAATATTGGGTATTGACAAAAAAGGACATTAAGTGATAAAATTAACCTAATTTTAGTGAGTGTATATGAAAAATTATAATAAATTTTTAGATAAAGTTACAAAAATTGTTTTGATAGTTTACCTTGTGGTATTCTTTTTTGCATCAGTCGTAATTGGGTTTGGCTTTGCAAATTTCGAAAGAGAAGACAATAGAACAAACCTTGAAATGAACGATTTCAACAGCAAGTGGAATTACAGCAATGGTTCTTCTATGGTGGAAAAAGAAATCCCACTTTTTGATAATGGCAAAACAGCGGTAGACTATGCTTACCAAAAGTTTTCTTCAACTACAACAAAACAAATCGAAATTATTGGACCAATGGTTATCACAGCTATGGGAAAAAGAGTTGATGTTAACATTCATGAAATTGTAATTTTCTACGAAAACGGAGATGTTTTTGTTCAACAAAACATTTGGGAATGGGGCAACGCCTTTGGTCAAACTTCATCAACCGAAAGATTATATAGAAACGACGGACAAGTTTTTATTCGTAGATGTAAAACAACAAAAGATATAAATTATGATGATTCAACAGGCAAAATGACTATAAACTGGACAGACCAAAAATGGAGAGAGGACAGAATAGACAGTTTCTATTTGTACAATTTTAGTCATAGCAATATTACAAAAGAAAAAACATACGAGCCAATTTATAATGCTTATACAGGAAAAGTTCAAAGTTACAAAATTGGTGTTGAACTTAACCCAGTAACAGCAGTTAAGGGCTATGATAAACAAAGCCAAATTGAAAGCACTTTGGAAACTTTACCAAAATGGAGTATGCTAGATTTCCAATGCACACTTGATAAAAATGGAAAGTTAGTTGAAGCCTTTGTTCGTGAAAGATATAGCGCAAAAAAGAAAATTCCTGTTTTTGGTAATGTTGACTACACAAGCTATAACGAATATAAATTAACTTTCACTTTTGACCCAGAAAATTTTGCTTTGCAACCACCAGAAGTTATAATTGAGCAAAAATAGTTGAAAAAATTCAATAAATATGTGTTATAATATATTTATGAGAAATATATATAGTAAAAAATTTAAAAGTGACATTTTGTGTTTAGCCTTGGCGGTTATAATGCTAGTCACTTTTTTTGCACTAAATTTAACAAATTTGAATGATAAACCTATTATCACAGTAAAAGCAGACAGCGTGCTAGACTTAAGTGACGACACAGAGATTACAAAAAGTTCAGGGCTTTATCAAATTGGAGATGAAGAACTTTACTACGCACTTATTGATGCATACAACACAGGAAAGCAAGAAAACGAAAGAATTGATAAATTATATGTTGGAACATTTAAAACAACAACGAATTTAAATTTAAGTGGAAAAAATATAAATAAAGTTAGTGGTCTTGCTTTGTTTAAATTTGACTCACTAAAAACGCTTGATTTATCCAACAATAAATTAACACAAAATTTTAATTCATTTGTTAATATGTCAAGTTTGGAAGTGTTAGATTTATCAAATAACCAATTAAGTTCTGTTGATTGTTCCTTTTCAAACAATATTAAAAATGTTAACCTATCAAACAATTTGTTAACTTCATGCAATTTAAGTTCGTTGCAAACAGACGGCTATGCAAATATTTCTTTTAACAAGTTAGCAGATTTTTCAAAACTCACTTTACCACAAACAAATGCTACAATTTTTGCAACTCACAATTTGTTAACTCAAGAAATTCCAAGTAATTTAACATGCACGCTTAATTTAGGCTATCAAGGCGGACTTAATGGCGTATCTTTAACAAAAAATTCCGTAATTAAGTTTTATGGATTAGATGGTGTTAGCAAAGTTGACATTTACAAAACAGATGAAGACGGAAATCTTCTTAACACCACACCTGTAAACACTTTAACAGCAGGCGAAGAACTAACTAATTTTCCTATCGCATATTACAAAGTTGTGTTTGACGAAGGCGAAACTAGCCCAAAAGTTTACCAAGACATTTTTATTGTATGCAGACCAATAACACCTCAATTTAGTTTGTTTATAGATGGTAAGCAAACCGAAAAAGAATTGCACATTATAAAGCAAATTGCCACATTAAAAATGGAGGCGGAAGGCGACATTTACTATACAATTAACGGTGGAGAAAAAATCAAAGGCAATGAAGTTTATATCAATCAAGCAGGCTCCTATACAATTACATGTTGGCAAAACCTAGACGGAATGGATAGCGAAAAAGTAACATATTTAGTAATTTCAAAATATGTTGCACCACTAACTTTTGTTTGGATTTTGTTAGGGATAATATTCTTTGTATTTTTCTTCTATATTGGCGTGATTTGGAAAAATAATGTTAATAGTTCGCGCAAAAAAGACGGAACAGGCAAAAAGGGTTTTAACTAATGAAACGAGATTTTACAGCAACCAAAAATGGAGATTTAATAAAAGAAATACAGGAACAATTTCCAAAAATCAATTACAATCAAATTAAAACTTCATTAAGAAAAAAAGATATTAAAATAAATGGTAAAAAAGTAAGTCAATCAACCGAAATTTTCGTCGGGGACTATATAGAAATATTTTTGCCAGCCGAAAAGCCAAAAACAATCAACAAAATTTTTGAAGATGATAATGTTATAATTGCTTTCAAACCACAGGGAATGGAAGTGACAAAAAAAGATAAAGCATTCGACAGTTTAACGCTTGAAGAATTGGTTCAAGCTAGTGCCGTTCATAGGCTCGACAAAAACACAGAAGGCTTGGTTGTTTTAGCAAAAAACGAAATGGCAAAAAACGAACTAATCAAGGCGTTTAAATCTGGTCAAGTAAGCAAAAGATATTTAGCGATTGTAAGTGGAAAAGTTAAGCCAAAAGCATGTTTAACTGCTTACTTAAAAAAAGACGCCGAGCATAATATAGTTAAAGTTTATAGCACCCCACAAACTGACGCAGTGCAAATTAAAACAAATTACAATTTGCTTTCAAGTAGCGGAGCATTGTCGGTTATCGAAATTGAACTTTTAACCGGAAAAACTCATCAAATAAGAGCCCATTTAAGGCATGAAGAAATTTATGTTTTGGGTGACGAAAAATATGGCGACAAACAAATCAATAATAGGTATAGAGAGAAAAAACAATGCTTGTGTGCCTACTATTTAAAATTTAGTTTTAATAAATCTAGCCCATTATTTTATTTAAACGAAAAAGTGTTTAAGGTTGAACCAACTTTTAAAAAATTAACAATTTTTAATGAAATTTAACAAAAAAACTCGAAAAATACGAGTTTTTTTATTGTTTTTTATTTTTTTTACTTTTATATTTTTTAAAATGACATTAAAAAAAGGCTTTTCAGCCTTTTATTTATTTGGTTTATATTTTAATGCTCGCAAACTATTTAGTATGGCAAGAAGTGTAACTCCAACATCGGCAATAACAGCACTTAACATTCCGGTAACTCCAAATGCACCTAATGTTAAGAATGTAAATTTTATTAGTGCCGACAAGATTATATTTTGCCAAACAATTTTTCGTGTGAATTTGCTAATTTTAATGCCGTCAATAATTTTGTGAGGATTGTCGTTTGCAATCACTATGTCGGAAGCCTCGATGCTTGCACTTGCTCCATTTAGTCCCATACTAATTCCAACATCGGCAAGGGTTAGAGAAGGGGCATCGTTTATGCCATCGCCAACATATCCAACAATTTTATTTTCCTTTTTTGTGTTTTCAATCCATTCAAATTTGTTTTGTGGCAAAAGTTTAGCGAATGCTTTGTCAACTTCAAGTTCTTTTGCAACATTTTGCACAATTTCATCGTTGTCGCCCGAAAGCATAACGGTTTCAACTTTCATTTGTTTTAATTGGTTAATTGTCTGTTTTGAAGTGTCTTTAATTTTATCTTTTAATTCAATAATACCAATCAAATTATCATTTTCATAAACTTCAACATTCGTTCCAACATTTATGTTTGATTTTCTTCCAACAAAATATTGGTTTTTATTGTGTGAGAAATATACTCCTTCGCCGGCAATCTCTTTGAAGTCTTCCACTTTTTCAAGTGGTCTTGCAACGCTACGAACAATCGCTTTTGCAAGTGGATGATTGGAAAATTGTTCGCCCAAACTTGCAAAATAAATTATGTCTTCTTTATTATATTCTTCTTTTTTAACATCTACCGAAACAATTTCAAATTCGCCCGTTGTTAAAGTTCCTGTTTTATCAAATGCGATTATTTGTGTTTTTGCTAATATATCAAGATAGTTTGAGCCTTTGATTAAAACGCCATTTTTGCTTGCGTTGCCAATTCCCGAAAAATAGGCAAGTGGGACGGATATTGCAAACGCACATGGGCAAGAAATAACTAGGAAAATCAAACCACGATATACCGCTGTGTTAAAGTTTTTGGTAACTAACCAAACAATCGACCAAACGATGAATGCTAGGGCAATAACACCTAGTGAGTACCATTTTGAAATTTTAGAAATTACAGTTTCTGTTTTGGCTTTTTTGTCGCTTGCGTTTTCAATTAAATCTAAAATTTTATTTACAGTTGAGTTTACATAAGTTGTTATGGCTTTAACTTGAATCATGCCGTCTAACACTATCGAGCCAGACAAAATTTCGTCGCCTTCTTTAACAAGGGTTGGCAAACTTTCGCCTGTTAAGCTTTGCGTGTTTAACGAAACACTACCCTTTGTAACCATTCCATCAACAGCCACTTTTTCGCCCGCACGGATAACTAAAATATCATCAATTTTAATTTCGCTTGGGTTAACTTTTTTTTCGTTTCCGTCACTATCCAAAACAACGGCAAACTCTGGTTTTATGTTGGTTAGTTCTTCTATAGACTTTTTGGATTTGTTAAGCGCAATACTTTCAAGAATTTTGCCGATAGAATATAATGCAACAACCATTAAGCCATCGCAATGCTCTCCAACAAGTGTTGCTCCAATAATCGAAATAGTAACTAAAAAGTTTTCGTTAATCGTGCCTTTTAAAAGTAACATCAGTGCTTTATAGTAAGTTTTGTAGCCCATAAGTAATGCACTTGAAACAAACAATGTCCAATAAAGCCAAGTTGGCATAGGCACGGTCAAAACTATAGCCATGGTCACAATACCAATTAAAAGTAAAGTGAAATCTAAAAGCGTGCTGTTATTCTTCTTCTTTTTGGAAGGGACAATAATACAAGCGTCAGGCTCTAACTTTTTTGTTAAACTTATGGCGTCTTGAAGTGCCTTTTGTTCATCATCAAATTCTAGTTCTAGCGAAGATTTAACAAACTTTATGCTAGCACTTTTAATGGTGGGCAGTTGGTTTAATTTGCTTTCCAAACTTCTTGCACAATTTGGGCAATCAAGACCTTCAATTCTGTATTTTTTTCTCATTTTTTCAACTCCAAAATATGCTCTAAACTAACATCAAAAACTTGTGTAACATGTTCATCGGCAAGCGTGTACCACACTTCTTTTCCAACTTTTCGCGACTTTATCAAATTCATGTCTTTTAAGTTTTTAAGTTGATGTGACACCGCCGATTTGGTCATGTTTAGCATACAAGATATGTCGCAAACACAAAGTTCGTTTTTTTCTAAAATATTAACAATTTTTATGCGTGTGCTGTCCGCTAACGCTTTGTAAAAATCAGCAATCATTATTAAGGAATCATCGTCAAGCATGTTTTCTTTTGCCTTTTCAACTTTTTCGCTATGGATAACTTCGCAATCGCATTCAATTTCGTTTTTCCCCATTTCAATCTCCTTTATACTGTATGTTTTTGGTTGAATAATTGTTCAATCGTGTGTATTATAGTTGAACAGACATTCAACTGTCAACTGTTTTTATGCTTTTCTTACAAAATTTGAGTTATGGTTTTTGTGCGGTATCATTTTTTGTTTTAATTTTTAAAATAAATTTGCTATCATCTTAATTGAAGGAGAATTTTATGGGTGTCCTAAAAAGAATATTTTTTACATTAATAATAATTATTGCCATTTTGGCAGTGGGTGTAATTGGAGGATATATTTTTGTGCGTTCTAAATATGGCATAGACCTTTTTAACACTGTTGGACAATTAAAAACATTAAACAAAAAGGTTGATGAACAACAAATTTGTCCTAACGCATTTACTATTGATGATATGGCACAAGTGCAAACAAATGTTAACGCCTCGGTTGATGGCTTAATTAAGCATGACGATGATGGCTATTCGGTAGATTTTAATATTTCGGCAACAGAAATGAAATGGGCTATATCGTTAACCGACAAACAACTTGGTGCTTTGGCAAAAACTGTTATTGATGAGCAGATGGCAAACAAAGTTACAGTAAACGATATTGAAATTCCGCTTGAACTAAAGCAAATTCAAATTTCTAATGTCCAAGCAAATGGCAACGCAACTTTTAACACCGTTGTTAAGTTGGATATACGAAACCTTAAAAACGAACTTAAAGGCTTTCCTTTTAAGTATTTAAAAAGATTTGTTCCTGATTATCTTTACATTTCGTCAACAGTGGATGTAGTTAAATCGGAGCAACCTTTTGAGTACACAGTTAGCCACAATTCGTTGTTAATAAACAACTTAAATAAAGAACAAAGTGAGGACTTTTTCAAAACACTAAATGTGGTTATTAAAATGGGAACAGCTGACAGTTTGAATGAGAGAATAGGTTCAACCATTTTAAGCGTGCTTGTTGGAAGTGAAGATTCAACTGGTTTAGCATATAGCCTAAAGCCACTAGGAGCAACAGATTTTAAATTCACAACAGACGGCACAAACAATTACTTTAGCATAGTTAAATAAAAAGGGCAGTTTTGCCCTTTTTTGTAATTATAACGGATAAATTTGCTTGCTATCGTTTGTTTTAACTAACAAATACTAAAATTATTTGATTTATTTATGTATTTATGATAATTTAAAAATAAGAATAAATGGAGGATATTTATGGAAAAAACTAGAAAAACTTTGATGATTGTTTCGTTGTCGGCACTTGCAATTTCGTGCATTATGCTTATCTTGGCAGTTTTTAAAGTTAAAATTTTTGAAGGTGTGCCACTTCGACTACTATTAGTGTTCAGCACCATCGCAGTTTCGTGTGGAATATCAATCAACGAACTTGCTATTATTAAAAGAAAGAAAATTTTAGGTTT
The DNA here is from genome assembly GCA_934749845.1 of uncultured Clostridia bacterium. GTDB lineage: Bacteria > Bacillota > Clostridia > Christensenellales > UBA1242 > CAKVNM01. Next base: position 159,183 of record CAKVHQ010000001.1, read on the forward strand.
TGTGGGATTAGGTCTTTTAGCACTTTCTGTTGTTATGGCAATGATAATTTTCTGCTCAAATTTGCTTGAGATGGAAAGCGTATTTAACCGTATAACAGGAATTGTTGCAGTATCAAGTGTGTTGTTTATTGTGATTATTTCGCTTTACTCAAAACTTGGAAAATCAGTTTTGGGATTACAAATTCCAACATATGTTTGCTTAATTGCTCTTGACATTATGATTTCACTTTTGATTGGTGGAGTTGCTTTGTTTGAGCAAAACGGTATGCTTCAGGTGTTTATTGTTTTGATTATAGTTTGTGTTGGACTTTTAATTGCTTCGTCAGTTATTAGTTCAAAGAAAAGAACATCAAGCGAAGATGTTCAACATAAAGGAAACATCAAAATGATTTCCATTCCTACTGTTGAATATGAAAATTTAAAAAGCGAAAACGAAGCATTAAAAAAAGAAAATGCCGAACTAAAAGCAAGATTAGGAGAATAACTAAAAATAAAGTCAAGTTCAAAACTTGGCTTTTTTTTAATTATTTAAAAAAACAAGAGCAAAATTTTGGTTTTGAAAATACAATGTTTTAGGGGGAAACTAATATGGAACCAGATGAAATCATCAAAGTGGTTTCGTTATGTGTCTCTCTGTTAATCTCGATTTTTGGCTTTGTTGTTGCTGTCATAAAAGAAGTGAAGCTAAAAAAATGGGACCAAATTAAGTCTGTTTTAATAACCTTCATAGAAAAAGCCGAAGAATATACAACGTATTCTGGTGCAGAGAAAAAAACTGCAGTGCTTAAATGGACTAAAGAGTTTTGCGACAGCCACAACATAAAATTTGATGTGGAAAAAGTAAGCGAACAAATTGAAGAACTTGTTGAGTTCACAAAAAAGGTTAACAAAAAAGACAACTAATAGAAACCAAAACACCGAAAAATAAAAAGGCATAAAATCCTGCCTTTTTATTCTATTTAAAGTAAACTAGCGCTTATTTTAAGGCGTTTTTTTGTTTTTTTTATATTGTAGTATACAATATACCTAAAAAAATTGTTAGGAAAAATCTATTTTTATGGTAAAATGACAGAGTAGGGAAACTACATGTTTTTTTTGCACGAATGAAAATTAAGGAATAAAAATAAATTGGAAAATACATCAACAGATAGTCTTCCTTTTGAACCTAGCAAGGTAAAAAAGAAAAGATTAGCACTTTTAATAACCCAAATTGTAACTCTTGTGATTGTGGCAGGAGTTGCCATTTTTGCTGGGTGGTTTGTGGTTGGAGATTTAATTATTGGAAAAATAGACACTTTCGACCCAACAAAATATAACGCTTCAAATTACGAAGAAAGTCAGGCAAATATTGCACTGTGGAAAACTAAAGCGCTTAATGAACTAACAGCAACTCAAATCTTTGTTGTGGCTCAAGCGAAAATTCAAGACTGCTCTTATTATGGAATTTACACAAAAGGCTATAATGGCGAAGATAAGGGAATTGTTAATGCACCTTTCGGTCAAAAACAAGATTTATATGGCTACCGCTATCGTGATAACTTGAAAGGTTATTTTGATTATTACAGCACGGGGCTTGCAACCGTTGTTAAAAAAGTTGAGTACACTTTTGGCGTTGATGAATTTTACTGCTACGAAGGTAAAATTACGAATGGCGTTACAAACTGGACACCATTTAAAACAGCAAGTGGCTGTGCGTATAGAACAGGCGAAGAATATATTGAAATGACAGGTTGCAACGCGCAAGACCCAATCGACTATATAGTATCGTTAAAAACAGTTCTAACCGAAAAATCAAACGTCATGGTTAACGGGTATCACAGTTTCACTTTAACCCTAGACTCATCAACCTCGGTTCTTCATTATGTTAAAAAAATGAACTACATGAGTGGCTTTGGTTATCCAAAGTTTTCGAGCATAGAACTTAGGTTTGAAGTTGACGATGATATGAACTTTCAAAATATTTACATAAACGAAAATTATAAAGTTATTGGTATGGACGCAAATTCAAAGTACAAAATGGAATTTGTGTACGAAAACGTAGAAACAAGGTAAAAAAGAAATGAAATGTAAAAAAGTATTAAAAAAAATATTGCTTTATTTAGGCGTATTTGTGGCTGTGCTTTCTGTTTCGGCTGGCTTAAAAGTGGGCATATTTTTGATAAACAGACCAGCGAATGTTGGTCCGGCGGACAGTCAAGAGGACGATAATCCCCAAAACGAAGTTTTAACAAAAGTGCTAAATAGTATGCTTACTACGGAGAGAGCAGACATAGACTTAAACTTGCAACTAAAAACGCAAAATGCTAGTCCCATAAATCTTAATTCAAAAGTATACTTAAACCTTCCATCAAATGCTCAACAAGAAGCACCACAAAGTGCAAACTTTGCACCAAGAAGAGTTCAAGCACAATCTTCCACCCAGCAATTTAAAGTTGCACTTAATGGAGATATAGAATTCAACAATCAAATTGTTCCATACGACATAAATTATGTTAACGGGATTATTTACATAAAATTTGGCGATGCTATGGTTAAAGTGGAAACTTCAAACATGGCACAAGACTTGGACACCCTTTTAAATTATGCCTTGCTAAAAAAGTTTGGGCTTAATGTTTCGCTTCCAAATTTGTCTGGCTTAAACTTTAATGCTTCGATGCTTTCTGCTTTGGCTTCTCAATTAACCGAAACCGATTTAGACAGTGGCAAAGAAATAAAGTTTAACATCATGGGAATGGGTTGGGCAACCATGCTAACCGACAGCGACTATGTGTTAAAAAGCATTAAACTTGAAGAAATTGATTTTAATGGTACAAAAATCAGTGCCGAAGTGGAGGCGGACTTAAATGCAGAGCCAAAACAAGTTAACGAGCCTGAAAACAAAGAAGAGTTAACCGACTTAACTGGACTTACACAATTTTTGGGTGTTGCAGATAAGGTTCTTGATAAAGGCTACATTTCGGGCGTTATGCATCTTAATGCTTTGGGCTTAAATGTGTTTGCCGATTATAATTTTAATTTTGAAGATTTTAATAACATCAAAGCCTATTTTAAAACATCTGTGGCTGGAAACGATTTGGTTTTACAATATCAAAATAACACAATTTATATGTCATACGATGACTGTAAATATTTCTTCACAAGTCCTTTCGACTTTGACGAAATAATCGACACAATAAATTTCTATGCCAAAAAGTTTGGAATTGAATTTCCACAAGACGAATTTAATTCGTTCAAGGAAATTATCAATATAAACGACTTAAACCAAATGCTATCGTTAATTAGCAATTTGCAGATTGACGGCAACGGACTCGCTTGGTTTAAAGATGGTTTAAATCTTAACATAAGCGTTAAAGATGGTGAGTTTAACAACATTCACGCGGGATACAAAGACGCAATATCACTTGATATATCAGTTAACCAAAAAGTAAATGTTCCTTTGCTTAATGCAAACGAATATAAAAATATTCTTGACGAAGACTTGTTTGGAAAACTTCATGAACAACTTGTTAAAAACAAACAACTTGCACTAAAAGCAAACATCAAAGTTGACAATACTAATATTGAAGCATTACTTACTGCCGACTTTGTTGATGAAATTAAACTTCAACTTAAAGTTAAAGTGCTTAACCAACAAATAACATTAACTGTAATCGACGATGTTGTTTATCTTGAAGTTGGTAATATGCTAAAAGCAAAAGGCTCACTTGAAGATATTTGGAAGTTTATAAAAAGTGCTAACTTGCTTGAAATTGAAAGCGAGAACATAGACTTTGAAGCAATTAAAGATGCGATTATTAGTCAGTTGAACAGTGCAGGAGTTTCTCTTAAGTTTTTAAAACAAAACAATAATGTTCAAGCGTTTGACATTCTAAAAGATAATGTTCATTGCCAAATTTTCGCGGTGGACTTTGAAGAAATAAATTTTGAAGAAACAGGAAAATATGAAGACATAGTTGAGTTGTGTGAATTTACAAAAACATTGCTTAATAACCTAAACAACAAGCCACTTGCATTCAATATTAGTGCCGACTATGCCGATTATCACATAACAGGTCAAATGCAATATATTAGTTCCAAGTTTGTTGCAAGTTTATCAACTAACATTTTAAACAAACAAATAAATGTAATAATAGAAGATAACTTGCTATACTTAAACATTGATGGCTTAAAAATAAAATGCAGTGTAAGCGACATTAAAGAACTTGCACAAGACATTCAAAACGCATTTAATTTAGACATTACAGACTTGGTTGACTCGCTAGACTTTGATTTAGACAAACTTTTAGAGCAAATTAAAGTGACAATTAAAGATGGCGAACTTAACATAAGTCTTAACAACTTTGCGTTAAGTGTAAATGCTTCTAGCGTTTCTGCAAACATCGAAAGTTCTAACTTTAGTGGCGAAATTTCGCTTGGTAAAACTTTTGAAAAACCTTCTCATGAAAATTATTTAGATTTCCTTGAGTTAAAACCTTTGTTTAAAGCAACAATCAACACCTTAAAAAATGCTAGCGTAAGCGGACAAGTTGATGTAACATTAAATTTATTTAACGAAGATAATTTGCTTAACATTGATTACTCTGTTGCTCTTGTAGAACAAAAACTAATTGGCTACATAAGCACAACATTTAAAGGCTTAAATGTTAAAGCATATATTGACGGAAAAGATATTTATGTTGATGTTGTTGGGTTAAAACTTCATTTAAACATAGACCAAATTCCAGAGATTATTGATTGGGTTAACCAAACATTCAAAACAAACATTTCGTTTGACCTTAACGACTTAATTAGCAAAGAAAAGATAGAAGACTTGCACTTCGACATCATTAAGTCAATTTTAAGCACACCAACAAACGCACAAATCGAGTTTAAAGATAACTTTAAAATTATAATCGACTTTGACTCCTACATAAGAAAAGCTAAATTCTTAAATGGCGACAAATCAGCACTCTTAACTTGCACCGACTTTAACAAAATCAATCTTGACAGTTTAAACAAAGCAGATTATAGCAACTACACAAAACTAACCAAAGTTATCGAAAGTGCTTACAACCTTATTATGAGCAAGCAATACGATATTTCTGCTCATGCTCAAAAGTTTAAAGACGATGCCCTAACAAATTCCTACACCGCAAACTTAACTTTAGATGCTACAGGTGCATTAAATGCTTATCTCGACTTGATTGGTCTTGGCGAACAAATTACAATAGGCTACGAAAACAAGGTTCTATACTTCCGTTATGGCGGAGAAAAAGGCATGAAAATTGCCGTTCAAGAACAAGCCTTGCAAGAAATATTAAGCATTGTATGCAGTGCGTTAAACATAGATGTTTCAAGCATTCCACTTTTAAACGACTTTTTGCAAAGCGATAATATCGACACAAGCAATCTTGAAACTATCTTGCCAAAATTTGAATTAGGAAACCCTCTTCAATATCTTGAATATATTAAGCATTTTGACATTACAGATTCTTACTTTGAAATTGTTTTAAGAGCAGAAAAGTTGGGCGACTACGCAAAAGATAAAGATGTTGCTATTGTCATAAATTATCAAGATAGCACATTAACTTCAATTTCAGTAACAAACTTATTTATCAATCAAACACAAAATGAGTATGTGAACATCGACATTTCAATCAACCCATTTAGTAAAGTTGAAAAGGTTCTAGATAAAAACAAATACATCGACTTGTCAAATTCAAAAGATTTAATAAGAGCGTTTGTAAACACTTCAAACCTTAACGATTGGCATGTTGTTGGAAATGTTAAACTAGACATTAAACTTGGCAGTTTGGAACTTAAAGCGGCAACAATAAAAGTTGATGTTAAAGTTAAGTTAGACAGTGATAAAAAACCAATGATTGCTGTTGAACTATCTAACTACCCACTTATTGGAGCGTTAAACAATAAAAACACTAATGGTGTTGGCGGAACAGGTTTGGGCGCAATCAAACCAAGATATCGAACAATTTCCATTTACTATAAAGACGGCGAAATGTACCTTAAAACCTTTGACGAAAAATGGGGCGCATATAAAGAATTAACAAGAACAACAAAAATAACATTACAATACTTTATTGATAATTTGTCTTATTACACTCAATATTTGTTCGGGTTTACGGATACTATTCAAAGCAAAATTAACGAAGCAATTCAAAAAAGTCAGTCCTACGAAGGCGACACAGATTATGGAAATATTATCTTATCGTATAATAAATCTGGAAATTCTCATACCTTTGAAATCAACCTTGCCGAAGTTGCTCATAACAGCGATATTGGAACATTAACTTTAGTGCTAACAACAATCAATAATGAATCAACACAAAATAAAGACTATTTATATAGAATTGATTTGGACCTTAAAATTTTAGATAACATGCTTTCACTAAAGACTGATAGTTCAAGCCAAAACGAAGGCTTATACCTTAATGATATTGGTTCTCAAGTTTCATTATCAAACTTGGACGACATTATCAACCTATATGAACAAAATGGCTTTGGTCTTGACGGCGAGTATGAAAAAACAGGCTCAAATGCTTGGAAAAAGGATAGCACGGGAACGAGTCAAGTCACATTTATTAGTAATGGCCAAGAAGTTAAAACAATAAGTGGAGATGTCGCTTCAAAAATACCTTTCCCACAAATGAACAATTATATTTTTGACGATAATGTTATTTGGCAGGAATTCAAGTTCGATGGCTGGTTCTACGACGAGCAATTTAACATCGAGTTTGAAAACGACACTTTCCCTAGATACAACACCACTTTGTATGCAAAATGGATTGTTGTGGAAACAAGAATTCATGCAACAATTAAATTTATCACAAATCAAGATTCTTTAATTGTTGATGACTTAAAGGGTTTTGTTGGAGAAAATGTAACTTTGCCAACTCTTGCTAACATCGAAGAAACTATTGACGAAAATACATCAATTTTGAAAACCTTTGTTGGCTGGGTAACCGAAGACGGTAACTTATACTACGAGCAAACATTCAAACAAGCAAATTTAACTTTGCAAGCAAAATGGAATGTTAAAGAAACCAAAGTATACTCACTTAAAATTGTAAATAACGGAGAAGTTATTTACTCAAACAAAGTTGAAGCGCACTCGCAATTTGACTTATCAACTTTCAATTGCTTTAATCAAACAACCAAGGTTTACTCTAATGCAGACTTTAACGAAAGCAACCTAGTTACCGACTTTACTGTTGAGCAAAACAGCGTTTGGTATTTAAGAAATAAATTTAAAGTAACGGTTAAATCAAACTACACAACCTCAAACGGTCAACCATGCTTTAAAGAATATGAGTTGTACGAAAATTCATCACTTAATTTACCTTCATATTCAAACTATAGTATAGACAGTCAAACTTTCACAACAGAATATGAGTTTTTTGGTTACACCTTAAATGGCAGCTTAATTAACGCTGGAGAAGCTATCACACCAAATGGCGATTGCACCTACGAAGCTTCTTGGAAAGTTACAGAATGGTGCGTTGTATCCTTTGATGTATGCTGGGCAAGGCCAAGTGGCTGGATTAAAGACGGAACTAAAAAATCAATGTCCACAGTGTCCAACACCAACGGAACAAACAAACTTAAAATTCAGCGTGGAACATCACTCGATTTTGCAACATATTACGCCACAGCGACATATAAATACGGCATAAGTTACGACTTTAAAACTGTTGCATGGGGAGATACTGCTCAAAACTTAAATGTTAAATCGTATGATGGTGCTTCTTCACTTGTTATTAACTCTAATTGCACATTAAAACCAATTTGGAAGGCTAATTAACATAAACAACGCAAAGCACGCAAAAAATCAGTTGTTTTAATTTGTAACAAGAAAAGACATAAACTTTAAAATTTATGTCTTTTTTCATGCAATAAAATGCTATAGTTTTGTAAAACCAAAAGGTTTTTACAAAATTTCGTTTTTATATTGAAAACTTTATTTTATTGTGCTAATATTTAACCCGAAACAAAGGAGAAAAAATGGAAACCTTAAATTTAGTAACAAAAATTATAACTTTTATGTTTTCAGTTTTAATGGCATATAAGTTTTTATATATAATAATTGGCGTTTTAACGAAAAACAAAAAATACCCAGATGTTCCTAGTGAACAATATAAAAAGTATGCAGTAATTATTTCCGCACGAAACGAAGCCAAAGTTATTGGCAATCTTATTGCTAGTTTAAGAAAACAAAATTATAATCAAGATTTACTTTCAATTTTTGTTGTTGCAGATAATTGTGACGACAATACTGCTCAAATTTGTCGTGAATTAGGTTGTCATGTTTATGAGAGATTTGACAAATCTAAAGCAAGAAAAGGTTGGGCTTTGGAGTTTTTGTTTAATAACATAAAAAAAGATTTTGGTATTGAAAGTTTTGATGGATATATTTTCTTTGACGCAGACAATGTTGTTGATAAAAATTTTGTTAAGAACATAAACAATGCAATGTGTGCTGGCGCAAAAGTTGCGATAGGCTATCGTAACACAAAAAATTTTCAAACTAATATAATTTCATCGGCATACGGCATACACTTTTGTCGCTATGCAATGAGCACAAGTAGAGCAAGAAGGTTTTTAGACACTTCAACAAACATCGCTGGTACGGGATTTTGTATGGAGGCTAGTTTGCTTAAAGACGGTTGGAATTGTTTCACTTTAACAGAAGATGCAGAACTTACTATAAATCTTGTTTCAAAGGGAGTTAAAGTTGAGTTTTGCGAAAGTGCAGAATTCTATGACGAACAGCCTGTTTCGTTTATAGCGTCGTGCAGACAGCGTATTAGATGGACGAGAGGACGACTTGGCAATTACTTTACTCAACTTGGACAAATGTTAAAAGGCTTGTTTAGTTTAAAAACCGCAAAAGAAAAATGGTCAATGTATGATAACTTAATGTGCATGACCCCTATTTCATTGTTTATTTTAATTCTTGGCTCAATTTATCCAATAACAAGTTCAATAATTGCGCTTTGTAACGGGCAAGCATTACCTTGGGTTATATGGCTAAAAGCGTTTGGAATATCAATTTTAACAAGTTATGTTACAGAACTATTTGAAGGTTTACTAATTTTAATTAGGGAGCATAAACATATAAGATGTCCAATAGGAAAGCAAATTTTATTCTTAATTTGCTGGCCATGGTTCGATTTAATGAACATTCCGCTTTTAATAGCAAGTTGTTTTGCAAAACCAGTTTGGAAGCCTACTGCTCACACAGACACAACAAAAATTGAACAATTAGAAGTCGATAGTCAAAGTTCTAAACAAGTTGAACTTGAAGAACAAAACGAAAATAGGTAATATTGGCACAAAATAACTTTAAAATCACCATTAGTTGATTTTTTATTTTAAAAAGGTTAAATTATCACTTTATATTTCAACTTTATTCATACGTATTAAAACATAACTAATAATTTGCATTATAAAAACTATTTTTATTAATAAAAAATATTAAAATTAAAAAACAATATGCATGAAGAAAAACACAATTTTTATAATGCTGTAACGAGCAATAAAACATTTTTTGTTTTAAAACTTAAATATGTAGATTTTAAAAGAATAAAACAAAAGTTATTGACATTCTGTTAAAAAACATTTATATTATATCTATCCATAAAGAGTGTGCGAGGGACAGCCCCTACGACCACACAGCAACCTGCTAGAGCAAGGTGCTAATGGCTGAGCGATGGGAGAATATGAATTTTAAAATCCTGTCGCACTCGATGGGATTTTTTTATGGAAATATATTAAAGGACAAACGAAAAATGAAAACAAAAAACAATTCAAACATTCAAATTATCACAAGTGAAAGTGTTAATATTGGACATCCCGATAAAACTTGTGACACTATTGCCGATGCTTTTTTGGACGAAGCATTAAGGCAAGACGAGAACAGCCAAATGGCTGTTGAATGCGCCATTAAGGACGACAAACTTTTTATTTATGGCGAAGCCACAACAAAGGCAAAAATAGACTACGAAAAAATAGCTAGAGATGTTTTGAAAGATATCGGCTACAATTGTGAATTTACAATCATTAAAGAGATTAGCCAACAAAGTCCAGACATTAACCAAGCGGTTGTAAAAAGTGAACTTTGTGCAAACGATCAAGGTATGGTTTTTGGTTATGCCACAAACGAAACAAAGGAATATATGCCTTTGCCAATTATAGTAGCCCACGAACTTATGCAAACTTATGAGGGTTTTAGACGAAAAAACACAAACTTTTTTGCTGACGCAAAAAGCCAAGTATCAGTTGAATATGTTGATGACAAAATAAGTCAAATAACAACAGTTTTGGTTTCTGTTTCACACAGCCCAAAGTTAAGTTTAGACCAAATTCAAACTTTAATTAAACAAAATGTTGTTGAACCGGTTTTGAACGAGTACAAACAATATGTTAAAAACACGACTGTTATTATAAACCCAAGCGGAAAATTTACAATATGGGGAAGTTTTGGCGATTCTGGTTGCGTTGGAAGAAAAATTGTTGTTGACACTTATGGCGGAGTTGGCAGAGTGGGTGGCGGTTGTTTTTCAAGCAAGAACGCAACCAAAGTTGATAGGTCTGGCGCGTACTATGCTAGGTATGTTGCAAAAAATATTGTTGCACACAACCTTGCTGATAAGTGCGAAGTTCAAGTTGCTTATGCTATTGGTTTAAGTAAGCCACTTTGCATTAACATAAACGCTTTTAACACCCAAAAAGTGCCTATGGATAATATATATAGTTATGTGAACGAAAACTTCGATTTTTCTCCTGCAAACATGATTGACGAACTTGAACTTTTAAAGCCAATTTACAAACCAACCGCTTGCTATGGCCATTTTGGAAGAGAGCAATTTAGTTGGGAAAAAATCAAAAATTAAGGTGTATTTTATAAGTTAAATGTATTATTGAAAATTTCAATTTGAATGATAAAAACTATGTTTATTGAAATTTATTCTTAATTTATTTGAGAATTTGTTTCAAAAACACAAAAAAACCGAGAATAATTCTCGGTTTTTTAAATTTTAATTAAATTTTTTATGCTTTAACAACTTTGTAATCAGTAGTTGAACCTTCAACAAGTTCTGCTTTGTAGCCTTCTGCAACAAAGTTTGATGGTGTGCCTGCTGGTTCAGTTAAACTTTCAGCTGGATTGTATCCCACAAATGTTCCGCCTTTAACAACCATTTTAGAAGTTGTGTTGTCGCTATCTTTCAAATTTAAAGTCCATTGTGGAGTAACACTTTCAAATTTTCCACCCAAAATTGTAATTTCACCGTAAGAAACTTCTCCTGTTTCTTTGTTAGTTTTGTTTGAAGCGTAAATCATATCGTACTGCTTGTCGCCATTAACTGTTTGTTGGCTAAACTCGCCGTTAACGATTGTAACTTTTCCACCATGTGCCCAAACTGCCATTGCATATTCGCTTTTATGCTCTGTGTCGCTTGCATCAAATCCACCTTTTGCAACAACTTTTCCATTTCCTTTAATGGTTAAATCGCCACCAATTCCAACATAGAAAACGCCATCGTAGCCATCGGCTGTAAGTGTTTTTCCATTAAGGTCGAATGTGACTTTTCTTGAAACATAAATGGATTCGTCCAAAGTTAAGTCTTTCTCAAGCTTAATAACTTCTTTTTCGCCACTTAATGCATTTTTTAGTTCTTCGCCTGTTGAAACACTCGCAACATTTGCATTACCACATGCTGTAAATAACAAAGCGCATGGAATAATTAAAACAGCAACCAAAAGCATTGCAAGAAATTTCTTTGTTTTTGTTAAATTCATAAAAATCCTCCTCTTTTAACTATTAAAATTCTAACATACCATTTTTGTACGACCAACATTTTTTGCGTACTTTTAAAAATTTTTTGTTAAAATTTAATTTCATATATTTATATTTTGTGTAAAGTTTTAATATTCTATTCGGCTTTTATTTTTTTAGTTTTTTGCAATTTTCAAGATATTTCGCATTATTTTTTTGCAAATTTTAAGCAGTTGGCTATAATAAAAATATGATAGAAGAAATTGTAAAAAAAATCGAAAATAAACAACCTGTTGGCAAACAACTTATTTTTGCTGTAATTGAACAGTATACTAGCGGAAATTTAAGCGACGAACAGTTTTTGCCTTTTATTAAAGCGGTGTATGATTATGACATTTCAAACCAAGATTTGTTTTACTTAACTGATGCGATGATGCATAGTGGCGAGGTTCTTGATTTATCCATGCTGGGCGGGGTGGTGGATAAGCACTCGACAGGTGGAGTGTCGGACACAACAACTTTGATTATCGCTCCAATATGCGCTTTCCTTGGCGTTAAAATGTTAAAGATAAGTGGCAGAGCCTTGGGTTTTACGGGCGGAACTTGCGATAAACTTGAATGCTTTACTGGTTATAAAACAGACATAGACTTAAGCCAAGCAATAACTTTAACCAAGCAAAATGGCGCGTGCATGATAACATCAACTGCAAATATTGCTCCTGCTGATAAAAAAATTTATGCATTAAGAGATAGAACTGGCTATGTCGATAGCATACCTTTAATTGCCTCTTCAATCATGAGCAAAAAACTTGCAAGTGGCGCAGATAGCATAGTGTTAGATGTTAAATACGGCAATGGTGCTTTTATGCCAAATAAAACTATGGCAAAAAAATTAGCAAAAAAGATGATTGCGCTTGGACGCCTTGCCGGAAAGAAAATTAAGGTGGTTTATGGAAAGATGAATCAACCGCTGGGCAACAATATTGGACCAAGATTAGAAGCCTTTGAAGCTGTTCAAGTTTTGAAAGGAGAAAAGGGAAATTTGTATAAAGACAGCGTTAAACTGGCAAGCCACTGCGTTGCTCTTGAAAAGAAAATTCCTTACTTTTTTGCAAAAAAAATAGTTAAAAACGCTATAAAAAGCCAAAATGCATTAAAAAAATTGCAAATTTTAATTTCTAGCCAAAGTGGAAGTTTGGAATTATTCAACCAAGAATTGCCACAATCAACATTAAAAGTGCTTTCAAATTCAAGCGGAAAAATGCATTATGTGAACACCAAAGAACTTGGCGAAGTTGTGGCAAACTTGGTTAAAGATTGCGGACTAGATTATTCAAAACAAAATTTTGTTGGGATAAAAACAAACTTTAAGAATGGTGACAGAGTTAAAAGAGGCGATTGCTTGTTTGAAATTTATTCAAAAACAAAGCCACAGGCTCAAGGCTTACTTCCAGACCTTTCTAAATGCTATGAATTAAGGTGAAATAAGAACACCAAAAATTCGTTATTCTAAAAAATAAAGTTTTAAAGTTCCAAATTGTTAATTTAAGTTATCTAGTTAATAGAACAATAAAACTTTGTGAATAGTTTAATTAAAAAGCCATTAAACAATTCTGTGCTTAATGGCTTTTATTTGTTACTTATTTTTAGTTAGAGAATTATTGGTAGGACTAGGTCGGTTTGATTGAAAAATTTCATAAGACGAGTAACTTAAGGCGGATTGACTTTTCAACATCCCTTGATAATTGAATAAGAACTCAAAAATTATTTTAAGATGTCGGTAGTATATATATCTAATATTTTTTTAGCAATATCTTCACATTCGGCTAATTGTTTTGTAAATATATTTTCGCCAAAAGATTCTGTAAAAATTTTCTTAATTTCTTTTGCTAAAAATTCTACATCATTTTTATTACAAGTTAATAAAACATCTTCTATTTTTTTTATTTCAAATTGATATTCATTTTCAGGAGTAAAAGAGATTATTCCGATTGGATCCCATTCATTTATTATTTGAGTTAACCTTAGTTTTTTCATTATAGAACTCCTAGTAATTGTAATAAAGCAATTATATCTGTATCAAAAAATGCAGAAAAATAAGTTGTAATAAGTTCGCCTGCTTTACTTAATAAACTCCCGCATTGAGTTGAAATATTTTGGATGATAGTTTGCATTTAAAAATGAAATTAAATTGTTGATATTATTGTAATTTTTACCAAATAAGTTAATTAATTCTTGTTGAATTTCTATATTTGATTTTTTCATAATATCTCCTTAAAAGTAAAAAGAAATATTTTTATAACAAACAAAGGTCATGTTTTTACACACTGTTTTAATTATTATAAAATGCTTCAATATCCTTAAGAGAGTTGTTATTAAAACTAAAATTTGTAGTATAAAAATATTTAAGTATTTTTTTTGTTATTTTATCATAAGATATTACAATATCGCCATACACTTTATCTTCTACTTTAGCATTTTCAAAATCTCTATAATCATCAAATAATATAATTATATAGTTATCCTTTTCAGTAATATAATCATCGGTATATTCATCAACAGACATATTTTCTTCAATATTAAAATAAGGTGTTTTTATAAATTCCTGCATTGATTTAAAAAATTGTGGGTGATATTTTTCTTTTAAAAGTGTTATGAGATTATCAAAAGTATTAAAATTCTTACCAAATTTTTGTATGTATATTTCTTTATTATTCATATTTAATCCTTTTAAACAATATATTGGAAAAAGCAATGAACAGCATGTGCTTTGCCAATATTTGCGTTTTGACTATCTTATGGCAAACAAACTTTTATTGTTGAATTATGTTCAATTGCGTGAAAGTGCCAGTTACCATATAGTCCATTAGGTAATATATTACGTTCAAGCACCCCAATATTTATTAGTTTACATTTGTTTCTTCTTCGTTTTCTTTTTTTCCAAGTTTACTATATTCTTTTGAATACTTCTTTAATAGTTTTTTGTCTTCTTGATAGCTACATAATGCTAACTCGCATTTTTCTTTAAAAATAGGAAGGTATGTTTGCTCAAATTTTTGTTTTTCTAGCAAAGACTTAAATTTTAGTGTTTTACCAATATATTCATCATTGGGCTCAACAAAATATATATCATTAGGCAGACTGTTGTTTTTTACCACAAATTCGGCATCAGCTGAATAGATAAAGTAACGCATTTTGCCGTCATAATTTCGGTCGTAAATTCGCGTAGAACCACTTTCATAAATTCTAATTCTAGCTATAGTTTTTTCAATCGCGGTTTCCAAACCAGATAAATAATCTTTTCTGTGAGATAATTTAAAACTTTCAATATCAGTGTCGCTTGAAAATTCCTTAGGCACGATGTAGTCATATCTTCCACCAGGAACGGTTTCACTATACGCGATATATTTCTCGGCTTCGCCTAATGTGGCGAAGAGCATATTAGTACGGCCTCTATTTTCATTATAAATCATATAAACTTTTTTCATAATTTTCTCCTTAATTATTATAGCAAAAATAATTCAAATGTCAATAGGCACTAATTAATAAAGTTATGTTAATGATGATGTAAAATAAAAATTAAATTAAAAAGGGACAAGTATAAATATAAAAAGTAGAATTATTATAAATAAAATACTAAATAACGTAAATTGAAATGATAGCCTATATAAGGCTTATTTAACTCTTTCCATTTTTAAGAAAAAAGTCGCTAAAAATTTGATAAGTTTAAGCGACTTTTGTATGATAAGTTAATTCATGTATAAAAAAGATAAAAACTTATTTTAATCTCCATTTTTTAGTGTCATTATCTCTTTGTAATTTACCTTCTTCTTCCAGCGTTCTTAATATGGCAACTATCCAATACTGTTGATTTGAAGATGTGCAATTTTCTTTTTTTCCCCAATCCATTCCACATTCACGGAATATGTCCGCTTGTTTCATACCTGTACCCAATGGTTCACATTCTTCTTTAGATTTCATATAGTTATATACTAAATCTTTAAATTGTTTTCTTAAATCAATTCCCTTTTCTTTATAATTCATGTTTTTCTCCTTTTTGTATTTATTAAAATTTTATGGTTATTATAGATTATAGAGTGTTTTTAAGGTGTAAACATCATTATTTTTCTTTGGTTTTATAGTAGACAATATGTTATTTGCCACTGGGTATGGCCAATAAATTTTTAGATGATTTTGTGCCCTTGTTATTGCCGTATAAAATATATCGTGAGTTATTCTGTTCTCCGACTCATTAGAAATAACAATTTTTACTGAATTGTATTCTAAACCTTGTGATTTGTGTATAGATACCGCATATGCTACTTGGAAAGGTAAGACATGTCTTTTATTTTCAGGTTCGTTATCAAAGTAGTATGGTTTATGTCTGTCGACATTGAAACTTACAGTTGTTTTATTATTAGTACATGAGATATATGTTAAACCATCACAAGCATTAACTTCGTCTTCGTCTAATTTAATATTGACTTCTATTGTGAATCTGACTGATGTAACCAGGTCTTCTATATCAATGATTTTGCCTTTTAAGTTATTGTATAAAATTCCAAATCGTTCGGAGTCGGTAAATAAAACAGGGTCACCAACTCTAAACTGCCAAATACCAATATCTGCCTTTTTTCCATCTTTAGATAATTGAAGTAATTTGTTTATATTGTTTAATCCATATAATCCATTATAATTTAAGCATAGTATAATTTCATTTTCTTCATCAATATTATCAAATATGCTCGCATTAATTTCACTTGAATAAGAACATCTAATTAAATCTTCAAGGGCTTCATTTTCGGTATCACCAATATTTCTAACTTCTTTCCATAATTCTTTTAAGTTATCATTCGTACTTCTATATGTTGTTTGGAGTTCGGTAATGCAATAATCAGGTAAAAAATCTTTTAGTAAAGCAAACCAATTACCAAACCCAATAGATTCAATTTGGTAAATGTCACCAGTAAGAACAAGTAACGAATCTCCAATTCTTTTTAGAATTTCTTTCATTTTTAAGTTTTCTATAGTACTACATTCATCTAAAACGATTAAATCTGCATTTGGTAAATATCTTTTGTATCTTGACAAGAATTTATCGATAGTCATAAATGTATCGGTTTCATTACTGTATTTAACTCTATGTCTCAAATTTTCCACAGCTGAATTTGTTTTTGCTAGATAAATTTTATTATATCCCGAAAGCAAATTTGATATATAATTTATTAGTGTTGATTTTCCTGTTCCCGCAGCACCATAAATAACATGAACTTGTGAATTATTATAAATATTTTGTAAAACTTTTTCCTTTAAGTTGTCTTCTAATGGGATTTCATTTAAAGAGTCGTCTTTTAATAAGTCAATTTCTTCCTGCTTAAAACAATCGTTAAGATAGAATTTTTTAATAGAAAGTGTTTTTAAATCAGTAATTATTTCCTTTGAAGATAAAGCATGTTCGTTGAAATATACTTTGTCTTGGTAAATTCTCAATTCAGAAATTGGCTTGTAATAGTTGTCAAGTTTATTGTTATATAATCTAACTAATTCTTTGATTTGATTTTCATCACCATAACTTTGTAAATCTGAAATGGGAATAAAGATAGAGCTGTTTTGTTCTGCTGATGAAATTATATAATGAGCAAACAAATCAGGGTTCATTCCAGTTAAATCTATACAATTTAAGAGAGTATAGAAATCAGCATTATGTTTTCTTAAACCAAAAGTTAAAGGCATTTTATCAAAAGGCATGCATTTGCTAGAAATATTACAATTTGCATAGTTAGCGTCGTTATATCTTTGTCTTTGAAGTTTTATTATTCTGTTATTCATAGTGGCTAGCAAATATCTTAAAACATTTTGTCCTTCTCTTTTATTTGTTATAATGTCTTTGCAAAAATCTAGCAAATCAAATATTCTTGAATGATTATTTTTTGTTTCTTTTTCAAATTTAGTTTTAAGGTGAGAATAATCATCGCTATCCAGTTGAACAATATCTAATAAATCAATTTTGTATTTAGTTAGAAGATCCATGAGTAATTGATATTCAGGGTAACCCCTTTGTATCTTTATATCGCAATCTATTAAGTCACTAAAGTTTATTAATTCACAAGGTCTAATAGATATTTTCCATTTTGTAATAACCTTAATAGGAAATTTTTTATTTAATAAGTCTATCTCATTATTTGAAAATTGGAGAGATACTGCATAGTTGGTGTCAATATCAAATTTAGTAAATGCGGTTATTCTATTGAATTTATTTGAAACTTCTTCTGCTGGTTCTAAAACAACTTCGTAGTATAACCTGTTATTTATTCTAAAAGGTCTTGAACTACATATATAAAATATGTCCATATCTGATGAATCTTCTTTTGATTTATCTACTGCATTTGCTATTTTTGTATAATAATCTAAAGTTTGTTCATCAATTTTGTTTTCGAAGTATAAATCAATATTTTTGATAATGTCAATATTATATATTTCTTTCATTACTTGTTTTAGTTGGTAAATGTATTTATAGTACTTTGATAACAAAAAAATAGAACCTTCTTCCGATGGTGTAAAGTGAGATAATGACTTTCTCATACATTTATCAAATTGTGCAATAAACTGACAACCGCTTACAGATGTAAATTTACTTGCCACCTTATTTATACTCATTGGTTTATCTGGAAATTTATCGTTCCATATTTTATAAGCAATATTATCGTTTAAATTTCTTATAGCATTTAATATGTTTGTAGATATTTCTCCACGATTATCATCATTAAGTTTTTCTAAGTTTTTATCGATAATATTGCTAGCATTTTTTATTTCTTCATCAGTAAGAATAACCATAAATTTCTCCTATTTAATGTATTATATCATAAAAATTGATTGTTGTAAAAGTTTGATAAGTTTTTAACAAAAAGAGAAGGATTTTTCAATCCTTCTCATATGATTTTATTGATTGTTTTGCAAGTGAGAATAAACTTCTTTTGCTGTAAGATTTTGAGAGTTGCCAAAGGTTTCGGCAAAGTTTTTTAAGTCGGTTGCAAACATTAAACTTATTCGTTTAAGCTACTGATTTGACAAACTTGGTTTACCTAACTTTAAAGTATTATCTTTAAAATTAAACTTGGCTGAGTTCTCTTGTAATTCTTCACAATCAATAAAACATTTTGTTTTGGTATCAGTCATAAGCATTTATATTTTTATATAAAAACTTGTTAGCAGTGATACCAATTTCAATCCAGACTTCAATTGTGAAGTCTAAATTTATTATAGCATATACAAACAAAAATTACTATATTTTTAACAAAAAACAAGTGGGTTTCACACTTGGTTTAAGCCTTGGGGAATAGACTCAAAATCGACTCTTTTATATTTTGGGTGTGAGTCGCCGGAAAGCCCGATAAAATGGGACTTTTTGGGGTCCAAAAAACGATTTTGAGCCAATTTCCTTATCCTGCTCGGCTTTCAATTATTATTGATAATGTTGACATTATTCGCTTTAAAGAATATAATGTAACTATTAAGGAGAGTAAAAATGTATAGTTCAGTTTCAGAAATATCCGAAAAATTTAATATATCTAAAAGAAGAGTTCAAACCTTATGTGAACAAGGTAGATTAAGTGGTGCAAAACGAATAAGCGGCGTGTGGTTAATACCAAGTGATGTAAAAAAACCAAAAGATAAGAGATATTCAAAAAATAAATTTGTTCAACTAACATTATTTGATAATGAATTTAAAAAAAACTATACATTAAATGACATATGTAAAGAGTTGTCAATTTCTTATGCTACAGGTAGAAATTGGACGAAGCTGAAAAAAATCGTTCCAGATATTGATGGAATGTATTATAGCCATTCATATATACAAAATCTAAAACAAGAAATAAATAATAGTTCAAATGTTTTAAAAAGCAGAAGAAATAAATTACAAGAACGGCATAATTCCTTATACAAAGATTATATTGATAGTAAGTATAATCAAAATCTAATGGAATATATAATTGAAAAGAAAAGAGTATTTAACGATATAGAAATTAGATTATTTCTTGCTAATATAGCATTACAAATGTATTATAAGTCAAGGGGTATAAGCATTAATGACGTGAATATACTATCATCTAATTATAAACATTATATTGATAACACGTTTGGTTTATTACTAAAGGATTTGTTACTTGATTTAGATATGAAAAGTGTCATATCAAATCAATTTAAAGAGTTGTTAAAATATGAATTTGAATATAACAAACAGGACGATTTATTAGGATATATATATATATCATTGATTATGCTCAAACAAAGAAAAAAAACAGGTATGTATTATACACCAAAAAAACTAGTTAAAATATTGCAAACAAATTTAAGTATTAACAATTCAGAAAATGTTAAAATTTGCGACCCCTGTTGTGGAAGCGGAAATTTTATAATTTCACTTGCAAATTCTAATCTTGATAGTAAATGTTTATATGGTCAAGACATTGATTATATAAATATTGTTTTGACAAGAATAAATGTGGCACTATTATATCCTTCTGTTGATTATGATTTCTTGTGTGGGCATTTTATATGTGATAATACATTATTGAAAAGTTTTGATTTAAAATTTGAGTATATCATTGGAAATCCGCCTTGGGGAGGTAAATTTGAAGACAAAGAAATTTATCATTACAAAAAATTGTATCTGACTGCAAATCAATCAAATATAGAGTCATTTAACTTGTTTGTTGAGAAAGCTTTGTCAATGTTAAAACAAAATGGACATTTATCTTTTATTCTTCCAGAATCAATATTAACTATTAGTACTCATAAAGAAATCAGAAACATTATCTCAAAAAAATGCTCAGTTGAATACGTCAATTTTTTGGGCAATGCTTTTTATGGGGTGCAATGTCCATCAATAATATTAAAATTAAAATTAGACAATAAAGGAACAATGAAAAATTGTCTAGTTACAAACAAGGATGGCACATATTTTATAGCAGAAAATAGAATGCTAGATACTAATGGATTTCTGTTTAATTTATCTGATGAAGAAAATGAAATGATTGAAACAATTTCTCACTTAAATAATGCTGTTTATTTAAAGGACAATGCTTATTTTGCATTAGGGATTGTGACAGGTGATAATAAAAAGTATATAACAACTAAAAAAACAACTAATAGCGAAATTGTTTTAAAAGGTAAAGACATATCAAAATATAAAATTGAAATACCTAATAATTACATTGAATTTATACCTAGCGAATTTCAACAAGTAGCACCAATACAAATGTATAGGGCGAAGGAGAAACTGCTATATAGGTTCATTTCAAACAAGCCAATATTTTGTTATGATAATAATCAACTACTGTCGTTAAATAGTTGCAATATACTAATTCCTAATATAAAAGGAATGAATATCAAATATATTTTAGCAATACTAAATTCTAGTGTTTCAACTTTTTACATATCCAAAAAATACAATTCAATAAAAATTTTAAGGTCATATATTGAACAATTGCCAATACCTAAAGCAACAACAAGTGAACAAAATAAAATTATAAATCTAGTAAATAGAATAATGACTTCTAATGATAAAGAAGTCATTGAAAGAATATATAATGAGATTGATGATTTGATATTTGATCTTTATTTATTGAATATGAAACAGAGAATTTATATAAAGCAATTTATTTGATTATTTATTGGCACACATTTCAAATAGGTTAACCATTGCACAAAGTGATTGTCAAAATGATATTTAATTGTTGCTTTGTTTAAATGGAATTGCCCTTCACCTAAATTACCTTTATGCTGTTTATCAGAATATCCTAAGCATTTTAAAACATCATTGGAATCCATTTTAAATATTGCAATTTTGTCAGAAAAGAACAATCCATAATAAATGACATCAAATTCATTTTTTTTTACTTGCTGTATATTGCAATCAAAACCATATTTAAACATTTCTATACTGCTTAAAGCACGATTACCAAGGTTTGCCTTTTTACACTGTTCTATGGCATTCCATTTGTTTATCGCAGAATCATTTTCTTTCATAACAGTAGAAAATTTTACTTCAATTCTCTTATTGGCTACTTCATCAAATCTATCGTGAAATTGATTGTGAGATTTGCTGAAATGATATAGTGCTTCTATCATAATTTCGGCTATTGTTCCAAATCTTCTTGTCCTTAGAGCAAAAATTCCATCTCTAAATTCTTTTATTTTTTCTTCCATTGTATTCTCCTTTTTTCGTTATTCAAAATCAAAAAATTGACTTAAAGTCATATTGAACGCTTTTGCAATTTTCTCTAAATTTTCAAGCGATACATTGCGTTTGCCCCTTTCAAGGCTTGTGATGTATGTTCTGTCTAAATCGCACTTGAAAGCGAACTCTTCTTGGCTCATACCTTGTTGTTGTCTTAATTCTTTTATTCTTTTACCAACTTTTTCTTTAATCATTGACTTTCTCCAAATTTATTTATATAATATTACCAATAATGTGACTTACTTTACAACCGACTTTAAGTCACATTTTATAAAAAGGAGCTAATTATGAAAAAAGCTGTTATATATGCAAGATGTTCTAGTGATAGTCAGACCGAGCAAAGCATTGATGGACAATTAAGGGTTTGCAAGGAATATGCTGAAAAGAATGGCTATGAAATTGTTGCTGAATATATAGACAGGGCTATGACTGGCACAAATGATAATCGCCCAGACTTTCAACGAATGATTAAAGACAGCTTTAACAAAAGGTGGGAGTATGTTCTCGTATATAAATTTGACAGATTTTCAAGAGATAAATATCAATCAACATTGCACAAACACACATTAAAACAAAATGGAGTTAAAGTTATTTCTGCAATGGAAAATATTCCAGAAACTCCCGAAGGCATAATACCTGAAAGTTTGCTTGAAGGTATGAACCAATACTATTCTGCCGAACTTTCTCAAAAAGTTAAGCGTGGTTTAAAAGAAA
>CAKVHQ010000002.1 GCA_934749845.1 uncultured Clostridia bacterium
AACCTTTTTTTGACTTTTATTGGTATCGTTGTGAAACAGGAATTGGTTTACCTAACATTCCGCAAGACAGTCATTTATGATAAGTAAACTCCTGCCTTGACGGAATTGCCGAGCCTTGCACTTTATCTCATTTTTTTATTTTATGGTTTAGTGGAAATTAAAGGCGTTTCTTTCGCCTTTTTTTAATTTATTCCTAAGTCATTTACGACAGTAAACTCCTGTCGTCACAAATATAAAAGAAAAGCAAAATCAACAACCTTTTTTTGACTTTTATTGGTATCGTTGTGAAACAGGAATTGGTTTACCTAACATTCCGCAAGACAGTCATTTACGATAAGTAAACTTCTGCCTTGACGAAATTGCCGAGCCTTGCACTTTATCTCATTTTTTTATTTTATGGTTTAGTGGAAATTAAAGGCGTTTAATTCAATTCAACAAATTTTGCATTAAATTTTTAGAAAACTCTAATGGTAAACTTTAAACATAGTTTAAATATATTGTTTTTTTGGTTGCAAAAAAAATTCGCCCGTGCTATTATATATTTGATAAAGGGCGTTAATATAACATTTCTTAGTAGAACTAAAATTCGCTTTAAGAGAGTGGGCATCGTGGCTGTAAGTGCCTGCAAGTTAGAGTTAGTTTGAATTTCGCTTGTTAGAGCCTGTTGAAAGAAATTTCAACCGCATAAGTCACGACACGACTTTTAATGAGGTGCTTAATTGCACGAAATAGGGTGGTATCACGGAAAATTTCGTCCCTTGCTGATTGTGGCAAGGGCTTTTTGTTTTTAGCCACCAAAAAGGAGTTAATATGTACGACAAAATAAATCAAGTAGAAAATGAGTACTTACAAAAAGCAGAGCAAATTGAAACAGTCGAGCAACTTGAACAAGCAAAAGTAGAGTTTTTGGGCAAAAAAGGTAAAATAACCGAACTCTTGCAAGGTTTAAGAGATGTTGCAAGCGACATGAGAAGAGAAATTGGTGCAAAAATCAACGAACTTAAGCAAAAAGCAGAGCAGGATTTTAACAAAAAACTTGCACAAATAAAAGAAAAACAACTTCAAAAGCAAATTGAAAATGCCGAGTTGTACGACATTACTATGCCAACAAATGTTTTGGAAGGCTCTTTGCACCCAATAACCATTGTGCAAAAAGAAGTTGAAGAAATATTTAAAAGCATGGGCTTTATTGTTGAAGATGGTAACGAAATTGAAACAGAATACAACAACTTTGAAGCCGTAAATGTTCCAAAAAATCACCCGGCAAGAGATATGCAAGACACTTTCTGGCTTTCTAACGGAGAAGTTTTAAAAACTCAAACAAGTGCTGGTCAAAACAGAATTTTAAGAAAGTATGGTGCACCTTGCAAAGTTATTTTCCCTGGCAGGTGTTTTAGAAACGAAAATGTTGACGCAAGCCACGAAAACACATTCTTCCAACTTGAAGGTATGATGGTTGGCGAGAACATTTCCATCGCAAACTTAATTTACTTTATGAAAGAAATGCTTTCCAAAGTGTTTAAGCAAGATGTTAAAGTGCGTCTTCGTCCAGGCTACTTCCCATTCACAGAACCTAGTTTTGAGTTAGACGCTAGTTGCATGTTCTGTGGCGGAAAAGGTTGTGCAACTTGCAAAAATGGTGGTTGGATTGAACTTTGCCCTTGTGGAATGATTCATCCACGAGTTTTGGAAATGGGTGGCATAGATACAAAGAAATATCAAGGTTTTGCATTTGGTCTTGGCTTAACAAGGCTTGCTATGATGAAATATGGCATAAAAGAAATTCGCCATTTCAACAGCGGAAATGTTAAATTTTTAAAACAAACAGGCACAAAGTAGGAGATATAACATGAAAATAAGTTTAAATTGGATTAGTGATTATGTTGACCTTAACGGAGTTGACAAAAAAGACCTTATTGCAAAATTTGGGTTAAGAACTGCCGAAGTTGAGGACATGTACGAACTTGGAAAAGACATAAGTGGCGTTATTGTTGCAAGAATTTTGGAAGTGAACGAACACCCAAAAAGCAACCACTTGCACAAACTTAAAGTGGACACAGGCAAAGAAGTGCTAGACATTGTTTGCGGAGCACCAAATGTAAAACCAAACATGAAAGTGGCACTTGCAACTATTGGTGGCTGTGTTAAAGGCATGAAAATTGAAAAGGCTGTTATTGCTGGCGAAGAAAGTTACGGCATGTGTTGCTCCAAGGCAGAACTTGGTTTTAGCGATGACAACAGCGGAATTTGGGAAGTTGACCAATCTATTCCGCTTGGAACAGATATAAAGCAAATTTACGAACTTGAAGATACCATTTTTGAAGTGGACAACAAAAGTTTAACAAACCGTCCAGACCTATGGTGTCACTATGGAATTGCAAGAGAAATTGCTGCCATACTAGACAGACCCCTAAAACCAATAGTAACCGAAAATTTGCAATATTTTACGCAAAGCGGTTTGGTTGATGTGGATGTTCAAACAAATAATTGCTATAGATATAGTGCAATTAGAATTGGCAACATATCAAAAAAAGTTAGCCCAATAGGCGTTCAAATTAGGCTATATTACTGCGGAATGAGAGCAATTAACTTGCTTGCCGACATAACAAATTATGTCATGCTTGATGTTGGACAACCAATGCACGCTTTTGATGGCGAAAAGGTTAGAAACATTCAAGTTAAGGAATTAAGAAGCCCAATAGATTTTGTTACTCTTGACGGAGAAACAAGAACCTTGCCAGAGTCAACAGTGGTTATATGCACAAACAATACTCCTGTGGCTGTTGCAGGTGTTATGGGCGGACTTGATAGTGAAATTACCGACAGTACAAGAAGTTTAGTTCTTGAAAGTGCATGTTTTGATGCAACAAGCATACGAAAAACTGCTCAAAAAATTGGTTTAAGAACCGAAGCTAGTGCAAGATATGAAAAATCGTTAGACCCAGA
Source organism: uncultured Clostridia bacterium (assembly GCA_934749845.1). GTDB lineage: Bacteria > Bacillota > Clostridia > Christensenellales > UBA1242 > CAKVNM01. The sequence continues at coordinate 2,947 of CAKVHQ010000002.1, forward strand.
ACTAACCACGCTTGCTATTGCAAGATTTATTCATATTATTCGTAGCGTTGACCCACAAATAACTGTTCAAACGGGATTAACAGACGAGTATGTAAAGCATTACCCAGAGCGAATAATAACCACAACCATGGAATTTATCAACAAATATGTTGGAATTGAATTTAAGCCAGAACAAGTTGGCAAAATTTTAACCAATTTGGGCTTTAAAGTTAACTATAATGGAAACACTTTGTCAATTAAAGTTCCATCGTTTAGGGCAACAAAAGATGTTACTATTGCAGTGGATATTGTTGAAGAAATTGCAAGAATGTATGGCTACGATAATATTCCTCAAATTCCTGTAACAGCAAGTTTGCGACCAGTTGAACAATCAAGTGAGCATTTAATGGAGTATGATACTAAACTTTTGCTTGCAGAAAAATATGGTTTAAACGAAGTTCACACATATATTTGGAATGATGAAAAAACCAAAAAAGACTTGCTACTTGACACACATGGATATGTTAAAGTTTTGAACTCTACCGTTAAAGATAATGACGAAATTCGTGCTGAACTTGTTCCATCTTTATTAAAAGTTGTAAACGATAATAAAAAATACTTACAAGATTTTGGCGTGTTTGAAATTGGCAGAGTATGCACCGGATTAGATAAAGACAATCTTTGTGTTGAAGAAAAACACCTTGCAATATGCTTATACAGCACAATCAAGAGTGAAAAAGACCTATATTTTGAACTTAAGGATATTTTGCAAACACTTGTTGAAACCGAACTTAAATCTTCTCTTGAATTTAGATTGGGTCAAGCAAACTCTTTATTAGTTCATCCAAAAAATAACGCAGAAATTATAGTTAATGGAAAATCTGTTGGCTATGTTGCATTGCTTCATCCAAGGTCCGTTGTGGCACTAGGAAAAAATGCACATATTGCCATGCTTGAAATAAATTTCAGCAAGTTTGCAGGATTAGAACAACCAGCAAGCAAAGTGCAAGAATTAACAAAATATCAAACAAACCAACTTGACCTTAACTTTGTTGTTGACGAAAATGAAATTTATCAAAACATCGAAAGCGTGCTTAAATCTTATCAAACAGATTTAGACTACACAGTTAAACTTGTTGATGTTTATAAAGACAGCGTGCTTTTGCCAAACAAAAAGAGCATGACATTCTCGTTTGAAATTTCTTCAAAAACACACACATTGGTTAGTGAAGAATTGGAAAAATTTCAACAAGACATGATTAACCTTGCCGAAAGAAATGGCTATAAATTAAGATAATTTTACATTTCATCAATTTTGTCTATATTTACTTTAAGTTTTTTAAATTGACTATTGACTATAAAAACTTTTAATGCTATAATTTTGCTGAAAATATAGGGAGGAGTTAATATGTTTGAAAATTTATTTAAAAGATTGCCTATTGATAGTAATATTTTGGTTGTTTTTAGACCAGAAAAAAATACAATTTTAATTGCTTGTCCTAACTACGATAACGCACAAAGAGTTGCAAAACAACTTCTTGGAGTAAACTATAAACCAACAGCAAATTATGTTTTGGCTATTGATTTAGAAAAGAGAGTTTATCCTTTGGAAGCAGAAGAAACAGAAGTAAAAAGAGTTTACAACTACTTCTATAACGGCGAAAAACTTGCTACTTTGGACACTTTGAGTGATGAATTATCATATGCGGGAATTAGACATAGTGCATCGTTAAGACAACTTAAAAAATTTGAAAAAGTTATCAACAGAGATAAAATTAGAATGGATATAAACGAAAACATTGATTAGTTAAAAAGCGTAGGTTAAACTTACGCTTTTTTTGTGCTAACTTGTCGAAAATAACATTTACAAGTGCATTTTCAATCACTTGCTTTATTGCTTTATTTATGGCATAATTAACATGGAGAAACTTATGAAAATTTTTGCGATAAGCGATTTACATTTAAGTATAAATACCAATAAACCAATGAACATTTTTGGTCCTGTTTGGGAGCATCATTTTGAGATAATTTCAAAGGACTGGAATGAAAAAGTTGGCGATGACGATGCTGTTTTAATTGCTGGCGACATAAGTTGGGGTATGAAACTTGAAGAAGCAATAGAGGATATTAAAGAAATTGCTAAATTAAATGGCAAAAAAATCCTAACTAGAGGCAATCACGACTATTGGTGGAAAAGCATTTCATCAATACGAAGCCTTTTGCCTCAAAACATGTATGCTTTGCAAAACGATGCAATTAAATTGGGCGACTATATAATTTGTGGAACTCGTGGTTGGACAGTCCCAGAAAAAGAAGGCGAGCAGTCGGCTGAAGATAAAAAGATTTTTGATAGAGAGATTATTAGGCTTGAATTATCTTTAAAAGCGGGCGAAAAATTGCGTCTTAATGGCGAAAAACTAATTTGCATGATTCATTATCCTCCTTTTAACTCTAAAACCGAGGATAGCGCCTTTACAAGCCTGTTTGAAAAATACAATGTTGACAAAGTGATTTACGGACACTTGCACGGCAAAGGCGGAAGAACAATAATTCACACAAACAAAAACGGAATTGATTATTATTTAACTTCATGTGACAAAGTTGGCAACAAACTTGTTACAATTTATGAGTAGGTATTTATGGAATTTAAACACACACCAATTATGCTGAATGATGTTATTAGCGGACTAAACATTAAGCCCGCTGGTGTTTATTTCGACGGTACACTAGGTGGAGCAGGTCACAGCAGTGAAATTTTAAAACGCTTAAATGGTGGCTTACTTATTGGTTGCGATAAAGATTTAGATGCACTTGAAGCAAGCAAAAAAAGGCTTAATGAGATTAGTTCTCAATTTGTTTTGGTTCATGACGATTATAAGAACTTTAAACATATTTTACAGCAACTTAAAATTGAAAAGGTTGACGGCATTTTGCTTGATTTGGGTGTAAGTTCATATCAATTAGATAACGAAGAAAGAGGCTTTTCGTATCGCTTTGACGCGCCACTTGACATGAGAATGGATAGAACGAAAAACCTGACAGCGCGAGATGTTATCAATACTTATTCTCAAAAAGATTTGGAGCACATTTTTTTTAATTATGGCGAAGAACCTTTTTCAAAACAAGTTGCAAAAAATATAATTTTAGCCCGAGAGCAAAAACCTATCGAAACCACCTTTGAACTTGTTGAAATTATTAAAAAAAGTATGCCAGAAAAAGTTTTAAGAAGCAAGGGACATCCTGCAAAAAGAATTTTTCAAGCAATTAGAATTGAAGTTAACGGAGAACTTAAAGATTTAGAGCAAACAATATACGACATGATTGAAAAACTATCAAGTGGTGGAAGAATTGCAATAATCACTTTCCATTCGCTTGAAGACCGTATTGTTAAAAATGCTTTTAAACTTTGTGCCACCGATTGCATTTGTTCAAAAGAAATTCCAGTTTGCATTTGCGGGCATAAGGCAACCGTTAAACTTGTTAACAAAAAGCCTATCGAAGCAAGCCAGGAAGAACAACTTATAAACCCAAGAAGTTCATGCGCAAAATTAAGAATAGCCGAAAAAATTTAATTTCATAATTTTAAAAAGGGAGGAGTATATTATATGGAACACGAAAATGACATTTTAACCATACCAGTTGACCAAGATTCGCCTGTTCAAGACAAGGATAACTATTCGTATGAAAAAATAAGTCCAAGCGAAAATGTTGAAGTAAAAAATAGTTACAAAGCCTTTGATGACTATTCTCATTCTCGTCAAGAAAAAGACTATGAAGAATTTGAAGTTGTGCATACATACGCCCCTAAAAAGAAAAAACGAAAGGACACTTTTTTTGGCGACTATGTTACCGAACAAAGTTCTTATGTTCCAAGCAAGGAAACATTCCTTTACGAAAAGGTTAAGCCACAAAAAAAAGCCAAAAGGACAAGCAAAATTTTTGTTTCCATTTGTTGCGTTGTGGCAGTTATGATGGGCACTCTTGGAATTATTAACACAGTTAAAATAAACAATCTTTCCTATCGTAATATTAGCAATAGCGAAAAAATTGCCAATATAGGAAAAGAAATTCAAAAAATAGACTCTGCAATAGAAGGCATGGTCAACGAAACACAAGTTAGAGAAAATGCTGAATCGGGTGGAATGGAAGAAATTACGACAGAAACACAAATTCCATTAAATAAAAAAAATGCAGTTGAGAAACACCAAGGAAAAACAAATTTATTTGATAAAATATGTAATTTTTTTAGAGGTTTGTTTGGAGGGTAGATGAAAATTTTTCACTCAACATATTCTGTACAAAAGAGACTACTAGCAAATTTAGTGCTGATAGTCTCTTTGTTTATTTTGCTTGCTTTAAGGCTTGGCTATTTGCAAATTATCAATGGCAAAAAACTTCAAACACGGGCTGAAGAGCAATGGACGCGAGATTTGCCACTTTCGGCAACTCGTGGAACAATAAAAGACCGCAATGGAGTTACATTAGCGGTTAGTTACACCAGTTACGACGTTTATGTGCGAGCAAGTAATGTTGAGAATCCACAAGAAGTTGCCAAAGTTTTAAGCGAGAATTTAGATGTCGACTACGACAAGGTGTTAATCAAAGCACAAAATAAAAAGATTAGTGAAAGTTTAATTAAACTTTCGGTTGAGCAAGATGTTATAAAAAAAATCAAAGCAAGCAAATTAAAGGGTATTTATTATAGTGAAAACACAAAACGCTATTATCCTTACGGAGATTTCTTATCTCAAGTTTTGGGCTATACAACAATTGATAATATCGGTCAATCGGGTCTTGAATTATACTACGACAAATATCTTAAGGGCATAGACGGTTATTCGCTTGTTCAAAGTGATATTAAGGGTAGCGAACTATATAACACACTCGATAATTTCGTAAGCTCAATAGCAGGGTGCGATTTAACCTTGACGATTGATTACCGAATTCAAATGATGTGCGAGCAGGCTGCCGAAAAAATAATGATAGACCATAAGCCAAAGTCGGCAAGTGTTATTGTTATGGACCCAAATACCGCCGAAATTATCGCAATGACAAACAAACCAAGTTTTTCTCTTAACGAAATTCCTCGTGATGATGTAAGTTCGTTGATGTCCATGTCTAAAAATTTAAACATAGTTGATGTTTACGAACCTGGTTCAACATTCAAAGTTTTAACCACAGCAACAGCACTTGAGGAAAAAGCCACATCTTTAAACGACACTTTCTACGACCCCGGTTATAGAATAGTTGATGGACAAAGAATAAATTGTTGGCGTCTTCACGGGCATGGCAGTCAAACCATGGTTGACGGACTATGTAACAGTTGCAATAGCGTTTTTGTCGACTTGTCTTTACGCCTAGGCGAAGAAAAAATGTATAAATACTTTGAAAAATATGGCTTTGGAAAATTAACCAATGTTGATTTTGCTGGCGAAAGTGCCGGTATTGTTATGGACAGAGAAGTTGCTCAAAAAGTTGACCTTGCTAGAATGGGGTTTGGTCAGGCGATTGCTGTTACTCCACTGCAACTTATTTGTGCTGAAAGTTCGGTCTTTAATGGCGGGAATTTAATGCAACCATATTTTGTTAAGTCAATTTCAAATTCATACAACAATTACATTAAAACATTTAAGCCAACGGTTGTGAACAAAACGGTAAGCAAAGACACCAGCGATAAAATAAACTATATGATGGAACAGGTTATTGACAAAGCAAATGCAATAAATGCCTTCATCCCAGGTTATAGGGTGGGTGGCAAAACAGGCACATCGCAAAAGTATGAAGACGGAAAAATTAACGGTAAATATATTGCTTCGTTTTTGGGAACTTTCCCAGCCGACAAGCCAGATTATGTAATATTGGTTATAGCCGATGAGCCATCAAGCGGGGCATATTATGGTAGTATCGTTGCCACACCTTACGCTAAAATGGTTTTGGAAGGAATTATTGAGTACAAAAACTACAAACCTTCAACTGATATTGTTGCTGAAACTAACGCTATGGCACTAAACATTCCAATGCCAAATCTTGTTGGCAAAACCTTGTCGCAAGCACTAACAATATTGAAAAATTTAGGGCTTCAATACGAAAGTGACGGAGAAGGTGGAATAATCACTAAACAGTACCCTGAAGCAGGCACAATGATGTTTAACAACGGAATTTGCTATATTTCAACTGAAAAAAATCAACCATAATTACACCTTTTCAGGTTAATAATGTTATTGAAGTTAAAAAGTTTGTTTGACCATAGTCTTAAAAAAAGTTAAAATTAAAGCGTGAATAATAATTATTTAATGACTTTGGAAATAAAAAGGAACAAAAATGCTTCTAAAGAAGCATTCCCGTTTTTTTTGCCTTTGTTTAGCAAAGACCTAAAAATAGAATTTAATAAGCCTATTACATTTATTCTTGGCGATAATGGGGCAGGTAAAAGTACTTTATTAGAAAGTTTAGCATATAACATAGGGTTTAACATATTGGGTGGAAACAAAAATCACTTGTATAGTGACAATGCTAACTTTGACAATATAAAACTCGCTGACAATATGAAGTTGTCTTGGCGACTACAAACAACTAAAGGCTTCTTTTTTAGAGCAGAAAGTTTTTTTAATTTTACTAATTATATTGAAGATATGGCAGTCGAAAATGGGAAATCAATGTTCTCTTCTTATGGCGGAAAATCGTTAAAGAAGCAAGCGCATGGAGAGTCGTTTCTATCATTATTTAAAAATAAGTTTAGAGAAGGCTTATTTATTTTAGATGAGCCAGAAGCAGCGCTTTCTGCTGAACGACAACTTTCTTTAATTACACTTTTAAACGATTTAGTAAAACATAATAATTGTCAGTTTATAATCGCGACACATTCTCCAATTTTAATTACATGTCCAAACTCTGAAATTTATGAAATAGAAGAAAACAATCTAATAAAAAAATCTTATCAAGAAACAAAGCAATTTCAACTATATAAAAATTTTATAAATAGTCCTGAAAGATATTTAAATTATCTTTTAAAAGATGAGGCGTAAAATATATTTCAACTGAAAAGAAACTCTAAATTTAGAGTTTCTTTTTTAAAAAATAAGGCAAAGTATGTCCAAATATAAAATTTATTAACTATTTTTGCTTGTGCTAAATTTCGCATAAAACAAATATTATACTTTTACTAGGTGAATTATGAAATTAAAAGAGTTGTTAAAAGACGTTGTTTTAGAACAAATGTACGGGTATGATGAGAATTTGGAGATTGAATATTTATGCACTCACAGCAAAAAAATATGCAAAAACTCGCTGTTTTTTGCATTAAATGGTACTAACACAAATGGGCAGAATTACGCCCTTGAAGCACTAAAAAATGGGGCAAAAGTTATTGTTACAGAAAATAATGTTAAAAACAATTTTATAAATAAAATTGATTTTAAAGTGCATAAAAATGCATCAAATTTAGTATCCGAAAAGGCATGTGTAATAGTAGTGAAAAATGCTAGGGTTGCCATGAGCAAAATTTGTGCAAATTTTTACGAAAACTTGCATAAAAATTTAAATATAATTTCAGTGGTTGGAACTAATGGTAAAACCTCAACAACTCACATTTTGGCAAAAATTTTATCTCAAAGTGGAAAGTCGGTTGGACTTATTGGAACAAACCAAATTTCTTATAACGGAAAAACTTTTGAAAACGATATGACAACTCCCGACCCAATCGAACTTCATAAAATATTTTATGACATGGCGAAGAATAATGTTGAATATGTCGTTATGGAAGTCAGCGCCCATGCCATATATTTTGACAAACTTTACGGTGTTAAAAGTGAATGCACTATTTTTACAAATTTTAGCCAAGACCATTTGGATTTTTTTAAAACAATGGAAAACTATAAAAACACTAAATTGAAGTTTTTTGATAAAGAATTTACCAAAAGTTGTGTTGTTAATGTTGACGACCCTGTTGGCAGAGAAATTTTAAGCAAGGCAAATATCCCGTCGGTAACATACGGCATTAAAAACCCTAGTGATGTTTTTGCGGTTAATGTTAGCATGAACTTAAAGGGGAGTCAGTTTGTGGTGAACAGTTTTGATGATGTTTACGAAATTAAAAGCAATTTAACTTGCCTGTTTAATGTCTATAATATTTTGTCGTGCATAGCGTGTGCAAGTGTGCTTGGAGTTTCTAAAACTCATATTAAAAAAGCAATTAAAAATTTAGATAATATCGCTGGCAGATTTAATATCCTAGATTTTAAACAAAACTTTAATGTGGTCGTGGACTATGCACACACTCCCGAAAGTTTGAGAAATTTGCTTGTTAATGTTAAAGGCTTAACTAAATCGAAAATTATAACTGTTTTTGGTTGTCCGGGAAACAGAGATGAGAAAAAACGAGAAATCATGGGCAAAATTGCGGGAGAGTTAAGTGACTATTGCATAATAACAACAGATAATCCTCAATTTGAAAATAGTTATCGAATTATTAGGCAAATTGAATATGGGGTTTCAAAAACAAATTGCCCATACAAATTGCTTGATGATAGGGAAGAAGCAATAAATTTGGCATTGTCGCTTGCGCAACCTAAAAATACTGTTTTAATCGTTGGCAAGGGTATTGAAAATTATCAAAACATAAATGGCGAGCATGTACCGTTTGCCGATTACGAATGCGTTAAAAAGCAACTGCTTGTTGCAAAAAAGATTAAACTATTGAATAAATTTTTATATTAAGCCTTCAATTTTCGATATTTTATTTCATAAAACATATATTTTCTTGATTGTTGCATAACATACAATTAAGTAAAGGAGTATGCTCTTATGAATAGAATTTTTACTGCCATTTTAATTTCTTTTATTACGGCTGTTGTTGTTTCGCCAATAATCATTTTTTTGGCAAGAAAACTAAAAGCACGACAAAATATTTATGAGTATGTGGACATGCATAAGTCAAAACAAGGCACTCCAACTATGGGTGGCGTGGGCATACTTATCGCACTAATAATTGGCTCGGTTTGTTGCTTCACAAAACAAAATCATTTGGCTTGCGTAACTTTGATAATCACTCTTTGCTTTGGAATTTTAGGCTTTTTAGACGACTTTTTAAAAATAGTTCATAAAGAAAATTTGGGTTTAAGAGCATATCAAAAAATTATTGGACAACTTGCCATTGCAATAATTGTTACAATTTTTGCCTATAGACATAATTTTATAGGCACAGAAATTTACTTGCCATTTTGCTCTAAAGTTATAAATTTGGGCTGGTGGTTTATTCCTTTTTGTTTGTTTGTGTTTTTAGCAACTGTTAATGCTGTTAACTTAACCGATGGGCTGGACGGGCTTGCTGGTGGTGTTAGTTTAACTTACCTTATTGGCTTTGTGTTTGTGTGTTATTTGGTAATTTCAAGAGCAACGGGGGTTCAAGTTGAACTTAAACAAGAACAGTTGAATTTGTTAGTTGTGGGTGGCGCAGGTATTGGTGCACTATTGGGCTACTTATTGTATAATTCATTCCCAGCGTTAATATTTATGGGGGACACAGGCTCTCTTGCCTTGGGTGGCTTAATTTCATGCCTAGCAATATTCTTAAAGCAACCACTTTTAATTGTAATTTTAGGTCTTTGTTTTGTGTTTAGCGCACTGTCAGTTGTATTACAAGTTGTATTCTTTAAAATAACAAAAAAACGAATTTTTCTTATGGCACCTTTTCATCATCACTTGGAGAAAAAAGGCTTGCATGAAAGCAAAATTGTGGTCATATATATAGTTACAACAACTATTTTATGTGTGGGCGGAATTTTGTTAACTTTAATTTTTGCTTAAAAAAATGCTCACATAGTGGAGCATTTTTTATGAGAGTAAAAAACAAAAATATTCTTATTGTTGGCATGGGAGAAAGTGGCAAGTCCGCTTGCACATTTTTAAAACAAAAAAATGCCAAAATTTTTTTGTATGATGACAAGGAAGAAGTTCGACAAAAGTTAAAAAATCAGTTTCCTTCTTGCGTTGTTGTGGATAAAGTGGATGGAGATTTTTTGCAAAACATAGACTTGCTTGTTTTGTCACCGGGGGTGTCAATTTACTGTGAAGTTTGCAAACTTGCCATGCTTATTGATGTTAAAATCATAAGCGAACTTCAACTTGGTTTAGAATTTGCTAGGGGAAGAACTATTGCCATAACTGGAACAAACGGCAAAACAACCACAGTTAATTTGATTGAACAAATTTTTAATTACAGCAAAAAGCGTAATGTTATGGTTGGTAATGTTGGTAACCCAATAACCAGTTTTGTTTCAAGGTTTAGAACAAATTACATTTGTGAAGTTAGTAGTTTTCAACTTGAAAGCAGTGAAATTAAACCAAATATTGCTTGCATTTTAAACTTGTCACAAAATCATCTGGACAGACACTTTAGTTTTAAGCAGTATGCAGAAACCAAATTTAAAATTTTTAAAAATATGACCAGACGTGACTTTTTAGTTTTAAATTATGATGATGTGAACTTGAAAAAATTACAATCTAAACAAACAGAAATTTTTGGCGAGCCACTTGAAATTAAACCTAAAATAGTTTGGTTTAGCCAAAAAGAAAAAGTTAATGGTGCTTATGTTAAAAATGATGAAATTTGGTTTAATGACGGCACAAGTGAGTTTAGAGTTTGCAGTTTAAAAGACATTAAACTTTTGGGCAACCACAATGTTTATAATGTTCTAGCCAGTGTTTGCGTCGCTTTGCTTTCAAAAATAAAATTAAAGTATATTGTTCAAGCCATAAAAAGTTTTAGTGGAGTAGAGCATAGAATACAATATTTTTCAACAAAAAATGGAGTTGATTATTTTAACGACAGTAAGTCCACAACGCCAGACTCAACAAAAATAGCAGTTAAAGCCATGAAAAAACCAATAATTTTGATTTTGGGTGGAAGCGACAAAGGGCTAAATTATGACGACCTTGCCTTGTATTTAAAAGATAAGGTAAAATTTACAATTTTGACTGGCGAAATATCATCTAATTTAGAACGAAGTTTTAAAAAGGCGTTTATAAAAAACTACTGCGTGATTAAAGACTTTTACGAAGCATCCAAATATGCCACCAAAATTGCTTCGAAGGGAGATTGTGTGTTGCTGTCGCCAGCAACTGCAAGTTTCGATTGTTTTAAAAATTTTGAACAGCGTGGCGAAGTTTTTATGAAAATTATAAATGAAGGAGATTTTAATTTTGAAAGTTAAATTTAAACAGCTATTTGATTTTAAAAAGTTTAAATTTAAACAAGTGGATTTCTTACTGCTGTTTGTAACATTATTTTTAGTTGGCTTTGGTATTGTTATGGTCTATAGTGCCTCTTGCTACAGTGCTGAAGTTTTATACGGAAACTCAAAATTTTTCATGTTCAAACAACTTATTGGTGCAATTATAGGCTTAGGTTTTATGCTACTATTCATGATGTTTGACTATCATAATTTGGAAAAAGTAAAGTGGTATATCTTGGCAATTTCTCTTGTTTTGCTAGCGCTTGTGTTTGTTCCAAAAATTGGCGTAAGCAATAATGGTGCAACAAGGTGGATAAGATTACCAGGGTTTACGATTCAGCCTAGTGAAATTGCTAAATTTGCCTTTGTGATATGGACAAGTTCATATTTATCAAAAAACTACGACTACATTAAAAAATTCGCTGGAATCTTGCCTGTTTTGTTTGTTGGTGGAGCGTACTGCTTGTTAATTATTTTAGAGCCTAACATGAGTATAACAATGTGTGTGGCAATAACCATGGTTGTTATGTTGTTTGTTGGGGGAATAAGGGCAAAACATTTTGCCTTGCTTGGTGCTTGCGGTGCTTGTGCAGTGCCTGCACTAATTATTGCCGAGCCATACAGATTAAACCGACTAATTGCGTTTATGAACCCTTGGTTAAACCCAAAAACCGAAGGCTATCAACTTATTCAGTCGTTGTACGGACTAGGAGCGGGTGGATTGTTTGGTGTGGGATTATTTAATTCTCGCCAAAAATATTTGTTTTTGCCTTTTGCTGAAAGCGATTTCATTTTTTCAATAATAGGTGAAGAATTAGGACTATTTGGTTGCGTTCTTCTTATGGCTATTTTCGCAATAGTAATTTACCGTGGAATCAAAATTGCCATGCACGCAAATGATAGATTTGGCTGTTATTTGGCAACAGGAATAACCACCGTAATAGCAAGTCAGGTTTTAATCAATATTGCAGTTGTAACAGGTTCTATTCCGCCAACTGGTGTTCCACTTCCATTCATATCAAGCGGTGGCACGGCACTTGTTGTGTTTATGAGTGCGATTGGCGTTCTTTTAAACATCGAAAGACAAAGCAGGCTAAAACAACAGTTTTGCTTTAGTTAATTTGTGCAAAGTTCATTTTATAAAGCATTTTGCTTTAAGTATTATTAAACTAATTATATCTCATTCGCCCTTTTGTTTATCTTTCTTAACTCATAATGAAATGCTTAAAAATTGTCGTCATTATAGTATGGATGAAATAATAAAAAAAATTAAAGTTGGTCAAACAGCACAAAAAGGGAGTTTTAAACAACATTTTTATAATTTTCATAGTAAAGCAGAGCATAAAACTCTGCTTTTTATTTTTGAAATAGTTTATAAAAAAGTTATACAGTTTAAAAGGTTTATGTTATAATAAAAATATGAAAGGGTTAGTGGTTGAAGTTGGATTTTTGCTTAACAAAAATTTTAGATTTTATGACAATATGCTAAAAAAGCATGGGCTAAACCTTATTTTTAAATGCAAAACTCACGATGTTTATTTTACGAAAATGAAAAGTTTTGAAGGCTTAACGGAAAATGAGATTAAAAATAATTGTATTCGCTTAAGAAATCCACAAAAAAAAGATGCAATAAAAATTAAAAATCTTCTAAACGATGGCTATACAAAGGCTTTTGACACAACCAAAAAAGATTTTCATTATGCAAATGCAACAATGAAAAGTCGCATACAACTTCAAATAATCAAAAAAATCGGGTTGGTTGTTTATTATGACAATCCAGATTATTATAAATATTCACTGGAGGAACAGCGAGAATATTTGATAAATGACTTAAATTCTTATGGCTTTAATTTTACAAAACAAGATTTAGGAATAGACAAATTAAGAAGTTTGTATTATGGCAAAAATCTTTTTAGTAAAAATCAAAATGGCTAGGCTGTGTTTTAATTTTTAAGCAGAGTAAAGACTTTGAAGGTAAATTAAACCTAGTGAATATTTGCAATTTATTATAAAAAAAAGGAGAATTATTATGAACGGATTTTATGTTGGAGATATTATTGGAAATTCCTACACGCATGAAAATGAAAAATACAATTTAAAAACAAAGGGCTTTAGTTTGTTTACCAAAAGGTCGAAGTTTTCTGATGACACAATTTTGTCTTTTGCAACTATTGATTGGCTTTTGAACACAAAGCACACAAGTGAAGAAATGCTTGAAATAATAAAAGCATATTACAAAAGGTTTCCGGACAAAACCCCAACCATTTATGGTCCTGCATTTGCAAATTGGGTTGAAGACGGTTGCAAAGAGTACAGAAAAAGTTATGGCAATGGTGGAGCAATGCGTTGTAGTCCTATTGGTTGGTATGCAAATTCTTTGGAAGAAATTGACGATTTAATTGAGCAAGGAATTTCTCCAACTCATAACACTGATTCGGGAAAACTGGGTGCAAAAATTGTTTGCTACACGATTTTCTTACTAAAAAATGGTAACAGTTTGGAATATGTTAAAAACTTCTTAAGTGAAAAATTTTCACTTGATTTAGAGCAAAATATTGATGAGTATAGAAATGCATATACATATACTGCCGATTCGGTTGAAACTGTTCGACCAGCCCTTATTTCGCTACTAAATTCAAAAAGTTATGAAGATTCCATAAGAAATGCTGTTTCGTTTGGTGGAGATACTGACACAATAACCACAATTTGTTCAGCAATTTCCGAAGCGTATTACAAGAAAATTCCTAAAAAAATTGTAAATAAAGCAAAAACATTTTTGCCAAAAGAATTTCTTACCTTGTTAAATGAGTTTAATTTAGTATTAGACGAAAGAAATTTAGAGTGCTGTGTAATTTAAGTTTTCCTAATCAAATTTCAAAATTATTAACTTAATAATTAAAAATTGTTTTTAAATTTATTACGCATGGAATATAATGTTTTAGCGTTTTAAAACATAGATTAGGGGAATATATGTCTAATTTTTCAAATAATTTAGTTGCATTAAGAAAATCAAAAGGTTTAACACAACAACAGGCTTCAAAGGCTGTTGGAACGGACTACGAGTTGTATCAAAAATATGAGTTTGATATGCAAGAACCAGACCTTGAATTTATCAACAAAGTGGCTGATTTTTATGAAGTTGACCCAGTTGATTTAAAAAGTGAGTCGTTTGCAAGCAAAATAAATAAAAATGAACAAAGTCCAAAAAAAGAAAACATAAGTGCAGATTTAAAGAAAGTGCTTGACACAGAAAGTGATAATGTTTCTTCAAAATCAAGAGCAGGAGCATCGGCACTCGCTTTCTTCCTAGGTGCTTTTGGGGCTCATAACTTTTATCTTGAAAAGAAAAGCACTGCAATTTTCCAACTTATTTTAACATTAACTGTTATTGGTTCGATTGCTTCAAGCATATGGGCGTTTATTGACTTCATTATGATTCTTTGTGGTTCAGCAAAAGACGGCGATGGTCGTGATGTTAAACAATGGTAAAATAAAATCGTTGAGAAATCAGCGATTTTTTTATTTTAAAAGGCACTAATTACGCCACTAATTCATATTAAAATGTATGGAAAAGTTTTTTATTGTTGGTGGCAAAAAGTTAAATGGCAAGTTAAAAATTAAAGGTGCAAAAAATGCTATTTTGCCTATCATGGCTGGAAGTATTTTGTGCCTTGACAAAGTGGTTTTGGAAAATATCCCTTCGCTTAGTGATATTGACAATATGTGCGAGATTTTAATTTCTTTGGGTTGCACAGTGGAAAGGCTTGGCGACAAGCTTATAATCGACTCTAGCACACTGTCTAAATTCGCATTAGTTGGCGAACTAACAAACAAATTAAGAGCAAGCATTTTTATGCTTGGACCTTTAATTTCGCTAGGAAAAAGGGTCGCAATGAGTTATCCCGGGGGATGTAACATAGGCAACCGACCTATCGACATTCATCTTGCTGGTTTAAGGCAGTTTGGAATTAAAATAGAAGAAAAACATGGCTACATATACTGCGACACAAAAAACAAGCACTGTGATGAATTTACTTTGCGTTTTGCAAGTGTTGGCGCAACCGAAAATTTGATGATGAGTGCTGTTTTAACCAAGGGAAGAACAGTTATCAATAACTGTGCAAAAGAGCCTGAAATTGTTGATTTACAAAACTTTTTAAATCAAATGGGTGCAAAAATTTCTGGTGCTGGCACATATCAAATTGTTGTTGAAGGAGTTGAAAAACTTCATGGCACAACATATTCCCCAATAGGCGACAGAATTGTTGCTGGAACATACATATTGTCTACAATTATAACTGGGGGAGATGTCGAATTAAGTAATATAGAGCCAAAGCACCTTGATAGTTTACTTAACAACTTAAAGTCAATCGGTTGCAAAATTGAAACCAAAAGTGATAGAATAAGGGTGAAGTCTAAAGGGAGACCAAAATCTATTCCTTATATCGAAACAAACCCTTATCCAGAATTTCCAACCGATTTGCAGGCACAGATGATGACGCTTCAATGCATAAGTGACGGTGCAAGTGTTATGGTTGAAAACATGTTTGAAACACGCTTTAAGCATGTTCCCGAATTAGTTAAAATGGGCGCAAATATTGTTGTTAAAAACAATATAGCGATAATTAGAGGTGTGGAAAAACTTTTTGGAGCAGAGGTTTATGCAACTGATTTAAGAGCAGGTGCAAGTTTGGTTATGGCAGGGCTTTGTGCTAGTGGCTACACGCAAGTTGGAAACATTCATCACATAGACCGTGGCTATGACCATATTGAAAAAGATTTGCAGAAATTGGGTGCTGATATAAAAAGAATAGACGAATGAAAAAGTGAAAAATAAAAAACTTGTTGTGTGCTTAATTATTTTCGCTTGTTTGGTGGTGCTAGTAGTTCTTTCTAGTGCCATTTTTGCTTTGTCTAATGTAAGCGTAAATTTCGTATATGACTCTCCTTCGTTTGAAGACAAACAGCAAGAAATTATAGATAGTGCAGATTTTGCCTACGGAACAAATGTATTATTCTTAAAAAAACAGCCTTATATCTCACGACTAGAAAAAAATTTCCCTTATTTAAAAGTGCTTAACATCGAAACAAAATTTCCAAACAAACTGGTTATAAACTGCGAAGAACGACAAGAATTTTTTGCAGTAAAACTTATTGATAATACATACGCGATAATAGATGAAGATTATAAAATTTTGAAAAAAACAAGCAGTTTTGTTAACACTCAAAACAATGCAATTTTGTTAGACGGCACGGCTTTTTCTGGTGCTAACCAAGAGGGAGAATTTTTGTCTATAGATAGTAGCCAAGAAAATCTAATGCTTAATGTTATGCTTTCGTTAAGAGAATGGGACTTAAGTTATACAAATTTAAAACAAAAAATAAAAAAAATAACTGTAAATTATGAAGAGGAAAATAATGTTTTAGTTGAAATGCATTCTGGCGTTCAAATTAAACTAATAAATGCAAAAGATAGGTGCAGTGACATGCTTAATTTGGCTTTTTCTATGTACGACTACACCCAAAAAGACTACAAGTCGCAAGGCATTATTGAAGTTAGAATTGTAAATGGCTCGCCTAAAGCATTCTACAGAGCATCATAAAAGCATATTTATGCAAAGTGATGTATATTTTTGCGATTTTCGATTGACAAGTATACTTTAAAATATTATAATTATTTCACGATTAAAGAACCACAAAGGAGAAAAATTTTGGCAAAGAATTATGCATGTGTTTTAGATTTTGGTTCAAGTAAGTTAACAGCCATAATTGCAGAGAGAGGTGTGAACAACACTTTTAATATTCACGGAACAGGCGAAGTTGAGTATGCAGGGTTTTATCAAGACGAATTTGTTGAACCTGAAAAACTAGCATCGGCAATAGAAGAAGTTTTAACAAAAGTTCAAACAAACAGTGGGAAGCACATAGATAGGCTTTTTGTTGGTGTTCCAGCAGAATTTTCTTTTTGTAAAACAAAATCTGGTGGCGTTGCATTTAAAAAACGCACAAGAATAGGTCAAAATGAAATTTTTGCCTTTTTCAATGTGGTTAGCGAAGGAATGAAAGAAGCAAACAGCGTTGTTATTAACCGTTCGCCAATATATTTCACTTTAGACGATAACAAAAAATGCATGAACCCTAAAGGACAAGTTTCAACAAAACTTGCTGGCGAAATTAGTTTTATATTTGCTGAAAACTATTTTATTGACAACATTAGCCGAATTTTAAGCAATCTTGGAATTGACAATGTTGAGTATGTAAGCAGTCCACTTGCCGAGTCCATTTATTTAATCGACCCTGAAATTAGGGATACAGGTGCAATTTTAATTGATTGCGGATACATAACAACCCACGTGGCACTTGTTAAAGGCGATGGCTTGGTTGGGCTTAACACATTTTCTGTTGGTGGCGGACATATCACCACAGATTTGTGTCAAATTTTGGAATTAGGCTTTAAGGATGCCGAAAGTTTAAAAAGAAAAATTGTTTTAAGTTTAGATGCAACGGATGACGACTTTTACGAAATTGTTTCGCCAAACGGAACAACCACTCCTGTTTCTGCTAAACTCACAAACGAAATAACTCTTGCTAGACTTGACATGATTGCAGGTTTAATAAGCCGTTCGTTAACAATATTAAAAAATAACAATAACGGATTTTTACCTGTTTATTTAACAGGTGGTGGAATATGTTACTTGAAGGGTGGACGAGATTATTTGTCTAAATCAATAGGCACTAATGTTGAGATTCTATCTCCACAAGTTCCACAACTAAACAGACCTCATTTTTCAAGTGTGCTAGGCATATTAGATTTGGTGCTTTCACAACTAGAAAGTCAAAAAATATCGTTTAAGGAAAAATTAAAAAGATTTTTCAAAAAATAACAATATTTAACTTTTAACTATGCTTGACAAATTTTTATATTGAATATAGAATAAAGTTAGGATAGTGAATACAAATTTTAGTTTAACTAAACTAACCATTAACATTTGACTAAAACGAACCACATTTTAAGGAGAACAAATTTATGTTTAATGAAGAAGTAACAAGTGTTGCAAAAATCAAAGTTATTGGCGTTGGTGGCGGTGGCTCTAATGCTGTAACAAGAATGATTAAATTCGATTTTAAAGGTCCTGAATTTATTGCTGTTAACACCGATAAACAAGCCCTTTTAACCAATCCTGCAAACACAACGATCCAAATTGGAGCAAAACTCACAAAAGGTCTTGGTGCAGGAGCAGACCCAGATGTTGGTATGAAGGCAGCCGAAGAAAATAAGGCAGAACTTTCACAAGCATTACAAGGTGCAGACCTTGTGTTTATCACAGCAGGTATGGGCGGTGGAACAGGCACTGGTGCAGCCCCAGTTATTGCTCAAATGGCAAAAGATATGGGAATATTGACAGTTGCTGTTGTAACAAAACCATTTGGCTTTGAAGGACATGCAAGACTTGCTAACGCCGAAAGAGGTATCGAAAATCTTAAAAAATATGTTGATACTTTGGTTATTATTCCAAACGACAAACTTTTAAAAGTTATGCCAAAGGGAACACCAATGCTAGACTGTTTTAGATATGCAGATGATGTTTTAAGACAAGGTATTCAAGGCATTAGTGATGTTATTATCAACCCAAGTTTAATTAACCTTGACTTTGCTGATGTAAGAACCATCATGAAAAATCGTGGATATGCCCACATGGGTATTGGTAGAGCAAAAGGCGAAAACAAAATGCAAGAAGCAGTTAGAAACGCAGTGTTTAGCCCACTTCTTGAAACACAAATTGAAGGAGCAAAAGGCGTTCTTCTTAATATTAAAGGTGGTATTGACCTTGCCCTTGACGAAGTTAACGAAGCAGCAGCACTTGTTCATGAAGTTGTTGACCCAGAATGTAACTTTATTTTTGGAACAAGTATTGACCCAAATCTTGATGACGAAGTTGAAATCACAATTATTGCAACTGGCTTTGATGGTGCAAATTTTGATAATAAAGAAAATGTTCAAAAACAACCACAACAAAACGGTGCAAATGGCTACAGAGATTTTATAAACCAAGGCAAACAAGCCGATGAAAGACAAAAAATGTTCACAGATATGGTTAACATAAACACAGGTTTGTTCGACCCAAGAGCCAACGAAAGACAACAACAAAGACAACAAGAAATGTCTCAACAAACTTTTAAGAGAGATAATGCACCTTCATCAAGAATTTCTTTTGATGATGACGACATTCCTCCATTCTTAAAAAAGATTAGAAATAAAGGTTAAAAAAAGCACACATGTGCTTTTTTGTTTGATTTTAAATGTAATTTTATTAAATTTCCGCTTATTTCAATAGTCTTATTATTAAAAAATATAAAAAAAAGAGTGGGTGACACTCTTTTTTGTTTATTTGTTGCTAAAATGGTCTTTCTTCGTTGCTAATAAATGCATAGGCAACAGCGTTAGGACCAACATGAGCACCAATAATTGGGCCCATAATTCTAATTTCTGGTTCATAACCAAATGCTTCCTTAACTTGTGCTTGAACTTCTTTAGCAAGTGGGAGATTGTCGCAATGCACAACAACACCTTGAAAATCTATTGTATTTTTTGTGTAGTGCTTTGCTTCTTCAATAATGCTTTTAACAGCCTTTTTCATTCCCATTTCTTTTCTTGCAACTTCAAGTTTGCCTTCTTTTGTAAATTCAATAACAGGCTTAAGGTTTAACAAAGTTCCCATAACGGCTTTTGGTCCACTAATTCTTCCGCCACGCTTTAAAAACATCAAACTATCAACAATAACCAAGTGTTGAATTTGCATTTTCATTTTGTTTAAAATGTCAATAACTTCATTCATTTCTTTGCCTTGGTCTCTTAATTTGCAAGCGGTTCTAACAAGCATACCTTCGCCAACTGTTGTGGTGCTAGATTCAATGGCAACATAGTTAATGTCAGGAAATTCTTCCTTAACAATTTCTATTGCCTTGTTTGCGTTGTCTAGTGTTGGGCTTAATCCATACGATTGGGTGATATGTAGAGCGTTTTTAATGCCTTTTTGTGCCATTTCTCTAAACATTTCAACATGTGTGTCAACGTTTAAAATGGAAGTTTTTGCAATTCCGCCTTGTCTTAATTGATTATAAAAGTCAACATACTCTTCGTATGTTTTAAAGTTATCTAAATGTTCAGTGATTTCTCCGTTTTTATCTATAATATAGCTTAAATGACCAACATGTAAATCAAGTTGTTCAATTTCGCTTGCGTATAAGTCGCAATTACTATCTGTTGATATATCAAATTTTTTCATTAGTATTTACCTCAAAATAATTTTAGCATACTTGAAAATATATTCAAAACATATGAAACAAAATATTTTACCATTTTTTGAATGATAACTAGTGGTTTAAAAAAATGTTTATTGTAAATAATCTTGTAGAGGTTTTATATGTTAGGAACGTGTTTGGCGTTTGTTGGAATAACGCTTTTAGTTAATGGTATTGTTGGAATAAATGGTTGGCACAAAAAAAATTTGGTGCTTTTAAACTTGCTTACGGGTGGGTTAATTGTTATTTTTAATGTTTATTTACTCATTACAAACACAATTCCGCAAGATAATATAAGATATTTTGGCGCGCTACTGTTTGGCTTTACGAATATTTTAATCGCAATAAATTGTGCTTATATTTTAAATGAAAAAGTTATGGGCTGGTTTTGCCTATTTTGCGCCATTTGTGCGGGCGTATTAGGCGTTTATTTCATAATTCAAGGTTTTGTTCTTGCGGGAATAATGTGGCTTGTTTGGCTTTTAATTTGGCTTTTTGCATTCATAGGCTTTGCCTTAAATGAAAAATTTTTGCCTGCCACAAACATAATGTTTATTGTTCAAGGCGCAACTTCAACTTTGGGTCTTGGACTTTTAATACTACTTGATTTGGTTAAATTATACTAATAAGGAGATTTCATGGCATATTCGTATAAAGGTGCAATAACTTTTGGTCTAGTATACATTCCAATAACTTTAAGCGTTAGTGTTAAAGAAAACGATATAGGTTTTAATTTGATAGATAAAAAAACGATGAGTAGAGTTAAATATAAAAAGACTTGTGTTGATTGCGAAAATAAAGAAGTTAAAAACGAAAATATTGTTAAGGGCTACCAATACGAAAAGGATAAATATGTAATTTTTACCGAAGAAGATTTTGAAAAATTAAAAACACCAAAAGACAAAAATATTACCATCGAACAGTTTGTTGACCTAGACGAAGTTGACCCAATTTACTACGATAAAGCCTATTATGTGTCGCCAGAAGGGAGCGACAGGGCTTTTTCGGTTTTATTGCAAGCAATGGAAAAAGAGAATAAGGCAGCCATCTCAAAAACGGTTTTAGGTTCAAAGGAAAATTTGCTTCTAATTAGGGCAAAAGACGGCAAAATGCTTGTTAACACCTTGTTTTTTGAAGAGGAAATTCAAGATTCGCCAAAAGTTAAAGACCAAAAAATAAAAAAAGAAGAGTTAAATTTGGCAAAAACGCTAATTAACCAAATGACAAAACCTTTTAAGCCCGAAAAATATAAAGATGAGTATAACAAAAAAGTTAAGGAAGCAATAAAAAAGAAAATTTCTGGCAAAAAAATAGTTACTGCAAGGGGTCAAAAAGTTCCTAATAAATCAATAAATTTAATGGAAGCGTTGCAAAAAAGCGTTAAAGGAACAGCAAAAAAATCGTCAAAACAAAGTAAAGAAAAAGTTTCAAAACGGAGAACTTAATGAGTTTAAAAAAGTATAGGCAAAAAAGGGATTTTTCTATCACAGCAGAGCCTAATTCTAGTAGCAAAAATAAAAAGAAAGAAAAAATTTTTGTTATTCAATTTCATCAAGCGCGAAAAGACCACTATGATTTTAGGTTAGAGTTTAATGGGGTGTTAATTAGTTGGGCTGTTCCAAAGGGGCTTTCAACTAACACAAAGGATAAAAGGCTTGCTGTTAAGGTTGAAGACCACCCTTTAAGTTATGCCAATTTTGAGGGCATAATCCCTCCAAAGCAATACGGTGCTGGCAAAGTTGAAATTTGGGACAAGGGGACTTATACGCCAAATACCAGCATAAGAAACGGGCTTAAAAATGGCAAGATAAGCGTAAATTTGTTTGGGGAGAAACTTCAAGGAAGTTGGGCACTTATTAAAATGGAAAAAGATAATTGGCTAGTTATTAAAGAAGAAGACAAAATAGATTTTACGCAAACCAAAAAACATGAAATTAAGAGTAATAAAACCAAAAAGTTGCCTTTTTCAAAGGTTGATGTTGAACTATGCACTTTGCAAGAGCAAATTCCAACCGGAAAAGATTGGCTTTTTGAAATTAAATATGACGGATACAGAATAGTATCTTTTGTTAACAATCAAAAAGTTAAAATGCTCACTCGCTCGAACAAAGATTACACATCTAAATTTCCAACTCTTGCGGACAGTTTAAAAGACTATTTTAAAAACACATCGGTTGTTTTAGATGGCGAGGTTGTGTGCTTTGATAAAAACGGGAAGAGCGACTTTGGCATGCTTCAACAAGCAATAAAAGAAGATGACTCAAAATTATCATATGTTGTTTTCGATATTCTTGCATATGACGGCAAAGATTTAAGGAATTTGGAACTTATAAAACGAAAAGAACTTTTAGAAAAATTATTTAGCAAAAATTCAAACAATTTAGTGTTTAGCCAGTATGTTATTAACAAAGGCAAAGAGTGTTTTAATTTTGCAAAAAAGAAAAGTTTAGAGGGTGTTGTTGCAAAAAAAGTTGATTCAAAATACATCGGCAAGAGAACTATGGATTGGCTTAAAATAAAGTGCTATTTTAGGCAAGAATTTGTTATTGTTGGCTACACAACAACTCAAAAAAACAAAAAATTAAGTGCAATTTTGGTTGGCTATTACAAACAAAAAGACCTTATTTTTATCGGCAAGGTTGGCACAGGTTTTACCGAAAAAACTAGAACCGACCTAAATAAATTATTTGAAAAAATTAGTTCAAAAAAAGCAACGGTAATTAACACCGAGCAAGTTGAAGATGATGTGAATTGGCTTAAACCAAAACTTGTGGCAGAAATTCAGTTTGCGGAGATTACGAAGGATAATTTATTAAGACAAGCAAGTTTTGTTGGATTAAGAGAAGACAAAAAACCAAAGGAGGTTAAACTTGAATACTGACACTAAAAAAGTAGGCAAAGTGAACGTATCGCACCCCGATAAAATTTTGTTTTCAAAGTCTAAACTAACGAAACTCGATTTAATCATGTACTATAAAAAAGTTAGCAAATATATGTTAAAATTTTTGGATAAACGCTTGCTTACTGAACTACGATGTCACGATAAAAGTAAAAAATTTTGTTTTTACAAAAAGCATCCAGAAAATGATGAACTTATTGAAATTTTTTATGTTTCAAAGCCAAAAATAAGCGAAAATGCCTATTTTTTTGTGAAAAATCAAACACAATTAGTAAATCAAGTGCAACTTGGCACAATTGAATTTCACATTTGGGGAAGTAAAACCGACACTCTTAACAAACCCGATATAATGGTTTTTGACTTTGACCCAGACGAGAAATTATCTCTAGACAAATTAAGGCAAGAAGTTAAGCATTTAAAGCAAGTGTTGGACCAATTATCTTTAAAAAGTTTTTTAAAAACAAGTGGTGGAAAGGGCTATCATGTTTGCGTGCCATTTAGCCCATCTGTGTCGTGGCAAAAATTTAGTAGCTTTAGCAAAAAGGTTGCTACTTTAATGGAACAAAATTTTCCGTCTTCATGCACAACAACGATTAGCAAAAAAGACCGTAAAGGGAAAATTTTTATTGATTACTTAAGAAATAAAAAAGGTGCAACATGTGTGTGTCCATATTCCGTTCGGGCAAGGGACGAAGCCACAATTTCATTCCCAATTTCGTGGGAGCAACTAGATAAAATTGCACCAAGCCAAATAACCATAAACAATTTGACCGACGAGTTATTAAAGCAAGACGCTTGGAAAAATTTTTTTAAGGTTAAGCAAAAATTAGTTTAACTTAATAGTGAAGAAGTCTATAGGAATAAACTAATAAATCATTTTACAATAAAAACTATTTTTAAGTGAAAATCTATAAATAAAGGTCATAACCACTATAAAAGTTGTTATGACCTTTTAAAATAATTAAATTATTTTGAACCTTTTTCTAATTGTTCAACATACCATTTTAACACTTCGTCAAAAATTGGTTTAAATGCGAAACACTGTGGCATTCTTCCAAAGTGAGAGGCTTTGCATCCTCCTTGACATATAGGTAAATACTTGCAAGTTTCACATTTTTCGTCGATATCAGGACTAGCCCAATAATTATATGTTTTTTTATCAGTAATGCCATCCCAAATATTGCCTATCACTTGATGATATACTTCACAGCATTTTGTGATATCTCCATTAGGTAATATTGCAAAACTATTTATGTTCCATGTTTGGCACTGTCTAACTTTATAGTTTAACCTTGCAATTTTTCTTGCTGTGTTCATATTGTATTTAACGAGTAAATCCATAAGTTTTAAAAGGTCTAAATCTGCTTCTGTTTCAGAGCAGAATTGGTCCACAGCATTTTCATCAGTTGAACTCCAAACGGGGTAGACATAGTAACTAATATTCTTATAATCTTTCATTTCTTCATGTAAGAAGTTAATCAATTCAACCAAACTAGAATAATTTTTGCGGTCGTAATTCATTCTAACAGCAACATGAACGCCTTCTTTAGATAAGTATTTAATTGACTCAATTACTCTATCAAAATTAAAAAGTTTACTGTTTTTATAATTTTTTACTTCATTATAAAAATCGCCAAAGCCATCTAAAGTTATTTGAATGGAGTATATGTTCCAATCGTTTTTTATTTTTTTAGCAATTTCAGGTGTTATTAAACTTCCATTAGTTATCATAGTTCCATTAAAATTGCAATTTTTTTGCTTGCATTTAACTCTTATTTGTTCAACGATATAATCAATTACTTTTATGTTAAGCAAAGGCTCTCCGCCAAACCATTCAAACTCTAGGTGGTCGTTTTCTTCAAGCATACTATCAATAAACTTAACTACATCTTTTGCAGTTTCCATGGTCATAGTATTGCATGATATACCTTTTTCAAAACAATAGTAGCATTGAGCGTTACATGCAGATGTTGGCCAGATTCTAAAATGCTTATCGTTCTTTTGCATTACACCTGCATTTCTATCTTTGAACATCTTTTGTTTTTCATCAAAATTTTCATCAATCAATATGCCTTTCTTTAACAAAATGTTTTGTTCATCAATAGATAAAGTATCATTATTATAGTTATTTAATGTTTTATCATCAAAAATGCCAACAGCACCAGATAATCCATTATAAATAATTGTTTTATTTTCTTTGTATGGAACAAAAATATTATAGTTAGATTTTTTATACATAGTACACCTCTTTATTAGAAAAAACCCTCAAAAGATAACTTTTGAGGGGGAAGTATTTTTAGTTGTCACATGAATAACAAGTGGTAGAAAACGAACAATGGTCATCACATTGACATGTCATATAACATACTTCATCAACATTTTCAAAAAATACCATAAAAATATCTCCTTTTTATTTTTTGTTATTATAACAAAGAATTATTATCTTTGCAAATATTTTTTTAAAAATAATTTATATTTTTGTTTAATTATTTTTAATAAAATCCTTGCATTTTAATATCTATTATTTTTTTAATTAAATTGTTCCTTAATTTTTGATGTGGTTATTTCATAATTGCTAGCAAAAGCGTTAGTTAATTTTATGTTTTTGCTATTTAATATATACCTTTTCATTTAGCAAAATGTCAAAGTAGTGAAGAAGTTCTTCTTTCGAGCAAGGATTTGGCGATTGTATCCAACTCATTCCCAAACTTGTAATTCCGCCTGTGATAAAATCGACCAAAACATTTGTTGGCAAAGAGTATTTTTCTTTGTATTCGTTTTTGCTTGCCAAATATCCAATACTTCGCTTTGTGGTGGTCATTATTAAACTTGAAATTTTATCTTTACTATTTTGGTTAATTATAAGCAACAACTTTTTTTTATGTTCTTCAATAAAGTCGATAACTTTTGCAATTAAGGACATATACATTTCTTTCGCGCAAGAGTATTTTTCCTTGTCGATTGTTGCGTTAAAAAGTTCTTCCTTAACTTCGTCTATTGCGTATTCAAGCAAATGCTCTTTGTCGTCAAAGTGATTGTAAAATGTGGCTCTATGAACCATAGCGTTATTGCAAATATCAATAACGCTAATTTTTTCATATGGCATTTTTTCAAGCAACTCGAAAAACGATTTGCATAACAATGCTCTTGTTCTAACAACTCTTAAATCTTCCTTATAATCTAATTCCATATAGCACTCCTTTTTTAGACGATTTACTAAAATTGTCAAATAATAAACACATAAATTAAACTGTAAATTATTTATGTTGAATTTATCAAAAGTTTATCATATAATAATACACATGTCAATAAAATATACACATGTCGATTAAAATAAGGAGGTGCTTATGGCAAAAATTGAAGTTGAACATTTCACAAAAGATTATGGGCATGGGCGTGGAGTTTTTGATATATCTTTTAAGATAAATGAAGGCGAAGTTTATGGCTTTTTAGGGCCAAATGGAGCAGGAAAGTCCACAACAATTAGGCACTTAATGGGGTTTAGCAAACCAGATAGTGGCAAAACCAAAATTCTTGGTATGGATAGTTTTGATAACTACTATAAATTTATGGATAAAGTTGGGTATCTTCCTGGGGAAATAGCCTTGCCTGATGGCTTGAACGGATATGAATTTTTGGATATGATGGAAAAGTTAAAAAAAGTTAAAGATGACAAATGGGTTAAATATCTTCTAGACCTTTTTGAACTTGACCCTAGTGGCGACACCAAGCGAATGAGTTTAGGAATTAAGCGTAAATTAGCGGTTGTTACCGCATTTATGAACGACCCTGATATTCTAATTTTGGACGAACCAACCAGTGGATTAGACCTTGCAATGCAACAAACATTCATAGAGTTTATTAAAAAGGAAAAGGAAAGAGGCAAAACGATTTTGCTTTCTAGTCACATTTTTAGCGAAGTTGACGCTACTTGTGACCGAATTGCAATAATTAAAGATGGAAAAATCGTAAACGAGTTTATTGCTAACGACTTAAAGCATAACAAGAATAAAAACTATCTTGTTGAATTTGCAAGCAGTCAAATTGCAGAAAAATTTAGTAAAGACAATATGTCTAGTGAAAGTTTTAAAATTGTGGAAGTTCATGATAAAAACATTTTAGTGAATATAGATGATAAAAACATCAATAAATTGATAAAAGTGCTTGCAAACTACGACATAAAAGGCTTTAGTCATATTAAAGAGACACTTGAAGATTACTTTATGAAATATTATAAAGAAGACAAGGATTTTGGAGGTGCACTTTAATGGAAAAAGTTATTGAAATAAAAGACTTAACAAAAGATTATGGAAATGGTCGTGGTGTGTTTGACATTAACTTTGATATTTATAAAGGCGAAATGTTAGGCTTTGTTGGTTCAAATGGCGCTGGCAAAACAACCACAATACGCAATATTATGGGGTTTTTAAAGCCAAACAAAGGCAAAATTACTATCTACGGCATGGATTCGTGGAAAGATAGCGAAAAAACCAAGAAATTTATTGGATATGTTCCGGGTGAAATTGCTTTTCCTGACCTTCCAACAGGTATTGATTTTATAAAATCACAAGCAGAATTTCTTGGACTAAAAGATATGTCTTATGCTAACTATTTAATTGAAAAATTGCAATTAGACCCAAGTGCTAACTTGAAAAGAATGAGCAAGGGCATGAAACAAAAAACAGCCATAGTCGTGGCACTAATGGCTAATCCAGACATTATCATCCTAGACGAGCCAACAACTGGTCTAGACCCACTTATGAGGCTTGCATTCTTGCAAATTATTAAAGATGAAAAAGACAAAGGAAAAACCATACTTATAAGTTCTCATTTGTACGAAGAACTTGAAAAAGATTGCGATAGAGTTGCCTTAATTAACAATGGAAAAATTGTTGATATTGCTGTTATGGAGCAAATTCGCAACCGACCTATTGCAGAGTATAAAATCGAATTTAATAATAAGGATGATTATGAAAAATTTAAAAAAATCGGCTTTGATATTATAAGAGACCAAGAAAAATACAATCAAGTTACAATTTCTGTTGAAAAAACAAAAATCAATCAGCTGTTTAAACAATTAACAATGTTTGATGTTAAATTTATCAACGAAATTAAGTATAACCTAGAAAAACAATTTAACAGCATAATTAAAACAAAAAAGGAGAATAAAAATGATTAGCAAACCACTTTTTAAACAATCGTGCAAAGCAAACGCAGGTGTTTGGACTTTTGTTACGGCAATCACTTGTTTTATGCTCGCGATTATTATTTTAGTTTTAGGAAATTTAAATGTGAACGAAATTCGTTCATCTATGACGGATATGTTTGTTAGTGACGCTATTGAGTCATCAATCAAAGAACAATCTATGTCTTACTACGACTTGGCAAGTAAAGCCCTTATGTCTTATGACAAAAATTATCAGGACTTAAAAACATTACTTCAAGTTCAGTTGGACGACGGAACAAAAGCAACTTTAACCACAACTTACGACAACTTAATTGCAAGTGGCAAAACCGACCAAGAAGCAAGACAAATTTTAACAGCAGGGAAAACCGAGCAGGAAGCACATGCAATTAACACCTTGATTAACTACTACTTGGTTGAAGGTGCAGACTATACTGACGCAAAAATTTCAAGTTATGTTTTAAATCAAATTGCAGACAACATTTACGAACAAATTTTGCAGGCAAACGATGAAGAAACAGCAAACAACGCAAAGCAATTTATTCAATCAGCAATAAACAGTTATGTGTCGTCAGGTTCAACAGATATTGAGGAATTTACTTCAAACTACATACCAACCGTTTTAAAAGGCGTTTTTTATGCTCAAAGTTTCACTTACGATGAAGAAGTTTTATACATCAAAGACTATTTTAGTGAAGAGGAAATTTACACAAATTCATATAACGCAATCGTAACTTTAAGAGCACAACAATCAATCAAGAAAAATCAAATAATTGCTAGTCACCCAGAATACACGCAGGAGCAAATTCAAGCCGAACTTGACGCATACACAGCAACTCAAATTGTAGATATGTCAAAAAATCTTGTTCAAAAATTGCCTGAAAAAGTTATGAGTGCATTAACAGAAATTCGTAGCCTAGATGTCTATGGTTTAGTTATTGGTTCAATTTTCTTTAGAATTGCTGGCTTGCTTCTTCCAATGATTTTCGTTATCATGACAGCAAACAACCTTATTGCAGGTCAAGTAGATTCTGGTTCAATGGCATATGTACTATCAACACCAACAAAAAGAAGAACAGTAACTTGCACACAAATGTTGTATTTAATCACTTCATTACTTGTTATGTTTGCATGCACAACCTTAACAAGCGTGGTTTGCCTAGCAATAGTAAATTCTGCTGAAATTACAGTTTCGTATGGTCAAATTTTGCTATTGAACTTGGGTGCATTTATCACAATGTTTGCTATTAGCGGAATATGTTTCTTGGCATCAAGTTGGTTTAACAGAAGCAAAATGTCCATGTCTTGCGGTGGGGGACTTACAATGTTCTTCCTTGTTGCAACAATTTTAGGACTATTTGGTTCAAGCGTAATTCCAAGCGCAATTAGAATTGACGCAATGAAATACTTTAACTATGTTTCAATCATCACACTTTTCGACGCAACATCAATTTTAAGCGGAACATTAACTTATTTATGGAAGTTTGCCATTTTGATTGCTGTTGGCGTTGCAACATACATTATTGGAATTGCCAAATTTGACAAAAAAGATTTACCACTATAAAAATTTAATCATTTATATTTTGATAAATCCATAAAATTTATTATAATTAAAATATGAATAAAGAAATTAACAAAAAAATCACATTAAATTTAATTTTTGGAACGCTATTTTCAATCGGCTTTCCAGTGGGCATTTTGCTTATTGTTTTCCATACTAAAGTTAGTGGTATTGGTTCAACTTTATTATTAGTTTTAGGAATAATTTTGGTTGCTGTAGGATTTTATGGCGCACCTATGATTTGGATAAAATACGGGGAAAATAGGGCAAATAAGCGTATTTGTCAGCAAATAACACTTGATAATAACCAAGAAATTGAATATCTTGCTCAAATTAACAATGTTTCAAGCGAAAATATGCTTAAGAAAATTCAAGAACTAATCACACAAAGATTGTTAACTGGTTATGAGATTGTTGATAATAAATATGTTGTTCCAAAAGGTAAAAACACCATTTCAAAAGACGAAGCTTTGGAATTAAGTGGAAAACTAGAAACAGTAACTTGCAAAGGTTGTGGTGCCGAAATTGAGATTGTAGGTGGCAAAAAAACTTATTGCAAATATTGTGGCAAACTGGTTAATAAATAATAAAAAAGATAGCAAATGCTATCTTTTTTTTCGTGCTCTTGATTTAACATATAAAGACGAGATTATTATGACAAACAGAATTATTATTGCAAACATGACGATTAAAATAAGTTTAGTATTGTCAGCTTGACTGTAATCGGCAATTAACTCCATGTCTTGATAAATTGTTATTTTGTTATCGATTTTTTGATTATTAAATTTCCAACCTATAAAAGTTTTGTCTTCCAAAGAAGGTAATTCAATTTCGCTTGCATATGGAACATAAATTAGTTTAACAACTTGATTGTTTTTGTCAAGAAAAACTACTTTAAATAAGTGTTCGTAATGGGCAGTGAAGGTGGTTTCAGCACTTAAGTAAACCGCTTCGCCAGTTTTGTAACTACCACGATTTGAAACCCAAGCATTTATGGTTTCGTTTTCGTTTGAAGATGTTGGAAGCACAAATTTTTCGTAAGGCAAAACATATTTCGTAATTATGCTATCTTTGTATTGTAATATTATCTTTACTTTGTCGGTTAAATTTCCATTTAAGGTTATGTTTTGAGTTAAAATTATTTCACTTCCATAAATATAATTATTGCTGTTTTCATCGGTGTAGGACGACACATATTGTGTTTCGCCGTAGCAATAATTTAGGGTAACTTTGTCGCCATACTTATGAGAATATGTCGTTTTTTTATTGCCAATTTTTATTGTTAATTCAACCTGTTTTAGTTTTAAAATGATTTTGTTTTCTTCTAATAAAGGAACTAAATATGTGCTGTCAAAGTTCACTTTTTCAAGGTCAACGCTATTAAATGTATAGTTTGTGCTTTGCAAGATAACTAAATTTTCCTTTACATTTGTTGGAACAAATTTACAGTTTTCAATATTAGTAAATAACCCGCCCAAAACAATAATATTAGCATTTTCTGTAAACATAATTTTGCTTGACAAATTGCAATTTGAATTTATGTTAAAGTTTCCGCTGTTAAGATAAATTTGAGAGTTTTGTGGCATGGTGGTGGAGAGAAGTTCCATGTTGCCATTATTTATATAAATATCTTTACTATTTAAAGCATAATTGTTTTTTATTGTTGTTGATGTGATTTTAACTCTTCGCACTGCAACGCTGGTGGAATAATATATTGCTCCGCCATTATTGTTAGCGGTGTTGTCATAAATTTCACAATTTGTTATTTCCGTGTAGCCATCAATAAATAATGCTGAACCGTTATTTGCTGTGTTGTTAAATATTTTTGAATTTTTCAAATAGACAATTCCGCCCGAAAAGTTATAAATTGTTCCATTCAAAGTTGCATTATTGTTTACAAACTGACAATCCGTTATGGTTATAGTTCCTTTACTTGCAATGGCACTTCCGTTTTGAGTGGAAACATTATTTTGCATAACACAATTAGTTAAGTTTAGGCGAGATTGAGCAGTGTTTAATAAAATTGCACCACCGTTATTTGTTGAAATTGAATCAATGATTTTTAAATAAGTGCCTTTTAGTGTACCGTTAACATTAAATAGTGAGCCATCTTGGGTTAAATTGTTTCCAGAAACAATAATTTGTGCTTTGTCGTTACCGTAAATAGTTAATGTAACATTACCATTTATTGTAAATAGGTAACCTGCTTCAATTTTGTAAATATAAATCGAATTAGTTTCATCATCATTTAGTTTAATTGTTAAATTTTTATCAATAACAATTTTTGGCTCGTAAGTCGACTTAAATAATATAATAGTGTCTCCGCTTGACGCATTTTTAACTGCTTCTTGAAGTGAAGTGTACATGGTGTCTTGAATTTTGCATACATGAACTGAATTTACTTCATATGTTTTGCTTGAACTGTAGTTGGTTGAGTTAAATTGCCTATCCACAGCCCTGATTTTATAGGTTGGGGTATAGTTTTCGTCATATTTGGTTGTGTCTGTAAAACAGTTGCCGTAGGTGAAGCCAATAACTTTGTAGCCGTCAGTTTCGTTGCCTTGTAAAATTTCATAACCAAGATGATTTGAGTTTGTTGACTGTGGCAATGTGATGTTAATTCCATTTTCGGTTTTAAACACTTTGCTTATGTTAATTGTTGTGCTTTCGCTATACGATGAGCCATTATTAACATAGTTATATTGCTTTGCATCTTGATACCAAAGTTTTGGCTTATTGGTGTTAGAAATATAACCTTTATCTAACATTTTTTGTAGGCAATTCTTGTAGTTTTCGGTTGCAGTTGAAAAATTAAAAATATTCTCACTTGTGTTTAAGTTAAAGCCCCATCGCTCAAAATAGTATGACAAATCTATCCCAGTTACGAGTGAAGAGAGAAGAACATTTTTCTCGGTTTTGTTAAGAGAATTGTAGCTTGATTTAAATGCTTCATCGTTTAATAGTGAAAGCAATTTTTCATTTTGCAATCTATAACATTTTTCAAGATTTCCCCAAAAACCTTTTTGATAGCTTTCAATATACCACCAAATCAAGTAGTTGTATCTGTTGGAATTAAAATATCCGCTTGTATCCACTAGGTCGCTTGAAAGAGCAAGTAGTGTTTGGCTAAAATCTCCACGAGTTGCAATCTTTTCAATCGCAGTTTCGTTAAATTTTGAATACATATTGTTGGTTGTTTCGCCAATGGTTCGTTCAGGAATATCTGTCATGTGTCCAAGTTCGTGCGACATTCCCCAACCAAAGTTACTTGCATAAAAACCAGTTTGCTCCCAAGATGTGTATATTCCCACATGTTCAGTGTAAGCATACGCTGCCGCTCCAGCCCATGGTTGAGAAACTCTCACATTAACATTAACATGCTCGTTTTTTAAGTCGTAGTATGGGGAAGAACTGTCAAAATCAACTCCACCAAAATTAAGTAATTTTTCCAAATAATTATCCCAATTTTCTGCACATTGTTTTGGGCTAAAATTTTTATAAGCATTATTTGCCCCGCTTGCACGAGCCGAGAAAATAACATGGTCGGTTACAATTTCGCAAATGTCCAAAGTGTTTTCAGGGTCTGTAGTTAATTTTTCAATATAGTCGGCAAGGTAATTTTTAAATACATTTTCATCATCGCCTTTATGGTAAACAGGGTAGAGGTCGCCACCTTCAAAATAAATCTTAACATTGCCAGTTTGCACTGCTTCGTCATAAGGGTTAACTATGTAAATTGCACCACCAGCCAAAGTGTCAACGGTGTAGTTGTCATTTTTTAAATAAGGTGCAGTAAAAGTGTTTTTTCCTAAAGAAAGTTGATTTTCGCCACCAAGCCAGCGACTCCAATGCCCATGGTTTTGAGAAAATTGAATTTTAGGGAGAGACACACCTTCGTCTGCTTCAACATAAATATTTATTTTCTCATTCGCTTTTATTGCTATACCCGAAACTTGCCTGTTAGTTCCAAAAGCGTTCATTTTTAACACATTTCTAGCATACGAAACAATGTTTCCGTATTGGTTAATTTTGTTTTGTGCATTATCGTTGGTCGAGAATTCTCGCCTTGCGTCGTAATAAATGTTTCCAAGCACAATTTGGCGTGCTCTTTCAAAACTATCTTTAAAAAAACTTTCGTAGTTAACATTTTGTTTAAACTTGTTTTCAAACTCGTTAAGATTTTCAATGGTGTTAAATTTATCGTTAATTTTTGTTTGACTGTAATTTGCAAAAAGAGAGCAAAAATCGTTATAGTCTTGCTCGTTTTCTGGTTGCAGGCAAATAATTTCTCTTGCTGTTGCAACATATTTGTGATAGGTTACAACCTTAACATATTCAAATCTAATCTTGTTAGTTGAAATTGTTTTGCCAAAATCAAAAATAACCATCATTGATGTTTCGCTAGAGCTATAATTGCCAATAAGTTCCCAACCGTTTTCGCCATAAGTGTATAAATTAAGTTGTGTAGGATAGCCACGAGTGGTCGAGGATGACTCCGTTCCATACATTAAACGATTTAAATTAACAGTTTGTTTAAACGAAATATCAATGTAATTTTGAAAGTTACTTTTCTTTGTTCCGTCAGCGTCGATATAGTCAACATTATTATCTTGAGCCGACTTAAAACATGAACTATAATTTCTATCAAAAGCCTTTGATAGTTCGTTGCCGTTTAACTCGCCACCGTTGTTGGAATATGACAGCATTTGTGTTGGAATTGAGTAATAGTTAAGGTAATCGTTTTTTAAACGATAATCATTCTCATTTAAAACCGTTACGCTTTGAATTTCTTGTGCATAAGTAGGCTTAATGTTAAGCAAAAATAAGCCTGTTAAAATAAAACCAAAAGTCAAAATAAATAACCAATTAAATAAATTTTTTCTCATGGCGATATTTTAGCATAATTTTTTGTGATTATGCAATAGCAAAATTATGTTTTTAAAAAATCTTTTGTCAAAAATAATAGCAAAAATAAAAGGCTAGTTTTATCTATTATTTTGTTTAGAATTGCAATCTAATTTTGAATAATTCATTATTCTACACTTACATTTAAGTGTAGATAACTATTTGTTTGTTAATAATTTCTTTTTATGGTAAAATCAAGCGAGGTGAAATTATGAACAAAACCGTTGTTATAACAGGAAGTGCTAAAGGCTTTGGCTATGAAATGGCAAAATGCTTTAAAAAAAATAACTATAATATCATGCTTAGTGACATTAACGATGAAGCATTAAAAAATGCAAAACAAACTCTTGAAAGTATGGACGGGGAAGGCAAAGTTGACTACTGTCTTGCAGATGTTAGAAATTACGAGCAACTTGAATTATTATGGCAAAAAGCAATAGATAGTTTTGGAAGGGTTGATGTTTGGATTAACAATGCGGGCGTAAATCAGCCACAAAAAGCAATTTATGAACTAACAAAGCAAGAAATGGACTTTGTTCTTGATATTGATTTGCATGGCACGGTTTACGGCAGTAACATTGCATTTAAAAATATGCAAAAACAAAATTTTGGACAAATTTACAATGTTGAAGGCTATGGCTCTAATGACGCAACTATGCTGGGGCTTTCGATTTATGGAACAGGCAAAAGAGCAATAACATATTTTACTAGGGCACTAGCAAAAGAAAGCAAAACTCTAAAAAGTAATGTGCTTGTTGGACGAATAACCCCAGGCATTATGATTACAGATTTTATTACAAGTGCAAACGGCAAAAAAGGCGAAATTGTTTTAAGTGAAAAAACAAAAAAAGTTTATAACATCTTGGGCGATTACCCACAAACTATCGCCGAATTTATGGTTAAAAAAATTGTTAAAAACAAAAAAAATGATGTTAAATTTGCATGGCTAACAAACGCAAGAGCATTTAGAAGATTTATGTTTGCAGGCTTTTCAAAGCGTAATTTTTTTGAAAAATAGTTGGAGGAGATTTTGGACAATATAATTGAAATTAAAAATTTAAACAAAAGTTTTGGAGATGTCCATGCGGTAAACGACTTATCTTTTAATGTAAAAAAAGGGGAGTTGTTTGCTTTTTTGGGCGTTAATGGTGCGGGAAAGTCCACCACTATATCAATTATGTGCGGAACATTAAATAAAGACAGTGGCTCGGTTGTTATCGACGGGAAAAATATCGACACTGACATGAAAGCGATAACCAATGAACTTGGCGTTGTTTTTCAATCGTCTGTGTTAGATAGTGTGCTTACCGTTAAAGACAATTTGCTTTCACGAGCAAGCCTTTATAACATTTACGGCTCACAAGCAGAAAATAGAATTAAAGAACTAGCAAAAATGCTGGATTTTGAATCTTTGTTAAACAGAACGGTTGGCAAACTTTCTGGCGGACAGAGAAGAAGAATAGATGTTGCAAGAGCCTTGCTTCATAAACCTAAAATTTTAATTTTAGATGAGCCAACGACTGGTCTTGACCCACAAACACGAAAAACCCTTTGGGAAGTTATCGAAAATTATCGTAAGAATGAAAAAATGACAGTGTTTTTAACCACTCATTATATGGAAGAAGCAACTGACGCCGACTATGTTGTTATTTTAGATAGCGGTAAAATATCAGCAGAAGGCACTCCAGTTGAACTAAAAAATAAATACACTGGCGACTACATAACTTTTTATAACACTGATGAAGAAACAGTAAAACAACTGAATTTGCCTTATAAAGCAATTTCAAACGACATTTATCGCGTTGAAGTTAAAGATACTTTAGAAGCAAAAAATTTAATTGTTAAAAACCCAAATTTGTTTAACGACTTTGAAATTAACAAAGGCAAAATGGACGATGTGTTTTTGGCTGTAACAGGCAAAAAACTTACAGGAGGAAACTAATATGCACACATTTTATTGCATGACAAAGCGTAATATTAAAATGTTTTTTAAAGATAAGGGCATGTTTTTTACTTCCTTAATTACGCCTATTATTTTACTAATACTTTTTGTAACATTTCTTGCAAAGGTTTATAGAGAAAGTTTTGCTTCTGCCTTGCCAGAAGGATTTTCGGTTTCATCATCAATAATAAACGGAATGGTTGGTGGAGAGTTAGTTTCTTCCTTGCTTGCAGTTAGTTGCGTTACCGTTGCATTTTGCTCTAATTTGCTTATGGTGCAAGACAAGGTTAGTGGTGCAAGAAAAGATTTATACATAACACCTGTAAAAAAATCTACACTTGCTTTTTCCTACTACTTTGCATCTTTAATAACAACTTTAATTGTTAGTTATGTTGCAACTGGGGCTGGCTTTATATATTTGGCAATTCAAGGTTGGTATTTATCGTTTGCCGATGTATTACTAATTTTGTTAGATGTATTTCTTCTTACCATGTTTGGAACGGCAATTTCATCTGTTGTGAATGTGTTTTTGTCAACAAATGGTCAAGCATCAGCCGTTGGAACAATAGTATCCGCAGGATACGGCTTTATTTGCGGGGCATATATGCCAATTTCAAATTTTGGCGTAGTTCTTCAAAACATACTCTCATTCTTGCCAGGAACTTATGGAACATCACTTTTAAGAAATCACTTTTTAAATGGCGTTTTCAGAAATATGGCAAGCAATGGCTTCCCACCAGATGTGGTAGAAGGCATCAAAGATAGTGTTGATTGCAACCTAAAATTTTTCAATACAAGTGTTAGTCAAGGTGCAATGTATGTAATTTTAATTGGTTCAATAGCACTCCTTATTGGTGCATATGTGCTAATTCATGTGTTAAGAAAAAAGAAAAATAGTTAGTTTAGCAGTTATTTTAAGCCTTTCATATTATAAAATTAGAACAACTATAAATATTGAGAGGATTAAATGGAAAAAATGATGTAACTCAAAGTGATAATTTAATATTATCGTATTACAATCCGCAAGATGTTAGCCAAGTAAAAACTTTGTCAATCAACTTTATGAAAGTTAGAACAGGTTCAAAGGAAGTTGTCATGGCAGGCGACGAAGTTAACCAAACTTTAACGCTAACTAACCGAAGCGAGTATGATATTTCAAATATTTCAATAAAGGACACAATATCGTCGGGCGTAACATTTAAAGCAAATTCAGTTGCGATAAATGGCACATCTTATTCGGGCTACGACCCAACAGTTGGCTTTTCGTTGCCAGACACAATTAAGGCATCAAATAGTGCCACGATAACATATAGAGTGTTCATAGACACCCAGCCACAAACTCAAAAGTTTTCGCTTTATTCGGCTGTAACCTTCACAGCAGATGGTGTTGAATACACCGAAAATTCTACTGTTTACAATATGAAAATTGCAAGTGGCGACATAAAGATTGAAACAACATCAAACAAAACTGTTTTAGTAAAAGGTCAAACAATAACATACCAAAGTGTTATAACAAACACTGGCAATTTGAATGCAACAAAAATAACTTTTAAAGACGAACTTCCATCTAGTATGAGTTTTGTTGAAGGTAGCGTAAAAATAAATGGAGTTGCAAAGCCGGAATATAATCCTATTGAAAGTTTTAGCGTGAACAATTTGTACCCAAACGACGTTGCAACTATAACTTTTGATGCAAAATTAAACTAAAAAGTTACGGAATTTCCGTAACATTTTTATAGTTTTAAAAACCAAATAAGATAGAATAATTTACAATAGTTATCATAGTTACAACAATTCTGTTTGCACAAACATTCTTTTTGCTTATAGTAAATGATTTTTGGCTCTTTTTGCTTAATTTCAACTTCGATTATTAATATGTTGCTTGAAAATTTTAAGTCTTTGCCGTTGCTTTTACTATAAACAAAAGATTGAAATTTTAATTGTTTTTTCATCATTCAACTATAACTTCAAATGTCACAGTAATTTCTTCCTGTGCATCTAAATCGTCAAGTTTAAACCCAACTGCTGGGTCGTAACCCGGCATAGTTTGATTATCAATTTTAACACTGTTTGCAACAAATTTTGCTCCGCTTGGAATAGGGTCGTAAAAAATTATATCTGTGAGAGTGGTTCTGCCTTCGTTTTTAATAACATTTTTAAAAGTAATCACTTGACCTGAAATAACCGCTGTTAAATTTGAAGATTTAGTTATAGAAAGTCTTTCAGTTATAATTTCTATTTCAACGCTATTGCTCATTTCTTGTA
The DNA here is from genome assembly GCA_934749845.1 of uncultured Clostridia bacterium. Lineage (GTDB taxonomy): Bacteria > Bacillota > Clostridia > Christensenellales > UBA1242 > CAKVNM01. The sequence goes on from CAKVHQ010000002.1 coordinate 42,217, forward strand.
ATTCGCTTATTTCATTAACAGAATAGGTCACACTAGAAACTAATTCGCTTTTTTCCACTGTAGGCTGTTCGTCAATGGTAATAATGTAAGATATAGTTGTGCTTGCACCACTTTGCAATACATCTGGAAGCGTAAATCCAGTAACAGGATTAAAATTTGCATATTCAACTTCGTCAATTTTTAGTGAATTTTCCTTAAATGTTACACCTAGCGATATCGTATCTTGTATTTTAATATCTGTAATTATATTATCACTATTGTTTTGTAAAGTTAAGTATTGCAAAATTTCTTCTTTTGGCACTCCAAAATTTTTTGCTGTTGTTCTATTTTTTTTAAACGAGTCTGTCATGTATTCAGTTTGAGATGTATTACTTTTGGCTTCGGCTTCAACTTGTGTTTGGTCGGGAAGCGTATATTTTGATGTTACTCTTGATTGATTTGTTATCTTGGACATAATTTCTCCTTTGTAGGCAAATGCCTAATTCAAAATATGCTCAACTTTGCCTTTCTGCCATTTTTAAACTTTTTATCTAGTTTTTTATATAATAGACTAAGGAGTTATCATGAAAAACCATAATTTTTGCAACTGCTTTAACTGTAAACCACATAACTGCATAATTAAAGGAGCAACTGGTCCTACCGGTCCAATGGGAAGGCAAGGCCCTATCGGTCCCACCGGTGCAACAGGTCCAACTGGGGCAACTGGTCCAATAGGTCCAGCAGGTGGCGAAGTGGTGGCTAGAATCACAACCACAATAGGCCCTGATGACAAAGCCAAAGTGGTTTCAATAAACAAAGGTAACACAACTTACCTTGATTTTTACATTCCAAAAGGCGAAACAGGACCTATGGAAAAAATCAAAGCAGGTTTTGTTATAACAGGCGACCCAGAAGATGATGCCGATGTTACCGAACGACTTGTTGACAATATTCGATATTTCGACTTTAAAATTCCGCGAGGAGAAAAGGGCATTAAAGGCGACCGTGGAGATATCGGTCCAACTGGTTCGCAAGGTCCTCGTGGCGAAAAAGGCGAAGTTGGTCCTCAAGGGCCAGCTGGAGAACAAGGCCCAAAAGGAGATAGCGGAGAAAAAGGAGAACAAGGCATTGCTGGTCCACAAGGCGAGGTTGGGCCAACAGGACCACAAGGAGAGATGGGTCCGCAAGGGGGAAAGGGCGATAAAGGTGCAACAGGACCTGAAGAAATTAAAGGTGGGTTTATTCTATCTTATAACGACAACCCAAACATTTTTCCAAGTGAAGGAATGGAGGTCGCTTCAAACGCAAGATTACCTTTAATGCGACTAGAACTTGACCAAGGCAATGTAGTGCTGTTAGACCCAACGGAAAACACCATAAAATTTGCACAAACAGGCGTTTATATGGTCACATTTTCAGTTAATGCTTATGTTAAAAAAACTGGTACGGATTTTAGCCACACAACCGATTTTGTTGCTGTATCATTTAGAGAAGTTGATAGCGAAAAAATAATTGCAAGTGCAACCACATGGACAAAAGAAGAGGTGGCAACTAATATGTTCGGTCAAGGAATGCTTGTTGTAGATAATATAGACAATGTGTATGAGTTAGTTAATGTGCAAAAAAAGAATATTTATCTAAATGGTGCGGATGTTACACAAACCGTTTCGGAGTCATATTTTACTGTTCCAATGGTGTCAATAAACATTATAAAATTATATTAAAAAAGGGTTTGGACTTTTCCAAACCTTTATACTTTTTATATAACAAATAATTAAAGCCAAAATTTACTACTTATTACTTTAAAAATTAGCCTACTTATTTTTTTCTAATAAAACAAAAATTGCTATTAAAAATAAAATTTATCCTTTTTAAAACCAATTAAATTTAATTATTTAAACTTTCACAGGTTGAGCAAAAGAATATAAATTTTTTGATTGACAAAACTATAACTTGTAAGTATAATGTTTAAGATTATTTGCTAACGTGGCGCAGTAGGTAGCGCACAGCTTTGGTAAAGCTGAGGTCGGCAGTTCGAATCTGCTCGTTAGCTCCATTTTTTTATAAACAAATATGCACCAAGTTTTAAAATTGTTTATATTCAAGTTTTTAATAAAATAGTCGCTAAATGTCCTTAAAAGTTTTAGCGACTTTTTGCTTTTTTTAAGGCTACACAAATAATATTATATCATAAAAATTAAACGGTATATCAAACATATTTCAAGTCAAAACGAAATTGCACAAAATAATGTCTTATGCTTGCAATTAAATGATAAAAACAACTTATTATTTAAAACCATATAAGCAATGAAAAAAATTTACAAAAGTCAAAATAATTACACTTTGCCTAACATAAGAAAACCACCGTTGAAGGTGGATTTTTTTACTTAACAATTATAACATCTTTGCAGATAAACTTACATTAAAAACAAATCTTTGATTATTACACCAAATTCATAGCGTCATTTTACTCTTAATAACTAAAAAAGTATAGGGTGGACTTTATTTTTCATTTATTTAATTAGTATCTTTATCTTCATGTTTATTTAAAGACTCATTCCATTTGTTAAAACCAGTCATAAATATATCTTCATTTTCTAATATTCCTGCAAGTTTGAAAACAATTTTGGTTTTGCCATTATCAAGAATTTGTCTTATTTGTGGATATATTTTTGAGTTATCTATCACGATGTCCTTGTAATAAATTGTTTTTTTTTACACGCCAGAAATTTTGATATACAAAATAATCATCGTAAACCGTTATTTTATAGTTTACAGAAAATAATATTAATGAGCCACCTATAAGAATAGCAAATAAACTAATTGAGCTACAACATATTAGCTTTTCAGTTTTTGTAGATGTCGTATCTAAAATCAAACAGAGTATTGTTGTCAACACCAAAAATATTGTGCAGACTTCTTTTAAACTAAATGCTTTTAAAATATCAGCAAAGTTGTATTTAAAATTCTTTAAACTTATTTTATAGCACACACATTTTTCATTAACTTTCTTTTTAACTTGCTTCACTAAAACCTCCAAAAAAATAAACTAAAAATATTCCAATAGGGAAGACCAGTATTTTGCCATTGAATAATATAATCTCTAAAAATATTAAAATGATTATACTTAAAAATCAATGCAATTTGCAACATAATTGTATTACTAATAAATAGGGGCGTGCTAAAAATATCAATATTGACAATAGTTACAAAGCATTTAAAAAGGAAAAGAAACTAGTCTTTTCCTTTTTCATTATCCTTGATAGAATTCTTTTCTTTTTCTAACTTTTCATCAATCTTTAACGATTGAAATATTACTACAACCATAAAAACTACAAAGAAAACTAAATAAGAAAAGCAAAATTTAAAAGTTATATTAAACAAAACACCTGAATAGCTAATTAAATGTATAATCATGAAAGAGCATAAAATGATGCTTATAAAATAGTGTACTAATTGCATTATAAATGAAACTTTTCCTAATTTATTACTATTTTCTTTATAGTGTATAAATAGCCATTTAAATTTGTTAATTTCTATTAGTTTTTTGTTTGACTTTTTTGCGTTATAGTCTAAACCTTTAAAAGTTAGTAATGAAAATAGTTGTAAAAATAAAAATATAACACTAAAAACTATAATATCTCTCAAATATAATATCTCCAAAATCAATAAATTCTTACTAAAATATTATATCTAAATAAAGCTGTTTTTAGCAACAAATTACATATTTATAATGAATAATTTCTTAACGTTTTTTTACAATAACGCTTTAATTAATGTGTCGAATTTTGTCACGCAAAAATGCAGCGAATTTCTTAATAAATAAACTCCACCAAATAGAGTGGTGGAGTAGTTAAATACTATTCTGTTTCTTTATTTGTGTTTTCTTTTTTTCTAGGATTATTTTTCTTAATCTTTTCTTTTTTAACTTTGTTTACATCTGTATTATTGTTGTCTTTTTTATCAATTTTTGCTTTTTTACTAGTAACTTTACTAGTAACTTTTTTTATCTTAATGTTTTTTTCTTTATCTGTGGATTCTTTATCTGTGTTTTCTTCCTTTTTTGGTTTTTTAGTTCGTTTATCGCACCAAAACCAGTCTTTCATAATCTCGTCAATGTCCAGTTTATTTATGTTACCAGAAACTGCCATATTGTTATTTAAAATATTTAATAGTCTAATTACTTGAGATTTTCTGTAGTAGTTGATACATATTCTTTTTTTCTTGCCATTTGTTAAAAAAACTCAAAATATTTTTTAGCAATAGATGATGAAAGCCTTCGACTAGCAATTCGTCTATTTTTAGAATTTTTTTCACTAGCAATTATTTTTACACTTACAATATCTATATACTTAATTGAAGTTTTGTATTGAATTTTTTCAAATCTAGGAAGCATATCTCCATATGTATAAATATCTTCATCTCTTAAGTTGATTTTTAAAGCAAGTAATAGTCTTATTGCAGAATGTAACAAAAATAAAACTCCTAAAAAATATATAAATTCTTCTAAAGGTGTGGAATAATTAATCGACAAATCAACACCACATAATGGTAAAAGGAAAATCAAAAAACATACTACAAAAAGAGCCCAAAAAAACAAATCTAAAAGTATATAACCCAATGAAAGTGGAATAAAAATTCTTTTTTTTATCATCTAAACTCCTACTAAAAATTAAAGTATATTTTCATTTAATTATAACTTATAATAACTATTATCTGCAACAAATTTTTGGAAATTTTTTATCAAAACTATTATCAAGCCAATATTCACATAAAGCAGTTAGTTTATCATCTTTGGAGTTTGCTAAACATAGTTGATAAAATTTTTCGGATTCAACTAAAAAATCAAAATTAACAAAATCTACAATATATTCTCCACTAATTTCTAGTGTATATCCAACCATTAAACAAACAATTGGGTATTTTTTTAAATTTTCTACTGCATAGTTTATTTTCTCTACAAATTTGTCTTTATAATAAACCCAATCATTTGATATTTCTTCGTTAACAAAATGTCCTTCAACAAATAAGTACCAAGCATATGCAATTTGTGTAGCGAATACTGAATCAGAGAATGGTAAAGTCTCCAAATATTTAAGCACTTCTTTATATTTTTCTTGAGATTCTAATTTTTCAATAGTCTTGTCGTAATAGAATATCTGCATTTTATTTCTCCTTTAAAAATGTTTTTATCAAAATAATTATACTTAAAAATCAGTGCAATTTGCAACATATATTTTGTTATTAACAAGGGGAGTGCAACACTTAATTCTAAACAAATGTGTAAGAATGCATAAATTTGTAAGTTTTATTACTAAAAATTCAAATGCACAAAAAGCAGATTGGATATCCGATCTGCTTTTGTTAATTTTTAATTGCTTCCATTAAAGCATTATCAATTTCTCCTGTGTTATATTTTAAATCGCAGGTAATTTCAAAAAAATTGTTTTCAAACTCATTGCAATCTAAAAAGAATATAGGTGAGTCTTCTAACTTTTTTACTAAAAGTTTACATGTCATACAATATTTAACCCAGTTGGTATATTTATCACAAATTATTATTTCGTCATAGTCACATTGTGAAATGGCTATAAACAAATCTTCAAAAATTTCATTATCTACGCTGATGCATAAATCATAACTTTTGTTTAAAATATAAAACATAATGTTTTTTTCAATTAAAAAATTTAAAATATTATACTTTTTTATATTAACATTATATAGCTCAACATAAACTTCTTTTAAACTAAATGCTTTTAGGATATCAGCAAAGTTGTATTCAAAATTTTTTAAACTTATTTTATAGTACACGCATTTTTCATTAACCTTCTTATTAACCTGCTTCACTAAAACCTCCAAATATTCCAGCTAAAATTGTTCCAAGAGGGAAGTGCCTTATTCTGACACCAAAAGCTTTAAATGCTAAATGTAAAAATGACTTTGAACTAACATCTATATGGAAATGCTTAGTAAATCTAATCAAAGTTCCACCATAATCATAGAATGGTTGGCCTTTTCTTGCTATATCCGCTATACTAGACGCATTCCTTAATTTATCAGGTGAGAAAATTCGAGAATTCTTTAAAGTGTCCAGCATATTATGGCTATCAGCAATTTTTGCAACTCCTTTAAATACACTACTTAGAATTTGTGCACCACCAGTAAAGATACAGCCCCACATAAATCCATTAATAGTACCATCAATAAGACCTTTAAAGGCACCTTCCCATGTTCCAGTAGTTAGTCCACCAATAATCATACCAATTCCGGCACTAATCGCTGTACTTATTCCAACTTGAGCCATTGAAGTTAAAAGTGCTGAAGTAAATGCAGCAAAGAATCCTGTTCCAGTTCCCATAGTTAAAGCAGTTATTGCGGCTCCAAATATAACAAATGCTACACCTATTAATATTTTTTTCCACCAAGCTAATCGACCATCATCATCGAAAGTATTGACAGGGTTATTAAAGCAATATAAATATAAATTCAATCCATTAAATTCATCTGAAGTATCATTAATAATTGATATATCATCAGCATTGATAAACCTTCCAATTTCAGGGTCGTAGTATCTACTATTTAAATAGTACAATCCTGTTTCAAAATCATAATAATATGACCTATAACGGAAAGGATTTTTGTAAGCAATAAACCGGTTAATATTGCTAATATCATTATACTTAAAGTCGTCGTCGATTGCAACAAAAATGCCATTATTATCACGAAATTCTATCTTTTGTTTACCCCAACAATCGTAGGAATATCGGGCGATTTGGTCGTTTTTTGTCGAATAAATTCCTATAATGTCGTTTTGTGCGTTTTAAAGTATTCTTCTTGGATTTCCTTTGGATAATTATGTACGCCAAGCTTTGGATGCTTTATCGTGGGCAACATAACCAGTGCCTGTGCTTCCAGCAATTCCTTATGGTCCTTGTTCGCCTTGAACTCCCAGTCCGCCCTGTGGTCCTGTCGGGCCAGTTGCGCCTTGTGGTCCTTGTGGTCCCATAATAGTTTCTGTGATTATTTTTTGCTCACTTTGATTGGTTTTACTATGTTTTAAGCCATTACATTTGCTTGGCTTACAAAAATAACATCGCATATTTTTTTTCTCACACTAAACTTATATATGCTCACGTAAACACTTGTGTGATGAAAAAAGTTGTTAAACAAGTTTGTAGCAATTTTTGGCTTATGATAAACGATAGATTGCAATTTATAAAAAACTCTTTTAAAAGCCAAATAAGTATGGTATAATTTATAAAGCAAAAACAAAAAGGAATTACATATGAAGAAAAAAGTTTTAATGACATATATGGAATCGGGAATGGGGCATATTACTTCAATTACATCAATTTCCGATAACTTAAAAGCCCTTTATGGCGATGAGTTTGAAATAGTCGACTCATATATAATGCAAGAGGACCACGACAAAACATTAAAAAAATTTGAAAATTTGATTATAAAACAGACAAAAAATACTAATAAAATTAAAGGCTTTGGAAACTTTATATTTTTCTTTATTAAACTGATTGGTGGAGTAAAGACTATGAGATTTCTTCATAGGACTTTGTTTAAAAAATACACTGACGCCACATTAAAAGCCTTTGAAAAGAGAAATCCAGACATTATCGTAAGTACGCACTACTTTATGACTTTTTGTGCCTTGGAGTATAAAAAGAGAATAAATAAAAATGTTAAAGTTATCACATACAACCCAGACAATAATGTTCACATTTGGTGGGATAACAGGGAGCATTTGTTCCTTGTTAACAACGAGAATGCTTTTTATGAAGCAATAGGCAAGCGAAAGTTTAACCCAGCGTTAGTAAAGCAAGTTTTCTACACCGCAAGAGATGAAATTGTCAACTTTAACTTAACTAAAGAGCAGGCACGAGAAAAACTAGGTATTGATAAAAACAAATTTTGTGTTATCGTTGCCGACGGTGCTTATGCTTGTGCAAAAAGCAAAAAAATTACTGACCAACTTTTAAAAACCGACAAGCCTTTAACCTTAATTATGCTTGCTGGCAAAAACGAAAAGTTACTAAAACACTACAATAATCTAAAAGAAAAGAATAAAGTTAAACCAAACATCGACTTTATCGTTCTTCCTTTCACAAAAACCATTTACGAATACTATAAAGCAGCAGATGTTTTTGTAACCAAAGCAGGACCAAATGCAATTTTGGACTCTGTTTTCATGGGCACTCCAATAATCGTGGACTATTATGCTCACCCTATCGAAAAAGCAACAACAAAATTGTTTGTTGATAATTATGGCGTTGGCAAGGCAATTTATAAGCCAAAAAAAGTTAAAAAACAAATAGAAATGTGGATTGATAACCGAACCGAACTTGACCTTTACGCCGACAATACTCACAAGATTGACAAGTTCCAAAACGGTGGTAAAGAAGTTGCCCAACTAATTTACGACGAGTCCAACCGAAACGAAGTGTTTGTAAGCAAAAACGAGTATGAGAACTTTTTATACGAACTTGCTCAACAAGAAAAGTTTGACACTTACACAACACCTATGAACTTTAATAACAGCGACTATGACGCAATAAGTTACGACAAAATTAAGAAAGAAAACATTTTTTCAACCGCATACAAGTTTATCATTAAAGGCATATTAAAATTATTTGGACCTATTGTTAACATTTTTGGATACAACATCAAAATAAAAGGTAAAAATAATTTAAAGGGAATAAAGTCGGGTATTACAATCAGTAACCATGTTCATTATCTCGACAGCCTTTGGAACATGCAAGCATTAAAATTTAAAAATAATGTTTACATTACAGGTGCTCCACACAACTTTAAAAAAGGATTTTTTGGTGCAACTTTAAAGGCAGGTGGATTTGTTCCGCTAACCACAACATTAAGCGAAACCAAAAAATTTGCCGAATATATTAAAGATATATTAAACAAGGGTGGATTTGTTCATTTCTATCCAGAGCAGGCTCTATGGCTAAAATATGAGCAGTCAAGACCACTTAAAAAAGGTGCTTTCTACTATGCAAGCAAAAACAATGTGCCAATAATTCCTTTGGTTATATTGTTTAGAAAATCTAATTTTAGAAAACATAAAAGCGTTACAGTTCAAATTTGCCCACCAATTTATCCAGACCCAAATTTAACCGAAAAAGAAAACTGTGCAATGATGAACCAAAAAGCACAACAAGTGTATGACGATACAATCATAAAATTCTATAAATACAACAAAGAAACTTACTCTATGAGTAAAATAGCCCAAAGAGAAGATATAGAGCCACAAGAAGTTAGGGAATAGTATTATTTTGTTCAAAATAAATATATGTGAAAAAAAACACTAAATTATTTAGTGTTTTTTTAATCATCTTTTTAGTCGTAAATCTGCACCATTCATGCTTATTGTTAATGAATTTGCCTTGTTAAACATCCTTGAAAATACTCTTTCGTTGTACTTATCCAAAATGTTGTTTGGCATAAGATTAGTAGTGAAGATGGTGCTTTTATTTTGCAAATTTCTTTCGTTTATTAAAATTAAAAAGTATTCGCAAGTAACATTTCTTAATATTGGTTCAGAGCCAAAATCATCAATAATCAACAGTTCAGGTTCAATAAGTTGACTTAATCCTTGCAATTTATCGGCTGATAGTGAAGTATGGCTTGTTAGAAAAATTTTATTTACTTCAAACGAACTGCAAAACAAAGCAGTGTGTCCGTTTTTAATAATTTCTTTTGCAACGCTTTGTGCTAAAAACGTTTTTCCAACACCGGTTGAGCCGATTAACACAATATTTTTAATTTTTGTTTGGTTAAAGTTATTTACAAACTCAATTAAATTTTTCTTTACAAGTTCAATATGAGGCTTATTTTCTTCGTCAAAAATAGAAGTGTCGTAGTCGGTTAGATAAGGAATGTCCTTAAAATCTATTTGCGATTGTTTCATTAAAGCATTGTTATATTTTTGCTTAACGCAAGAGCAAATTTGACCATTAACAAAGCCCGTATCTTCACATTTTTCGCAAGAAAAGTGGGGAAGCAAACTATCTTTGCTGTAGCCTAATTTATTTAATAACTTTTCTTGTTTGTTTAAAATTTTATTTATTTTTTCATCAAGTTGTTTGGTGCTTTTTTGCTCGAAAAGTGCTTTACCTTTTTCAAAAATTAAAGCATTTTTTTCTTTTTCAAGAGCATGGTATTGTGGCTCTTTATTTAATTGGTCTTTAATGGTTTCGCACTTTAAAATAGCATTGCTTCTGTTAACCGAGCATTGCTTTAAAATGTCATTGATTAAATTTGTGTTTATCATTTCCATTTAACCTCGTTTAAGTTGTCAAATAAGGCATTTATTTGTTCATTTGAGTAACTTCTATGTTCAAAATCGGCTGTTTTATTTTGTTTTGGTTGGTCGTAATTTACAATTTTTTGTGCTTTTGCCTTTTCAAGAGTGTCAATTCCGTTTTTAAACCAATCGCTAAGCAATCTGTTAACATAGTTTAATGGGTAAGACTTTCCAACAGCAAGCGAGCAAGCATATTCAATAATTTCACTTGCAAAATTCCATGTAAAAGTCCAAGTTCTATAAAAATCTCTATCCCAACTTGTCACATTTCGGCTGAGTCCCACAATTTTTAGTAGGTTTTTAATTTTTTGGTCGGTGTCAAGAATTTGTCCAAAATATTGGTTGATACTATCAACATTTGTTAGTCCCAGCGAGTAGAATTTTTCAACAACATCGTTCATGCCTTCCAAAGTTTTTATATTATTTTTAAAACAGAAATTGGAAATTAAGGTAAGTTCGTCTTTGCCGTAGCCCATGTTTTGCCACTTAACGATGTAAGTTTCAATAACATTTTCAAGGTTTTCATAGTAAACGCCAATTTGCTTTGTAACTAATTTTGCGGTGGAGAGCAAGTCTTTTTTATTTTGTTCGTAAGCCTCAATTTCGTCAACGGACATAAGTTTAAGTTGATAGTATTTTTCAAGTTTGTTATTTAATTTTTCGATACTGCCTTTTTTCTTAAATGTGCCTGCCACAAAATTGATTACATCTTTATCAAAGCCAAGGTCTTTTGTCCATTTCAAATAAAGTTGCTTGTCCATAAAATCAGGTTGTTTTTTGCTTCCTAATAGTTTTATAATTTCGGCAACTTCGCTTGTGATTGCTTCATGAATTTTTAGTTTTTCTTCAACATCTTTTACTGTTTTAATGCCTTCATAAGCCCAATTTTTTGCAACAGTTAATATGTAGGAGTATCCAACATTATTGCCTTTTATGTTAGTGCAATATTTTGCTATCATAACAAGTGCATCTGGTTCAATATGAAAGCATTCAAGCAGTCCATAGTACTCGTAAAACTCGGTTGGGGTTAACATTCTTCCGTCAATAATTTCTTCCATTTGCTTGTTAAAGTTTGCATATTTTGTTTTGCTAAACTTTTTATCAAATTTCTTTTCGCTAACTGGCAAATATCTAACTTCAATAGGGTTTGCGTTTAAAACTAACACTAAACCTTGTTCTTCCCAGTACAAAAAGCAGTTTTCAACATCTTCAACGCTAATATTTAAAGTTTTTGCAAAGTTTTCAATACTGTTGTTTAGTTTATCTCCCATGCAAAGATAAAGCCCATATAAATAGACCTTAACACATAAATCAGGAGCATAGGGAAGGTAAGCACTGATAAATTTATTATCAACAAGTGTGTTCGATTCTAAATTGCTTTTGGTTGAAAACTTACAAAATGCCATAAAATTTTTCCTTTGATTTTCTCAATAAAAATAATATCACTTTTTTGCGTGATATTATAAATATATAATATATTTTTTAATTTTGCAAGTTTTTGGCTAAATTACGCTACAAATTTTTACGCATACTTTCAATAGCATTTTTTTCCAGTCTAGAAACTTGTGCCTGACTTATTCCAACTTGCTGGGAAACTTCCATTTGAGTTTTGCCCAAGTAATATCTCAACATTAAAATTTGTTTTTCTCGCTTGTTTAGTTTTTTTAAAGCGTCTTTAAGTGCAAAATCTTCTATCCATTCGTCTTGATTGTTTTTGCTGTCGCCAATTTGGTCCATAACTCTTACTGTCTCTTGACCGTCATTATAAACTGGGTCGAACATACTGCATGGTTCGCTAATTGCATCAAGCGCATAAACAACATCTTTGTATTTAAGCCCCAAATCTTTTGCAATTTCTTCAATAGTTGGCTCTTCCAAATTTCCTTTGGATAGTTTCTCACGAGATTTCAAAATTTTGTAGGCGGTGTCTCGAATGCTTCGGCTAACTCGCACGCTAGAGTTATCCCTTAAAAATCTTCTAATTTCTCCAATAATCATTGGAACGGCGTAGGTGGAAAATCTAACATTTAAACTAACATCAAAATTGTTTATTGCTTTAATCAAACCAACACATCCAACTTGAAACAAGTCATCTGGGTTTTCTTTTCTTGAGCCAAATCGTTGAACAATCGAAAGCACCAATCTCATGTTTGCAAAAATAAAGTCTTGCTTGGCTTGTTCGTCGCCAGACTTAACTTTAATCATCAACTCTTCAAGTTCCTTGCCCTTTAATTTGGGTAGGTCATTTGTATTTATTCCACATATAACAACTTTGTTTGCCATAAAAACTCCATAAGTCAATTTGTTTTTATGTTTGCCAAAGAAAAATTTTTTATGCAATTAAACGGAAAATAGGGAAGAGTTGATAAAAAAATCCAAGATAAAATCTTGGATAACTTACATACTTTTTTTAAGTTCTTTATTTAGTCTTGTTATTATCTTTTTTTCTATTCGGGATATGTAACTTTGGCTAATTCCCAGTGCATCGGCAACTTCTTTTTGTGTCTTTTCTTCGGTGTCTTGAAAAAGCCCAAACCTAAGCGAAATTATTTGTTTTTCTCGGTCATTTAATTTAGCCAAACACTTATACAAAATTTGCCTTTCGCTTGATTGCTCCAAATTTTTTGTCACACTGTCGTTGTCTATGCTTAAAATGTCAGCAAGCACAAGTTCGTTTCCGTCACTGTCGGTATTAAGAGGTTCTTCAAGGCTAATTTCATTTTTTTGCTTACTTGTCTTTCTTAAATGCATCAAAATTTCGTTTTCAATGCAACGGCTTGCAAAGGTGGCAAGTTTAATGTTTTTTTCAACATTAAAGTTATTTACCGCTTTAATCAGTCCAATAGTGCCAACGCTTATTAAATCTTCCATGTCGATATTAGTGTTTTCAAACTTTTTAGCAATATAAACCACAAGCCGAAGATTATGTTCAATAAGTTGATTTTTGGCATTTTCGTCGCCTTTTTCGGCTTCTAAAATTAAGTCAAGTTCGGTTTCACTGTCTAGTGGAGAAGGTAGTGCTTCGTTTCCGCATAAATACAAAACCAAATTTGAATACTGTTCAAAACTGTTTCCACTAAAAAACTTTTTTATTGCACCTAATAATTTTGCTTTTATAAGTTTGATAATCATAAAATTGTTCTCCTATTTAAAATAGTCGGGACTTAATATGCAATCAGCGTCAAGATTGTCCTTAAAATCTACCACGCTTAATCCAATTAGTGCATTGTCAATTTTTAATTTATCGTCTATTACTATATTATCTATTTCAAACACCATAATTTTAGAACTTTTTGCTAAACTTTTTAGTTCAACTTCATGAATGTTTTTCAAAGGTAATCTTTCGTATTTTTTTAGCAAAACATCGCTAATTTTTGCATTAGTTAATTGCTTGAACAAATCAAAGTTTATTAAAGTTACAGGTTTTAAACTAGACTGGTCGCAAAGTTTGTTTCCGCTATCTAAAAAGCCGTTTGCTTTAACAAATTTGTCATTAAGTTTAAAAGTGACTTCATACACAAATTTTGAAACTCGCTTTTGCTTGTAAAAATGGTTTATTAGATTTTTTATTATGTAGTACATAATAAACGAAATAAGCAAGGCTAGTCCAATAGGGAAAGAGTAAACAGTAATTGCACCATTTTCAACAGAAAAATTTAAGTTCAAAAAGTTGCACACTGCTAGGCAAGTTCCACCAAAAATTGCTGTTATTAAAAAAAACGATAGCAAGGTTATAATAAACCTTTTTGGTTTAGTCTTTTTTTCTAGCATTAGTGGCATTAAAACACCGCATAAAACTTTAACAAGTATCAAAATAACGCCACTAAAAAGCGGAGAAATTAGTGCTATTGCCGTTCCAAATAAAGCAATTATAAATAGCCTTAATTTGCTAACTTTAAGTTTATTTATCTTTGCAGTTAAAACTAAAATTAGCAAGTCAATAGTCATGTTGTCTATTATGGCGTATTCAATATAGACTTCCATACTGAAATTTTAACAAATTCTGCCCTAACTATTGTTAGAGAATATTTGGAAATCTCACAAAAAGAAAGGTTATTTTGTCACATGGCTAGTCGAGTCGCTTGCTTCTTGCACATCGGCGGTTGCGGTGTAGGTGGTTTGTTTTAGCACATTTATTCTGTTTTGATTGTAAAGTTCAACCAATATGCAGTCGTAGCCAATTTTGCAGATGTTGCAGTATGGAATAAAAATATCTTCGGCACTTTTAAAAATGTTCCAACCACTTTTTTGACCCGGAACAACAAGCCCCAAAATTTTTCCACATGAGGTTTCAAAAACAATATCGGTTATATGCCCAAGACGCTTGCCGTCAACAATATTTATCACTTCTTTTGCTTTTAAGTCGCAAAAACTTGTTTCCATACGCTTTCCATTATCCTTTCTACATTATATGAAAATGCTTTTACAAAAAAGACTAAAAAACGATTTTTTTCGCATTTAATAAAAATAATCATTTTTTGCCTATTCATAAAATACATTATTTTTGAGGATATTTTATGGATACTGTTAATTTAACTAACTTTAAAGAGCAGGAAAGTGGATTTATTGTTAATGTTACAGGTGCTTTACACTTAAAAAGACGCTTGTTAGACCTTGGGTTCACTCAAGGAACACTTGTTAAAGTCATAAACATTTCGCCACTAAAAAACTCCTATTTACTAGAAATTCACGGATACATAATTGCATTAAGACGCAATGCAATAAAAAACATTCAAATGGTTAGGGCATAACATGAAAAACAAAAAAAACGCACAAACTCAAAATATTATTTTGGTGGGCAATCCAAACACTGGCAAGACCACATTTTTTAATGCCATAACCCATAGTGACGAGCATGTTGGAAACTGGCACGGAGTTACTGTGGACTTTAAGGAAAAAACAACAACTATTAACGAACAAAGCGTAAAAATTGTGGATTTACCGGGGATGTACTCCATGTCGTCATATAGTTTTGAAGAAGGAGTGGCGAGAGATTACTTACTTGAAAACGAGGGTAAAATCATAAATTTATGTGACGCGAACAATTTACCACGAAACCTGTATTTAACCTTGCAAATGCTTGAAATGGGACTAAAACCTATTGTTTGCATAAACATGGCAAACGAGCTTAAAAAAAGCGGAAAAACTATCAATGCGGACTTGCTTTCAAAAAGGCTAGGGCTGAAAGTATTTTTAATAAACGCTCAAAAAAAAGTTCAAGTTAAAAAAGTTGTTGAGCAAGCATTAAGCGAATCAAACACTCAAAAATATTTTGTTGAAACATTAAATATTGAAAACGAATACATAAGCAAACTTCCATTAAATAAAGTTGAGCAAATAGTTAGCCAAAACTTGCAAAACATAAATGCCAATAAGCAATATGTGTTAATTAAATGTTTGGAAAAAGACGAGTTTGTTTTGGACAAACTAAAACTAAACGAACAACAAACCAAACAACTTGCTCAAATTTATGAGAAATGCGATGAAGTATCGGTTGCAAAATTAAGGTACGATTTTATTGATAAACTTATAAAAGACTGCATCACGATTTCAACTAATAGCAAAATTTATGGCTACTCAAAACTAGACAAAATTGTGCTAAACAAGTTCTTGGCACTTCCAATTTTTTTGCTAATACTTTCGCTAATTTTCTTTTTAACCTTTTCAAGCGTAGGAAAATGGCTGTCAAATTTGCTTAACGATGTTCTTGAAAACTATGTTTTTTCGCCGTGCGTTCAGTTTATTCAAGCCAAAACCTCAAATGCGTATATAATTTCTTTTGTTAAAGATGCAGTGTTTGGCGGAGTTGGCAGTTTGGTTGGATTTTTACCACAAATAACCATACTTTTTGTTTGCTTAACAATTTTAGAAGATAGTGGATATATGAGCAGGCTTGCATTTACTTTGGAAGATTATTTTTCAAAAATTGGTCTAACAGGCAAGAGCGTATTTACACTTTTAATGGGCTTTGGTTGCTCCACCACAAGCACCATGACTTCACGAAACTTGGAAGATAAGAACAGTAAAATTAAAACGGCAATGCTTTCGCCTTACATCTCGTGTTCAGCAAAAATACCTTTATACACAGTTATTTGTGGAGCGTTTTTTTGCAAAAGTCAGTTTTGGATAATTCTATCCTTGTATCTTGTAAGCGTACTAGTTGCGGTTATGGTTAGTTACTTTCTTGAAAAAACCATATTAAAAAGTGGCGAACAAAGTTTTATTATGGAACTTCCGCCATACAGATTGCCAAGCGTTAAAAGAATAACCAAAGTTGCTTTAAACAATATGAAATCGTTTATTTTTAGAGTAGGCACTTTGATTGTTTCATTTTCAATAATCATTTGGATTTTAGAAACTTGCAATTTCAAACTTCAATTTGACGCCGAAAACAGCATTTTAAAGCAAATTGGCGTATGGCTTGCTCCAATATTTAGCCCGCTTGGTTTTGGACAGTGGGGAGCAGTTGTTTGCCTAATTTGTGGCGTTGTTGCAAAGGAAATTATCGTTGGCACTATGGGCATGATAAATAATGTTACAGACGAAATATCTTCAAATATGCTCATAAGTGAAAGTCTGCTTTTAAGCAGTTCGGCGTTGTCGTTAAATCCTTGCTCGGCATTGTCGTTCTTGGTGTTCTCACTGCTTTATATGCCATGCATATCAACTATAGGCGTTATGAAAAAAGAAATTGGAGGAAAGTGGACATTTATTGCAATAATAATTCAACTTTCACTTGCCTATATTTTAAGTTTTGCAACCTACAAAATAGCACTATGTTTTACAATTAGTGGCTTTGTTGGTGGAATAATTGCCAGCCTAACCTTCGTAGCAATTATTGTTGCAATAATCATATTTAAAAGGTTTATAAAGTCTAAAAACAAATGCTTATTTTGCCCCAAAAAAAGAAAATGCGGGAAAGAAAAATGTTAATTAAATAGAAAATGGTTTTAGTGATTGCTAAAACCATTTTTTTGTGATAATATAGCATAGTTAAATAAAAAATAAGGAAAAATAAACTTATGAAAAAACCTTTAATTGCCCTTGTTGGCAGACCAAATGTGGGCAAAAGCACATTGTTTAATAAAATTGTTGGCAAAAGAATTAGTATAGTAAAAGACGAACCGGGTGTAACTAGAGATAGAATTTATGCAAGCGGAGAATGGCTTAACTATAAATTCAATATAGTCGACACAGGTGGTTTAGACCTAAAAAACACAAGTGAAGTGCAAAAAAACATTATGGCACAGGCAAATGTTGCGATAGAACTTGCCGATGTTATTGTTTTTGTTGTTGACGGAAAAGAAGGCTTAACATCAGCAGATAAAGAGATTGCAGACTTCTTAAGACGAAGCAAAAAACCTATTGTTTTGTGCGTAAACAAACTTGATAATAACGAAGTTGAAAATAGTTACGAGTTCTATGAGTTATCACTTGGCGAACCTTTTGTTGTTTCAGCATCAAACAGGCTTGGTTTTGGCGAACTTCTTGATGAAATTTGTTCAAAATTTCCAGCAGGCGATGTTGACGAGCAAGAAGAGCAAGCAATAAAAATCGCCCTTGTTGGTAAACCAAATGTGGGTAAAAGTAGCATTGTTAACCGATTGCTTGGCGAAGAAAGAGTTGTTGTAAGCAGTGTTGCTGGAACAACCCGTGATGCAATCGACACACCGTTTAAGTACGAAGGAAAGGATTATATCTTAATCGACACCGCAGGAATAAGACGCAAAAGAGCAGTTGAATTTATGAGCGTTGAAGATTACAGCGTTATTCGTTCTATGGAAGCGATTGAAAGGGCAGATGTTGTTGTCATCGTGTTTGATGCAAGCGAGCCACTATCCGAGCAAGATGTTAGAATCGCAGGAATTGTTCATGAAGCACAAAAGCCAAGTGTTGTTGTTGTAAACAAATGGGACAGCATCGAAAAAGACCAGTCCACAACACAAATTTACGAGCAACAACTAAAGAAAGATTTAGCGTTTATGGATTACTACATTTCTTGCTTTGTTTCAGCAAAATCAGGTCAAAGAATTGCAAGACTTATGCCAAGCATTCAAAAAGCCTATGAAAACGCAAACCGCCATGTTTCAACAAGCATAGTTAACGAAATTTTGCAAGATGCAATAAGAATGAACCAACCACCTTCCAAAAATGGTAAGAGAGTTAAATTTTTCTTCGCTAGCGAACCAAGCGTGCTTCCACCAACTTTTGTGTTCATGTGCAACGATGCAAAAATAATACATTTTTCATATCAGCGTTATCTTGAAAACTGTTTAAGAAAGGCTATCGACTTTTCAGGAACACCAATAAAACTAATTTTCCGTAGCCGAAGCGATGAAAAATAATTAAAATTTAAAAATACAAATATGTGCATATTTATTCAATCATATGGAAAAATATGCACTTTTTTTGTGCATTTTGCAAGAAAATTTTGCAAGTTTTGTCACAAGTTGTAATAGTCGAAAAATCGACATTTTTTATCTTTACATTTTATCATTAAGACATTAAAATTGGTTAGAAATTTTTGCTTAAGGAGTGAACTATGGCTAGAAAAATTGTAATCACAAGTGGTAAGGGCGGAGTTGGAAAAACCACTATTTGCGCAAACCTTGGAATGAGATTAAGCGAACTAGGAAACAGGGTTGTGATGCTGGACACAGACATCGGGCTAAATAATCTAGATGTCGTTATGAATGTTGAAAACCGAGTGGTTTACGACCTAGCCGATGTTGTGGAAGGAAAGTGCAGATTAAAGCAGGCACTAATTCAAGATTTACGCTATCCAACTCTTTTTGTTTTGCCTTCTAGCCACCTATACACAAACACCAAAATAACAAGTTACTCAATAAACGCAGTTGTTGAGCAACTTGCCGAAACTTTTGATTATATTTTGCTTGACTGTCCGGCAGGAATAGACAGCGGATTTCACAGAGCCGTTTATTCAGCAGATGAGGCAATTATAGTTACAACGCCAAACTTGTCTAGCATACGAGATGCGGGAAAAGTGCTGACAATTCTAGGAAGTTACAACTTAAACAAGGTTAGTTTTGTTATTAACAGAATGCGTGGAGATTTAATTTTATCAGGCAAAATGTTAAGCGAAAATCAAATATGTTCACTTTTAAAATGCGACTTGCTTGGCATTGTTCCAGACGACGACAGTATCGCCACATTATCATGCACAAACCCATTTAAGTCCGCAGGAAGTGAGGCATTTAAAATGCTTGCAAAAAATGTACATAACGGAAAAAATTTTATTTACGACTACACGGCAAAGTATAGAGGACTTTTTGGAGGATTGAAACGAACATTAAGAAGACATATCTAATTTAAAGGAGGTCAAATGAGTATTTTTGTTCAACCCAACGCAAAAGAAGATGAGGAGAGATTAAAGCATGTTTTAATTGCCGACAAACATTTTAATCCCGAACGAATTAAGCAAGTTATTAAAAGCGACATTTATCATGTGCTATTAAACTACGCTCACATAAAAGGCGATGATATTTATGTTGACATTGAGATAACTCCTAGCGGTTCGTATCATATAAAAGTTGACGCAATAAGCCCTAACTTAAAAATTTTCGGGGCGCTTCCTGACGAATAATTTTATAAAAATCTATATTTCGACAGAATGCATAATTATGCATTATTTTTCGTGTTTATTCTAAAAAAAATATGGTTTACTTTTTATTTCATCATAATTTGCTTATTTAACACATATAGGTAATTAAGGTGATTTTATGAAAGTAGTAGGTTTTAAGGCTCTTAAGAAAAAAGAGAAAAAGAAAAAAACAAAAATTTTCTGTATATCAAATGTATTTAGAAACGCAATGGTCATTTTTTCGTTGCTGATATTTTTGTTTGTGTTTAGTTTAATTAACACATCTTTTACATCAACATTCAAAGAATGTATTAACAATTTTATTAAAACGCTTTTAATTTTTTAGGCTGGTATAAATGAAAAAATATTCGTTCAGGTTTCACTGGTCGTTTTTCGTGCTTGGGCTAATAATGATTTATTTTGGCGAGGGATTGTTATATTTTTGTTGCACAATAACCGTCATTTTGCACGAATTTGGACATGCTTTTGTTGGCAAAAGTATGGGGTATAAACTAAACACAATAAGTTTGATGCCCTATGGTGCAAGTTTGTCTGGCAACAACGCACCATTCAAGCCGAAAGATGAAATAAAAATTGCCCTAGCAGGCCCACTTGTGAATTTGCTTATCATTTTAGCAATAACTTCGCTATGGTGGTTTCTTCCATCTTCTTTTTCGTTTACTCAAGATTTCTACTACGCAAATGTCTCAACAATTTTGTATAATTTATTGCCGATTTTCCCACTAGATGGCGGAAGGGTGCTTCTTGGTTTGCTATCAATAAAAAAGCCACGAAAAACTGCCTTTAAGATAACGAAAGTTATAGGCTTTATTGTGGTTGGTTTAATCTTTGTTTGCTTTTTCCTATCTTTCTTCACAAAACTAAACTATTCACTTGGAATAAATGCACTATTTTTACTTATCGGCTTGTTTGACGATGACAAGTCTGCTTACTACATCAACTTGCAAGACCTTGATAAGAAAAGTGAAAAGTTAAGCAAAGGCTTGTTTGTTAAGACTATTGCAATTAGCGAAAACTCTAGCATTTACGATGCATACAGGGTGTTAGACAAAAATAATGTTAATCAAATTTATGTTATGGACGACAATTACAAAGTTAAAAAAAGCATAAGAGAAAGTGAACTTGAAAAACTGGTTTACACCATGCCACTGGACACAAAACTTAAAGATGTTTAGTTTTATAAAAAAACAATTAGTTCGTCAAAGCCATGGAGCAATAAAATATTGCTAATACAATTAAGCCATAAAAGAAAGATATTCAAAAACGCAGAGATTACATAGGATATCAATTATTAAGAGAACAAATAATATAGTTTTAAAATGTAACAACTAGCAATTTTACATAGTTTATAAATTCACTAAAATTGAAGAAGAATAAAATTTGCAATTTAGGCAACACTTTTGACTATGAAGCAAATTTTAAAATATACATTAAATATAGTTATCGAAAATGTGCGTTTTAGTGAAACAAAGCATTCAATTATAATCTCTTTAAATGGCGCTTTAATTGTTTTTACCGCAGGATTTTTTTCCAGCAAAGTTTTTGAAATTGCACTACTAAATTGGAGCGTTTTGCTTTTTTCAGCAATAAGCATGTTAATTAGTTTTTCGGCACTACATTCAAGGTTCGATAAAATAAAGCGAGATTACAAAACCAAAAGAATAAACAGCTTATTGTATTATAGAGATATTTCAAGCCTAGACCCACAGGACTATTTAAACCGCATAATTATAAATTATAATTTCCCCAAAGACTATGTTTGTGATGAGTACGAAAAAGACCTTGCCAGCGAAATTGTTGCTAATTCTAGACTGGCGGAAATCAAGTATTCATTGTTTAACAAAAGTATCTTCTTTTTAAGTCTTGCATTGCTTCTTGGCATAACACTTTTTGCAATAGTGGGGTTCGTTTCATGAAAAGGCTTATAACACTAAAAAGCAACTACTATAAAATAAAAAAACATCGAAGGTTAGGCAATAAGTTAACCTTAACAAACGAAGATGAAAACTATATTTGTTTAGAGTTTCGTTCTTGGCTTTTGGGAATAGAGGAAGATGACCAATTACCCTTCGAAATTTCGTGCATTTGCTTATGTTTCGAGTTTGAGCAAAAAAGCGTTAATGTGTCGGTTTCCGGTTTTGAAAACACACCAAAAGTTATCGACAAAGGCTCATATGCACCACTAGAAGCACAATACTTTTTTTGCGAACGATTAAACGCTTTTGTGAATAACCAAAACAACCTAAATTCGCATGGTTTTTTGTTTGAAAAAGTAAAGCAAGACATTTATGTAATGTTTGAAAAATTTTTAAAAAAATTTCAAAACGATAAAGAGTTTTCATACCTTAATAACAAAAAAATTTTAATAGGTGAATTTTTGCACGAAAAGGCAAAAGGCTTTCGCTTTGTGTGTGAATAATTACACTGTTTTGCGTATATTTATGCAAGACATTTTTTTATTATCTTTATTAAACTTTGTTGTTTTGAAAAATCAGTATTTTCGCTTGACTTTCTTTCGGGGGGGGGTAAAATGGTTTTGTCAATAAAATTTAAGACAAAGGAGATTAAAATGAAAAAATTAACTAAAATTTTGTCCATTGCCATTGCATTCGTTTGC
This sequence comes from uncultured Clostridia bacterium, assembly GCA_934749845.1. GTDB lineage: Bacteria > Bacillota > Clostridia > Christensenellales > UBA1242 > CAKVNM01. Next base: position 64,765 of record CAKVHQ010000002.1, read on the forward strand.
ATTAGCCTATGCTTCGTTGGTTGTTCTTTTGACAGTAAGCCAACTCTTAGCCGAATAGACATTAAAGGTTCAATTCAAACCGAATATGCACTTAACGAAGCACTTGACCTTAATGGTGCAAAACTTATGTTAACATATAGTGACGATTCGCAAAAAGAACTCGAATTAACACAAAGTATGGTAACAAATTTCAACACAACAACCGCAGGCAACAAAACAATGACAATTTCTTATAAAGAAAAAACACTACAAATTGATTATGTTGTTAATGCATTTATGGTGGGAAACAAGCGGGTTAAATTTGGCGAATACTATCAAACTGGAATATATAATAAAGACCAAAATGGCAACTTAACTCTAACCGAAGATGGCTCTTATACCTACCAAGACACCACAATACGACTAATTCTAAACTCTAATTTCACAGGAACATTCTTTCAAGCTAATAAAAGAGGTGGTGAAATGGTGGAGACTTCTATCACTTGGGAAATACAAGTTGATAAAATTGTTTTAGAAAATGAAAACGATTTAGCTCGTGTGTTAGTAACTGTTAGTGTCACTGATAATGGAGAACTTCGTATAGACATTGATACTAGCGCTTGCATCTTATCATTTCATAATGCCTAAAAGTGATAGCTTATGAAGAATTTCATACTTAGGTATGACGAAAACATGCTGTGCACTTTTATAAATCAAATAATATTATAAATTAAGAAATAATCCTTGACAAAGGGTTATTTTTTTTGTAATATAAATGTATTCCGCGTGAAATGGGTTCCAAGCATGAATTTAGTTCATCACCTTTGTTCAGCGAGTTATACTAAAGGGAGGTTAACAAATGTACGCAGTAGTATCAGTTGGAGGCAAACAATACAAGGTTAGTGAAAACGATGTTTTAGATGTTGAAAGAATGAACGCAAACATCGGCGACAAAATCAATCTTGATGTTTTAATGCTTGTTGACGGCGAAGTTGTTAAAGCAGGAAAAGATGCAAGCAAATCACAAGTTGTTGCAGAAGTTATGGGTCATGGAAAAGATGCTAAAATCTTGGTTTTCAAGTATAAAGCAAAAAAACACACCAAAAAACAACAAGGTCATAGACAACCATTCACAACATTAAAAATTGTTAGCGTGAAATAATGACAAATATCAAAATTTTTAAAAATGATGGAAACATCGTATGTGTTCAATGTATGGGACACAGTGGCTATGCAGAGCGTGGCGAAGATATAGTGTGTGCAGGGGTTTCAAGTTTGGTTCAAACTGCGGTTCTTGGTTTGCTTATGGTGGCAAAAATCAATGTCGATTTAACAAAAGACGAAGATGTTGGCTATCTTAAAGTTAAACTACCAAATGTTATAACCAGCGAAGAAAATCACGACGCACAAGTAATACTTTCCACTATGCTTTGTGGCTTATCGGATTTAAGGGAAACCTATTCCGATTTCATAAATTTGGAGGTAATAGAGAATGTTTATTAATTTGCAGTTGTTTGCTCACCATAAAGGTGGTAGCACAACACATAACGGCAGAGATAGTGAATCAAAGCGTCTTGGCACAAAAAAATATGCTGGCGAAAGAGTAACTGCTGGAAACATTATCGTTAGACAAAGAGGAAGCAAAATTTATGCTGGCAAAAATGTTGGCATGGGCAGAGATTACACTTTGTATGCTTTGGCTGACGGAATTGTAAAATTTGAATATGTTTCAAAAGACAAAAAATGTGTTAGTGTATATCCAGAAGCAAAATAGTTTTTTAAAAGTTGGCTTGTTGTCAACTTTTTTTATGCCAAAATGAACGAGGGTTTTAACTTTAAAAAGTTTTATTAATGTAAGTTATTGTTTTATTTATTGATTACATAAGCAAGATTAACAATATCAATAAAATTTTCATTATCGTTTTTATTAGGTAATAAAGCGTTAGTTGTCATATCAAAAGTTTTTGAAACATATATTTACAATATGAAAATGTTAAAAAAAATTGGTGAAAAATTATCGTTTTTTAAACGAATTAAAAAAAGCACTTGGATTAGTCTTGCAACAAATTTAATAATCGCAGTTTGCATTTTTAGTGTGTTTAACATGTGCTTTAATGTTGACGCAAAAGTAGTTAGTAGCACAGGCTATAGTGCCATTTATCGCGGTAACACCGAAAATAAAAACGCAAGTTTAATGATAAATGTTTATTGGGGAACGGAGTACATCGAGCCTATGCTTGAAGTTTTAAAGGAAAAGGGCGTTAAAACCACATTTTTCGTTGGCGGATACTGGGTTGCACAAAATGAAGACTTGCTTAAAAAAATAGTAAGCGAAGGTCATGAAATTGCTAATCACGGCTATTATCACAAAGACCAAGGCGAACTTGGGCTAGAAAGAAACAAAGAAGAAATTTCCTTGAACCATCAAATTGTAAAAGCAACTTGTGGAGTGGAAATGAACTTGTTTGCACCGCCAAGTGGTTCGTATAACTCTAACACTTTGGAAGCTGCCGAAAAAATGAATTACAAAACAATTATGTGGAGCAAAGACACTATAGATTGGAGAGATAAAAATGCCGGTTTAATTTACACTCGTGCCACAAAAAACATGCAAAATGGCGACTTAATTTTAATGCACCCAACAAAATGCACCTACGAAGCACTTGGCAAAATTATTGATGCATATCAAAATGCCGGATTTAAATTAACAACCGTCACCGAAACAATAAGTTAACATAAAATGTTTTAGTTCTAAAAATATCTTTAAAGTATTTCGCTTTTTAGATATTTTTTTATATAATACACTTATGCAAAAAAATGATGAATTTGAGGTTACTATACAAAATTTAGGAGCAAACGGAGAAGGTGTTGCCATAATAAATGGCTATCCTGTTTTTATCCCTAATGCTTTGCCAAACGAAATTGTAAAAGTTAAAATTTTAAAAGCACTAAAAAATTTTGCCTATGCAAAAGTAATTGATTATATAAAAACTTCTAGCGATAGGGTAGAGCCAAAATGCCCTGTTTTTAACAAGTGCGGTGGTTGTCAACTCCAACACTTGTCCATTCAAAAACAACTTGAATTCAAGCAAAACTTGGTAAAAACAAACTTTAAAAAATTTGCTAATTTAGATGTGAATGTTGACGCTTGCTGTGCAAGTGAAAATTGCTATAATTACAGAAACAAGTTGCAAATTCCAATAGGTGTAGTAAAGCAAAAAATTGGCGACCAAATAGTTAGCCAAAATGTTGCCGGCTTCTATGCAATTTCTTCCAACCGAATTGTGCCAACAAGCAGTTGTGCTTTGCACGGAGAATGGGCAAGTAAAATAATTTGCATAGCACTAAAATACCTTGAAATTTCGGGCGATACAGCATTCGACAGTACTATGCAAACTGGGAATTTAAAGCATGCTGTTGCAAGGCTTCTAAACAACAATTTAATGCTTTGCATGGTAACAAGAACAGGCAAACTAAAAAACGAAAAATTGCTTGTTGATTTAGTTAAAAAAGAATTTGAAAATTGCTCAATTTTTATAAACAAAAACAGCAAAAACACTAATGTTATTTTAGGCGATAAATTTAAACTGATTTATGGAAATGCAACTCAAAAACTTTCAACCTTTAACATAAATTATGAAATAAGTCCACAATCGTTTTTGCAAGTTAATTTAGACATTCAAAACAAAATTTATTCGAGCGTTTTAGATAATATCGACAACAATCAAGTGGTTGTAAATGCATATAGCGGTGCAGGGCTTCTTTCAGCAATAATTTGCCAAAAGGCAAAACATGTGTATGGCATAGAAATTGTGTCACAAGCAACCGAAAATGCAGACAAACTAAAAAAAGAAAATAATATTTCTAATTTAACAAACATAACAGGCGATTGCTGTGTTGAACTCCCAAAACTCATCAATAAAATCAAGTGTGACAATTTAACAGTTGTTTTAGACCCACCACGAAAGGGTTGTGACCAAAATGTGCTATCGAGCATTTTGTCCGTGTTGCCAAAAAAAATATTTTATGTGTCTTGCAACAGTGCCACATTGGCTAGGGATATAAAATACTTAATGCAAACAAACAAATATGATATCGCGTTTGTAAAGCCATTCGACATGTTTCCTCAAACATGCCATGTTGAAACATTTGCTTGTTTAAAATTAAAAGATTAAAATAAGATTGCAAGTTTTATAGCAAAATAATTGTCAATAATAGATAAGGAGATTTTTATGAAAACAGAGATTAAAAGATATAAAAACGGAATAACACTTGCTGTAACCAACATGGAAGGTTACGAAAGTGTTGCATTTAACATTTTTGTTAACACAGGAAGCGTTAACGAAACCGAAGGATACTACGGAATTTCACACTATATTGAACATATGCTTTTTAAAGGAACAGAAAAGAGAAGTGCCTATCAAATTGCAAAAGAACTTGATAGTTTAGGTGCAAATGTAAACGCATTTACCGACTGTGAAGAAACAACATATTTCACAAAGTCCACAAACGAAAACTTGGAAGCATGCGTAGAGATTTTGGCTGATATGTTCTTTAACGCAACTTTTGACAAAAAGGAAATGGCTCGTGAAAAAAATGTTGTTTGCGAAGAAATTGCTATGTATAATGACGATGCTTATTCAAAAAGTGAATTATTAGTAAACTCGCTAATCTACAACGGAACTGGCTATGAAAGAGATGTTGCAGGTTCAAAACAAAGTGTTAAAGCAACAACTCAACAAAAAATTCACGACTACATGAAAAAGTTCTACACACCAAGCAACACAATAATTGCTTTTTGCGGAAACATTAAACTAAAACAAGCCGAAAAGTTAATGGAAAAATATTTCCTTTCTAAATATAACTTAACTTTGAAAGACGAAATTCCTGTTGTGGAAGTTTCAAAACCAAAAATTCAAAAACCAAAAATCGTTGAACAATCAATTAAGCAATATAAGGATAACGAACAAGCAAACATCTGTATAACATACAGTGGAATTTCTCAATACGACAGCGACAAATACGCTTTGAATGTTCTAAACAACGCTCTTGGAAGAGGAATGAGCAGTAAACTTTTCCAAAGAATTAGAGAAAAATTAGGTCTTGTTTATACCATAGTTAGCGAGTGCAGTTACAACGTTGCTGGCGGAGATATTACAATTCACTTTGCAACCTCAACAAAAAATGCACCACTTGCACTTTCAGCAATAAGGGAAGAAATGGCTTTAATTGTTAAAGAAGGGTTAACCGAAAGCGAATTTGCTGACGCAAAAAACAACTTACTTTCTTGCTTAAAACTATCATACGAAAACACAAGCAGTGTTAATGTTGGCGTATGCAAAAACATTAGAAATTACGGACGAGTTGTAACAAAAGAAGAAAATATCGAGAACACAAAAAAAGTAACATTAGACGATGTTAACAGAGTGGCAAAAAGATTGTTTGACAGCGAAAATTATTGCATTTCTTATGTTGGAAAAAACACTCGAATTGATTTGCTAAAAAATTACAGTTTAAAAGTTTAGTCAAAGCGTTTGCATAGCACAATTTTTGTGCTATAATTACTCTGTAATTAAATTCAGGAGTAATCAAAGTGCCAATCGTAACTAATTTTGAAAAGAATTTTGACAAGAAGAAAAAAATGCCCACTTCAAAAGTAGTGGGTTTAATATTGCTTATAGTTGCAACAATCGGCTATTTGGGTCTATTTATAAAATGGATCCCTTTTTTGCATAATTTTTTAGTTGGCACATTTGGGCTGTTTTCCTATGTGTTGTTTCTTTTAATGTACTTAATTGGCGGTGCATTATTTAAAGGTGCAAAGTATGTTTACTCAAAAAAATATTTGTTTTATTTAAGCATGGCTCTAATTTGCGTTTTAGCAGTGTTTCATATTGCTTTCACATACTCAATGCCACTAACCACTTATGGAAAATATCTTTCTGCAATTTATAGCGAAACATTAAGTGTTGGCGGAGTTTTGTTAGGGCTAATAATTTATCCACTTCAAAAATATCTTTATCCAATAGGTGCAATTTTCTTGTTCCTAATTGTTTTAGCATTTAACATTTGGCTGATATACGACTATTTAACAAGAGTTAGATACCTCAAACAAACCGACACTAAAATTTTCAATAAAAAAATTAAAAAGACATTTGAAACTCCTCAAAAAAATGTCAATGTTTCATTTGAACTCGGTCAAAAAAACAACACAAAAATTGGTCTTGATGCACAAATTGAACAAGACCAAAAGTCTAGGGAAGATGCTTTAAAAAAACTAGGTCTAGACAAAACATTACGCAACGAGCATTTTGTTGATAATAGGCAATTAACTTCATTTGCCAACGACTTTATGAACAAAAAAAGCGGTTCTCAAATTTTTGACCAACAACAAAACAATTACGAATCAACAAGCAAAAGTAAAAGTTCTTTAACACCACCAACCGATTATAGAGGTACATTTGGCTATAACTTGGTGGACAACAATAGTTCTAAAACAAAAAAATCTATGTCTAATTACGATAAAAACTTGGAATTTTTGCAAGCAACATTAAGCGTACCTAATCCTAAAAACTCAAACGAAGCAGGGCAGTCGCAAGGTAAGCACAGCGATGCTTCAATGGCGGACTTTTTGGACGCAAACTTTGGTGATTATCGCACAGCAGAGCAAACATTCGCCAACAAAAAATTAGCCCAAGAAAGTTATTCAAGCAACGATTATTCAAGCGACTATAACACAGTAAGTTCAAACCAAGAAACACCAAGCGAACCATTTATAAGCCCTGTTGACGAAACAGAAAATGATTCATTTGAAAAACCTTTTGAAACCATTAAAGATGACTCGTTAAAAAATACGGATAATGTTCAAGAAACAACTAATTCGTTTGAAAACAAGATTGAACAAAGCGTTGACCAACTTAAAACCAACACAGAAGATAAAATTGACCTTAAAAACTTTGAACTTCCAGACTCGCTTAAACTTCCAAAAGACTCTTCGCGAAGAAGGGGACTAAAATTAAACGAAAACCAAAATTCGCTTTTTGATGTTAAGCAAGACGAACAAGCAAAAGAAGTTAAAAAGCCACATTTCTTTAAAAGATATGTTCCACCAACAGTCGATTTATTATCTAGCGTGGCAGTGGATACAGCCAAAATAACAGAAGATGTTGAAGCAAACGCAAGAGCCATCGAAACCACTTTGGAAAACTTTGGAATTGCCGCAAAAGTTACAAACACAACAATAGGACCTGCTGTTACTAGATATGAACTTAACATGCCAGCAGGTATTAGCGTTAACATGGTAACAAAATATTCAAACGACATTTCTGCCGCTGTTGCTTCAAGTCGTGGCGTTAGAATTCAAGCACCAATTCCGGGCAAAAGTGCGGTTGGTGTTGAAGTTCCAAACCGAAAAGTTAGCATGGTTGGAATAAGAGAAGTTGTTGAAAGCAGAGAATTTTTAGTAAATAAAAATGTGCTTTCTTATGCCGTAGGTAAAGAAGTTAGCGGAAAATGTGTTGTTGCAGATATGCACGAAATGCCACATATGTTGGTTGCTGGTTCAACTGGTTCAGGAAAGAGTGTTGCTTTAAATACACTTATTGTAAGTTTAATCTACAAGTATGGTCCAGAAGATTTAAGATTTATCCTTGTTGACCCAAAACAAGTTGAGTTCTATTCATACAACGGGCTTCCACATATGTTGCTTCCAGAAGCTATTATCGACCCTGCAAAATCATTAAATGCTCTTGATTGGGCGATTGCCGAGATGGAACGAAGATACGCACTTTTAAGAGAGTCTGGCGTGCGTGAAATTATTGAATACAACAATTTGCCAGAAGTAAAAAACAAGTCAAAAGAAAAATTGGCTCATATTGTCATCATTATTGACGAAGTTGGCGACATTATGAGTTTGAACAACATAAAGAAAGACTTTGAAGAAAAGGTTAGAAGATTAACCCAAAAGGCAAGAGCCGTTGGAATTAACTTGATACTTGCCACTCAAAGACCATCTGTTGATGTTATTACTGGTGTTATTAAAGCAAACTTGCCATCAAGAATGGCGTTTGCAGTTTTGAATTATCAAGACAGTAAAACCATTTTGGACACTGGTGGTGCTGAAAAATTGCTTGGAAAAGGCGATATGTTATTTTCGCCAAGAGGAATTGAACCATTCCGTGTTCAAGGATGCTACATTTCAACACAAGAAATTAACAATGTTTGTGCTTTTGTTAAAGAGCATAACGAAAGTTACTTTGATGAAGAAATTGACAAGGCAATAAATAAAGAGGACGAGCCAGAAATGTCTAGCGACATTGAACCTAGTGATGAAGGCGGAACTCATTTCGACCCACTTATGCCAGAATGTTTAAAACTAGTAATTAAAAATGGTTATGCTTCTGTTTCTATGTTGCAACGAAGGTTCAGCATAGGCAACCCAAAAGCAGGAAAAATTATAGACCAAATGGAACAAGCAAAATTTATTGGTCCAAGTAATGGTTCAAAGCCAAGAACGGTTTATATTACCGCCGAACAATTTAAAGAAATATTTGGAGAAGGAATTGACGATTAGTTTATGACAAAAGAAGAATTATTAAGTAAAAAAATTGCTTTCATTTCGCTTGGGTGCGACAAAAACACCGTTGACGCAGAAAGAATGATGTATTTGCTAAAACAATTTGGTTTTAGTTTTACAAATAACCTTAACGAAGCACAAATTGCGATAATAAATACATGTGCGTTTATTTTGCCAAGCAAAACCGAAAGCATTAACAAAATTTTGGAAGTTTTAGAATACAAAAATGAAAACCTAGAAAAGGTTATCGTAACAGGATGTTTGGCTCAAAGAAACTATGACGAAGTTAAAACATCAATGCCAGAAATTGATGCCATTGTTAGAATTAAAAATAACTCTAAAATTGTTGATGTTGTGTGTGGACTTTATGGCTACTTAGAGCCAATAAAACTAAAACTTAAAGAGCCTGAACGCGTACTATCAACACCAAGCCACTATGCATTTTTAAAAATTGCAGATGGTTGCAACAACTTTTGTTCATACTGCACAATTCCTTTTATTCGTGGCAGGTTTAAGTCAGAGCCTTTTGAATGCTTAATAAGTGAAGCAAAAGCGCTTGCAAGCGAAGGTGTTAGAGAACTAATACTAGTTGCTCAAGATGTTACAAAATACGGTGAGGACTTGTATGGCGAGCCAAAATTGGTTGAACTTATCCAAGAACTTTCCAAAATAAAAAATATTAAGTGGATAAGGCTACACTATTGCTATCCTAACATGATAACCGACAAACTTTTAAACGAAATAAATAACAATCCAAAAGTTTGCAAATATCTTGATATTCCACTTCAACATATATCAACCAAAATTTTGCAAAACATGAACCGTAAGGAAACAAAGGAAGACATCGAAGCGCTTCTTGATAAAATTAGAAGTTTGTCTAATTATATTGCAATCAGGTCAACATTCATCGTAGGTTTTCCGGGAGAAACAAAGGCTCAAGTTAACGAACTAATTGAGTTTTTAAACAAATACAAGTTAGACAATGTTGGCTTCTTTACATATTCTAGAGAAAGCAACACAAAAGCCGGCAAAATGCATAATCAAATTTTTGAGTTTGTAAAAAGACATAGATTAAGAAAGGTGGAAGCGGTTCAACAAAAAATTATGCTTGAAAAACAAGCCGAACTTGTTGGCAAAACATTCGATGCAATTTGCGATTCTTGTGACGAAAAGCCACAATACCAACAATTTGCCACTAACAATAAAAGCGGAAGGTACATTTTTAATTATGTGTTTAGAACGCAATATCAAAGTGTTGGCGTGGATACAATCGTTTTTGTAAGAAGTGAAAAGTTGCTCAACAAGGGCGAAATTTATAAAGTAAAAATAACAGGATTGCTCGACATAGATTTGGTGGGCGAAATAGTTCAGTAAGGAGATTAAAAATGAACACACCTAATAAATTATCATTACTTAGAATAATACTTGTTCCAGTTATGCTAGTTTGCTTTTTGGTAAACTTTCCTTATCACATGTTTGTGACTTTGGGAGTGTTTATCGTTGCAAGCGTTACGGACTTTTTAGATGGTTACATTGCAAGAAAATATAACATGGTAACTGAAATTGGTATCTTTTTAGATTCTATTGCAGATAAAATCTTAACAACCACAGCGTTAATGCTTATTGCTGTGTTTAACTTGATACCTCAACCATACGGAGTTTTATGCTTATTCTTGTTTGTTTCAAGAGATTTAATCGTTAACGCATTAAGACAAATTGCAAGTGCAAGAGGAATTTTAGTTAGTGCCGACAAATTGGGCAAATATAAGGCATTTATGCTTGATATAGCAATTCCAGTAATCTTTATGTTCAAAGCATTAAGCGACATTTCAGCAGGTCAAACTTTAGTTAATGTGTTTATGTGGATTGGCTATGGCTTTATGATTTTAGCAAGCATACTAAATGTCATTTCATGTATCAACTACTTGATAAAAAACAGACAAGTGTTAAAAGAAACACCAAAAGATAATAAAACGGAATAAACATTTTTCAAACAAATGTTTGAAAAAATGCCAAAACGCTTGCAAAATGTGGGCAAAAAAGGTATAATGTAATTGATTAAATTTTAGGAGTATACAATGGAAAACAATAAAAAGAAAGCACTTGAAGATGCAATAGCACAAATTGAAAAACAATTTGGCAAGGGCTCAATCATGAAGATGACAGAAGGCGCAGTTGAAAAATGCGATGTTATTCCAACAGGCTGTTTGACACTTGACTATGCGTTGGGAGTTGGCGGTATGCCAAGAGGAAGAATTATCGAAATTTATGGTCCAGAAAGCAGTGGTAAAACAACAGTTGCGTTGCATGTTGTGGCAGAAGCACAAAAAATGGGCGGAACAGCCGCATTTATTGATGCCGAACACGCACTTGACCCAGTTTATGCAAGCCGTATAGGCGTTAATATGGACGAATTATACATAAGCCAACCAGACACTGGCGAACAGGCACTTGAAATTTGTGAAAACTTGGTTAAAAGTGGAGCAATCGACATTATCGTTATTGATAGTGTTGCCGCATTAACTCCAAAGGCAGAAATTGATGGTGAAATGGGCGATAGTTTCATGGGTCTTCAAGCAAGACTTATGAGTCAAGCATTAAGAAAATTAACCAGCATAACCAACAAAACAAAAACATGCGTAATATTTATTAACCAGTTAAGAGATAAAATTGGCGTTATGTTTGGTAATCCAGAAACAACAACAGGTGGTAAAGCACTTAAATTCTATTCAAGCATTCGTCTTGATGTTAGAAAAGTTGATACAATTAAGGACACTCAAAACAACATAATAGGTAACAAAACAAGAGTTAAAGTTGTTAAAAACAAACTTGCAGCACCTTTCAAAGTTGCCGACTTCGATTTAATGTATGGCACAGGTGTTTCAAAAACTGGTTGCTTGGTTGACCTTGCCGTTGAGTATGACATTATCGAAAAGAGCGGTTCATGGTTTAGTTATAATGGCGACAAGATTGGTCAGGGCAAAGAAAATGTAAAATCTAACCTTGAAAACAACCCAGAACTATATAACGAAATTGAAGCAAAAGTTAAAGAAAAAATGTTTGCATAAATTAAAAAATTTAGCAAAAAAAATAAACAAAAAAGGGTAGTATTTAACTATCCTTTTTTTATTAAATTTCTTTAGCAAACTTTTAGCAAAATATTTTTCAAAAAAGTTTGCATAGCACTGTTTTTGCTCGATTTTTCGGCATATTTTAAGTACTATGCAAATTTTTTACTCTCATTAAAATCATTTAAAACCAATGGTATAGCAACTAAAAAATTAAGATAATTTTTAGTAAAATTAGTCTAAAAATTTTGTTAAATTTATAGCAAAAAAACTTAAATTTTTGTTTAATTAAGATGACATATTTGTGAAAACTTTTACGCTATTGCTTCTTATTCTTTTACTATGAGTTTTTGTGGCATGGTTAGTTGCAACTGCTTCAACATAATAGGTGTAAAATTCGCCATCCAAAACACTCTCGTCGTCAACAGTTATTAAGCCTTTTTTGTTTTTTATAGTTTCAATAACTTTACATTCATCGTCATTTATTCTGTAAATTTTATACTCCACTTGTGGCAAAGAAGTGAAAGATAGGGTGGGCACATTGTCTTTCATAGTAACCGACACATTTATCGCTTTAAGTTCGCTAAAACTTTTAGCAACTCTTGTTGGCACATATTTTTTATTAAAAATGGCTTTAACCTTGAAAATTTCAGGTGTGTTAGCGTCAGCAAGAAGTAATGCATGATTGTTTTCTAATTCTTGACTGTCAAGTTCCACTTGTTCTATGTTTTTTGGAACTTTAAAATCGTTTGGTGTGTGGTTTTTGTACACATTTTCCATGCAATTTTTTAACATACTTGTGCAATATGTTCCGCCATTATTACACCCTTCTAGCATATATTCTTTATCTCCAGTGCTGTTTCCAAGCCATATTCCAAATGTATGCTCGCTTGTGTAGGCAACCGACCAAACATCACTGTTTAAATTGGTGTTTTTTATTCCAACTGTGCCTGTTTTTCCTGCAACTTGATAGTTTAAAGTGTACAGCCTGCTACTTGTTCCTTTTTTAACACCGCTTATTAGCATTTGCGTCATTAAATATGCCGATTCTTCGCCTATAACGCTTCTTTCGCTTTGGCTATTAGCATATATAACATTTCCGTTTTTGTCGCAAATTTTTTTAATAAATTTTGCTTCTTTAAAGCTTCCGTTGTTAGAAAAAGGTAGGTAACTGTTAACAAGTTGCTTAACTGTTGTGCCTTTTGTCATTCCACCAAGTGCTATTGCGTAGTTTTTGTCATTTCTATCAAACTCAATACCACTTTTTTCTGCAATATTTTTGCTATACTGCATGCCTGTTGCTTGCAAAATTTTTATTGCTGGAACATTCAAACTTTTTTCAACACTTTCAGTTGCCGACACATAGCCATAATACTTGTCGCCAACATTTTGTGGAGTATATCCGCCAAAATTTGTTTTTTCGTCTAGTATGGGCGACACAGGACTAATAACTCCTTTTTCTAGGGCAGGTGCATAAACCAAAATTGGCTTTATGCTTGAACCGGGCGACCTGTGCATATTAACTAAATCAAAGTTACTTTTCCCATTAAAAGCAATAATTCCGCCGGTTTCATTATCAATCACAATTCCGCAAGAGTCGGCCACATTTCCGTATTCGTTTTGATGATAATAGTCACTGTTATTTACTGCGCTAGTTAAACTTTCTTGCGCTGTTTTGTCCAAATAGGTAAATATGTAATAGCCTTTTGTTGCAAGTTCTTTTTCGCTTAAATCTAGAACCTTTGTTGCTTCATCAATAACCGCTTGTTCATAAAAATTTTGTTTTGATAATGTGGTTTTGTTAACAACAATTTCTTCATTAACTGCTTTATTGTATTCATCAAGCGAAATCACATTATCCTTTAACATTTCTTTCAAAACCAAATTTCTTCTTTTTAAGCAATTATCATAATTGTAGATTGGGGAATAAGCCTTTGGCGATTTAATAATTCCAGCAAGAGTGGCACTTTCACTAACAGTCAAGTCTTTTGCGCATTTGTTAAAATACACTTTGCTTGCATTATCTAGCCCATAAGCACCATTCCCAAAATAAATGGCATTAAGGTAGGTTTCCAAGATTTCGTTTTTACTCATGGATTTTTCCATTTTAAGAGTTAAAAGCATTTCTTTAATCTTTCTCTCGTATGTTTTTTCGGTGCTTAAATGAGTGTTTTTGATAAGTTGTTGGCTGATTGTGCTAGCGCCCTCGCTCATTTTCCCACTTTTCAAGTTTCGGTACATTGCCTTTAAAATTCGTTTAGGGTTAATGCCATGATGAGAATAGAATTTTTTATCTTCTATGCTAATAAACGACGCTGGCACATAACTTGGTAATTCATCAAGTTTAACCTTACTTTTTTGGTTGTCTGTTCGTGACAATTCGTCGTTATTAGAGTCGTATATGTTAAATTGAGTGTTAATTAGCATTAAATCTTCTTGGTTGAACTTCAAAGAGTTGTTCAAGTTTATAAGGTAAAGCGACAATGTTAGTCCAGTAAATACCATTAAACCCACCACGATAAAAGTGGCAATTTTTAATGCCTTTATAAATTTATTTGTTTTTAAACTTGCAGTTTTTGTGTTTTTCATATAATCCTCGAAGTTAGTTTGAGATAAATTTGTCAAAATATGTTTGAGTTTGCGTTTTTTTACTATATAATAGTAATCATTAGGAGAACATATGGACAAATATTACAAGATAATAACTTTTGGCTGTCAAATGAACATTCATGAGTCCGAAAAACTTGCAGGAATGTTAAGAGATTTAGGCTACACCGAAACCACTGACGACACACAAGCAGATGTCGTTGTTTTTAACACTTGTGCAATAAGAGAAATGGCTGAACATAAAGCCATTGGCAATATAGGCGCTTTTAAACCAATTAAGCAACAAAAAAAAGACATGATAATTGCAGTTTGTGGTTGCATGACTCAACAAAAAGCAAGAGCAGAAGAAATTAAAAAAACTTTCCCTTTTGTGAACATAATTTTTGGAACTCACAATTTATATCAATTTAGAGAGTATTTGCTAGAAAACCAACGCACCCATAAAAAAGTGTTTGAAGTGTGGGGAAAAGATAAGGACAACGTTCTTCCAATCGAAAGCAAAAGTTACCGAACCAGTGGCTACAACGCTTGGGTTAACATTAACTACGGCTGTAACAATTTCTGTTCATATTGCATCGTGCCATATGTTAGGGGAAGAGAAAGAAGTCGTAATTTCGACGAGATTGTTAACGAATGTAAAGAACTTGTTTCTATGGGCTACAAAACTATAACTTTGCTTGGACAAAATGTTAACTCTTATGGTAAAGACTTGAAAAACTCAGACTACACTTTTGCTAAACTAATTGATGCAATTTGTGCAATAGATGGCGAGTTTGTAGTATCGTTCATGAGTTCACACCCAAGAGATTTGACCAGCGACATTATTGATGCCATAAGAGATAATCCAAAAATGAGTCGTGCAATTCATTTGCCCGTTCAAAGTGGTAGCGACAAAATTCTAAAACTTATGAATCGTCACTACACTCGAGAAAAGTATTTATCACTCGTTGACGAAATTAAAGCAAAAATAAAAGATGTAACACTTTCAACAGACATAATTGTTGGCTTTCCAAACGAAACCGAGCAAGATTTTGAAGATACAATAGACCTAGTTAAAAAAGTTAAGTTTAACGGAATTTTTGCGTTTATGTATTCAATACGAAAGGGAACACCTGCCGAAAGAATGGGTGACCAAATCGACCAAAAAATTAAAAACGAAAGAGTAAATATATTGCTTAATCTTGAAAAAGAAATTCAAAAAGAACTTAAGCAAAATTTGGTTGGAAAAGTTGAAAGAGCACTTGTTTGCTCAAAAAACGAACAAAACCAAGTTGTTGCTAAAACCGATTGTGGAAGGGAAGTTATCTTAACCAATACAACTGACGACACAGTCCGCTTTGTTAAAGTTAAAATTACAAAAATAGAAAAGAAATGTATAGGCGAAATAGTTTAAAAGTTTTGCACATAGGAGAAATTTATGGCTTCAAGCATGATGAACCAGTATCGAGAGTTAAAGAAAAAGTATTTAGACACCGTAGTCTTTTTTAGGCTTGGCGATTTTTACGAATTATTTGATGATGACGCTATAAAAATGAGTAAGGTTTTGGACTTAACATTAACAAGTAAAAATTGCGGAGATGGCGAAAAAGCACCGATGTGCGGAGTTCCTGTTAAAAGCATGGACATTTATGTTAAAAAAGCATTATCGCTTAACTACAAAATTGCAATTTGTGAACAACTTTGCGACCCTTCAACAGTGGGCCCAAAAGAAATTGTTCCAAGAGATGTTGTTAGAGTTATCACAAGTGGAACAATTATGGAAGACTCCATTTTGGACGAGAAAAAAAATAACTATGTTATGAGCATTTGCCGTAACGGAAACGAATTTGGCTTGTGTTGGGCAGACATCACAACGGGAGAATTAAACACATCTCAACTAAAATGTGACAACGACTATCAAGAGTTAAGTGACGCACTTATAATGATAAGCCCAACCGAAATTATTTGTAATCACGATTTTGTTTCGTTAACAAGCGAAATTGCTTGCTTTGAACAAGGTCAAATGCCAAAAGCACAAGAATATTTAGACTTTGCATTTAGTTATTCAAGAGCAGAGAAAAAGGTAAAAGAGCAGTTAAACACAATTTCATTAAACGCTTATGGGCTAGAAAATATGAAAGTTTCTGTTATGGCGCTAGGGGGACTGTTTGAATATCTTGCTGAAACGCAAAAAAGAGCCTTGCCACAAATTAACTCTGTAAAAATAGTAAGTCCAAAGAACTTTATGCAACTTGATTTTGTTGCTAGAAAAAACTTGGAACTTCTTCAAAATTCCCATGATGGTGGAAAGCATGGTTCAATTTTATGGCTTTTAGACCACACTTCAACAAATATGGGTGGAAGACTGCTTCGTAAATTTGTTACAGAGCCACTTTTAAACATAAAGGAAATTAAATTAAGACAAGATGGCGTTGAAGAACTTTATAGCAACATAATCAAAAGAGAAAGCATTGTAAACGAACTTGACAGATTTGCCGATGTTGAACGAATTTGCGGAAAAATAAGTTACGGAAGCGTTAACCCAAAAGAATGTTTGGCACTATCCAGTTCACTTAAAAAATTGCCAAGACTAAAATTACTCACAGCAAATAGTCAGTCCAAAGTGCTTCAACTTATCAACGAAAACATTCAACTTGAAAAAGAAATAGTCGATTTAATTGATAGTTCCATAAGCGAAGACGCTCCATCACTACTTAATGAAGGCGGAGTAATCAAAAAAGGCTATAATGATGAACTTGACGAGTTAAGACTTGCCAAAACCGAAGGCGTAAATTGGGTTGCAAAACTTGAGGCCGAGGAAAAGGAAGAAACTGGAATAAAGAACTTAAAAATTGGCTTTAATCGTGTGTTTGGCTACTTTATTGAAGTTACTAACTCACAAAAAGATTTAGTTCCATTTAGATACACAAGAAAACAAACTTTAACCAACGCCGAAAGATTTATAACACCCGAATTAAAAGAAATTGAAAATAAGATTTTAGGTTCGGAAGAAAAAGCATTAAAACTTGAACTTATGCTATACGCCGAAATTAAACAAAAATTGCAAGCAAAAGTAGAGTCCATGCAAAGAACTTCGGCTTATATTGCCTATCTTGACGCTCTTTGTTCGCTTGCAACAGTTGCGGTTAAAAACAATTATGTTAAGCCAAAAATGGTGGATAGCAAAGAGCCACTAATTATCAAAAATGGCAGACACCCAATCGTAGAACAATTAACAAAAGAGCAGTTTGTTCCTAACGACACAAATTTAAACCAAACAGACAGCAAAATAATGATTATAACTGGTCCAAACATGGCAGGAAAGAGCACATATATGCGCCAAGTTGCAGTTATAACACTTCTAGCTCATTTGGGAAGTTTTGTGCCAGCAAGCGAAGCACAAATTCCAATAACTGATAGAATTTTCACTAGAATTGGTGCAAGTGACGACCTATCTTATGGTCAAAGCACCTTTATGGTCGAAATGGTTGAAGTAGCGAACATTCTTCACAGTGCAACAGACAAAAGTTTGATTTTGCTTGACGAAGTTGGTCGTGGAACATCAACATTCGACGGACTATCAATAGCATGGAGTTTGATGGAATATATCTCTAAAAATCTAAAAGCAAAAACATTATTCTCAACACACTATCACGAATTAACCGAACTTGAAGGAATACTTGAAGGCGTTAAAAACTATCGAATTATGGTTCGAGAAAACAATGGCAAAATCGTATTTCTTCGTAAGATTGCAAGGGGTGGAGCAAACAAAAGTTTTGGTATTGAAGTTGCAAGTTTAGCGGGTTTGCCACAAGATGTAATTCATCGTGCAAAACAACTTTTAATTTCTCTTGAGCAAGCAGATATAAACAAACACATAGATTTTTCTCAAGTGGAAGAAAACTCTAAATTGCAAGAAACAAAGTCACACAGTTTAGAAATTCAAAACATGTTAAAGGAAATAGACATAAACAGAGTTTCGCCAATAGAAGCATTTACTATGCTTGCCGAACTTGTTAATAAAGCAAAAGAATAAACTAGGAGAAAAAATGAACAAAATAAACATTTTAGACAGTTCAATTTATAATAGAATTGCCGCAGGTGAAGTGGTTGAAAGACCATATTCCGTAATTAAAGAACTAATTGATAACGCTGTTGATGCAAAAGCCACCGAAATTGAAATTAAAATAGTTGAAGGCGGAATTAAACTTATTGAAGTAACCGACAACGGCTGTGGTATCGAGTTTGATGATTTAGAAAGAGCATTCATGCCACATGCAACCAGCAAAATTTCATGCGTAGAAGATTTGGACAAAATTGGCACGCTAGGGTTTCGTGGCGAAGCACTTGCAAGTATTGGTGCTGTTAGCGAAGTTACTTTAATTAGTAAAACAAAGCAAAGCGAATTTGGCGGTAAAATTGAATGTAACGGCGGTAAATTGCAAAAAGCCGAGCAAGTTGGTGCTAAAGACGGAACAAAAGTTCTTGTTTCTAACATTTTTTACAATGTTCCTGCAAGAGCAAAGTTTTTAAAAAAGCCAAAACAAGAAGCAAGCGAAATTAGCAATCTTGTTTTGAGATATATTTTGGCAAACCCAACAATAAAATTTAAGTTTTATAACGAAGATACCCTTGTTTATTCTTCAACCGGCAACGGATTATACGAGGCAATATACTGCGTTTATGGCAAAAACACTTGCGATAATTTGCTTGAAGTGAACTATCAAAGCGATAATAACATAAAGGTTTCGGGCTACATAGGCATGCCAACTTTTTCAAAGCCAAACCGAACATATCAAACCTTAATTGTAAATCACAGGTATGTCCAAAATTCAATGGTTTCGCTTTGTGTTTACAACGCTTTTGAACATTACTTAATGAAAGGTCAATTTCCATTTTTTGTTCTTAACATAAATTTGCCATTAGACAGTTTAGATGTTAATGTTCATCCAAACAAAATGGATATAAGATTTGAAAATTCAAATCAAATTTACGGTATTGTTTATCAAGCCGTTATGCAGGCTTTAAATGCTCATAGCACGACCGTGATTGAAGTTAATAAAACTTACAACTACAAGCCAGCCGAAAATGTTGGCATAAGTTTTAGTAACAGTGAAGACACTGCATCTCAACCAAAAACTGTGGATATTATTTCAAGCCAAGATGTTGAACCAAAAACTACAAGTGTGCAAACAAGCATAAATTTCTATGAGAGTTTGTCCAAAAACAATAACCAAAGTGCAATGAAGCAATCCAACGCAATTTTTAGCACTATTTTTGAAAAAACTTTGCAAGAAAAAACAGAGCAAGCACAACCACGAAGTGAAGAAAATTTGTTTAGTTGTGCCGAAGTTGAATCGCAAAACAAACATTTGGAAAGTCAAGCATCATTTTTAAGTGAGCAACCATACACATTTGTTGGAACACTTTTTGACACTTTCTTGATAGTTCAAAGTGGAGAACAAGCATTCTTCATCGACCAACATGCTGCACACGAAAGGCTATTATTCGATAAATATTCTAAACAAGTTAACCAAAAAACTGTAACAAGCCAAATGCTTTTAATTCCTTACACTTTTAGTGTAAATAGTTTAGAAAAGCAATTTATTGATGATAATATTGAAAACTTGAAAGAAATTGGTTTTGAAATTAGCGAATTTGGTAATTTAACTTACAAAGTTTCAACCATTCCAAACTTGCTTGCAGGAATGAATATAAATCAATTTTTTAGCGACATTTTAAGTGAATTGTCTGTTTTCAAACAACTTAAAAGCAGTGATTTAATTTTATCAAAACTTATGCAACACTCCTGCAAAACGGCTGTTAAGGCAGGCGACAAACTTTCGCCTAGCGAAGTTGAGCATTTAATAAAGGAAATTGACCAAACAAGCATGCAACTTCAATGCCCACATGGCAGACCTGTTGTAATAAAAATTACGCACAAAGAAATTGAAAAGTGGTTTAAAAGAATTGTTTAAAATGAAAAAAAAGTTATTGATTATTTGCGGTCCAACCGCAGTTGGAAAAACAAAATTAGGCATAGAATGTGCCAAGATTTTTAATGGAGAAATTATTTCTGCCGACTGCATGCAAATATATAAGCACTTGGATATAGGCTCAGCAAAAGCAACAGCAAAAGAACAAAGTCAAGCAAAGCATCATTTAATTGATATTATCGAGCCAACTGACACATACTCGGTGGGAGATTTTAAACAAGATGCCACAAAAATAATTCAAGAACTATACAAACACAACAAACTGCCAATCATAGTTGGAGGCACAGGTTTTTATATTGAAAGTTTGCTGTTTCCATATTCTTTTGGAAATTGTCCTCAAAATCTTGTTGTAAGAGAAAAATATAAAAATTTGGCAAGCGAAAAAGGTAACGACTACGTTTTTGAAATTCTAAAAAAAGTTGACCCAATAAGTGCCGAAAAATTGCACCCAAACGATGTTAAACGAGTTATTAGGGCGCTAGAAATTTACGAAACAACTGGAAAGCCAAAAAGTGAGCAAACGCTTAACAAGACAAGTGACTACGACTATAAAATTTTGCTTCTTAACTGCGACCGCGATGTGCTTTACGAGCGCATAAACAAAAGGGTCGATTTAATGCTAGAAAATGGTCTTGAAAACGAAGTGAGAAAACTTGTTGATAGTGGGCTTAACCGAGAAAACCAAAGCATGCAAGGAATTGGTTATAAAGAATTTTTTGACTATTTTGATAGTAAAATAAGTTATGAACAATTAGTTGAAAAAATTAAGCAAGACAGCCGAAACTACGCAAAAAGGCAAATAACTTGGTTTAAGCACATGCAAAACATCGAGCAAGTGAATATTGAAAATTTTGATGAAATAATAAACAGCATTAAAAAATGGCTACTTAATTAGGAGAAAATATGAAAAATAATATAGTAATTGCAATAGATGGCCCAAGTGGTTCAGGAAAATCAACTATTGCCAAAAAACTTGCACAAAAACTAAATATTTTATTTTTAAGCACAGGCTCAATTTACAGAGCATTTGGGCTTGCTTGCAAGCAGGAAAATCTCGACCCTAACAGTGAATTAGATATGCAAAAAGTGATAAAAAACACTGTTAAAATTGAGTTTTTAAATGGTAAGCAATGCGTCTTTTTAAATGGTGAAGATGTTTCAAACCAAATAAATAACGAAGATATTGGAAGATACGCAAGTTTAGTTTCCAAACATAAAGTTGTTAGGGAAAAATGCGTCGAAATTCAGCGACATATTGCTTCCAATCAAAGCATCGTTGTTGACGGTAGAGATATAGGCTCGGTTGTTTTGCCTAACGCAGACTTTAAATTTTATTTAGATGCAGACATCACCGAAAGAGCCAAAAGGCGTTTTAAAGACTTGACTAATTCTGGCATAAATACTACACTAAAAGAAGTGGAAGATGAATTAAGAGAAAGAGATTATAACGACATTCATCGCAAACTTTCGCCACTCGTTCAAGCAAAAGACGCAATTAGAATAGACAGCACACATTTATCTATTGACGAAGTAGTAGAAAAATTTATTGAGATTATTGAGAAATAGGAGTATCCATGCTTTTTTATATAGTTTTAGCCTTAATATATTTACCTATAAAATTGCTTTTTCCAACCATTGTGAAAGGCAGAAAAAATTTACCAAAAGGTAAAGCAATTTACGCACCAAATCATCAAACAAATTTTGATATTATGATAATCGCATGCGGATTGTATCGACGAATATACGCACTTGGAAAAGCCGAGTTGTTTAAAAATAAATTTAGAAGTTGGTTTTTAAGAGGAATTGGTTGCGTAAAAGTTAATCGTGGAACTGCCGACATCGAAGCAGTTAAAAATGTTTACACCGTTTTAAAGAAAAAACAAAAGCCAATAATTATTTTCCCAACAGGAACAAGAAATTCCAGCCCAGACGAAGTTCAAGACATAAAAAATGGCGTTGCCATGTTTTCAGTTAAAACTCATTCGCCAATCGTGCCAATGGTAATGATAAAAAAGCCAAGATTATTTAGATTCAACAAATTTGTTATTGGAAAGCCACTAGATTTAACAAAATACGAAGGTATGCCAGCAAACAAAGAGTTGTACGACCAAATAAGTCACGACTTAATGGTTGCAATGGAAAATTTAATTGAAGAAAACACAAAAAAGAAAAAAGTAAAAAAAGAGATTTTGCAAAATGATTAGAGCCTTTATTTCGTTAATTATTACAATATCAGCACTAATTTTAATCATACTTTAAGGAGTTATTATGTTTATTATTTTAACAGGAAGTTCTGGCGTTGGAAAAAACACAGTTATAACAGAAATTGAAAAGAGAAATGACCATTTCAAACTTATGCCAACTTACACCACAAGGCAAAAAAGACCTAACGAGATTGACGGCTATCCGTTCTATTACATAACAGTTGATGAATTTCAAGAAAAAATCAAAAATGGTGAACTAATCGAACATGAGCATATTCACAATAATTTTTACGGAAGTTCGTATAAAATTTTAAACGATAACTTAAAAGACAATATCGTCTTGATAAAAGATTTAGGCATTGAAGGTGCTCAAAATTTAACATATAAAATTTCGGGAATTACACCTGTTGTAAAAATCTTTTTAACCACCACCAAACATGAACTTAAAAAAAGACTAAAAGGCAGGGGCGAAAAGCAAATTAAGTTAAGGCTAAAAAGATATAAGCGTGAACAAGGCGAGATAAATAAGTTTGACTATATTATTTATAACAACGATTTATTAAAAACTTGTGATATTATCGAAAATATTTATGCAATAAACTTAATTGATATTTTGCCAACTAAAAATGTTGAAAAGATAAGCACAAGAAAAATCAATAAATACGCAAGCATGCTAATGCGTGGAAAAATCTTAAAGCCAGTCAAAGTTGCTTTACACGACAATCAACTTTACATTATAAAAGGTCATGAAAGATTTATTGCAGGAATTTTAACCAATAAACTTGTGGCAAAACTAATAGTTGATAAACCAGTTAAAAATGTTAGTGAAGAGCAACAAATTAAATGGAAAGAATTATTAACTCAAAGTGCAAAATAAAAAAACAGTAGATTATTCTACTGATTTTTTTTATCATTTTGCTCTTTTAATTTTAAAAGTTCTTCTTTTTGTTGTTTGCTTAAAGCCTTTAAATTGTGTTTATATTTGCACTCCATTAAAATTTGTTGAACTAAATTTTCCATTTCGCTACCCTTGGAATAGTCTGCCTCAACAAAATAAGGAATACGATTGTTACTTAAAAGTTCTAGCATAGATTTAAAATTAGTATCTTTTTTATCATAAACGCCAATCGCATTTCCGCCACTTTTAACGCACAATCTCATGCAAGGAACATCTGTTAAACTATCTCCAACATAAATCATGTTTTCAAATGGAATTCGTCTTTCTTCGTGTTTCATACTGTCGTTAACAGAGTTATCTGTAACATCCATAATTCCTTTGTTTATCCTAAACAAAAATTGTGTTTTATTTGTATAGTTTAATGCCTGACCAGCCCAAACAGGTCTGCCATTATCATCAAAAATAAATTGAGAAGCAAAAATTTTAGTAAATTCTTTTGCAATAGGGCTTGCTTCCAAAATTTCTTTATTGCCTGATGAAATTATGTAATGCTCAACTTTTATGCCGTTTTTTTGCCCAAAGTCGTTTATTCTTTTAAACCAAGTTTTAACACCTTTAAACAGTTCAATGTTTTTTCCCAAATTGTTTAAATCTTCTCTTGTAAATGACAAATTGCTTTGTCTGTATTTTTCCACCATGTAATACATATATCCAGCCGCACCATCGGCTTGATATTTTAAGCAAGTGTTTCTAACTTCCTTCCAAAATTCGTCGGGCGGAATACCAAGTTTATCAATAAAGCCATATTCTTGCATATCCTTTGGCGACAACGTTTTGTCAAAATCGTAGCAAATGCCAACAATTAGTTCTTTCATAAATACCTTCCTTATAAATATATAACATATTTTCGACAAAATGTCTACTTGTTTTGCAAAATTATACTAAACCTGAATATTCATATCAATTCTACAAAAACTATTTTTAGGGAGGAATTATGGAACAAAATAGAAAAAGAAATTTGCTAAATATGACTTACTACGCACTAGTAACTCTATCCATTTTAATAGGCGTAATTTTTATGATTTATTTAGCAACTCAAACTGTAACACTATACGCTAAAATTTGCTACTGGATTATAGCCGATTTAATTATTGGCATAGTTATTTTTGACATTATATGTACTAATATAAAAAAGTTTAAATATATCGTAGGCATAATTTTATACATAACTACGCTTGTTGTGTTTGCCTTGTCAGTAATTTTTTACATAACTTTAAGCACAAACTTAATTTTGCCAGTAGCACAACTTTTTGCTTATCTCGCACCATTCACAATGTCCTATATGATGATTATTTTCACAATAATATTATTTAATATAGGTCTAATTTTGGTGGAAAATAAGCCAAAAAGAACAAGGGCAGTGAAGTAATTGCCACTCTAATAAAAAATCCCGCAAAGACGGGATTTTATTTTTTATAGTGTATTATCATTTTATCTTCTTTGTCTAAATACTGTGCAAGAATTATATTTTTAAGTTGTTTTTTGTTTTCTACCCCTAGTTTTTCAAACAACCATTCTTCATCTTTGTTTAAATCGGTTAAACTAGAGTGGGAAACAAGCCCGTCAATTACCATATAGTATGATAAACTTGGCTTTTCTGCCTTAATATTAAAGTCCTCAACAACTGTTGGCTTTTGCTCCGCCTTGGGCAAAATGCTAATTTGACCACTATTTTCAAAAATTGCATAAGCGATGTCGTTTAAGTTAAAATAGCCTTGTTCTCGGCATAGCGCCAAAACTTCGTTAACATCCAACTTGCTTTTTTTCAAAAAATCGTATTGTATCTTTCCATCATAAATTATCGTTAACGGCTTGCCTTTAAAAAACTTTTTCATTAAAGGACCTTTTCTGCCAAGCAAAGTCACGCATAAATCAAAAAGGAA
This sequence comes from uncultured Clostridia bacterium, assembly GCA_934749845.1. Classification (GTDB taxonomy): domain Bacteria; phylum Bacillota; class Clostridia; order Christensenellales; family UBA1242; genus CAKVNM01. The sequence continues at coordinate 90,014 of CAKVHQ010000002.1, forward strand.
AAACACTGCCATTGCAACTAAATAGTACCAAAAAGGTGAGTCGGAAAGGTCAGTTGCCATTTCGGCAGCAATAGAGCCTATTGATATTCCCATTACATAATCAATAAATTCGAGTTGTGCAATTTGCTTTTTTCCGCTAAACTTGCTTATAATAAACAAAAATACCACACTGCCTAAACTCATCAATAACAATTTAATAACTTCATTCATAACCTAAAGTATTGACACTAACCAAAATACTAAACTAAAAATATTCTAAAAAAATAGATAAAAATAAAAAATTTTCCTTGACAAAATATTTATTTTATAATAATATAGGTAAGTCAGTGTTTATCGAGGTGTAGCGCAGCTGGTAGCGCACGTGGTTTGGGACCATGGGGTCGGGAGTTCGAATCTCTTCACCTCGACCATTGTTTAGCAAAGTTTACGGGCCTTTAGCTCAGTTGGTTAGAGCAGCCGGCTCATAACCGGCCGGTCCGCGGTTCAAGTCCGTGAAGGCCCACCAGTCTTTGTTAAACACAAACACATAGGATAAATGGCTTGGTAGCTCAGCTGGTTAGAGCGCCGCCCTGTCACGGCGGAGGTCGAGGGTTCGAACCCCTTCCGAGTCGCCATTATCTTTAAAATTTCACATGAATTTTAGGGATTTTCATGTTTCAAGATATTTTTGAAATGCCTCGATAGCTCAGTCGGTAGAGCAAGGGACTGAAAATCCCTGTGTCGGTGGTTCGATTCCGCCTCGAGGCACCAATATTTTGAAATGTGAAATAATCATGCTGGTGTGGCTCAATTGGCAGAGCAGCTGATTTGTAATCAGCAGGTTGACGGTTCAAGTCCGCCCACCAGCTCCATTGTTTTATGATATAACTAACCCGATATTATAAAACATATTCGAGGGTAGGTGCCCGAGGGGCCAATGGGAGCAGACTGTAAATCTGCCGGCTCACGCCTACGGTGGTTCGAATCCATCCCTACCCACCAGTTAAAAGCAACGAGTAAAATCGTTGCTTTTTTGTTTTTGTTTTATAACTAATGCTTATATTTTATGGATTCACTTTATCTTAACTTTACTAGTTTTTATTTTAAATTTATTTAACTAAATACTGTTCTGTCAGTTTACGATTAAAATACAAGTTATTATTTTGTGCCATCATTTTTCCTTTTATATTAGTCTTATACATAAAGACTTAAGATTTTTATCCCATAAAATAGTTGAGTATGAATATTAGTGCTAAAGTATTTAAAATGAAATCGATATAATGTAAATTACTAAATATGTATAAGCAATCTACTTCCACCATTTATTAAAGTAAGCATAAAAAAACTGAATTAAATTCAGTTTTTATAGTTCTTCAATCAAGTCCGCTATATCGAAAAGTTCAACGCTATTTTTAATATCTTTTTCTAAATCATTTTTAAAACCGCTAACAATTTCTTGCAGATTAAAATTCCTATCGGTTTGCTTTAGTTGTTTTAATGTTCTAGTAGAGAGTATAGCCTTTTGCAAAATCCACAAATCAAGTTTGGATAGTTGGTTGTTGGGCGACATTTGATAGAATTGAGGCATTGCTTGTTTGAATGTTAAAATGTTTATACTGTTTTCATCATTTTGCTTAACTATAAACTCAGCCATATCACTATCTTCGCCCAAAATGTATTTTTGTCCAGTTAAAATTTCTGTGTAAAACTTGCCATTTTTTACAAACATGCGCAATTGTGCAGTTGGTTCTTTTCCTTCTTCAAAAGCATATGAGTTTGCCACCAATATATCTTTAAGACTAAACATTTTTTTGTTCATTAAATCTAATTCATCTTCAATCATTTTTTGCTTTGTGTCCTTCATAGTAATTTCTCCTATATTTAATTTATCATAAATTTATATTTTGTCAATAGCAAATCTTTGTATTTGCTTTTTTTACGCCCTAAAAAGTCATGTTTCGACATTAACTCTAAATTTTTTTAGTTAACGATGTGCTAGCATATAACTACGATTTTTCAAGCAAAGTGTACATAAAAGGAGAGGAAATATGGAAATTAAACACAGAATTTACAACAACATTTTATATCTAGTGCTTTGCGGAGAACTTGACGAAAACAGTTCGCATTTTGTTAAAGCCACCGTTGATAACTTATTTGAAGAAAATAAGTTTAAAGAGGTTATTATCGACTTGTCCGAACTTGAATTTATGGATTCTACAGGCGTTGGAGTGCTGATTGGAAGATACAAAAAAATGAAGGAAAGAAACATTCCAATTTATATATGCAACCCTTCAAAACATGCTGAAAAAATCTTTAAAATGACAGGCTTATATGGCATCATGCCAAAAATTAAATAGAGGAGAAATAAAATGGAATTACTTAATGAAATGACTTTGACTGTAAAAGCAATTTCCGTCAACGAGGGATTTGTTAGAAGTGCTATTGCGGCTTTTTGCGTGGAAGCAAACCCAACATTAGACGAAATTACAGACATTAAAACAGCAGTGAGTGAGGCAGTAACTAATTCGGTTGTTCATGCCTATCCAGATAAAGTTGGCGAAATTTTAGTTAAAGTTAAATTGTACTCAAAATGCGTTGATATAACGATAACCGACTATGGAAAAGGAATTGACAATATCGAACAAGCAAAAGAACCATTTTTTACAACCAAGCCAGAGCAAGAAAGAAGTGGAATGGGCTTTACCGTTATGGAAAGTTTTATGGACGAATTTAGTGTGGAACGAAACAGAGGAAAGGGCATAACCATACGAATGAAAAAAAAATTAGGGAGTGAGCAAAAACAAGTTGTGGGAGCATAGACATGCTCGACCATACAAAAACTCTAGAACTTATTGTCCAAGCCCAAAAGGGAGATGAACAAGCAAAAACAATTTTGCTTGAGGAAAATTCGCCCTTAATTAAAAGCATAATCAAGCCATATCGGTTCAAAGGAATTGAATATGACGATTTATACCAACTGGGTTGTTTGGGCTTTATAAAAGCAATTTCAAACTTCAATCCCGAGTTCAACACAAAGTTTTCAACCTACGCCGTGCCTATGATTGCAGGCGAAGTAAAACGATTTATGAGAGATGATGGCTCAATAAAGGTTAGCAGGGCTTTGAAATCGTTAAATATTCAAATAAACAGGTTTATCCTTGAATTTAAAGCAAGCAACAACAACGAAAATCCATCAATCGAGCAAATTGCCAAGCATTTCAAAATGGACCAACAAGAAATCGTTTTCGCAATGGACAGCAAAAAAGCACTTTTATCGTTAGATGAAAAACAAGACGAAAGTAATCCTCGCTCAAGGTCGATAATGGAAGCCATTGAAGAACCAAACGCCATGGATAATATGATTGATAACATATTGCTTAAAGACATATTAAATTCGCTTCCAACAAGAGAAAGAAAAATCATAGCATTAAGATATTTTGAGGACCAAACTCAAAGCGAAATTGCACAAAAACTAGGGGTTTCTCAAGTTCAAGTGTCAAGGTTAGAATGTAAGATTTTAGAAAAATTAAAAGCCAGATTTAAAGATTAAAGCATCTACATAGTAGATGCTTTTTCGTTATTATCAATACTTTTGTCGTTATCGTTTTCAATCTTTTGCACTTCTTCCATTTGACCATTTTCCTTGTTTTCAACAAGTTCAGTTTTGTTTTGTTCTTTTTCCATTTTGTCTGGGTCGAATGGGTTAGGTAGTGGACTGTTAACCACAGGCGCGTTTGTTTGTTGTTCTTCCAAGTTTGTTTTATCTTCCAACACAACTGGTTTTTCATTTTTCTTTGCTTCTAGGGTTGTAAATTCTTTCTTTGCAGGAATCTCAACAGTCGCAGTGTTTTCATTTACTTGATTGTTTAATTTTTCATCAGTCTTGTTTAAAACTTGCTTATCTTGAATGTTTGTGTTTGGTTCAGTATTGTTAAGCACATTTTCTTTTTGTTCACTAGTATTATTGTCTTGGTTTAAAACAACATCATCGTTCTTATTTTCTTCATCAATAATAACATTTTCGTTAGAGTTTGGTTCTTGACCGTAAATGTAATCTTTGCCGTAAGTATCAATATTAGTATAAATATTTTGGTAAGTATCAATATTTCTTGGCATTAGGGCGTATGTGTCTATATTAGGCATGTTTTTGTAGTAGCCATAACCATAGTTCCCATTTGGATAATATCCGTTACCGTAAACACCATTCATGTTGTTTGCGTTATTATATCCGTTTGCTCTGTTAGCCATATAATTTGAATAATTATTTGCTATTCCTTGATTAAGTGAAGGATTAGTTACATTTTGATTTGTCATAGGTGGAATTGGTTTTCCAGCAACAGAAGAGGGTGGGAAAACCCTATCTGATCGTTTTACAACTGTCTTTGTGTTTTGTTCATTTTTAATAGGAACTGCGTTAGAGTTTTCGTATTTTTCCAAATTTGTATTTTCCACTTTTGTAGTTTGCATAGCACTGATTTTATTCGATTTTTCAGTGTTTTTTCTACTTTGCATAGCACTTAATATTTTTTGTTTTAATGGTCCATAAAACTTTTTTATACCAGAGTTGTTTGTGCTGTTATTACTCACATTTTTTGCAGTGTAAGTTTTGTTAGTGTTGTTATTTGCAATCTTATTTATTTGAGTTGTAGAATTCTTTAAAGTTTGTTCAGTGGTAGTTGTGTCGCACTGACCATTTGGACAAATAATGTTGTTCAAATCGTTTATGCAACTAATGCAATCGTTCATGTCTTGAATTCTTGTATCTAAACACATTCCAATTTTTCCGTAACAAGAGCAGAGAGAATCAAAGTTGCCATAATAATTTTTAAGCAAAGGTTTTAAAGTTGAAAGTAGAGAATTTAAATCTCCTTTAGTTGAATTTAACTTGCTTAAGCAATCGTTTAATTTACCTAAACATGTGTTACATTCTTCAATTTGGCTATCGGTTAATTGAATTGAACCATCGTTTAATTTATCGCATAAAGATTTGCAGTTGTTGCAAGCAATTTTTAGTTGTTGTCTGCAATTATTGCACTCTGCGTTAGCACAAATACAATCCGAACAAGTGTTATACAAATCTTCTATTTTTGCAAAATAGTTTTGTAAATTATCAGTTGTGAAATTTTCACTTGTAGAATTTACATATTTTGGTTGATATTCAAAATTTCTAACTTTATCTTGATTAGTTTTAACATTATTGCCATTGTTATTATTGCTATCAAACAAATCGTTGTTTATTTTTCTAACAGTAAAATTATCTTTAACATAGTTATTATTTGAATCGTAAAATCCAATTTTTTTAGGCAAATAGGTGTTTGAACTTGTACCAACTTTTTTGGTATTAGTTAGGGTATAATTATTTGTTGAATTGTAAGTTTTTTTGCTTACATTTCCTGTTGTAGCAGTATTAGTATTTCCGCTAGATATTGGGGAAATATCCTTAATTTCCAACTGTACATCAGTTGCACTATCCAAGTTGTTTAAAACTTGAACAATTTTTTGTGTTTCCTTATTTATTTTGTTGCTAACTTGTTTTGCTGTTTTTGCTTCGCCACAGCCAACTAATAAAACTGCTGTGATTAAAGCCAAAATTAAAACAAATGAACGCTTCAAATGCTTCATAAAATATCCTCCGTTTTTAACTATTGATAGTTTGTACAGTTTTGCAAAATTTATTTATTAAAAAAAGTGTATATTTGGAAAAAATTGGCAATAAATAAAAGCGGAGATATGTAAAATGAACAAAGAAAGTGAAAAAGATAAAGGGCTTCAAACCAAATTAGAACATGAAATTTCGCCCAAAAAAAGAAAAGAACGAAATGAAAAATATAATGCTTATGTAGAGGCAAAGTCACCCAAAACAAAAAATTTTCCTTCGCTTATAAATGCATTTTGGGTGGGAGGACTAATTTGCTGTATTGGTCAGGGAATATACGACATTACTAGCCTTTTATTTCCAGCGATGACAGACACAGAGTTAAATGCTTGGATGCTTATTATTTTAATTTTCTTTACCTGCTTTTTAACCGCTATTGGTGTGTTTGACAAAATTGGAAACTTTGCAGGAGCGGGAACAATCGTTCCAATAACTGGCTTTGCAAACTCGATTGCCAGCCCAGCACTGGAATACAAAAAAGAAGGCATTATTTTTGGAGTATGCTCCAAAATGTTCGTAGTTGCTGGACCTGTTATCGTTTGCGGAACAGTCGCAAGCGTAATTGTAGGCATAATTTATCTATTTATTTAATGTGAGGAAGTATGAATTATAACAGAATAGGAAGTCAAACTATAGTTTTTAAAAATCAGCCAAAAATTATTGGCAACTATGCCATTGTTGGACAAAAAGAGGGCTCTGGTCCTTTTGGAAAATATTTTGACTATGTTCTTGAAAACGACTTGTTTGGAGAAAAAACCTACGAAAAGGCAGAACGCAAAATAATGGAACATGCAATATTTAGTTGCGTGGATAAAGCACAAATCGACCCTAATGAAATTGATGTGATTTTGTCTGGTGACTTACTAAACCAAATAGTATCATCAAGTTTTGCTGCTAGACATTTTGATAAGCCATTTTTAGGGTTATATAGCGCTTGCTCAACCATGACAGAGAGTTTGGCGATTGCAAGTTGTCTCGTCGATGGAAAATATGTGAAAACAGCAGTTTGTGCCACAGGAAGCCATTTTTCAACGGCAGAAAAGCAATATCGTTTCCCACTTGAACTGGGAAATCAACGCCCACCAGTTGCTCAATGGACTGTTACAGGAGCAGGAACAACGCTATTATCACTAAACGGAGATAAGAGTTGTCCAAAAATCACTATGGCAACTTTTGGAAAGGTTGTTGACTATGGCATTGCTGACGCCAATAACATGGGAGCAGCCATGGCGCCTGCTGCTATGAATACTTTAATTGCACATTTTAGTGATACCAAAACAAGACCAAGCGACTATGACCTTATTTTAACGGGAGATTTAGGTAAACTTGGAAGTGAAATCTTACGGGATTTAATGGAACGAAATGGCTATGCTCTGGGTTCAAATTACAGTGACTGCGGACAAATGATTTTTGATGACCATCAGCACACATACCAAGGCGGAAGTGGAGCAGGTTGCAGTGCTAGCGTTTTTAATTCTTATGTTTTGTCGCACATAAAAGACGGAACTTATAAAAAGGTGCTGTTTTTAGCAACTGGTGCATTATTAAGCCCAACAACAACTTTTCAAGGGGACACAATTCCCGCAATTTCACATGCTGTTGTGGTTGAACGCGGAGATGAGTAAAAACCGATGAAACGCAGAAAAATCGGCATGTTTTAAGTGCTATGCAAACTTATATTAAGGAGAAAATTTATGTTATTAACTTATTTAAAAGTATTTTTAGTTGGCGGAATTATTTGCTTAATAGGACAAATACTTATCATCAAAACTAAAATGACTTCGGCAAGAATATTAGTGTCGTTCTTGGTTGCAGGTGTTTTTTTGGAAGGTCTAGGGCTATATGACCCAATAGTTGATTTTGGAAAAGCAGGGGCAACAGTGCCAATCGTTGGCTTTGGAAGAACACTAGCAAAGGGAGTTATAAAACAAGTGTCAACAAAAGGGGTTATTGGTCTATTTACAGGAGGACTTATGGCAACCGCAGGCGGAATTGCAGCCGCAGTTTTCTTTTCGTTTATTTTCTCACTGATATTCAGTTCTCACACAAAAAGATTTTAAGAATGGGCATTTGCCCATTTTTGTTTTGTTAGAATTATTGAAATTTATTGTTCATATATTTTAAATATATGGGAAAAGTTTGTTCTAACAAAGAATATAAGAAAAGGAAATTAAAAAAACACCTAATAATTCTCACAATAACCGTTTTGATTATAAGCGGAATTTTTGCATATTTTAATCTATATGTTAATCCTATCGTGGTAACAACAAATAAGTCCACAATTAAAGGGAAAACCAACGAAATAATAAACAAAGCAATAGAGCAAACGCTCAATCAAACCGATGTTTATGAACAACTTATAAATGTAAGTTTTGATAATGAAGGTAATGTGACCAGCATAACGGCAAACTCGCTTAATGCCAACAAAATTAACAATTCAATACTATCTAACTGTCAAGAAGCCTTAAACAACCAATCTAACCTATATTTTGATGTTCCGCTTGGAACTTTTAGTGGAATACCTTTGCTTAATGGCATAGGCCCTAAAATAAGAATTAAAATGTTACCTGTTGGCAACATTCAAAGCAGTTTTAAAAGCAATTTCACAAGCGTAGGAATAAATCAAACACATCATGAAATTTTTTTAAATTTCAAATTAAGCGTTTCAGTACTTCTGCCCGGAACTGACAAAACAGTTGATGTTTACTCGCAAGTTTTAATTGGCGAAAGCATAATTGTTGGCAAAGTGCCGGAAATATATTTTGGAAGTAATAATGTGTTAAGCTCTCAACTAAATTTAGTTCCTTAATGCTCAAAATTTAAATCAATTTAGATTGATTAACTTATTTATTTAAAAAGTCAAATGACTAAAAAACACTTAAATAAAGCCATACTAAATGGAAACATAACTCGAATTGTATAAAATTCTATAAATAATATTTTCGCCCTTACACACTTTTAACATAGTTACTTAATTCTTATAAGTTATTTAACAAGCAAATAATCTTAAAACAATAGACTTTTTTTGCTTGTTTTTGTATAATCTAAAATCATGAGCGAGAAAATTTTTTTAGACAATGCAAGCACAACAAAAATAGATGAGAAGGTTAACCAACTAATTTCCAAAACAAACTTGGAGGATTTTTATAACCCATCAGCAATGTATCATGAAAGTTTAGTAATAAAACAAAAACTAGAGCAAGCACAAAAGACTATTTCAAAGTACCTTAATGTTGAAAGTAAGAATATACTTTTTACTAGTGGAGCAACAGAATCCAACAACCTTGCCATTATGGGCAGTGTTACAGCAAAGAAAAATGCAGAATATATCTTTTCAAGTGGAGAACACCCATCGGTATCTAATGTTGCAAAATTTTTAGAGCAAAAAGGTATGATTATAAAATTTGTTAAGTTAACTGCTAACGGAGTGGTGGACCTAGACGATTTAAAGTCTAAATTAAGCCCAAACACTCATTTTGTTAGCATTATGTTTGTAAGCAACGAAACAGGGGCGATAAACGATATTCAAGCCATTTCAAACATAATCAAGTCATACAACAAAAATATAATTTTTCATGTTGACGGCGTGCAAGCGTTTGGCAAAATTCCATGCGACCTTTCTTCCTTGCAAGTTGACGCATTCTCGATTAGCGCTCACAAATTTCATGGACCAAAAGGTGTTGGCGTTTTATATTATAAAAACTTAAATGCATTAAAGCCTCAAATGATTGGAGGCGGACAACAACTAAATTATCGTAGTGGAACAGAGAATGTTAGCGGAATTTTAGGTATGGAACTTGCATGCCAAATTGCCAACGAAAACATGCAAGAAAACTTTAACAAAGTTGCTCACTTAAAAAATTTATTTATCGAGCAAATACGCAAAGACTTGGAAGAAGTTGATTACCAAATCAACCAAAACGAAACTAACAACAGCCCATACATTTTGTCAGTAAGTTTTAAAGGGCTTAAAAGTGAAGTTTTAATGCACTTGCTTGAAAGAGAAAATGTGCTTGTTGGAACAGGAAGTGCTTGTTCAAGCAAGAAACAAGAAAACAGAGTTTTACAAAGCATGGGAAAACAACCAGACTATGTTAAAGGCAATATTAGAATTAGTTTTTCAAGAATGAACACAACTGAAGAAGTTGAAACAGCAAGCAAGGCTTTTACAAAAGCGGTGCTTGAATTAAAACAAAATATAATGGGATAAGGGACTATGATGGAACAAAAAACCGTATTTTTAATTAGATATAGCGAAATTCACTTGAAGGGTGGAAACAGACACTATTTTGAAAAGGCACTATTAAAAAACATCAAAATTGCACTCGAAGATATTGATTGCTCTGTTAGCATGTTTAGTAGTCGTTACTTTGTTAGCGATTTTGAGCCAAAAGATGAAAACATAATTGAAAAAAGACTAATGACTGTTTTTGGCATTCATTCATTTAGCAAGGCAATTAGGATTAAAACAGATAAAGCCATATTGTTTAATTTCTTTGAAAACTATAAACTAGATGCAAAAACTTTTAAAGTGTCAACAACACGAGCAGACAAAAGTTTTCCTATGAGTTCTATGGAAATTTCACGAGAGATTGGTGGAGTTATCCTTGAAAATAATCCTAATGTGGAAGTCGATTTGCACAGCCCAGAAAAAGTAGTATCTATTGATATTCGAGAAAATGGATTTACTTATATTTTTGACGACAGCGTTAAAGCACTAGGTGGAATGCCAGTTGGAACAGCAGGAAAAGGTCTTGTTTTACTTTCAGGCGGAATTGATAGCCCAGTTGCTGCATTTAGAATTTCAAAGCGTGGAATGAACATTATGGGTATTCATTTTCACAGTTATCCATACACCAGTGAACAAGCAAAAAACAAAGTTGTTAAACTTGCTTCGCTAGTTAAACCATACACTCAAATTTACAAACTAATTTGCATACCTTTCACAAAAATTCAAGAAGAAATTCACAAGCATTGCGACCCAGAATTTATGATAACTATAATGCGTAGATTTATGGTTAGAATTGCCGAAAAAGTGGCAAAAACATATAAATGTCAAGCGTTGGTTACAGGCGAAAGTTTAGGGCAAGTTGCTAGTCAAACAATAGAGAGCATAACCAGCACAAACAGCGTGGCACAAACTATGCCAATATTAAGACCTTTAATTTCTATGGATAAAGAAGAAATTGTGGAAATTGCAAAAAATATTAACACATTTGAAACATCAATTTTGCCATACGAAGATTGTTGCACTGTCTTTTTACCAAAATTTCCAGTAATCAAGCCAAAACTGGAAAAGGTAATAAGAGAAGAAAGCAAGTTAGACATTGACGCATTAGTTGACGATGCTGTTAATAATTTGGAAGAGATAATCGTACCAAAAGAATAAAAGCCATTTTTGGCTTTTTTTATTTTTACTTTTATAGACAAAATTTGAACATTATTTTATTTGACTTTATGGCAAAAAAAATGTAAAGTGATTATGTATATAAATTTATCTTTCAATTTTTTATAAAATTTTATATATATTTCAAAGTGTATTTTATTAGTTATAGGCAGTAGCCTATATGTTTGTGCATCTACACTTTGGTCTTAAAAATTTTTAAAGGAGTTAGGCAAAACATGACAAGTATTTTTAACATGCTTGCCACTTTAGAAGTTCCTGTTTGGGTTTCCATATTAGTAGTCATCATTGCACTATCTTGTGGTTTAGTTTGTGGCTACTTTGTTGATAAACACTTAACAACAAAGAAATTTGGAAAAGCAAAAAATGCTGCAAACAAAATTATTGAAGATGCTTATGTTGAAGTAAAAACAACAAAAAAAGAAGCAATCTTGGAAACCAAAGAGCAAATTCAAAAACTCAAAGCAGATGCCGACGAAGAAATTCGCCAACGCAGATTTGAAGTTCAAAAACAAGAAGACAGAATGGCTCAAAGGGAAGAGTTCTTAACAAAAAAAGAGGAACAACTAGACAAAAGGCAAGATATTATTGACCAAACAAAACAAAGACAAGAAGAGATGGAAAAATCTCTTGAAGCAGAAAAACAAAAAGTGGCTCAACTTCAAAGCGATGCTAAACTTGAATTAGAAAGAGTAAGTGGGCTAACCAAAGAAGACGCTAAAAAAGAGTTGCTTGCAACTTATGAAGAAGAAGCAAAAATCGACGCCGTAAGGCTTGTTCGCAATATTGAAGAAAAAGCCAAAGACGAAGCAGAAAAGAAAGCAAGAAACATCATTACAGGCGCAATTCAACGATATGCAGCCGACCAAACAAGTGAAGTCACAGTTTCAACTGTTATTCTTCCAAACGATGAAATGAAAGGAAGAATTATCGGTCGTGAAGGACGAAACATCCGTGCGCTTGAACAAGCAACAGGAGTTGACTTTATCGTTGATGACACACCAGAAAGCATTGTAATTTCTGGATTTGACCCAGTTAGACGAGAAGTTGCAAGACAAACCCTTGAAAAACTCATTATTGATGGACGTATTCATCCAGCAAGAATTGAGGAAATGGTTGCAAAAGTGCAACGAGAAATTGACCAAACAATTAAAGAAGCAGGCGAAAACACCGCATTTGATGCTGGCATTCATGGAATTCACCCAGAACTATTAAAAGTTTTAGGAAGATTGAAATACAGAACAAGTTACGGTCAAAATGTTTTAAAACATTCGCTTGAAGTATGCCATATTGCAGGAGCACTTGCTGCCGAACTTGGTGCAGATGTTAAAATTGCAAAACGCGGTGGATTGCTTCACGATATAGGCAAAGCCCTAGACCAAGAAACCGAAGGAACACATGTATCCATTGGTGTTGACTTATGCCGAAAATATCACGAAAGCGAAGAAGTTATTCATTGTATTGAAGCCCACCACGGTGGCGTTGAATATAGAACAGTTGAAGCAATGATTGTTCAAGCAGCAGATGCAATTTCAAGTGCAAGACCGGGCGCAAGGCGTGAAAACATCGAAAACTATATTAAAAGACTTACACAACTTGAAGAGATTGCCAACAGTTTCAAAGGCGTTGACAAATCCTACGCAATTCAAGCAGGTCGTGAAGTTAGAATTATTGTTAAACCAGATGAAATTAAAGACGAAGATGCAGAATTTTTGGCAAGAGATATTGCTCGTAAGATTGAAAACGAAATGCAGTATCCAGGTCAAATTAAAGTTAATGTTATTCGTGAATGGCGTTCAACTGATTATGCAAAATAAAAAAGAAAAACGAGCCTATAAAGGTTCGTTTTTTTTCATAAATAAACTTTATAATTTTTTAAAATAAAAGTTGTGTCAAAAGTTGTGTCAATATATTTTTATTTTATTTTTTATTTTTGTAATGAAATAAAAAAAGCCCGAAATTTCGGGCAATTTTAATGGCAGGCGAAGTAGGACTCGAACCCACGACCAACGGTTTTGGAGACCGCGACTCTACCAACTGAGCTATTCGCCTAAGTGTTATTATCATAACTCATTATATATTTTTTGTCAAGAAATATTGTACAAAATATAAGTATTCAAGGAAAATAGTGGACTTTTATTTTTTTGCTTGCTAAAATTTCTACATGGAAAATTTACCAGTAGTTGATTTATACACAGACGGAGCTTGTAGCCAAAATGGAACATGGATTGGCGGATATGGTGCTGTGCTAATTTATGGCGATAACATTAAAGAAATAAGCGGTTATGAAGAAAACACAACCAACAACAAAATGGAACTAAAAGCCGTTATTGAGGGTTTAAAAGCATTAAAGCGAAAAGTTAGTGTAACTGTTTATACCGACAGTGCTTATGTTTACAATGCCTTTAAAAATAACTGGATTGAAGCATGGCAAAACAATGGCTGGATTAACTCTCAAAATAAGCCAGTGTCGAACAAGGATTTATGGTTAGAACTAATTGCCCTGTGTGACAAGCACCAAGTTTCATGGCAAAAAGTTAAGGGACATGCAGACAATAAATATAACAATCAATGCGACAAACTCGCAACAGAACAAATCAAACTACATAGCAAAAAAGACGAATAAAAAACACTCAAAATTGAGTGTTTTTTTGTTATTTATTATCTCATATCTCTACGCTTAAATACTTCAAATATTAAAACTGTTAAGCCAATAATTGAAATTAAGGTGTAAACAGCGCTTATCCAGAAGTTAACTCCGTTTGCAACAGGCGATGTTAAAACTGAAGCAAGGAAATCGTTACTTGTGGATACAAACGAACTTCCAAAATATTTGTACAAGTTGATATTTGTGAATGGAAGAACTGCTAGCCAAGCCGATTTTCCAAGTAAAGTATTTAACACAAGTGTTCCAAAGAAGGCTAAAATAGAAACTGCTACTGAACCTATTTGTGATTTAAACAATAGTGAAATTGCCATGGCAAGTAATACAAAGAATACCATTTCTACCATTAAAGTTAAAAGCATAATTGCATATAAAGCGAAAGGTGACATAGCCACAGCCTTGGTTGCATTAAATACAACTAGAACTTGCATACTTGCTCCGCCATAGGAGATTAGTCCCATAATTAAAGTTGCAACAGCACTAACTAAAATCAAAATAATTCCAATAAGAAGTGTTGCTAACAATTTACCACCAAGGATTTTTTCTCTTTTATATGGTCTAATTGCAAGCATTTTCATAGTGCCAGATTGTAACTCGCCAGTAATTGTGGTGGCAGCAACTGTAACTACATATATAATTATAATAAACATGCAAAGTCTTAAAGCGTAATATGAAAAGTCATAGCAGTTAATTTTGAAATTGGATGGTTGCATTAAGTTGAATGGATTTGCGTAATCCATACTGCATGTTCCATGATTAGAGTAGTAGATGAGTTTTGATTGTGTTTCTTGGGCTTCGTAAAAGTTAAAGTTTTCCAAGCCATAAAAACTATTTAATTGTGTTCCGCTATAATCTTTCAAAGCATTAAGATAAATTCCGTTTGTAACAAGTTCTAATGTTTCGTTACAATGCAACTTAAATTTGGTTGCAAGAAGTGAAAGGTGGTTTATATTGCTTGTTCTAGTGTTTTCAGTTCCACTTTTGTTTGCTTCGTGGAATTGGTCAATTTCGGCACGAATTTCGCTAATTTTGGTTCTTGCAACATTAACATATTCATACAACGAATTAACATAACTTGCATCTGGTTGGAAAGGTTTTAATTTGTTGATATAACCGGATAAGATAGGAGAGAACTTGCTACCAATTTCTCTTACAAAATCATTAACCAAAACTTCTTCGTCGCTATGTGCAGATGAGTAGTTAACCATATCATCATGCCATTGAGTAACTTGCGATAAAATTTGGCGATTTAGTTTAGCGTTGGTTAAAACATGAATTTCTTGTTTGCCAATTTGGCTTACGCCACCAAATTGATTATCATATTTTCCAACATTTTCGCTGTAATAATTTTTAAAATCGGTGAAGGACTCAATAAATTTATTGCGTTCTGTTTTTGTATCTGCAGTTGAGCCTCTTGATAATGAATCTCTAAACTTAACATATTGTTGATACATTGCTTCAACTTTGGCATTTAAACTGCCAATTATGTCGTTTTCGGTTACATAACTATCAATAAAACTTTGAGCAGAGTCGATGTTCCTTTCAAAATTATTTAAAGAATTTGCTAGTGTTCCATTTAACTCTGTATAAAATTTATCAACAGTGTTCGCACTTGATGATGGCGTAACATAATATTTATCTCTGTCGCTTGGGCTATACAAAAATGAACAGCACGCAAGAACAAAAATCAAAATACCAGCCAAAACATAAATGCCGGGCTTATAAAACAATTTTTTAAATTCTGCTTTGCAAATACGAAACATAATTTTCTCCTATTTAATACTATTTATTGCTTTTTTCTTTGAAACTAATTCAGTGAACACTTCTTCAAGTGATTTTGTTATAGTGCTAATTCCATAAATTGAAATGCCTTCTTTAATAAGCATAGATGTTACGACTGGGATTTTTCGTTCGTTCATTTCAAAAATAATAGTGTTTCCAGCCAAATATACCGGTACTTTATAATTTAGAATGATAAGTTTGCCCGCAAAATTTGGATAGTCAACTTTGATGCAAACCTTGTTTTGTTTTTCAATACCCTTTTTAAGTTGTTCGATTGTTTTAACTTCAATAAGTTTGCCACCATCAATAATCCCAACAGTGTCGCATAATTGTTCCATTTCGGAAAGAATATGGCTGGATATCAAAATTGAAATTTTTTGTTCCTGCGCCAACTTTCTTAAAAATGTTCTCATTTCTTTTATGCCATTTGGGTCTAATCCATTTGTTGGTTCATCTAATATCAAAAGTTTTGGATTGTGGAGAAGTGCTTGTGCAATACCAACTCTTTGTTTCATGCCCAAAGAGTAAGTTTTCACTTTATCAAAAATTCTTTTTTCCATTCCAACTAATCTTACAACTTCATTTATTCTTTGTTGTGAAATGTGAGGGTAGAGGCTAGCAAAATATTTTAAGTTATCCATTCCAGACATATATGGATACAATTCTGGATTTTCAATAATTCCACCAACATTTAAAATTGCTTTTTCAAAATCTTTTTTAATATTTTTGCCGCAAATAAAAACTGTTCCAGTTGTGCATGAAATTAAACCAGTTATCATTTTTATAATTGTTGTTTTTCCAGCGCCATTAGGACCGATTAACCCAAAAATTTCCCCTTCAAAAATTTGAAAGGAAACATTATCAACGGCAACTCTTTCGCCAAATTTTTTTGTTACATTGGCAACATCTAAAACTATTTTTGTCAAAATATTTTATCTCCTTATTATTATAATAATAACATTCAAAAAACAAAACTGCAAAAATTATTTGGCATAATATGGAAGTTTGCTAAAAATTTTATTTAAAACAGGCATCGTTGCGTACAAAATTAGCAAACAAGAAGGCACAACGAAACTAAAACAGTAATTTCCTATTGTTTTCAAAGTCATACCAGATAGGTTGTTAAACAAAAATAACAAGCCAAATCCAACAACTGCCACGATTAAGTTAAGTAAAAAGCGTTTAGTTTCAAATTTATATATAACACGTTTATATTTGCCATATGAATACGAAGCAATTTCGATAATCATAAATAGCCCAATAACAGATGCATTTGCAAGCATAAATAACTTTTGGTTATTTACTAAAATAAATTGTTGTTCTTTTACTAACGAAAATGTTAAAAGAAGGGCAATAGCAATTAGCGACAATATCATGCTTGAAGTAAAGTTTAGTTTGCCAATTCTTGTAAACTTACTTGTTTTAATTTCCGGAACATTTTTGCGAAGATACCTTATTTCGTAATCGCTAAAATTATATCCATGATTTTCGCATTTCTTGTCAAATGACAAGTTGTTAGTGCTATATTGTGCTTCTGTTTGACTTATGGTTGCTTTTTCGTTGAAACTTAAGTCATTCGAGTTCGTAGTATTTATTTTGTCGTAATAATTTTGTTCAAAGTTTTTATAATTACTGTTTTGTTCTTGGTTATAAGCCTTTGTGGAACTATATTTTGAAGAATCTAAACTCAAATTGATATTGTTCATATATTCGTGTGCTAATGATTGGTCGTTATTTTTTCTAACCACTTGTTCAACTGGTTCTGGTTCAGCAACTTGCTCTGTTTTAGCAATTAAGCTTTGCTTATCACTGTCATCATAAACATCGCCAAAAATGCTTTTAAAATTTATGTTGTTAAAGTTATCAACAAAATCTTTAGTAAAGCCCAAATCTTCGGTTAAATTGGTGTTTTTATCGTTAATTTGACGCATAGTTGAAGAAGTAACTTGTGACTGTTCAAATTCTTTATTTTCATACTTTTCAAAAGTTTGTGAATTTTGAGCGCTATCGGCTTGAATCTCTTGGCTATTACTATTTGCATTTACCAAACTGCTATCAAAAATTTCCACCTTATGCAAATTTTCATCAACTTTTGGTGCATTTAAGTTTCCAGAAAGTGCCTCACTCATTCTTCTTTCTTGCATCAAGCGTTCTTGCTCTGTTTGGTCAAAAAAGTTTTCTTCTTTTTTAGGCTCTTCATTTGTTTTAGATTGTTCTTCAAACGACTTTTGAAACTTTTCATATAGTTCATCAAAATTATCTTTTTTAACAGCAGTTTCTTGCATTGTGGAATTGTTAAAACTGCCCATAAAATCACTGGTTCTGTCTAAATCTTCAAACGAAACAGGAGTGGTGGACTTTTCTTCTTTGTTTTCATAAAAACTTGTTGAAGACTGGTTAATGAAATCGTCGAAATTTATTTTGCTATTCAATTTTTCTCCAACCGAAACTTCTTCTTGTTTTAAAGTTTTTTCTTCAACAATTTTTTCTTCTTTTTGTTCAACTATATTTTGTGGCTCAACCTTTTCTTCACGCTCTGGTTGCTTAATTTCTTCCACTTTTGGTTGAGTAGCAATTTCTTGTTGAGCCTCTTCATTTTTTTTATTGCTTAAATCTGCAAAAGAGAACAAATCAAACTGATTTTCATTAACTTTATGACCAAAAGTTTTATTTTCAGTTTGTGGAGCAGGCGAGTTGATTGCTTGACTTAATTGTTCATTAGTTTTTTGAGCATCAAAAAGCGAAGATTTTGCATCTTGTAAAT
Source organism: uncultured Clostridia bacterium (assembly GCA_934749845.1). GTDB lineage: Bacteria > Bacillota > Clostridia > Christensenellales > UBA1242 > CAKVNM01. Next base: position 108,264 of record CAKVHQ010000002.1, read on the forward strand.
CTTCTTTAATGTTATCAATATTTTTCTCTAATTCGCTTTTTTGAAACATAGAGTCAACCAAGTCGTTTCGTTCATCTTCCCACGAAAAGTTGGTTTGTTCAATTTTTCTTCTTCCTTGCTCGGTTAAGCGGTAATAATGGCGTCTACCACCAATATCACTATCACCCCAATAAGATTCAACTAATTTTTGCGACTCCAATCGTTTAAGTCCGCTATACAAACTTGGCTGTTTTAAAATATAGTTTCCATTTGTCTTTTGTTCAACTTCTTGACAAATTTCATAGCCATATTTATCGCCAGATTGAAGGGCTTTCATGATAATATTATAAACCGAACCTCTGCCTGAACCTATGCTTTGTTTCATCTTTTGTCTCCTTAATTTAACAAATTTTAACATATTGTTTTACAATATGTCAAACAATACTATGCAAAATACTATGCAAACTCTAAAAGTGCCGAAAAATCGTTGCTTTTTTTACTTTTGTGTTTTAAACTTATGAATATGATAACACCAAAACTAATAAAGCGAAGTGACAGAAACAGTCTTGCATTAACGATAGATGATTATGGCGATTTGATTGTTAAAGCGCCAAGAAATATGACCTTGGACGAAATTTTTTCGTTCATTAACAAAAAACAAAAATGGATAGAAGAAAAGCAAACAAAAACTAAATCAATTTTGCAAAAAAACTACGAAGTAGTGAACTATGAAAAGATTTTTTATCTAGGAAAATTATTTAAAATTTATCAAACAAAGGGGATAGATGAGCCATATTTAACCAATGATGGACTAATTATAAAGTCAACAAACTCTTTGAATAGCCGAAAAGCAATGCTTAAATCGTTTTTAATTAAGCGTTGTGACGACATTTTATTCCCAAGAATAATCAATCAAACAAAGCGTTTAAATGCCGAATTTTCGGCGATTAAGGTTGTTTCAAGCAAAACAAAATGGGGTATGTGTGACAGCAAACGAAATTTGTATTTTAATTACAAGCTTTTAATGCTTTCGCCAGAACTAATTGATTATATTATCATTCACGAAATTTGTCATTTAAGCCAGTTAAACCACAGTTATAAATTTTGGAAATTGGTAGGAAAATACATGCCTAATTATAAGCAATGCCAAAAACTACTAAAAGACTGCAACTTTTTAATAAAGTTATTTTAGACGAGTAATACGAGTAATAAATGATTTGGTGTATAAGAGATAATAATTGAAACAATTCATAAACCAAATACGCTAAACATTACAATTTATATTGAAAAAGAATTTCTTAAGCATAGCATTAGCTATGTTTTTTTGGAGTAGGTGAATAAAAAATTGTTTTTATTTATATTTATAACTATTCGCAAAATACAGATTTTGCGAATTTTATCCCTATGAAATAGCCCGAAAAGTCGGGAGTTTATATTTTTTACTATTTTTTAAATTTTTTCAAGTTTTCAAAATTCTTAAAAAAATCGTAACTTAATTTCGTTACGATTTTTTATCAATTACTTCTTCAAAGTTTTCAAAAGCATATCTAATTTTGTTAACAAATTGCTTTGCTAATTTTATTGAGTAAAGCGATTTGTTGTTAAACATTAAATCAGTTTCGTCAGCAAGCATAAAATTATTAGGTTTTTTGTTAAGCATGTAAGTTATAATATTTTGTATCATAGCATAATTGTTGTTTTCCAAAAACAAATTGTTTGGAATGTTGTATAAATAATTTTCAACAAAACCATTTTTGCCGATATATAATTCAGTTTCTTCGGCAAGCAATAATTCAAGTTCTAGTGCTTTGAATAGTTTTACAACTTTTCCAAAATTTTGCTTTGTTTGTTCATTTTTTTTGTCTATATTATCTAAATATTGGGTTGGATTTACATTAACCCAAGTGTTCACACGTCGACATAAAAAATTCTCATTCCCAAAGTCATAGCAAATTGTGATTTTTGCAACGACATTTTGAGCAAACCTAATCATAATTTGGTTGCGTTTTGTGTAAATTTTCGCAATCGAAGGCATTTGCGCTCTTAAGTAAGCGTCAAACCTTTCAGCCACTTGTTCTGCTTGCATAATGCCTTTATTTGTTGCAACGCCCATAATTTGTTGATAAGTGCTAACTTTAACTTTACCTTTTTTTGTGACTTTTTGAGATGTCACTGCTAAATTTATATTTTCTCGGTCTGTTTTATAAATTATATAAAATTCTATTAGTGAATTTTCATAGCCAGTGTTTGAAATATAATCGCCAAAAGGAAAAACCGTCAATATGCCAGTTAATAAGTCGTTAAAAGCCGTATCTTTAATTTCTTCCAACTTTGCGTATAAGTCTTCATATAAAGTGTATATTTTAGTATTTTCTCGTTTTTCTTTGTCTTCAATCGCTTTTAAAACAATGCTTAAATTTTCCTTTTCCATTCATACCTTCCATTTTTATTATAAACAAATGTTTATATAAAATCAATTTATTTATACAATATTTTTTGTCGCAAGTATTCGCAAAATACTTTTTTAAATTAAACACATGTGCTATAATTTAAGTATGGAAAAACTTAATTATTTTCAACAACGAAACATAAAAAACGAGCAACAACTGCAAAAAATTTTGAAAGATTTACCCATGTTTTGCGAAGACTTTTTTATTGGAATTGAAAGCCGTACAACGCCACTTACAAGGCTTGGTTACGCACAAGATTTAAAAAGATTTTTTATCTTTTTAACCACACAAACTTATGCTTTTTCAAACAAGTCGCCCAGCGAACTAACGCTTGCCGATTTAAACAGAGTTACGGATTCTCATATTGAAAAATATTTGGTTTACTTAAATTCTTACGAAAATCAAAACAAAGTGTTTATTAACACAAGAAAAACAAAAGCAAGAAAGTTTTCTAGCGTTAAAACCATGTTAAGATTTTTCTATCGCAAAGGCAAAATCGACCAAAATATCGGCGATAAATTGGATAGTCCAAAGTTAAAAGACAAGGAAATTATCAAACTTGAACCCGAAGAAGTTGTAAAACTTTTAAATGCCGTTGAAACGGGCGAAGACCTTTCCCCTGCCGAAAAGAAATTTCATGACATTACAAAATGCCGTGACATTGCAATAATGACGCTTTTTTTGGGCACTGGAATTCGTATAAGCGAGTTGGTTGGACTAGATGTTAGCGACATAGATTTTAACCAAAATGCGTTCACTATAACCCGAAAAGGCGGAGCAAGAGTTATTCTCTATTTTAGCGATGAAGTTAAAACTGCTTTATTGCAATATCTTGATGAACGAAACGCGAAAGCAAGCGAAGACGAACCTGCTTTTTTCCTTTCCCTTCAAAATAAACGAATTACCACAAGGGCTGTGGAGAAACTAGTAAAAAAATATTGCAGTTCGGTTATCCCACTAAAAAAGATTACTCCGCACAAACTTAGGTCAACCTACGGCACAAATTTATACAGAGAAACTGGAGACATTTATATCGTTGCAAGCGTTCTTGGTCATAAAGATGTTAACACTACCAAAAAGTATTATGCTCAAATTTCTGACGACATGAGACGAAGTGCTTCAACGAAAGTAAAATTAAGAGATTAAAAATTTTTTAGAACAAATGTTTGACAAACTAATTTTTATGTGTTATAAATATATCGAGAAAAAATTAAAGGAACTTGATAAATGAAAAAAATTGAACAAAATTTAGAGAAATTAGTTGATTATATTTGTGATTGCAGTTCTAACATGAACTATCTTCCAAGTGTTCGAGAAATGGCAGACCATTTGGGCATTAAAAGCACATCAACCATAAGTTATTATCTTGATATTTTAGACAAACGAGGCGTTATAAAAAAGAGTTCTAACTCCAAAGCAAGAGCATTTGAAATTATCGACAACAAAAAAGAAGAAGAAATTCCTATGGTAAAAGTTCCACTCGTTGGTAGAGTAACTTGCGGAACGCCAATTTTGGCTGTTGAAAATTACGAAAGCATCTACTCTTTCCCACAAAACTTATTTAATAGCCAAGATTTATTTATGCTTCAAGCCGAAGGAAACAGCATGATAAACGCCGGAATACATAACGGCGACTATATTGTTGTTCACAAACAATCTTCGGCTGAAAATGGCGAAATTGTTGTTGCTATGGTAGACTATCACGCAACAGTAAAAAGATTTTATCGTGAAACAGGCCGTTTTAGACTTCAACCAGAAAATGACACAATGAGTCCTATCTACACTTCCAATGTGATAATTCTAGGTAAAGTTGTTGGACTAATTAGAAAAATGAGATAAAACTAATTAAAAAAAGGAAGAATTCAATCTCTTCCTTTTTCATTTACTTCACTTTTTTATTTCTTCTGCTCAACAAAGCAGTTGCGACTGCTAGAACCAATATTGTTGGAGCAATAAATAAGCCCAAATCATTAACTATTCCTGTTGAAGAAACCGTCTTTTTTGGTGCTGAAATGTACATCGCTGGAACAACAGTAGTTAATTTCCAAGAATAACCAGTCGAACCAAGAGAAGTTCCATCTTCGTCATCGTCTGCAATATCAACAATATAAACATACCTACCGTTACTTAAACTATTATTTGGCGTACGAATCCACCATGTAGAAGATTTACTTTCAAATTTTTTTTCTTTATTTAAATCATCAGTTAATGGAATAAATGCTTTTTCCCCTGTTTCTTCATCGCCAAACACATCTAATTTACTTAACAAGAAAACATGGTCTGTTCCACTACTATTAACAATGTTGCTTGTTGTTTTTGAAGATGCATCTGGTGTATTAACTGCAAGTATTGTTTCAGTTGTGTCAGTGCTAATCGCATCATAAAATGTTCCATTAAGCCATGTTCTTACATCACTTGTTACATAAGTATTCGAACTACCAAAAGCCATTTTTTGAACTGCCACATCACACAATACAAGGGCGTGACCATTCCCATCGTTATCCAAAACAGTCCAAGTTAGTTTGTTGCCATTGTATGTACCATATGAAATTTTGTCACCCACTTCATAACTACTTGCGGCATAAACTTTGTTTGCTTGAAACAAGGAAAACGCAAAAGTCCAAATTGTTAACACAGCCAAAAATACTGCTACTATTTTTGTACTAAATTTTGTTTTTACCATTTTGTTTTTTCTCCTTTTTTATTTTTTTAACAAAAAAACAGCCAACCTTTTGGTTGACTGTTTAAAATGCTTTTCACCTTAACTCACTTACTGGTCAACCATGTCGCTGGTCAACCATGTCCTAACTTTTTCGTTAGTTTATTCGCTATCTTTTCTCTTTAAGAGTTTCCCATTTTCGCTGTTTTATTGTCAAACGTTTTTGCACTGTTTTGCAAAATATTTTATTTTATTTTTTTATTGATTATAATGATTTTAAATACTTTATTTCGCTTGGGGACAACTTGCGATATTCGCCACGGTTTAATCCGCCAAGTGCCAATTTTGCAATTTTGGTTCGTTTAAGGTAAACCACATTTTTCCCGATACTTTCAAACATTTTTCTAATTTCTCGATTTCTGCCTTCGTGAATTACAACTTCAAGTTTCGTAAATTTTTCATCTTGAAGTTTTACTGTAACTTGACATGGGCTTAATTTATAGCCATCAATAACAACTCCGTTTTCAAGTTGTCTTAACTGGCTTTTTTCTATTCCGCCTTCAATTTTTACGGTATATGTTTTAGTTATCTCATTTTTTGGGTGTGTTAGTTTATAGGTTAAGTCTCCGTCATTAGTTAACAGTAGCAACCCTTCGCTATCATAGTCTAATCTACCAACTGGAAATATTCTTGCAGTGGTGTGAATTAAGTCTATGACTGTTTTTCGCTCTCTGTCGTCTTTAACCGATGACACATACCCCTTTGGTTTATTTAGCATATAGTACTCTAAATTGCTTGGCAAAGACACCAAAGTGTTATTAACTTCAACTTTGTCCATTTCTTTAATGTCTGTTGCAAGTTCACTGCACACACAGCCATTTACTTTTACTTTGCCATCAACAATTAGTTGTTCTGCTTTTCTTCTGCTTGCAACACCGCAAGAAGCCAAATATTTGTTTATTCTCATAGTGTAGTTCTAGTACCAGTTATCAATTATATCTTTAACCTTATCTCCTAGATTCTTCTCCTTAACTTCTTCTATGGTACAAATTTTTTGAGAATAAATCAAGTCATTTTTAAATGTAACTTTAAGTTCGCCAACTTCATAGTCTTTGTCTTTAGGTGCTTCAACAACATCGTCATAGTTGCTTTCCACTTTAATGTCTTCAATTTCGTTTTCTTTTAATGGATAGGAAAATCCCTCTTTAACATATAAATCAATTTCTTCTTTTGGACTATTTACTACCAAAGTTTTTCCTATATACTTATATGGCTCAACAATAGTGGTTAAAGTGTAATCTTTAAAGCACGACTCCAAACACTTTTGGCTTTCTTCAAACATATCATTACAATTAAGCACCACACAAATAAGTCTCATTCCGTTTCTTAAGCAACTTGTAACACAGCATCGTCTTGCGTTGTCTGTAAAGCCTGTTTTAATTCCTTCACAGCCTTCCATTTTCTTTAACAACTTATGTTTGTTTCTAACAAATCTATGTCCCATTTCCTTTGGAGCGGATATTTCCTTTACATCGGTCTTCACAATCTCTCTAAAATCGGCATTTTCCATTGCCTTTGCAGAAATAACAGCCAAGTCGTAACTTGATGTGTAATGAGTTTTGCTGTCTAACCCGTGGGGATTATCAAAATGCGTGTTTTCTAGGTTAAGTTGCTTTGCCTTTTCGTTCATAAGGTCAACAAACTTTTGCTCATCGCCTTCGCCAATTCTATACGCTATTGCCATGGCAGCATCATTGCCAGAATTCAGCATCAGTCCATACAAAAGTTCGCGCATAGACAAATGCTCGTTTTTTCGTAAATAAATGCTTGTTCCTTCAATACCAACTGCACGATTATCAACAGCAAAAGTTTCATCAAGATTTTGGCAATTTTCTAGGGCAATTAGTGCGGTCATAACCTTGGTTGTGCTTGCCATAGGAAGTTGAATGTCTTTATCTTTTTCCATTAAAACACGCTTGCTTGTTTGCTCAATAACGCACATCGACTTTGCACTGCAAAGTGTTTTAACTTCTTCCGCATTAACCGACACCACTTTTCTGGGTGCAAACAGTGATATTAGCATCATAATGGCTAGTAAAAGGCTCATTAGCGCGATAATACTTTTTTGTTTCATACGACCTCCTATTTATCAGTTATTTTTTTAATTAGTTCATTTGCTGTTTTAAATATTTTCTCAAATGAGTTTTTATTATCAACTCCAACAAATCTTAAATTGGCTTCTTTGCCCACCAAAAAGCCTATTGGGTTAATATTAAACCCAGCACCAGAACCACCAGCAAAAGGATAGTTGTCTTTTAGTTTTTTAGGCGGAATATTTTGCGAATATTCTCCGCCCCCAGCAATAAAGCCAACACTAACTTTTGTGATAGGGATAATTGTTATTCCGTCCAAAGTTTTTAGTGGCGAACCAATAACCGTGTCAACATCAATTATGGTTTTTATTTTCGTTAAGGCTTCTTCCATAATTTTGTTTATTGGGTGTTTTTTGTCATCATTCATATTGAGTTAACTCCTTGTTAAATTTAATTTTTCCAATAACCGATTTTATATAAGCATTAAACACTTGAATTATGCTTATTTTTATGCTTGCCTTTAGGCAAAACAAAAGTTCATCTTTTGAAAAACTTGGGTAAATTTTGTTAGTGATTTTACTATCTGTTTTTTTGCTTTTCAAAATAGCACCAAAACAGCTTGTTAAAACCTTAACTGCGCCAACTATCATAGCTGTGGCAAAGGCATCTGTTTTTGCCCCAAAGTTAACGTAAATTGTGCCGTGCTGAATACGAATTTTTTTTATTAGAATAAGAATAAAATCTGTTTGAATGTTAATTCCACTTTCGCCAGTTTCTATTGGAACTAATATTTTTTTATTTTTCTTGGTCGTAAGTTCAACATAGCCCTTTTCAATGCTAAATGTGGCTTTAAAAAGGTTAAGTTTAAACATTTTAAATTGTAATTTTCCTTTGTTGTTTAGAACATCATAAACCACTTTGGCTTTTAAATTTATTGGTATTACAACTAGTAAAGTTATAAAAAGAAACAAAAACAACAAAAGCCATAATATCCAGTTCATATTGTTATTATTTTCCAATTTTCAATTTTTATGTAAAGGCAATAAAAAAACCACCATTTATGGTGGTGGTTTAAGTTTGATTATTCAACTTATCGTTTAGTTTTACTATTCAACTTTTTGAATTGTTTTATCGCTTTTCAAAAACGCAGGAATTTCGTCTTTAGAATTTTCTAGCAAGGTGTTAATTTGGTCTTTGCTCAATTCTTTGTTTTGGGGAGTTTCTTGTTCCTGTAGCTTTGGATTTAGCACTGTTTCTTGGATATGCTTGTTTAAGTTTTCAAGTGCCTTTTGGCTGTTTAACAAGTCTTCAAGCAACACATCATCTTTTTTGCTTTGCTCACGGCGTTCTTTAATTCTTTCGCCGTTTAATTCTTCCAAAGTCATCGACTTTTTGCTTACGTATTGACCATTTATAAGCACTTGTTCGTCATCTTCAATTTCAAATTCGTTATACAAGCTCTTGTCGCTTTCGATAGTTTCAACTTGTTTTAAAATCTCTTCGTAGTCCGGAAGTTGATTTATTGATTCAATTTGGAAGCGTTTCAAAAATTCGTCAGTTGTTCCAAAAAGCAAAGGCTTTCCAACAGCGTCTTTTCGGTAAGACCTTGGTCTATTACATATGTATGAATAAATTTCTTATATAGGGTTTTG
>CAKVHQ010000003.1 GCA_934749845.1 uncultured Clostridia bacterium
TCCGCTCAAACATCTTTAATTCCATTCCTTGAAAACGATGATACTGTTCGTGCCTTAACAGGTTCAAACATGCAACGTCAAGCAGTTCCACTTTTAAGAGCAGAAAGCCCAATAGTTGGAACAGGTGTTGAACATAGAATTGCTTTGGATAGCGGTGCTATGGTTGTTAGCGATGTTGATGGCGTTGTTGATTATGTTGATGCAAAAACAATTAAGATTAAACAAGATAATGGCAAAATAAGAACTTTTGAATTAACAAAATTCCAAAAAACAAACAAGGAAACTTGTTACAATCAAAGACCAAACGTTAAACACGGCGATGTTGTTAAAGCAGGCGATGTTATAGCAGATGGTTACTCCACACAAAACGGAGAACTTGCTCTTGGTAAAAATGTTACTATTGCATTTATGAACTGGGAAGGTTACAACTACGAAGATGCTATCTTAATTAGCGAAAAATTAGTTAAAGATGACACCTTCACATCCATTGCACTTAAAACAGAAGAATGTGCAGCAAGGTCAACAAAACTTGGTGATGAAGAAATCACAAGAGATATTCCAAATGTTTCTGAAGAAATGTTAAGAAACTTGGACGAAAATGGTATCGTTAGAGTTGGTGCAGAAGTTAGACCTGGTGACTACCTTGTTGGTAAGGTTACACCAAAGGGCGAAACAGAACTTACTCCAGAAGAAAGATTGCTTCGTGCAATTTTCGGTGAAAAAGCAAGAGAAGTTAGAGATAACTCATTAAAAGTTCCTCACGGAAGCGGTGGTATCGTTGTTGATGTTCAAGTGTTTACAAGAAAGAACAAAGACGAACTTGACCCAGGTGTTAACACTTTGGTTAAAGTATACATTGCTAAAAAACGTAAAATCTCAATTGGCGATAAAATGGCAGGTCGTCACGGAAACAAAGGTGTTGTTTCAAGAGTATTGCCAGAACAAGATATGCCATTTATGGCAAACGGTCAACCAGTTGACATCGTTCTTAACCCACTAGGTGTTCCATCTCGTATGAATATTGGTCAGGTTTTGGAAGTTCATTTAGGTTTGATTGCAAAAACACTTGGCTGGAAAGTTGCAACTCCAACATTTAATGGTGCAAAAGAAAGCGACATTTTGCAAATGCTTAAAGAAAACAACTTGCCACAAGATGGAAAAATGCAATTATACGATGGCAGAACAGGTGAACCATTTGAAAACAAAGTTACTGTCGGCGTTATGTATATGATTAAGCTTGAACACATGTCTGAAACAAAAATCCATGCTCGTTCAATCGGTTCTTATGCAGTTGTAACTCGTCAGCCACTTGGTGGTAAAGCGATGTTCGGTGGACAGAGATTTGGTGAAATGGAAGTTTGGGCACTTGAAGCTTACGGTGCATCACACTTGCTTCAAGAAATGCTTACAGTTAAGTCCGACGATGTTCAAGGAAGAACAAAAACTTACGAAAGCATCGTTAAGGGCGAACCTATTGCTGAACCTGGTGTTCCAGAAGGCTTTAAAGTTTTGGTTAAAGAATTCCAAGCAATCGGTCTTGATGTTAAGATTTTAACCAACGACAACAAAGAACTTAGCGTTGACGAAATTGCTCCAGAAGAAGCAGCACCAAGAAGACTCACTCAAAGCATTGAAAACGAACTTAAAGATATTGACCTTGATGTTGAAAATGCAGATGATGACCTTGGTCTTGAAGATAATATGGATACACAAATAGACGAATCTATGTTCGATGAAGAAGATTTGTTCGATGATTTTGATGAAGAATAAGGAGAAAAATAATGTACGAATTAAACAATTTTCATGCAATGAAAATCAGTTTGGCATCACCAGAAAAGATTAGAGAATGGTCTCATGGTGAAGTTACCAAGGCAGAAACAATAAACTATCGTACTCAAAAACCAGAGAGAGATGGTTTGTTCTGCGAAAGAATATTTGGTCCAAGAAAAGACTATGAATGTCATTGCGGAAAGTATAAGAGAATAAGACATAAAGGCCTTATTTGTGATAAATGTGGTGTTGAAGTTACAGTTTCCAGCGTTCGTAGAGAGCGTATGGGTCACATCGAACTTGCAACTCCTGTTTCGCACATTTGGTTCTTTAAAAACAACCCTTCAAAAATCGGTTTTGCATTGGATATTCCTGTAAAACAACTCGAACAAGTTTTGTATTATGTAAACTACATCGTTCTTGATGCAGGAAAAACAGATTTTGAAGTTAAACAAATAATCACAGATAGAGAATACAGAGAGGCTCAAGAAAAATTTGGTCCTAACTGTTGCAGAGTTGGCATGGGTGGAGAAGCAATTAAGGAACTTCTCCACAAGGTCGACCTTGAAAAAGAAATTGACAAGTTAAAGAAAGAACTTGAAAAAATTAAAAGTTCAAGCCAAAAGAGAATTAAAATCGTTAAAAGACTTGATATTTTGGAAGCATTCCACGAATCAGGCAATAAACTTGAATGGATGATTATGGATGTTATTCCAGTTATTCCACCAGATTTAAGACCTATGATTCAACTTGATGGTGGAAGATTTGCTACTAACGATTTAAACGATTTGTACAGAAGAGTTATTAACAGAAATATCCGTCTTAAAAAACTCATGGAACTTAATGCTCCTGATGTTATTATAAGAAACGAAAAACGTATGCTTCAAGAAAGCGTTGATGCTTTGTTTGATAACGGAAAAAGAGGCAAACCAGTTATTGGTGGAAGCAAGGGCAGAGAATTAAAATCAATTAGTGCTGCACTTAAAGGTAAACAAGGTCGTTTCCGTCAAAACTTGCTTGGTAAACGTGTTGACTATTCTGGTCGTGCAGTTATCGTTATTGGACCAGAACTTAAAATGTATCAATGCGGTGTTCCAAAACAAATGGCTCTTGAATTATTCAAACCATATATTATGAAGCGTCTTGTTGAAATGAACCAATCATACAACATCAAGAGCGCAAAGCGTATGGTAGACCGTGAAAGACCAATCGTTTGGGACGTACTTGACGAAGTTATTAAAGAACACCCAGTTTTGTTAAACCGTGCTCCAACACTTCACAAACTTTCAATTCAAGCATTTGAACCTGTTTTGGTTGAAGGTAACGCAATTAGATTGCACCCACTTGTATGTACTGGCTTTAACGCCGACTTCGATGGTGACCAGATGGCTATCCATGTGCCACTTTCATTAGAAGCACAAACAGAAGCAAGATTCTTAATGCTTGCAAGCAACAACATCGTTAAACCTGCCGATGGCAAGCCAATCGTAACCCCACAACAAGATATCGTTTTGGGAACTTACTACTTGACCATGGAAAAACCAGGCGCAAAAGGTGAAAACAGATGCTTTATTAGCGAAGACGAAGTTGTTATGGCATACCAACTTAAACAAATCGAACTTCACTCTCTAATTTATGTTAGAAAGACAGTAGATTTCAACGGTAAACCATTAACAGGCAGAGTTAAAACAACCGCAGGAAGAATTATCTTTAACAGAGTAATTCCACAAGATTTAGGCTTTAAAGATAGAACAACCGAAGATGGTGCACTTGCTTACGAAATCGACTTCCCATCAGGAAAAGACGAATTAGGCAAGATTGTTGCTAAAATTTACGAAATTCACGGAACAAGTGAAACATCAAGAATTCTTGATGAAATTAAAGCACTTGGCTACAAATATTCAACATTATCTGGCATTACCATGAACTTGTTTGATATGGAAATGCCACCAGAAAGAGAACAAGTTATTGCTGAAACAGATAAACTTGTTTTGGAAAACGAAAAACTTTACAAACGTGGCCTTATCACAAAAAGTGAAAAGAGTGATAGAAACATTAAGTTATGGGAAGAAGCAACGGGCAAAATGAGTAATTTGGTTCGTGCTAACCTTAAAACTTATAACCCATTAAGAATTATTGCTGTTTCAAAAGCAAGAACTAACCCATCACAGTTGAACCAAGTTTGTGGTATGCGTGGACCTATTACTTCAACATCTAGCGAAAAAATCGACATTCCAATTAAGTCTAACTATCGTTTGGGACTTACACCTATTGAATACTTCATGTCTTCTCGTGGTGGTAGAAAAGGTTTGGCCGACGTTGCTATGAAAACAGCGGAAGCAGGTTACTTAACAAGAAGACTTGTTGACGTTGCGCAAGAAGTTATCGTTACAACAGAAGACTGTTTTGCAGACCTTGGCGAAAAAGTTAAAGGTATGCAAGTTAGAAAAGTTGTTATTGACTCAACCGAAATTATCAGCCTTGCAAACAGAATTAAAGGCAGATTTAGTGTTGATGCGATTATCGACCCTAACACAAAAGAAACCATTGTTGAAGCAAACACAATGATTACACCTGCTCAAGCAAGAAGAATTGAAGAAGCAGGTATCACAGAAGTTACAATAAGAACAGCATTAACATGTCGTGCTAAAAATGGCATTTGCGCAAAATGTTATGGTAAAGATATGAGTGCAGATAAACTTGTTGGACTTGGAGAAGCCGCAGGTATTATCGCTGCTCAATCAATCGGTGAACCAGGTACACAGTTGACCATGAAAAACTTCCATACCGGTGGTGTTTCAACCGCAAGCGATATCACAAGAGGTCTTCCTCGTGTTGAAGAATTGTTTGAAGCAAGAACACCAAAAGGTATTGCAACTTTGTCCGAAGTTTCAGGCACTGTTGAAATGAAGAAAGAAGATAAACTTGATGTTGCTATCATTCACACACAAGATGGCGATGTAAACTATGTTCTTCCATTTGGCTCAACAGTATTAGTTCACACTGGCGATAAAGTTACCCCAGGTGACCCATTAACAAAAGGTGCAATTCATCCAGCAGACCTTTTAAGAACTCGTGGTGTTAAAGCAGTTGAAGAATATTTGCTCAACGAAGTTTTGGCTGTTTACGCAGCACAATCAGTTGAAATCAATCCTAAACATCTTGAAATTATCATTCGTCAAATGTTAAGAAAAGTTCAAATCGAAGAGCAAGGAACAACATCATTGCTTCCAAGTTCGTTTGTAGATATTAACAAATTTGAAGAAGAAAACCAAAAGGCAATTATGGAAGGTGGCGTTCCAGCCGCAGCAAAACCATTACTTCTTGGTATCACAAAAGCAGCACTTTCAACCGAAAGTTTCTTATCTGCTGCATCATTCCAAGAAACCAGCATGGTTCTTACAGAAGCCGCAATTCGTGGCAAAGTTGATACATTGCAAGGTATTAAGGAAAATGTTATTATTGGTAAACTTATTCCAGCAGGAACAGGTGTTGAAAAATATCGTGATGTTATGCCAAAAGTAATTCAAGATGCTTTTGATGAATACAAACCAGTAAAAGATTTTGAATTTGAAGATAACACCGAAGATAATAATGATTAACTTTAAAAAAATAAGACACTAAAATGTCTTATTTTTTTGTTGCCTATTTACCTAACACTTAAATTCCAATTAAAATTATTAAAATTATTTTTTTTATCAAAACATTTGTTTTTTGCTTGACATTCTTTCGGGGGGGGGTATTCTATGAGTGAAAAAAAATTTTCAAGGAGAATAGCATGAAATCCTCAAAAGTTAAAAGTAATGTAATACTAACAATAGTGGCTGTGTTGCTTGCTGTTGCTTTAATCTTGCAAATTACTGGTGCATGGTTCACTGATGTTGCCTCGTCAAAACTTGACGGTGGCGAGTTCAGATTTGGAAAAATTGGCTCGCTTGATGTCACTGCAAAAAATGTTGAGTGGACAGATTGTGATGGCAATAAAATAACAGATAGAACTGCCGTTATGCCCGGCGATAAACTGGTTAGTGCTTCATTTTCGGTAACCTATGTTGCAGATGCCGATGATACTAGCACTGATGATGTTTACTATATCATTGAAAAAGATGATATGTTCTATTATTTTGATGATAACCAAAATTTAGTTGAAATAACCGACTTTAATGCTTCTGTTATGGCTAAAGGTACAACTTACTCTATTGCATCATCAACAGTTGTTGTTACTATTGATGGCGTAAGCTATTCGCTTGATGGTGCAGATAGTTCAAAATCAATTCCAAACTCGGCACAAAATCAAGAAATACAAATGTCGCTAACTGGTGCTTTATACACTGTGAAAATTATTCAAAAATCCAACTTGACGCCAAGTGAAGCTTATGCAATATTATCGGAACAAATTGTTTCTTGGGTTGATGTTGAGCAAACACCAGAAACTGGATTGCTTGGCGTTTCAGGGCAAACCTATGCGATAGGCACTCACTTAATTATTGATGTTATAGCAGGTCAAACATATAAAATAACAGGTTGGACTTCAACATCACCAGATATTTATCCGCTAGCATTTGTTAAAAATGCACAAGGAGAAACAATTCAAACTTTCGGGCTTGAAAAGGGAAATCATATTGGTGAAATAATAACTATTCCAAAAGATGCAACTCAACTGGTAATTAACGGAAACGATAAAGGCAATCCCGGATATGTTTCGGCTCAACTAAAAACATTCCATACGCCAGCAACTGCAAAAGGACTGTTTCTGGGAGATAGCATAATTCAAGGAGTTGGTGTTTTGCCATATAATGATAGTTTGGCAACGCCAACACTCGATGCTGTTTCGGTTGCCAGTAAAACGCTTAACAAATATATTTTGAATGGCGGAATAGGTGGTTCAACTTACTCACAATATGTTTCAAGTTTCGTTACAATGATAGATTCAATTATTAGCGGTGACTATTCGGGACTTGAAACTTATATAGATACCCTTGAAACGAGGTTTCCACTTGAAGGCTTTGATGGAGCATTAACACAATATAAAAAAATAAAAAAACAAGATATTTCAAGTTTAGATTTTATAGCAATAAGTTTTGGTACAAACGACTGGTATAACGGAACTGTTGCTGATAATAGTAGTGATTTATACGATAAAACTACAATTTTAGGTGCATTGCGATACGGAATAAAAAAACTACAAGACAACTATCCAAACTTGAAAATTTTTGTTTTTACTCCAATTTATAGAGAAAAACTTGGAACAAACAGTGACCAAAACTCTGACACTTATAAAAATAGCGAAGGTATAACTTTAATTCAGTTGGGCGAAAAAATTGAAAGCGTGTGTTCGGGATTAAATAATGTTTACTGTAAAAATATGTATAGTGTTATAACTTCAAGCACTGCGTCTTCTTATATCAAAGACGGCACACATTGCAATGAAGCGGGATATAATTTATTAGGTCAAGAATTCGCTAATTTTATTTCATCGCATTAAATAAGGTTGAAGCCTTATTTTTTTATTTTAAAATAAAAATCAAATTTAAAAATAACCTTATTTTACAAAAAATTATCATGCAAATATTTTTGTTTTTCTAAAAAATGTGTTAAACTTATTTAACAAGCAATACAATATAGGGGAGCAGTTAATGAGAAGATTTTTATATCCTTGCGTTATGTATTATGATACGGATAACCAAAACTACGCTGTTGCTTTCCACGATCTTGGTGTTTTCACAGAAGCCGAGACAGTTGAAAAAGCATATATAAGAGCAAAACTATTTTTAGAATCATATTGCGAATGTGCAATAAATATGGACGCTGACTTTCCTATTCCAACTTCATATCAAGATTTGGCAAAAAAATATCCAAGAGATATTGTTCAACTTGTGTTTGCAGAAGTTGGTGAGGCAACTGCCAATTTAAATGAAATGCCACTTGAGCAACTTCTTGATGATGACGACTTGGAGCAAATTGAAGATGAAATTGTTCCGGGAAAACCTTTTAAACTTAAAGAGATTGAATAATCGGCATTTGTCGGTTATTTTTTTATATCTTTTTGTAAGAAAAAAATAGTATAAAAAATAACTAAAAATTTTTAAAAAGGGTATTTACAAAACGATTTTGTTGTGGTACAATAACCATGCAAAAAGGAGAAAGACTTATGTTTAACAATGATGTTATCAGTGCAATGAATAAGGATAGAAGAACCACAAGAGAATACTTTGATGGATATATGGAAACTATTGAGTTAGGAAAAGTTGATGCATTAAAAATGGAAGTAACTTTGGATACAAAAGCAATAGAAGAACAAGCAGATTTATTGATGCAACAAACACACATGGCAGGCAACCCAATTTACTCAAAAGAATTTGATATCCGCAAGAAAGAAAAATATAATCGTTCTAGCGTTAAGAAAGAAACACAAAAAGCCATTGATGATTATGAAAAATTATCAGACGAAGAACTTGATTCTTTAACATTCTAATTTATGCCGACTATTATTAGTCGGTTTTTTATTTTTAAGCACAAGTTTTTGTGCTTTTTTCTTGCCTAAAATTCAATCTATAAATGGTAAAAATTCATGTAAAAAATTTAATGTTTTTTTGGCAAATATGTTGACTTAACATATCTTTTTTGTTAGAATATTTTTCGTAACTTTTTGAAAGTTTATTTTTTTGTATGTAAACCACAAAAAAGTTCAATTAGGATATGCTAAAATCCTGTTGGTTCTAAATTTTAGAACGACTAGAGAGCATACTATCAAATGAATTTTTATTATAAAAGATGTTGCGATTTTTTTTAGTAATAATTTGTTTTAGAACTCTCTTTAAAATAGTTCATGCGTTTGGGTTGAAATGTGTGGCTATCTTAAAAATTAAGGAGGAAAAAATATGCCAACAATAAATCAATTAGTTCGTAAAGGTAGAAAGCAAGTAAGCAAAAAATCAAAAAGCCCACTCTTGCAAGAATGCCCACAAAAACGTGGTGTATGTCTATCAGTTACAACAACGACACCTAAAAAGCCTAACTCCGCTTTAAGAAAAATTGCCAGAGTTAAACTTTCAAATGGTCAAGAAGGTACAACATATATTGGCGGAATTGGCCATAACCTTCAAGAGCACAGTGTTGTTATGATTCGTGGCGGACGTGTTAAGGACTTACCTGGTGTTAGATACCATATAGTTCGTGGCACACTTGATACCGCTGGTGTTGCTAACAGAAAACAAAGCCGTAGTAAATATGGTGCAAAAAGACCTAAATAATAGAGTCTGTTTTCAGTAATTCTAAAACAAAATAGTCGATAAATCTTTTATAAGATTGAATATAAAATAATTTAAAAAAGGAAAAAATAAATATGCCAAGAAGAAATGCCGCTGTTAAAAGAGAAGTTCTTCCAGATCCAAAATTTAACAGCATAGTAGTTGCAAAACTTATCAATCAAGTTATGCTTGATGGTAAAAAAAGTGTTGCACAACGTATAGTTTACAGTGCGTTTGACAAAGCAGGCGAAAAATTAGGTCAAGATGGTGTTGTAGTATTTTCTAAAGCACTTGAAAATTGTATGCCAGTTTTGGAAACAAAAGCACGCAGAGTAGGTGGTTCTAACTACCAAGTTCCTATGGAAGTTCGTCCAGAAAGACGCCAAACATTAGGAATTAGATGGCTCGTTGACTTCGCAAGAAAAAGAAGTGAAAGAGACATGGACAACAAACTTGCAGCAGAAATTGTTGATGCTTACAACAATGCAGGTGGTGCAGTAAAACGTAAAGATGAAATGCACAGAATGGCAGAAGCAAATAAGGCTTTCGCACATTTCAAATTTTAATTAAGACTCGGTCTTAATAAGGTACTTGAGATAAAGTATCAATTAAATTAAGGAGAAAATTTATGGCTAGAGATTTCAGTCTAGAAAATACAAGAAATATCGGTATCATGGCTCATATTGATGCAGGTAAAACAACCACAACCGAAAGAATCTTGTACTATACAGGTATCAGTCACAAAATCGGCGAAGTTCACGAAGGTGAAGCAACGATGGACTGGATGGCTCAAGAGCAAGAAAGAGGTATCACAATTACTTCTGCTTGTACAACTTGCACCTGGAGAGGAAATAAAATCAACATTATTGATACTCCCGGACACGTTGACTTTACAGTAGAAGTTCAAAGATCTCTTAAAGTTCTTGACGGTGCAATTCTTGTTCTTGCTGCAAGAGAAGGCGCTCAACCACAAAGTGAAACTGTTTGGAGACAAGCAAACGAATATAAAGTTCCAAGAATGGTATTCGTTAACAAAATGGATAGAGACGATGCTAACTTTTACAAGGCAGCAGAAAGTGTAAGAACTCGTTTGAAAGGTAACCCAGTTTGCATTCAAATTCCTATTGGACAAGAAGCAGACTTTAGAGGTATTATCGACCTTATCGAAATGCACGCAATCATCTACAACGAAGATGATGGTAAAATTTTTAACGTAACAGAAATTCCAGCAGAATATAAAGAAAAAGCAGAAGAATACAGAAGCAAGATGATTGAACAAGTTGTTGAAACTGATGATGCTTTGCTTGAAAAATATTTTGCAGGTGAAGAAATCACAAAAGAAGAACTTAAAAAAGCAATAAGAAAAGCAACTTGTGAATTAAAGATTAACCCAGTTATCTGCGGTACTGCTTTAAGAAACAAAGGTGTTCAACCAATGCTTGATGCAGTTGTTGATTATCTTCCAAGCCCAGTTGATGTTGACCACATCACAGGCATAAACCCAGAAACAGACCAAGAAGAAGTAAGAAAAACTGACGATGATGCTCCATTTGCAGGACTTGCATTCAAAATTATGGACGATAAATTCGTTGGAAACTTAACATTCTTCCGTGTATATTCAGGTGTTTTAACTTCAGGTTCTTATGTTTATAACCCAAGAACAAGAAAGAGAGAAAGAATTGGCCGAATTGTTAGAATGCACGCTAACGAAAGAAAGGAAATCACAGAAGTTAGAGCAGGTGATATTGCCGCACTTGTAGGATTAAAAGATACAGTTACAGGCGATACACTTTGTGATGAAGCACATCCAATCGCACTTTCAAGCATGACTTTCCCAGACCCAGTTATTGAGCAATCTATTGAGCCAAAAACAAAGGGTGACCAAGAAAAGATGGTTCTTGCTTTGATTAAATTAACAAAAGAAGACCCAACTTTCAAAACATGGACTGATGAAAATTCAGGACAAACAATTATCGCAGGTGTTGGAGAACTTCACCTTGATATTATGGTAGACAGACTTCGTAGAGAATTCGGTGTTGAATGTAACATAGGTAGACCACAAGTTGCCTACAAAGAAACAATTAAAAACAAAGTTACCGCAGAAGGTAAATATATTCGTCAATCAGGTGGTAAAGGTCAATATGGTCATTGCTTGATTGAACTTGAACCAAACGAACCAACAAAAGGTTACGAATTTGTTAACGCTATTGTTGGTGGTGCAATTCCAAAAGAATATATTCCTGCTATTGATGAAGGTATCCAAGAAGCAGCAAAAAATGGTATTTTAGCAGGCTACGAAATGGTTGACTTCAAAGTTAGACTTTATGATGGTTCTTACCACGAAGTTGACTCCAGTGAAATGGCTTTCCATATTGCTGGTAGTATGGCATTTAAAGAAGGTGCTAAAAAGGCAAACCCAGTTCTTCTTGAACCTATCATGAAAGTTGATGTTGAAACACCAGATGACTATCTTGGAGATGTTATGGGTGGACTTACATCAAGAAGAGGTATCTTGCAAGGAACAACTGCTGAATTTGGTATTCAAAAAATTGAAGCACAAGTTCCACTTTCCGAAATGTTTGGCTATGTTACAGACCTTCGTTCTTCAACACAAGGCCGTGGAACATTCACAATGGTATTTGACCATTACGCAGAAGTTCCAAAAAGCATATCTGAAAAAATTATTGGAGAAAAAGCAAGAAAGGAATAATTTAATTTTCCACTTTTCCTAGTAAAAATATGTTAAAAAAATTTGATTTACAAATTATTTTATAATATAATATCTAGGAAAGGGTAAAAAACCCTATTTATCTTTGGTGGGTGCTACTTAGTAGCGAAAGTACAAAGGTAAGCAAAAAAATATAAGGAGAGATTTTCAAAAATGGCAAAAGCAAAATTTGAAAGAACAAAACCACACGTTAACATTGGTACTATTGGCCACGTTGACCACGGTAAAACAACTCTTACTGCAGCAATCACATGCACACTTGCAGCAAAGGGTGAAGCACAAGCTATGGCTTACGATATGATCGATAAAGCCCCAGAAGAAAGAGCAAGAGGTATTACAATCAATACTGCTCACGTTGAGTACGAAACTGCAAAAAGACACTATGCTCACGTTGACTGTCCAGGACACGCTGACTATGTTAAAAACATGATTACAGGTGCAGCTCAAATGGACGGCGCTATCCTCGTTGTTTCAGCAGCAGACGGCCCAATGCCACAAACAAGAGAACACATCTTACTTGCACGTCAAGTTGGTGTTCCATACATCGTAGTTTTCATGAACAAATGCGACCAAGTTGATGATCCAGAACTTCTAGACTTAGTTGAAATGGAAATTCGTGAACTCTTAACAAAATACGATTTCCCAGGAGATGACATTCCAGTTATCCGTGGTTCTGCTTTAAAAGCTTTGGAAGCAGCACAAGCAGGAAAAGTTGATGGTCCAGAATGCCAATGCATTTATGAACTTATGGATGCTATTGATTCATACATTCCAGATCCAAAACGTGATATTGACGACCCATTCTTGATGCCAGTAGAAGACGTATTCACAATCACAGGTCGTGGTACAGTTGCTACAGGTAGAGTAGAAAGAGGTGTTGTAAAACTTAACGATACAGTTGAAATCGTTGGTATGGGCGAAAGCAAAACAACAGTTGTTACTGGTGTTGAAATGTTTAGAAAACAAATGGATCAAGCACAAGCAGGTGATAACGTTGGTTTATTACTTCGTGGTATTGATAGAAAAGACATTCAAAGAGGTCAAGTTCTTTGCAAACCAGGCACAATTCACCCACACACAAAATTCGAAGCACAACTTTACGTTTTGAAGAAAGAAGAAGGTGGCCGTCATACAGCATTCTTCAATGGTTACAGACCACAATTCTACTTTAGAACAACAGACGTTACTGGAACAATCGAACTTCCAGCAGGCGTAGAAATGGTTATGCCAGGCGATAACGTTTCAATGACAATTACATTGATTACACCTATCGCTATCGAACAAGGACTTCGTTTCGCTATCCGTGAAGGTGGCAGAACAGTTGGTTCAGGTGTTGTTACTAAGATTATTGAATAGTTTAAGTAATAAAAAATCCACTTTTGTAAGTGGATTTTTTTATCCTATTTTTAAAATAAATTATTTATCAAAAGTATTAAAACAATAAAAAATCACATTAACTTAATAATGTGATTTTTTTTACTATTTTTTCATTGAAAGTACGCCAGTAACAGTTGCACCTAATCCCATAACAGCACTAAGAATTAGTTCAAACCATGCTGGTTTTGTTCCGCCACCAATTCCAAAAATGCCTAGTGAACCAGAGTTGCAATTATTTGGTATAACTATCATAGCAACGATTGTCATAACAAAACTTGCTAATGCAAATAATACTACTCCATATCCAACAAGTTTTGCAAGTGACTTGCTTTTGATAGCTCCAGCATCACAGAAAATTTTAACAAGAACTAATAATGCTAAAATTGAAGCGAATATTAGTAGTAATAAAACAACTGTTGCCACACCAGAATTTGCTTCAAAGTCTAACAAACTAAAGCCAGATGCTGTTTCTTCGTATGTACTACCAAATCCACTAACTTGATGTTTAACATAAGGTAAGCCTAAAAATCCAATTAAGCAACCTGCAAACACTAAAGTTATTATGTTAAGTAGAACAACTTTCATGCTACTTTTTGATGATTTTCTTTTTGCCATGTTTTCCTCCTAAAAATATAATAAATTTTTATTCTATAAATGTCAACTTTTATTTTAATTATCTTTTTATAAATTTTTATATTTTTTTAAAATATATTTTTGTTAAAAAATATATATTCTTGAAAATTTGTGTCTAATAATGAGTTTATTTTTTCCGTGCATTATGTTATACTAATAATACTCAACTAATAAGGGAAAATAATTATATGTTTTGGTTTTATTTAGCGATTACATTATTAACGGCGGGATTGTCAGTTTCATTATATTTTTTAATGAAAAATAAACAGCAAAAATCAAAGGATTTAGTTTTCAAAATTTTGGGCTGGGTCTTTTTTGCTGTGTTTGTTTTTAGATTTTTCAGCCACGACTCTTTTAGTGATTTAGTTCAATTTAACATGCCACAATATGGCTCGAAATTTTTGGTAGTTCTCACATCGCTTTTAAGATGGAGTTGTAATATATATGTTTTGCTTTTAAGCACTATTCCTTGTGTGAAATCCAAAAACTTAAGAAATTTGGTTGTGCTTGTTGCTCTTCCATTCGTTGCATTAAACTTTATATTCTTTGCAAGAAATGTTCATTGCTTTATTGGATTTGGTAAATCACTTTTAAACTACAGAGTTTTCCAATATGCATTAGAGTTAATCGTTGCATTCACAATGTGCTTCTATCTAATTTTTGTTTTGAAGCACAAAATTGAATACAAATCTAACAAAAAAGAATTTTGGCTTAATATTTTAAAAACTTTGCCACTAATTATGTTAATGGCATTCCAACTTGAAATTCCTCAACAATGGTTTGGAACAACAGAAGTCGTTCTCGATTTCATGACATTTGCTCAACATGTTTGGATTTTCTTGCTTTTGGTTATGCTCGTTGGAATACACTATGGTTTGAAAGATAAGAGTGAAGATGTAAAATATGCAAGCATGTTGCTGCTATCAGTAAGTATGTTTTATCAGTACTTTGGAAAAATGACATATATTTCAACATTATTTGCTGGACAGGCAATATCATTAACATCTTTGCCATTCCACATTTGTAACTTGGCAACTGCACTAATTCCACTTGCACTTGTAACAAAAAATATGTTTTTGTTTAGTTTTACATATTATGTTAACGTTTTTGGTGCGCTTATCGCAATTATTATTCCAAATGTCGACTCGGGCGTAATATCATATGCATTTTTAGTTTTTGCTTATGAACATTCTTTCGCATTCCTTTGTCCAATACTATTTGTTTCGCTTGGACTCATGCCAAGAACTAAAAAAAGTAATTTGAAGTTTGCGATTGCAAGTTTCACGTGCTACTTTGTTATGGCGGTAATTTTAAATGTTTGGTTTTTCAACTACGATTCAGGCGTAAACTATTTCTTCCTTGGAAACGACTTCTTGCCAAACAAAATTGCACTACTTAAAACTGTTAAGGAATTGCTGGTTGTTCGATTTAAACTGGGTAGTTTAAATTTTGCATTATATCCACTTTTCTATTTAGTGGTTTATTTAGGTTTCTTGCTAGTTATGTTCATCGCTTATTTCATTTACAAAATTCTATATAGATACTTTGATGAATCAAGAGCGGTTGCAGATGCAGTTAAAAAAGAAGAAAAAGATTATTTGGAATTTATTAAACAATTAAACGGAAAATCAATAGACTCACCTGTGAAAAAGGAGGAAGGCATTATGATTAAATTTGAACATGTTTCAAAAAAATATAAAAGCAACGACTTTTATTCAGTAAAAGATTTCAATTTGGAAGTTAAAGATGGCGAAGTTTTTGGTTTCTTGGGCTCAAACGGAGCAGGAAAGAGTACCACAATCAAAGCGTTGGTTGGAATTTTACCTTTAACCGAAGGTCATATTTATGTTGATGGTTTTGATGTTGAAAAACAACCACTTCAAACTAAAAAACTTATTGGCTATGTTCCAGATAACCACGCTGTGTATGAAAGACTTTCGGGAAGAATGTATGTTAACTATATTGCCGATTTGTTTGGAGTTCCAAAGGAAAACAGAGGAATTATTGACGAATTAGCAAAAAAATTCAATTTGCTTGAAGCATTAGATAAACCTATCAAAACATATTCTCACGGAATGAAGCAGAAAATTACAATTATTTCAGCACTCGTTCATGACCCAAAAGTTTGGGTTCTAGACGAACCTTTAACTGGACTTGACCCACAAAGTTGCTACGAAGTTAAACAAATTATGAGAGAACACGCAAACAAAGGAAACACAGTTTTCTTCTCCAGCCATATTATTGAGGTTGTGGAAAAGGTTTGCGACAGAGTTGCTATCATTTACAAAGGTCAACTTAAAGGCGTTTACGACATGAAAGAACTTGAAGAGAAAAATCAAAGTTTAGTTGAAATTTTTATGAATTCACAAAAGGAATAGAAAAATATGACAAAAAATCCATTTTTTAGTGCATTACACCGAATAAAAATGCTAATTAAACTTCAAATGGCACAAAAATATACCTATGCAATCAATAAGACAAAATTTATAATAAATTTAGTTGTTAGATTGCTATTTGCTGTTGCCACTGTGTTTATTATAAGTTATGTTATGAAATATTTTAACTTTTCAGTTGGACTAACTTACGATAAAGACTTTTTAGCATTTATAATTTTCTTGTTTTTCATAACAGAACTGTTTAGCGCAATTTTCAACACACGTTCTCAACTGTTTAAAAGCACGGATAACGAGTTTTTGTTTGCAACTCCCGTAAAAAACGAAGAAGTATTCATTTCAAAGTTGTTTTTCGTAATTTACAACGAAGTTCTCTCGAGTTTGTTTATATTGCTTCCAGTTTTAATTGGCTTTAAATTTGGCGCAGATGGTTGTTATGTTGGCTTGAACTTTATCTCAACCGGAAATTACTACTTTTTTGCAATAATGTTAACATTATTATTGCCTTTAATTGCTGTTGGACTTGCAGTTTTAATAAGTATTCCATACAACCTTTATAAAAATGCAATTAGCGGAAATACAGTTTTAGTAATTTTGGACTATTCAGTTTTGTTCGGTATTGCAATTTTGTTGTTCCAATTTATAATTAAAGCAGTTTTAAATGTTATGAAATACTTGCAACAAAGTGCAGTTATTGCAAAGAATATTAAATTGTTTTTATTAAAATTTGCCGATAGAACATTTATTTTTAGATGGACATCGCTGATGTTTATGAACTATGGCTCGGCAATAAGATTACTTATAATTGTTTTAGTTGCTGTTGCGTTGATGGTTCTAGGCTACTTTGCAATGAGACCATTATACTTTAAAATGTGCTTGGGACAGTCAAACGGCAAAACAAAATCTCAACAAGGCAAGAAAGTAGAAGTTAACTCTCCACAAAAAAGCATTATGAAAAAAGACATTTCAATGCTTGTTGAAAATGGTGGGGACTTTACAAAATATTTCTCTCTTGCGTTTGTTATGCCATTCATTTTGGTGCTTATAAATCAAATATTTACTGTAAACGAAATAAGTTTGAAAGGTAAATTCTTGATGCTAGCCACAAATATACTTGTAATTAGCATGTTTACTTGCATGAACAGTTCGTATATTTCAAGCGCACTTACCATGGAAGGACCAAATTACTATATTTTCCAAACCACTCCTGTATCAGCAAAAAAACAACTATTTTCTAAATTTATGATTAACTTTATTGTAAATGCTTTCGTAATATTGGTTGCATGTATGATTATGTTAATTTCAGGCAAACTAAAATTGTCGTGGATAATTTTTGCTTTTATTTGTTGTTCGCTTGTTAGTTTTGGCTATTTGTGTTATGCTCTTAGGTGTGAACTTGCAAAGCCTATGATAGATTGGTATGATAAGGCTGAAACAAATTCTCATAAGAATGTATCACATTGCACACTTTATGGTTTGCTAACAGGTTTAATAACAGGAATTTTCGCATTTAAGTTCTTTATACTCGCTCCAAAAAGAGCATGGTTTGAACTTGTTATTCTAACATTAGTTTTTGCGGTTTATAATGTGATAATATTACTTAAAAGACAAAATTATTTATTAAAACAAATAAATAGGTAGGGAGAAATGAACAAAAAAAATTTAATTTTAGCCATAGTAATTTCACTAGTTGCTGTTGTGGTAGTTGTTATTGGTTATAGCGCATTAAAAGATTATTTTAAAACAGTGCATGTTCAAGAAGTTGCATTTACTATTGATGACGACCATCAAAAATACATAAAAGAAGATGAGTCTTATTCTGGATTTAGTTTAAGATTTTGCGTTGATGATATTACGTCTTATCAACTTACTTGGACAATTACCCCAGAAAATGCTGAAAACAAAGAAGTGACTTTTGCTTCTTCAAACAGCGGTTTCACAGTAAGCGAAACAGGTTTAGTAAGTTTCCCATCATCTCATGGTTCAACCGAAATTACTATAACCACAAAAGACCAAGAAAAAACAGATAAAATAAAAATCGAAACATACACAAACAAAGCAGCAAACGCTTCTTATTCTTTCGATGATAATACTTTCATGAATAGTGAAGAATATATGTTTGAAGATGATGTGCTTTACTTGTTTAACGGACAAAATTATGAATTTGTTTTGGATAAAAACGTTAAGTTTGAAAAAGAAAACACAACTGATAGTATGTATACTTTAACAAATGACTTAACAGACGAAGCAAATGTTGCAAAATTAAGCCCAACATCATGTGGAGAATTTGTTCTTGTTGCTGATAAAGACGGTGCAAAAAAGAACATCAATGTTAAAATTGTTGAAAAGGTTACAGGAATAATTTTATCTAACAACAAATTAAACGAAAATTATGAAATTGGTTCAAAAAACACTTATAAACTTCCAATAAGCATTTCAACCATTTCAGGCGCAACAAACGCAGAGTTAAACTACGAACTTTTGGATAGCGAAAACAATGCAGTAACACAAGCAACATTCAATATGCTTGACGCAGATTTTAGTAAATTACAAGATGGTGTTTACACTCTTAAAGTTAGTGCAAAGTTTGGTAACTACTCAGTTTCATTCAAGTTCAAATTGAATGATGGCTACAATGTTTCCACCCATGCCGATATGGTTAAATACTACAACGATAACACAGTTACAAAAATCAACCTTGTTTCTAACTATGTTATTGAATTAACAGAAAGCGATGTTGACCCAGTAAGTTCATTACCATACTTGGTTCAAAGAGAAGGTAAAACATACCTTAACGAAAACAAAAATGTAAAATTCATTTATTACAGAACAGATGCTATTACCGTTATTGGAAATGGTCATGAAATAAATGCTTATAAAGTTCCACATCAATATATCAACTACGAATTAGGACATGATAGATGTATCTTGTTTGGATGTGGCGACCATACCAAAGAAGAAGAGGCTTATTATTCTCCTGCAATGTCATCAACAAACAGTTCAAAAACAATTAAAGAATTGCTAGAGAATGGTCAAACCTTGAACGATGCCGACAAAGCAACTCAAAAGGCATATGTAATTAGCCTATACGATACTGCTCCAAAATTCGTTTTCAGCAATTTGAAAATTAACGGAAACCTTGAAGCAAGCGACTACACAAAAACAATGCTAAATGGTTCAGAAGGATATATGGGCGTTGCAACACTTAACTGTTTTGGATGCAACAGCGCAGATGTAACATTAGACAATGTTCATGTTCAAAACTTCCTTATGGGCATTATGCAATCAAAATATGGTAACGATTCATTTGCTTTAACTGTTAAAAACTCAACAATAGAGCATGTGTTTGGTTATGCTATTTTCACAAACGGAACTGCAAAATTCACAGTACAAGATTCTACCTTGCGTGACTGCGGACACTTCTGCATTTACACAAAATCAATCAATAGCGGTAAATATATCGACCACTACACCGAAATTGACACAACAAGTGCAGACGAAGCAGATTTTAGAGCAAAATTAGTTGGCAATGTTGTGTTTGATAACTGGATTGAAACACAAGATGTAACTCCATTCGTTCGCACAGCAGGCGATAACTTGATATTTAGCGGAATTGTTAACATCGTTAACACAACCATGGGCAACATGGCAAGCAATGTTATTAAAACCGAAAATTCAAAAACTTATGTTAACTTTGCAATTAACAACGAAGCAATCACAAGTGGCGTGCCAAAAACAGAGTTCGACTTTACTTCAATTAACAACTATAACACAGGCTTCCAAAAAGAATCTTACTGGACTGCTTTCCAAGCGGTTTATGCAAGAAGATTAACACAAGAACAAGCCTATGCAACAATAATCGAGCCACATTCTTATGTAAACGACAAAATTGTTTGTGCATCAGCAAATGCTAAAACAATGATGAACCAAGGTGCGGACGCACTTTCATACTTCTATGTTGGCGTAAATGAATAGTTAAAAAAACAAGGATTATTCCTTGTTTTTTTGTGCTTAAAATAAATTTTAATGTTAATAATTTTTAAAGAAAATTTTAAAAAATTAGCACTCTATACTTGACAGTGCTAATTTTCTGTACTATAATACGGTTCGAAAAAAGGAGGTATTTACTATGAATTATGATAAAATTACGCAAAAAAGTGCTGAATGTTTAAACAATGCTCAAAGTTTTGCTGTTGAAAACGGAAATCAAGAAGTAACTAGCATGCACATTTTGTATGCACTTTTAAGCGATTATGATGGCTTAATATGCCAAATGCTAACAGATATGAATGTTAATATTGAAATGCTTAACAACGATTTAATTAAGTCGATTGGTAGTTTGCCTAAAATCAGTCCAATAAGTCAGGCATACTTATCAACAGAGGCCGACCAAGTTTTAAATTTTGCTGAAAGCATTTCAAAGCAAATGAAAGATGAATATGTTTCGGTTGAGCATATATTTTTGGCGTTGATTGAAAAATCTAGCAAGCAAACCAAAGATATATTGCAAAAGCATGGCATAACAAAAGACTTGTTTATTAAAAAATTGGCACAAGTGCGTGGAAACACACAAGTAACAACAGATAATCCAGAAGGAACATATAATGCCTTAAAAAAATACGGAACAGACCTTGTTGAAATGGCAAGACAAAATAAAATAGACCCAGTTATTGGTCGTGATAGTGAAATTAGAGATACTATAATGATTCTTTCACGAAAAACCAAAAACAACCCTGTTTTAATTGGCGAGGCTGGTGTGGGAAAAACCGCCATTGTTGAAGGACTTGCTCAAAGAATTGTAAGCGGAGATGTTCCAACAAACTTAAAAAATCGTTCTATATTCTCACTTGATATGGGAGCGTTAGTTTCTGGTGCAAAATATCGTGGAGAGTTTGAAGAAAGATTAAAATCGGTGCTTAACGAAGTTAAGAAAAGTAACGGAAAAATTATTTTGTTTATTGATGAACTTCACACAATTGTTGGTGCTGGAAATAGTGAAGGAAGTATGGACGCAGGCAATTTACTAAAACCTATGCTTGCTCGTGGCGAATTGCATTGTATTGGTGCAACAACTTTAAACGAGTATCATAAGTATATCGAAAAAGACCCTGCTCTTGAAAGAAGATTTCAAACCGTGCTTGTTAACGAACCTACTGTTGCGGATACCATCGCAATACTTCGTGGATTAAAGGAAAGATATGAAGTTTATCATGGAGTTAAAATTAGCGACAGTGCATTGATAAATGCGGCGGTGCTATCCAACCGATACATTACCGATAGATTCTTGCCAGATAAAGCGATTGACCTTGTTGATGAAGCGTGCGCAATCGTAAAGACCGAAATTGACTCTATGCCAACCGAAATGGACGAAATTAGGCACAAGATGATTCAACTTCAAATTGAAGAAACTGCATTAAAAAAAGAAACAGATAGTCTTTCAAAATCGCACTTGTTGGACATTCAAAAGGAGTTAAGCACTTTGCAAGACACTTTTAATCAAATGAATGCAAAACTTCAAAAAGAGAAAGAGAATATCAATAAAGTTCAATCATTAAAAGAACAAATTTCTGCAGTTAATGCACAAATTGACCAAGCCCAAAGAGATTATGACTTAAACAAAGCGGCAGAACTTAAATACTCCAAACTAATCAATTTGCAAGAACAACTTAAACAAGCAGAAAAGATTGTTGAAAGTGAAAAAAATGGTATTTTGCAAAGCAAAGTTACGGATGAAGAAATAAGGCAAGTTGTTTCTAAATGGACAGGAATACCAGTTAATAATTTAAAAGAAAGCGAAAGAGAAAAAATCTTGAAATTGCCTGAAATTTTGCACAACAGAGTTGTTGGCCAAGATGAAGCAGTCAACAAGGTTTCAAATGCCATTTTGCGTTCTAGAGCGGGCATACAAGACCCAAATCGTCCTCTTGGTTCGTTCTTGTTTTTAGGTCCAACTGGTGTTGGTAAAACCGAATTGTCAAAAACCTTAAGCCAAGCGTTGTTTGATGACGAAAAGAATTTGATAAGAATAGATATGAGTGAATATATGGAAAAATTCTCCGTGTCTAGACTTATTGGTGCTCCTCCAGGCTATGTTGGATATGAAGAAGGCGGACAACTAACCGAAGCAGTTAGAAGAAAACCATATTCTGTTGTTTTGTTTGATGAAATTGAAAAAGCACATCCAGATGTTTTCAATGTGTTATTACAAATTTTGGACGATGGTAGAATTACCGATTCACTTGGAAAGACAGTTGACTTTAAAAATACAATTATAATTTTAACAAGCAATCTTGGTGCGGATGTTATTTTATCAAGTATCGAAAAAGAGCATAAAATCACTGACGAAGCAAGACAGCAAGTTAAAGAGATTTTGAAGCATAATTTTAGACCGGAATTTTTGAATAGACTAGATGATATAATTTTATTCCAGCCACTTCAAAAAGACCAAGTTTCTAAAATTGTATCCTTGCTTTTAAACAAACTTTCATCAAGACTACAAGACAAACAATTAAAACTATCAATAACACCAAAGGCAACAGATTTTATTATTCAAAACGGCTACGATGAAGCCTATGGTGCAAGACCACTTAAACGATTTATTCAAGACTCGGTTGAAACTGCAGTTGCTAGAAAAATCTTGGAAGATGATATTAAGCCAAACACTCAACTAATTGTTGATGTTAAAAATGATGAAATCGTTGTTGAAACAAAGTAGTTTAATAGTTCTTTCTTGAATTTTAACCATTTATTAAGACAGATTCTCAATAGAGTCTGTCTTATTTTTTAGTTTGTTTTAATCTTAAATGAGAATTAAAATCAATAATAAAAATAAGTTTGCGATGTTATATTTTATCTTTGCAAAATAAGTTATAAAAATTTTTTGTTAGTAAAATACTAAAATGGGTTCATTTTATTTTTAAATAAAATGTTTTTAAGTATAATCGTATTAGGAGATAGTTAAATTATGGATAAATTTTCTACAATACAGTATTTTGAAAAACTAAATGCATATTGGCGCGCGGCAAACTATCTTAGTGCGGCACAACTATATCTTTTAAAAAATCCACTACTTAAAGACCATGAACTTTGCATGGATGATGTTAAGAAAAAATTAGTTGGACATTGGGGAACAGTCCCTGGTCAAAACTTTATTTATGCTCATTGCGATAGAGTTATCAATAAGTACGATTTAGATATGATTTTTATTTCTGGCCCGGGACACGGCGGAAATTTTTTGGTTGCAAACAGTTATCTTGAAGGAGTGTATAGCGAAGTTTATCCAAAAATTTCACAAGACAAAGAAGGCATGACAAGGCTATTCAAACAATTCTCTTTCCCAGGTGGAATAGGCTCGCATTGCGTTCCAGAAACTCCGGGTTCAATAAATGAGGGTGGAGAACTTGGCTATTCTCTTGCTCATGCTTATGGCGCCGTGCTTGATAATCCATCTTTAATTGCCGTAACAGTTGTTGGCGATGGCGAGGCCGAAACTGGACCACTTGCAACTTCATGGCATTTGAACAAATTTATCGACCCTAAACGCGATGGCGCAGTTCTTCCAGTGTTGCACCTTAATGGCTATAAAATTAGTAATCCAACCTTGCTTGCAAGAATGCCACACGAAACTTTAAAAAGCTTATTTGAAGGCTATGGCTATAAACCATATTTCGTTGAAGGTGACGAGCCTATGCAAATGCATAAGCAAATGGCAAAAGCAATGGATAGTTGCATAGCCGATATTAAGAAACTTCAACAAAATGCAAAGAAAAGTAAAAATTTTGAATATACACCTTTCCCAATGATTATTTTGCGTTCACCAAAAGGTTGGACTGGACCAAAACTAGTTGATGGCAAGCAAATTGAAGGCAGTTTTAGGGCTCATCAAATTCCTTTAACTATGGAAAACGAAAGTCATTTACGACTTTTAAAAAATTGGCTTTTAAGTTATAAACCAGATGAGTTATTTGATGAAAACTATAAGTTAAGAAGTGAAATCGCCGAAATTTTGCCAAAAGGCAATAAGCGTATGACTGCAAGTTTGTATGCTAACGGCGGGCTAATTAGAAAAGACTTGAAAACTCCAAAACTAGAAGATTTTGCGGTTAAGTTTAAAGGTCACGGCACTGTGATGTCGCAGGATATGTATGAACTTGGTGCATACATTAAACAAGTGTTTGAGTTAAACAAAGATGAGCAAAATTACCGAATTTTTAGCCCTGATGAAGCCATGAGCAACAGACTTAACCAAGTTTTTGATGTTGAAAACAGGTCATTTGCAAGCAAAATTTTGCCAACAGACGATAAACTTGCTTTAGATGGAAGAATAATGGACTCGATGTTGTCCGAACATGTTTGTGAAGGCATGCTTGAAGGCTATTTGCTTACTGGTAGGCATGGAGTTTTTGACAGTTACGAAGCATTCGCAACAGTTGTTGATAGTATGGTGGCTCAACACGCAAAATGGCTTAAAGTATGTAATGAAATTAAATGGAGAGCACCAATTTCTTCGCTAAACTTGATTTTAACTTCAAATATTTGGCAACAAGACCATAATGGATTTACTCATCAAGACCCAGGCTTTTTGGACCATATCGCAAACAAAAAAGCAGATGTCGTTAGAATTTATTTGCCAGCAGACGCAAATTGTTTGCTCTCGTGCTACGACCACTGCGCAAAGAGCAAAAATTATGTAAATGTAATTGTTGCGTCAAAGCGACCATCATATCAATGGCTAACCATGCAAGAAGCAAAAAAACATTGCAAAAAAGGTGCTAGCGAGTGGGAATGGGCAGGCTTAAACGACACCAAAAATCCAGATTTAGTTCTCGCTTGCTGTGGAGATACTCCAACTGTGGAAGCGTTGGCTACGATAAAATTGTTTAAAAAATATTTGCCAAAACTTAATGTTAGATTTGTTAATGTAGTAGATTTAATGAAACTAATTGCAAGCGAGTCGCACCCACATGGAATGACTCATGACGAATATGATAATTTGTTCACAAAAGATAAGCCAATAATATTTGCATTCCATGGTTATCCTCAACTCATTCATCAGTTAACCTATAATCGTCACAACACCAATATTCATGTTGCTGGATACAGAGAAGAAGGAACAATTACCACACCGTTTGACATGAGAGTTCGCAATCATCTTGATAGATTCCACTTGGTTTTGAAAGCGTTAAGGTACTTAAATTTGCCTTGGCAAACAAAAAATAAAATTGAAAAAATCATGAATGAAAAGTTGGCACTTCACTATGACTATATTAGAGAGTATGGCGTTGACATGCCCGAAATTGAAAATTGGAACTGGAACGATAATGAAAATTAGTTCGCAGACTTTGACACTACATTTATGTTTTGTAAAAGGAAAATAAAAAAACACGTTTTGAACGTGTTTTTTACTATATAGTTTTTTCGAGTTTTGTATGGCTAATGATAGTAAAATGATTTGGCTAAGGAAAACAATATTGTAAGAAAAAATAATATTTATTTTGTTTATCGAACAAAAAAAGTCGCCATAAAGCGACTTATAATGGGGTGGAATAAGAGGCTCGAACTCTTGACCCCAAGTGCCACAAACTTGTGCGCTACCAACTGCGCCAATTCCACCAAACCTAAAACATTATATAGATTTTTTTAATATAAGTCAATACTTTTTTTATAAATTATAAATACTTCTCATGTGTAAAATAGATAACCAAAATTAACAATTTACATTATTAAACTTATTCTCATGAATAACCTTTTAATTTAGCAAAATGTAATAAACACGGTGGTTTAAAGATTATTTACTGCATAATTTATTTAAGTTAATAAACTTTGCGTTTTGCACTTGCAAAAATACTAAAAATATATTAAAATTGAAAAGTGCTTGAAATTCAACGCATTTTAGTGTAATGGAAGATTGTCAGAGTGGTCGAATGTGCCTGTCTCGAAAACAGGTGTGGAGCAATCCACCACAGGTTCAAATCCTGTATCTTCCGCCAAAGTTTTCGCCCGATAATAACTCGGGCGATGTTTATATTATGCAACTTTAAAAGGTGGAAATAGTTATGAAGATTATAAAAGTTGGGAAAGATAATGCTATTTTTCAACAAATAATGGCATTGAAGGAAAACCGAAATAAGCGTGCTCAACTAAAAATGTTTTTTGTTGAAGGCGTTCAAAACATAAAAGATGCTATTAGTAATAACTGGGAAATTGAAGCCTTTATATATTCTAATGAAACTGTCTTATCTGCTTGGGCAAGGAGTATAATTGGAAAAGCAAATTTTAACTATGTTTTATCATCTCAACTTATGGAAAAATTGAGCGACAAAGAAGATAAAAGTGAGATTTTAGCACTAATCAAAATGAAAAAAACGCAAAAAATCAATTATTCTTCAAATCCTATTATGGTATTGATTGATAGACCATCAAAAAAAGGAAATTTTGGAACAATTATTAGAAGTTGTGATGCTTTGAATGTTGAACATATATTTTACTCTGGACACAGTGTAGATTTATATGACCATGCTGTTATAACTGCTTCGATGGGTTCGTTCTTTAAGTTGCCAATCACTTTTATTTCAAGTAATAATGAATTTACGGAAATTATCAAAAATTTAAAGCAAAAATTTAAAAATTTAAAAGTAGTTGCCTCATCTTTGCAAACCGATAAACGCTTGCAAGATTGCGATTTAACCACTCCTGTTCTATTACTAGTTGGAAATGAAACTGATGGTTTATGTAAATTCTACAATGAAAATGCCGATGCCTTTGTTAAAATATCTATGAGAGATGGAATTGACTCATTAAACATTGCATGTGCCACAACGACATGCTTATATGAAATTAACAGACAAAGAGAATTTTAATAATTTTCTAACTTACTAATTTATTTTATTTAAAATTATTTTTTGAATTTACGAGAATTAAATATATTTTTGGCTATTTAAAAAAATCACTGCAATTAGCAGTGATTTTTAATCTTGTTTTTGCTCTTCAAGTTCAGTATTATTTGATTCATTTTTATTAGAAGTATTAGCAACATCTTTAGAAGTTGTTTTTTGAATGATTTTATCTTTAATTAAATAAATTAGTTGAATTAAGTAGTACATTCCAATACATACAGCGGTAAACACAATGAAAACTAAAATTTGTAGCACAGGATAGAATACTATGTGCTTACCTATGTTAAATTTGATGTCGAACAATACGCCAAGAGAAGGAATTAGTTTAACTGCCTTAACTTTATCAAACATAAATAAGTAATTAGCATAGTAGAAAGAATTGTTTGTTATTGATGCTATTGTATTGAAAAGTGTTCCAAGAAAGAGCACAGAAACAAAATAAATGGAAAATCCAATTAAGCAATCTTTTAATGACTTTTTATCTAATCTTGGGAATAGCTTGAATGCTAGTGCTAGAATAGGGATAATCAAAACATTTGTATGTTCTAAAACAAAATGCATGTTGTACAAATAGAACAGACCCTCGCCATCCAAATCTGGCATAGATAAAGCAAACATAACACCAACAACATTAACAATTACTGTGAAATTAAATAAGCTTTTATTTTGCGTAATCAATGAAAAGAGAATTAAATAGGCACCAATGTTACATAGTTGGAAAGGTAATCTTTCAATGTTAATTGAAATGGCACTAAACATTTGAGTGTATTGTAGAACTAATGATAATGACATTATAAAACATAATAACAGTTTGTTTTCTCGTGATTTATTTCTAAATATATAGTATAAAGAAAATAATAAACCAACAACTAGCACTAACCATAGTATGTGAGGAATTGACCATGCTTTAAAAATTATCGAAGTGTATCCAAAAATGTGTTGTGGCACATATATTGGAATGCAACCAACGAGGGAAGCAATTAAAGCAGTAAAGAAATATAAATATTCTTTCTTATTTTTGAAATCAAAAATATGCTTTTCTTGAAATGCTAAAACTATTATAATGCTAAATTCCAAAAGCCATTGAATAGCAATAACAAAACTTCTAAATATTGGGTTTAATAAAAAATTTTTAAAAGATTGGCTTAAAACGCTTATTGAATTTAAGCCTCTTCCCGCAGTTGAGGTGTAATAATTTAAAAACGTTGGGTAATGAATAAGCGAAACAATAGTCATTGAAAGGCAGAAATATATTGCAATATTTCTTATTGTGCGATTCTTGAAAAATACTGTAAGTGGCAACATAACAAATGAAAGTGTTGCAAACCAACGAACGATAGCAAACGTTTTTTCCTTGGCTGTTAAGGCTACTTCATTTGCACCATAACATATAGAAAATGCATCTGGCAATAGTATGGTTAAAAACACAAGCGAACAATACACAATAACTGTTATTTTTAATATTTTTGAAATAATAGCATTAAATTTTTCGTTGTTCTTGAAAAATACATACTTGCATAAAAAGTATGTAGATAAGATGGCAACTAATGCTAAAAAAAAGTATAAGTAAAACATAATTTTCTCCTAGGTTATTTTTTTCTTTTAAATTCATACCCAAAGGCATCGAAAGTTTTATAATTTTTAAATAAGTATGCTACCAACCAAAATAAAAAATATATTGGAGGCAATAATGGTAGTAGATATATAAATGGTACTGGTATTAGTTTGAAAATAGGCTCGAGAATCATTATACTTCCGCTTTCCATTGTGTAAGAAAAATTATAATTTATAGTTTCAAAACTAAATCCGTTAAAAGCAAAGTTTGCTATAAATGTGGCAAAGAAGTAAATGAAAACGCATAAAATTACTTTGTTTACATATTCAAGCCTTGGCTTAAACCTTCTTGAAGCAACCATTAAAAGTGGAGTGGCAACAACACAAGCGTGGTCAATCCAAAAGTTTAAACTTACTATGTCGTACCACATCGAATTTGCCACATCGCTTGGGTATGTAACGAATGTTGATAAGGCCGCTGGCATAGAAAAGAAAAATAAGTATTGTCTTGCAAGTTCATTTTTTTTGAATAAGCATAAAGGTAACAAAATAAAATTAAAATTGCATACTTGAAACATTTGCATGCCAAGATTTTTTAAATCTAACCTTGTTCCGTAGTGTGTGCCATGTAGAAAAAATATTCCCACTGTTCCAAGAACTGCAACACTTGTTATAATTATGTTTTGCACAATTTTGTTGCTTTTATAAACAATAATCATTAGTCCTGCGATAATTAGTAAGATTGCTAGAACCATTAGTAGGTGGGAAGTCCCACCGATTTTCATCATAAGTATTCTCCTAAACTATATTACTATAATAATATACTATTTTAACTAATAAAGCAAGAGAATGATTTGTTTAGTTAAAACATATAATAGTGCAAAGTTAATGCATTAAATTTTATGGATTGGCACATTTAGTTGAAAATCCTTTAGAACCATAACCATTATAAAAAAATCTCGTTATTTTACGAGATTTTTAATTACTAATTTGTTTCTGTTTTATCAAGAATGTCTTCTTTAAATAGATGAAAATTATTTTCCAAAGTTGTGTCAATCAACTTGTTTTGACCATAAATTAAGGCACATGTGTTAGATACTACTATTGTGCGAAGCAGGTGCTTATAATCTTCTTTTTCTTTTTCAAAATTTGCTATAAAAATTTTAATGGCTTGTGGCGTTAGTAGTTTACCTAAATGAGAAAAATAGCATATTTCAACCGTATTATTTAAGCGGTTTTGAGAGTATGAGTAAAACACGTCATCGTTGCCGTAGTTTTCTATAAAATATTTTGCTTGCTCTTTTGTAATCATGTTATATTTCCTTTTACAAGAAAATAATAACCTATTTTACCGCCGTTGTCAAGATTGAATTTTTAATTAGTAATAATGTTTTTTTAATAAAAAAATAATTGTTTATTTTAGTTAATTAGTTGCACGATGCGGTTAATAAAAACTTGAGTGCTTTGTGTGTTAAAAGCATATATCTTTAATAAATAAAAAAACCGAACTGAAAAACAAGTTCGGCTTTTTTGGTGCGGATGACTGGACTTGAACCAGCAAGGTTTCCCGCTAGAACCTAAATCTAGTGCGTCTGCCAATTTCGCCACATCCGCATAAAAGAAAAAATTCCATTTCCGTATTAAACGGCTAACGGAATTCTTGGTGACCCATCGGGGATTTGAACCCCGGACAACCGGATTAAAAGTCAGGTGCTCTACCAGCTGAGCTAATGAGTCAAATTATGACAACTTTTACATTATATAGTAAAATTTTGCCGTTGTCAATAATATTTTAATTAAATTTCAAATAGGTTTGGCAATGCCAAAATGGTTGGGGTGGCAAGATTTGAACTTACGCGTGAGGGAGTCAAAGTCCCTTGCCTTACCGCTTGGCTACACCCCAGTTTACCTATTTGAAAATGGTGCGTTTGAAGAGATTCGAACTCCCGACCCTCGCCTTAGAAGGGCGATGCTCTATCCAACTGAGCTACAAACGCAAATTGGAGCGGGTGATGGGAATCGGACCCACGCAGCCAGCTTGGAAGGCTGGAACTCTACCACTGAGCTACACCCGCAACGCGTTAATATTACCACATTTGAACTTACTTGTCAACTATTAAAATAAAATGAAAGAAATATTTTTTATAATTTTAACAAATATGATTTTTGTGCAAAGATAATTTTAAAAAAAAGAATTACAACTTTATATAAAATTGTAATTCATATTTTATTATATTTATATTATACCATAATTTAATAATTAAGTCAATAAAAATTACTAAATAGAAAAATTTTAGCAAATATTTTTAAACTAGTATTGACAACCCCAAATTGATACTATAAAATATAGTAAATTTAAGGGGGAACGACATGAAAAATATTGAAAAAGGTGTTGTGTTAGGTAAAATTCACGAGTGCCGTAGCAGGGTTTTAGACGCTTATGACGACACATATGTTTATGATAATATTCCTACAAAGAAGGAAGAGGATAAATTTAGCAAGGCTTTAAAAATCATTTCAAGAGTATTGATTTTTCTTGGCTGTTCAATCGCGTTATTTTCGATTGCTATGCCACTGTTTGGCATACAAGGATTATCAAATACAATTCTTACTGCAGGAACTTGCGCAGTAGTAAGTTTGTTTGGAACATACGCCATTCCAACTTCTCTTAGTATGTTGAAAGAAACCAAAAAACATATTAAACAAATGGATGAATGCACAAAGGTTGCAAAGCCTATCAACGAAGATAGACAGTTGCTTTCAAAAATATTTTCAAATCTTTCAAGTGTATTATTGTTAAATTATAATTCAAACTTTTCTCAAGAAAATTATCAAGAAGCAAAATCACAATTTGTATCTTTAAACACAGATTTTCTTAATTTAATTTTAGTTGCTTACGGAAATCAACTTGATGATGAATGCAAAAGAATTATTGATACATATATTAGTGAAGAAGATATTGCTTCAAACCCAAAACAATTAGTTAAAGACTTAAAAGTTTTAAAAGAAAAAGTTGAAACATTAACTCCACAATTATATGATGTTCCAGAAAATTTTAAAGATGAAGTTAAAAATTCAGTTATGAGCATTGAAAGTTCACTTTCTAAATCAATTCCAGAAATGTTTGATTATTTAAGAATTTCGGACACCGTTTATGCCGATGTTGAACAACAATATCTAAAAGACTTAACCGAAAAACAAGCTGCTGAAAAATTAGACAAAGAACAAAAAGAAAAAGAATATGAAAGTTGCATCGAAGAACTTGATGATGACAAATTTACATTTTAAGATAGCATTTGCTATCTTTTTTTGTGAAAAAATAAAAAAAAGTTATTTTTTAAGTGAATAAGTTAAAAAAGATGTGCTTACATGAAAAATACGAATTTGAAATTTAATTCGTATTTTTTATATATAACCCTTATTGATTTTTTGGTTAATTTTATAAAATATTTTTAACAGAATAATAAGATAATTAAAAATAATATGATATAATCGACATATAGGAGAATATATGACATTCGAAGAATTATACAGTAGATTAAAAAGTGTAAGACAGCAATTAAAGAACAAATTTTATGCAAATGGTCGTACACCAACAATTTGTACCGACGACGCCTTGTATGAATTGGCAAAACAAGCACCAAGACATAAAGAAGATTTGTGTAACATTAAAGGGCTTGGAGATACATTTACTGAAAAATATGGCGATTACTTTATGCTCGTGCTTAATAAATATCACGATAGTAATATTTCAACAAAGGCATTAAACAGTGAAATTAAAAATACTTTAAAAAATTTAGAAAATAGACTAGTGAACATAAGCAAGAAAAACAGGTTGCTTTATATGGGAAAAATATACAACAAGTATGCTTTTGATTTAACTTATAATGATATTTTTAATCAAGATGTTGTTGACTTGCTTATTGGCAAAAAGCAATCATTAAAACTATGTAATATTTCTAACAACACGGTTGAAGCAACAAAAAGATATAAAAAGTTACAGCAACTTTTAAGAGAAATTACCAAAGATTTTAGGGAAAATGGTCAATACGATTTATATGTTGGCTATCCGTATGTTATGGGAAAAACAAAAGGCGAAGATTTTAATGTTAGAGCCCCATTAGTTTTGTTTCCTATAAGTTTTGATAAAACTGATGATGAATTCACAATTAAGTTAGATAAATCAAAAGACATATTGTTTAATAATAATTTAGTTTTAATGCAAAACAAGTTTTTATCTAAAAATGATGAACTGCCAAATAATGTTTTTGAAGATATAAATAGAGAAAATTTTCGTGAGCAAATTACAGATTATTACAAAAAAGAAGGTCTTGTTTTTAATTGCAGTGAAAATATTTTTAATTTATCTACTTTTACTGACATTAGAGTTGATGAGTTTCCAAAATATAAAAATGGTGAATTTAATGTTGTTCCAAATGCAGTGCTAGGTAAATTTTCGTTATATTCAAGTGCTTTACAAAAAGATTTTAAGAACATGATTGACGGCACAGAAATCAACGAATTATTAGATGAATTGCTTTCTAATATGAACAGTGTTGATTTTTAT
Organism: uncultured Clostridia bacterium; assembly: GCA_934749845.1. Lineage (GTDB taxonomy): Bacteria > Bacillota > Clostridia > Christensenellales > UBA1242 > CAKVNM01. The sequence continues at coordinate 33,168 of CAKVHQ010000003.1, forward strand.
ACTGATGAGTTAAGTTTAGATGAAAATGATAACGCTCAAATAAACTTTCTTGAAAAAAATTTGAACTATATTAACGACTTAAACGCATCTCAAGAGCAAGCAATATTGTCGATAGACAAAAACGACAAGTTGGTTATACAAGGTCCACCGGGAACTGGAAAGTCACAAACAATAACAAGTTTAATTGCCGATGCCGTTATTAAAGGTCATAATGTTTTAATGGTGTCTCAAAAGAAGGCGGCGCTTGATGTTATTTATTCAAGACTAGGAACATTATCCAATTATGCTGTGCTGTTAAGTGATGTGAAAGACAAAACAAATTTCTACAAACAACTTTACAATTTGTTTGTGGCTGATAAAAAAATGGTTGATATTAACGAAGATTTTAACACTGTTTCTTCCAATATAGACAGCCGTATTAAAAATTTGGAAAACATCGCTGAAAAGTTATACACAGATAAGCAATCTAATGGTATAGAAATGTATAAAATATACCAGCAAAACGATAAGAATTTGTTTAAAACTAAACAAGAGATTGAAGATGTTTTTTACGATGTTGTGCCCGAAGTTCTCACTAAAACTAATTATTTAAAATTAGTTAAGATGAAAGAAAAATTTGAAAATAAAAAAACTTACGAAAAAATTATAAATTACTACAAAACAATCTCAATAACTCCATATATTAAAGATGTTAAAAATAATTTTAATAATTTTGATATTAAAAAGATGGAAAAAGATTTTAACTTGTTTATCTTGGAGCAAACAGACTATTTAAAAAAGAATTTTATTGTAAAAATTTTTACTCATAATAAAAGGAAAAAACTTCTTAAGGATTTATATCAAAAGTACTTTATAAAAAGCAATAGTAAAAAGGTAATATACAAAAATCCTTCTTTGCTTGAGGAAATTCCAAAACAGTATTTTACATTTCAAGAGTCAAAAATGGTTTTTGACACATTAGACGATGACGAAAAGATATATAGCAAAGCCATATATGACATAAGTGAACATAATAATTCTATTAACATAAACGAATATCTATTTGACTTTATTGTAAATTGCATAATTCAAAATTTTGAATATAAAAATAGTGATATTTTATCAAATATTTACAATTTTAATTTGATTACTAAACAAATAAGTGATTTAATGCAAAGAAAAAAACTTTTAACAAAAACAAAGTTAAAAAACACACTTATTTCTGCGTTTAATAGCGGAATATTACAATCAAAACGCTATCACGAAATTTGCAGACAAATAGAAAGTAGTAGGAAATGGAATGTTTCAAAATTTTTAAAGAAATTTAGTTATGAGTTATTCAAGGGTATTAAAATTTGGCTTATGACACCTGAATCAGTTTCCGAAGTATTGCCACTTGAAAAAGGTTTGTTTGACTTATTGGTTTTTGATGAAGCGTCTCAAATTTACATAGAAAAGGGAATACCTTCAATCTCAAGAACTCATAAAGTGGTTATCGCTGGTGACCATAAGCAATTAAGACCATCAAGTTTAGGGTTTGGAAGAATATCATATGACGACGAACAAATTGAAGAAGAAGACGAAGAGCCTAATGCTGCTTTAGAAGAGGAAAGTTTGTTAGACCTTGCAAGATTTAAGTATCCATCGGTTTTATTAAACTATCATTATAGGTCAAAGTACGAAGAGTTAATAAATTTTTCAAATTATGCATTTTATGAAGGCAGATTAAATGTTTCGCCAAACACAAGTGAGCCAGTTAATCCACCAATTCAAGTTATAAAAATAGATAACGGATTATGGGCGGACAGATGCAACAAAAACGAAGCCTTGAAAGTGGTTGAAACAATTAAAACATTCTTTAAAAACAGAAAGAAAAACGAAACAATAGGTGTTATTACATTTAATAGTAATCAAAGAGATTTGATTATGGACGAAATAGATAACGAATGCTTGAAAGATAAAGAATTTTCTATGCTTTGCAAAAAGGAATTTGCTCGAACAGAAAATGGTGAAGATGTTGGAATGTTTATAAAAAATATTGAAAATGTTCAAGGCGATGAAAGAGATTGCATTATATTTTCGCTTGGCTATGCAAAAAACGAAGCGGGAAAAGTTGTTAGAAATTTTGGTTGGTTAAATCAAAAGGGCGGAGAAAACCGATTAAATGTTGCAATTTCTAGGGCAAAAGAGAAAATTTACATAATTTCTTCCATTTATCCAGAAGAGTTGTATGTTGACGATTTAAAAAATCAAGGTCCGCGAATATTTAAAAAATATTTAGAGTATGGCTTTGCCGTTTCAAATAATGCTCAAGACACAGCAAAACAAATTTTATATTCGTTTGTTGATGAAAAACAAGGTCAAACAAATGAATTTTCAGTTGACGATATTTTTGAAAAACAAGTTTATGACGAACTAACAAAAAGAGGCTTGACTATTGATTGTCAAGTTGGCGTTGGAAAATATAAAATAGATTTTGCTTTAAAAGATAAAACTAATAAAAATTATGTTTTGGGAATAGAGTGCGATGGAAAATTGTATCAAAATTCGCAATCAACAAGAGAAAGAGACTATTATAGGCAAAAATATTTAGAATCTAGAGGTTGGAAAATTTACAGAGCTTGGAGCACAAATTGGTGGCATAATAAAACTGATGAGCTCAATAATATTTTAAAGCTATATGATTCTTTAAACGATAAAAAATAGTTTTAATAATAAAAAATCGTTCAAAACTTGAACGATTTTTTTGTTGGTACTCTCGACGGGACTCGAACCCGTGTTGCCGGCGTGAGAGGCCAGCGTCCTAGGCCACTAGACGACGAGAGCATAATAAAATAGTTATTTTGACTTAATGAAACACCAAATCAACCTTGCAAATTGTAACATAATTTTTTTTAGATTTCAACTGTTTTTTTATAAATACATTTTTTAAAATTCAAACTTATGTTTTAAAGTTCATAAAAAAATTTTAGACATAAATTTAATAATGTAGTTTATTTGATTTAAGTTTGAAAAATAATAATAAAAAAATTGATTTAATTATCACTTTGTGTAAAATATTTCTTGGAGGATTATTATGAAAACATTTTTGAAAAAAGTTAAAGCATGGACTTTTATTGAAGCACTTGTTAGCATTGTGTTTGGAATTTTGTTTATTGTTTGCCCAGACTTTACAAAATCAACAATTTGCTATTTGTTTGCAAGTTTAATTGTTGTTATGGGTTTAATTAAATGTGCAAACTATTTTACCTATGGCATTGAACCATTTGGCTTTATTCATGGCATAGTTGACATCGCACTTGGAACAATTATTTTTTCTACCGTTCCAACTTTGGTTGAAGGTGGAATTTTTGGCTTTGTTTTTGGTGCTATATTTGTTGTTAAAAGTTTGTTTAGCATTGAATGGGCATTCGATTGCAGAAGAGTAGGTGTTAAAAATTGGTGGTTAATTTTGATGCTTGCACTCGTAATTTTGGGCTGTGGAATTGCTCTTGTTTGTTACAGGTCAGCAGAAACAGTTTTGGTTATTATCTTGGGCTCTTGCTTAATTGTGCAAGGAATTTACGATTTAATTGACGCTATTGTTATTTCCGCAAAAGTAAAAAAAGCAAAAAAGACATTAAAACAACTTTTCTCAATTTCGCCTATCGACCAAATTGAAGAAGCCGAAGTTATTGACGACGACAAAGAATAAACCATGAAAATAAAAAATACTATGGAGATTGCATTTCTGTTAAAATGCAAGATTTAAAAGTTGTTAGCAACAAAAAAGATGACTAATAATATAGTCATCTTTTATTTTAGCAATTTGAATAATGTTCAAAGTAACTTTCTCTAACTTTTCTATATTTCTCGCTTAAGTCTAAAATGTACTTTTCTTGTTCGGTTTCACTAAACGAGTCAAACGCTGTTTGGTCTATAAGTGAAGCCATTGGGTTTATAGAATCTTGATTTTCATTAAGCAGGGCATAAACGCGATTTTTAAAATTTTCGTCATCTGCGGTGTCGTTAATAATCTTTATTGTAATTTCCGGTTTCTTACATTCAAGACCACTTAATAAACATAAATTTGTTCTTCGGTTTTGAATTCTTTTCATCTCCAAATTTTCTTCTCTTGTTCCATAACTTGAATTTTTAAGTCTTTGTTTTGCTTGCAAGGCAAGTTGTTTTATTATTGCTCTTGCGTTTGAATTTTTTGCCATATCTTTTCTCCTTTATCGTACCCATAGATTATACCTCACATAACTTGAAAAAGGGGGTTAATTACAAAACTAGTTAAAAACATTTAAGTATGTAGTTTTTAAAATAAATTTAAACAATTTTTTACATTTTAATTTTAATAAATAAGCGTAAAGTGACGAAAAAGTTAAGGTTTAATCAAAAAAAGGAGCGTTTAAACTTTAAAAACAGAAGATTATCGACATTTTACTTTTAAAAGCAAATTTAAACTAACTTTAAAATGCAATTTGATATAGTTTTTACTTAATTAAAAATGTTTTTAAAATGGATTGACAAGTGTGGAAAGAATGTATATAATTTAAAAGAATTTATTGCAAAGGTGGGTGAATACATTGAGTCTAGTTAAAGTTGGCGAAAACGAATCAGTTGATAGTGCTATCAAAAGATTTAAAAGAAAATGCCAAAAAGATGGAATCATCGGAGATTTAAGAAAAAAAGAAGCATATCTTAAACCAAGTGTTAGAAAGAAATTAAAATCCGAAGAAGCAAGAAAAAGAAATAGATAATCTAGCAAAAAAGCAACTTTATTTTAAGTTGCTTTTATTGTTTTTATTGCTAAAATTATATTTATAATATATAATGGTAACATTATTAGGGGAGTTTATGCGGGAACATTATAATACTACTGATAGCGGTTTGATGTTTATATTGGCACTTATTATGCCAAGCATTTTTGTGCTTGTTTTGTCGCCAATTATTAAAGCAATTTTCCCTAACATGAGCGAAACCGCTTCTTATTATGTTCTTCTCACATTAAATCAAGTTGGATTTTTTTTAACATTTTTTGTGTATAACAAAAAAAGAAAAATAAATATGTGGCAGGAATGTAAAGTTAAGGCAAACTTGAATATTTTGCAAATTATTATCATAATTGCACTTGGCTTAATTGCAATGTTTGGATTTTCAAGTTTAGTAAATTATATGGAGTGGGGTTTAAGCAAAATTGGCTACACTTATGAAGCGTTTAACTTTTTAGATTTAAGTAATTTTGGAATGTTAATTGTAAACATAATTTTAGTTGCACTTTTGCCAGCCATTTGCGAAGAACTAGTTTTTAGAGGAACAATTCTAAATGGTCTTAAAAAATTTGGACCACGCTTAATGATGGTGCTTTGCGGGCTTTTGTTTGCAATAATGCATTTAAACATCGAGCAATCAATTTATCAATTTGTTTTGGGAATGGTTCTTGCTGGCGTTGTTCTAGTTACAGGTTCGATATTATCATCAATGATTTTGCATTTTTTCAACAACGCACTTGTGCTTGTTATGTCGTTTATAACACCTCAAACCGAGGAGACTTTGACTTGGGCGCCCACATGTGCATGGGACCATATTCAACCATTCTTGTTTGCTATAATTAGTTTAGCAATCATCTTTGGCTTAATTTTAGCCCTTCAAAAATGTTCAAAAAATGGTGAGTATAAATTGTTTAATTTTAAAAAACAGTCAAAACAAACTTTAAATGCGAATATAGATATAGTAAACGAACAAGCAGAAATGTTAGATGTGACACAAGATTCTCAAGATGCTTTGCAACAGTCACAGCCAAGTGAATTAAATGGCATAACTGATAACAAAAAAAATTCAAGTGATATTGTATTGTGGATTTCCATAGGCTTTGGCGTTATGTTGTGGATAGCCACAATTTTAGGACAGATTTTAAAGTAGGGGATTATGAACAAAAAAGTTTTTAAAACATATTTAATTTATTTTATTGCCATGGTGCTTTTTGTTGGAGTTAGAATTGCTTCAAGCCTTGGCGCTTTTTCAATTATAAAAAATGATGTTTTAAGAAGCGATATTGCAACAGTTATAATTCAAATTGTAATAATGTTTATCATTCCACTATTGCTTTGCTGGTGGCTGTTAAAATCAAAACCAAAACAAACTTTTAAAGATTTTGGATTTAAAAAAATTAGTTTCAAAGCGGTTTTAATTTGTTTTGCAATTGGCATTTTAATGTTCTTTTTAAACCTTATAGTTGCAAGTTTTTTCAGTTCAATTTTATACGGAATTGGCTATAATCCTTCAGGCTCGGGTGGCGGAAGCGGATACGACACTGTTTGGAAGTTTTTAGACGGCGTTGTGTTTGTTGCTGTGCTTCCGGGGTTTTGTGAAGAATTTTTGCATCGTGGACTTTTAATGCGTAAAATTGGCGAGCAAAAAAATTATAAAGTTGCAATTATTATTAGTGCGTTGTGTTTTGGACTAATGCATCTTAACATTGAACAATTTTTCTATGCAACAGTTCTTGGGCTAATTATTGGTTTTGTTGGAGCAATTAGCGACAGCATTTTCCCTTGCATGATACTTCATTTCACAAACAACTTTATGAGTGTTTATTTAAGTTTTGCACAACAAAAAGGAATATTAGGTGGAGATTTCTACACTCGAATAAATAGCATTTACGCAAACAATTCTCCAATATTCACATTCTTATTTACATTATTTGTTTTAGTACTCTTAATTGTTGGAATTGGATACTTGTGTATCAAACTGTTTAAAAACACGAGATTGAAAAATTTGCAGGAATCGTTAATAAATGTGCAAAAAGAAGTTTCGGGCGAAAATATTGAAGAACAACCAGAAGAGAAACTTTCAACCGATTTTAAAAGTTTCATCTTGCCTCACTTACAGCAAAACGAAGATGCCTTATCCATTTTAATGCCACCAGCAAGTGCAGAAAAGAAAAAGTCGACCTTACTAGAAAATATTTTCTTGATTGGAACTATATTTATGGGTGTGCTTATAACAATTTTTACACTAATTTGGGGAATAATCTAATGGAAATTAACATTATTTGCGTTGGACATTTAAAAGAATCATATTGGAAAGATGCCGTTTTGGAATATAAAAAAAGAATAGGTGGCTTTTGCAAAATAAATGTTATTGAAACAGACGACTACGATTATGGTTCATCTCAAGGTGGAATACTAAAAGAAAAAAAGGCAGAAATGCAAAATTTGTTAAAGTATAAAAAAGGTTATACCATCGCTTTGGAGATTGACGGAAAAACTTTTTCTAGTGAGCAATTTGCACAAAAAATTAAAAACATTTTTGATAATGTAAATTCAACTATTTCGTTTTTTATCGGTGGCTCAAATGGTTTGGATAAAGAATTTAGCGATAGTTGTGATATGAAATTATCATTTTCAAATTTCACTTTTCCTCATCAACTTATGCGAGTGATATTATTAGAACAAGTGTACCGAGCAATGATGATAAACAATAACAGAAGTTATCATAAATAAAAAACAGCAGTTTTTGCTGTTTTTTATATCTTTTTTGCAACAACTATTGTTCTGTAGTCCAAATTTGGAGAACATGTGAACAAAGTAATAAACTTGTCGCCAAAACTAGAATCTATGTTTATTGGCGCAATGGAATATTTTTTTAAGCATTCAATAAAATTGTTATATTCATTTTCAGTTTTTAGCGAATTTGCACAATAAATTTTGTTGTAAACTTCTTGATATTCACTTGAACTTGTGTTCGTAATTTTGAATTTAAAATACCCAATAATATTATAAACATCTGTGCCGTTTTCGGTTTCAAACAAAAGCTTATAGGTGTAAGAATTTGACTGTGTTATAAGGTAGGTGTTAAGTTTTCCAAAAAGACTTTGTTGTTTGGTTGAGCCAAAAGTCGAGATTGTGTAGGAACTGTGACCATTTATTAAGGTGTTATTTTCGGTTTTATAATTAAATTGATATGACTGGTATGGACAGCCAAGAATATTTGTTTTTTTATCAAAACCATGCTTTAAGTAAAAATCCTCATCGCTTTTACTACTTGTGCTAACAATGGGCATGCTTAAATTTACATCGTCAATTTTTAGCCAAGCCATAAAGTCGCTATTTATGTTTTTTAAACTTTCAAAACCTTCGGTGTTTTTCTTTTTCTCTAAATAAGATATGTAGGAATCATAGTGCATTTGTGCATTTATTATAGAGAAGTAGGAAACGCAAGATTTTATTAAGCAACAAAGCATAACGCACATGATAACAATTATTACTGATTTTGGCGTTATTGTTGGCTTTTCATAGTTTTTTTGATAGGTTACATTCATATTTTTAATTATTGTGTTTTTATCCAAACTTGTCAATAAATTTTTGCTTTACTTTAAATATTAAATTTGTTGATAGTTGCTAATTTATGCCAAACTAAATTTTTTGACATTTTGTGGCTATTTTGCTAATATTAAATTATGGAAGAAAAATTCATGCAACTAGCACTTGAACAAGCACAAAAAGCATTCAAAAAGGGAGAAGTGCCTGTTGGAGCAGTTATTGTTAAAAACGGGAAAGTGCTTTCCAAGGGGTTTAACAGAAAGGAAACAAAGCACATGGCTTCTAGACATGCCGAAATTGAAGCCATTGAAAAGGCAAGCCGAAAACTTAAAGATTGGCGACTTAACGATTGCGAAATGTATGTGACGCTTGAACCTTGCTGTATGTGCGCGGGAGCAATTTTATCAAGCAGAATTAAAAAGGTGTATATTGGCGCAATGGAGCATAACTTTGGTTGTTGTGGAAGTGCTATGAATTTGCTTGATAACCCAGCATTCACAACAAAGGTGGAAACGCAGTGCGGAATTTTAGAAAACGAAAGCGTAGGCCTACTTCAAAAGTTTTTTAAGGACAAGAGAAAAAAACAATAAAAGTGATTTATTTTACTTTTAAAAAAATAAACAGGATAATATATTATTAGTATGAAGAAAACAAATGTAAAAAAACAAAAAGTTGAAAAGGTAGTTGAACAAAATCTTGAAAAAGACGAACTTGTGCAATTATCAAATTTGACTAAAGAAGATATAAAAACTATAAAAAAAGCAAAAAAGAAAAAGAATTTTAGTTTTTTAACCGCTAAAAGAATTGATGCTGACTATAAAACTGGTTTAACACAAAGCCAAGTTAAACAGCGTGTTATGGATGGCTATGTTAATTACAGCGAAACTCACACGACCAAAAGTTACAGAAACATATTTTTCTCAAACATTTTTACATTTTTTAATATGTTAATGTTTCTTGTTGCGATTGCCCTTGTGATTGTTAAGTCATACAGCAACCTACTATTTTTGGTTATTTTGTTTTGCAACACAACTATTGGAATTATTCAAGAAATTAAGGCAAAGCAAACTGTTGAAAAAATAACACTTGTTACATCGCCAACCGTTAAGGTGGTTAGAGATGGAAAAGTTTTAACGATAAAAACTGATGCAGTTGTTTTAGATGATGTTTTAATTTACGAATTTGGAAATCAAATTTGCACGGACAGCGTTATTTTGGATGGAACAATAGAAGTTAACGAAAGTCTGCTTACGGGCGAAAGTGTTCCAGTCGAGAAAAAAGTTGGCGACATGATTTTGGCAGGCAGTTATGTTACAAGTGGTTTTTGCTATGCAAAAGCACAAAAGGTGGCAGAGGAAAATTACACCAGCCAATTAACCATAAAAGCCAAAAAGTACAACAAACCAAAAAGCGAATTGCTTCGAAGTTTGCAACTGATTATTAAACTTATTGGAATTTTTATTATTCCTTTGTCGCTTGCAACATACTTCAACAATAAAGCAATTTTGGGCGGAGATGTTCAATCGCTTGTTACGAAAACGGCTGGCAGTATTCTTGGAATGATTCCTGCGGGACTGTTCTTGCTAACCAGTTTAGCACTAGCGGTGGGCGTTATTAAACTTGCAAAGAAAAAAACTTTGGTTCAAGATTTATATGGTATTGAAATTTTGGCAAGAACAAATGTTTTGTGCTTGGATAAAACAGGCACAATAACAGACGGAACAATGCAGGTTAAACAAATTGAAATGTTAAAACAAGAAGATGACTTATATAACATTATAAGCACTTATTTATCGTCAATGAAAACTCAAAATCAAACTTTTAACGCACTTAAAAATTATTTTGGCGAGAAAAAAACTTACGAAGTAACAAAAGTTTACGAGTTTAACTCTTCAAAAAAATATAGCGCAGTTGAATTCGATAACGGAAAAACTTACATTTTAGGTGCTCCAGAATTTGTTTGCAAAACAAAAAACAAGGCTTTAAAAAAGCAAATTTTAAATTATGCAACAGAAGGTTATAGGGTTTTAATGCTTTGCGAAACCACCGAAAAAATTGGAAAAAGTTTGCCTAAAACCACCCCAATTTGTTTGCTTATGATTGAAGAAAACATAAGAGAAGAAGCAAAACAAACAATTTCATGGTTTAACGAGAACGGCGTGCAAATTAAAATTATCAGTGGCGATAACCCATTAACAGTTAGTGCAATTAGCAAAAAAGTTGGAGTTATTGGCGCTGAAAAATATGTAAGTTTAGAAGGTTTAACAACTCAACAAGTTATAGCATGTGCAACAAAATATAATATTTTTGGAAGAGCTACGCCAGAGCAAAAACAAGTGCTTGTTAAGGCTTTAAAAAATTCCGGGCTAAAAGTTGCAATGACTGGCGACGGAGTGAACGACATTTTGGCGTTAAAAGAAGCTGATTGTTCAATTTCCGTTTCAAGTGGTAGTGAAGCTGCTAGAAATGTTAGCCATTTGGTGCTTCTTGACAACAACTTTTTAAACTTGCCACAAGTGGTTAAGGAAGGTCGCCGAGTGGTTAATAATATAGTTATTTCGGCTAACTTGTTTTTGATGAAAACAATATATGTGCTTTTGCTTACCATGTTCTGTTTAATTTTTAGGTTAGAATATCCTTTTGCCCCAACACAAATGCTTTTACTAGAAACTTTTGTTATTGGATTGCCGTCATTCTTTTTAGCCCTTCAACCAAACGACAATAAAATCGAAGGCTCATTTATTAAAAAAGTTTTGTTTAAAAGTTTGTGCTATGGTGTTGTGCTTTTTGTAACATTTATTGCTTGCTTTATGTTTGATAAATTGGTTGTTCACACAAACACTTACGAAACTTTGGCTTCGCTTTCTATGACTTTTGTTGGAATGGCAATTTTGTTCCAACTTTGCGTGCCAATTAACTTGTATCGTGGTTCTTTGTTCTTGTCTATGCTGGCAGTAACATTATTGTCGCTAGCCATACTGCCACCAAGTTTGTTCTACTACGCAAAACTATCGCTTGTTGAAACATTATTTGTGATTGTGGTTACGCTTTTAAGTTTTGTTGTGGTATTTATTCCGCAAGTGGTCAACTATAAAAAGAAAAAAGAGTAAATTATATTTGTCAATCAACTTCCTTCTTGCAAGTTGATTGACTTTTTTTTGTTTTGAAGTTATTATTTTGTTAGGAGAATGACATGCTTGATATTTTAGAAGAAATTGAAAAGAATGGAAATGCAGTTAATCTGCAAAAAGATAAAATAGAGTTAGGACTAAACTTTTTTAAAGAAGATAGTCAGCCAAAAACAAATTTGTCTGGCTATAGTCAAGAAGACGCAACTGGAAATGTGCAAGTTGTTTTGCTTTGCGTAGACAATAAAAGTTTTAACTTGAATATGCCAACTTGTAATTTATCTATTTGCGGAAAAACCATGCGAGATTGGGTTAAAAATGCGGTTCAGGGCATGAATGTTGTTGAAGCCGAAATGGACAGTAAGGCAGACTTTTTGCCTATTGTTAAGCAAAATGCAGGTGGCAAAAAGTACACTTTGGTTTTGTTTAGTGACGCTCCGCTAATTCAACATAAAACAGTGCAGGAAATTGTTGAGTACTTCGTGTTAAAATCGTTGAGTGTTTTGAAATTTTCTCGTGGGTATATGTTTGAAACTAACTATTTGCAAACTATTGACAAATTGCTTAATCCACAAGTACAGTATTTTGAAGAGGAAGATTTTATCACATGCTATAACATGAAGCAATTTGCACTTGTTAGTGATATTATGCGTAACAGAATTTTGGGTTATCATCAACGAAATGGCGTGATTATTATCGACCCTAATTCCACTTTTATAGATGCCGATGCAAGTATTGAAAGTGATGTAGTGATTTATCCAAACAATAAGATTTTTGGAAAGACTAAAATTTCAAGTGGAGCAAATCTTTTTTGCAATAACATTATAAAAAATTCGATTATAATGCCAAATGTGAAAATTGAAAATTCTAACATAGATTCAAGTGTTATTAAAAGCGGTTGTTTAGTGAAAAATTACTCAACAGTTTTAAACAGCATTTTGGAAGAAAATTGCACTCTAAAAGGATATAACTTTGTTGAGGCTATGAAAATAAACCCAAACACAACACTTGATGTTTTTGATAAAAAGGAGTAAATATGATTTTGATTGTTGGGCTAGGAAACCCAGAAAAACAATACGATAACACTTATCATAATGTTGGCTTTATGGTGCTTGACGAATTATGCGATAAGTACGACATAAGTTTAACTAAACAAAAATGCAAAAGTCTTATTTTTGAAGGAAGACTTTTGAATGAAAAAGTTGTAATCGCAAAGCCTTTAACTTACATGAACAAAAGTGGCGAAGCACTTGTGGAATTAACTAACAGTTTTAAGCCAGATAAAACACTTGTTGTGTATGACGATATTGACATCGAAAAAGGCAAATTTCGCTTTAGGGAAAAGGGAAGTGCAGGAACGCATAACGGAATGAGAAGCATAATTTCGCTTATGGGTACGGAAAATATCAATAGGCTTCGTGTTGGTACAAAAAGTGAAACCAAAGTTTATGATTTGGCTGACTATGTTCTTTCCAAAATTGATAAAGATAGTTATGAAAAAATTTTCATGGCGATTGAAGACTGCGTTGAATTTATTGAACAATACATTCAAAAAGGATAGATATGTTTAAACTATTTTCACAAAATTCTGGCCGAATGGAAGCGGTTTTTCAAGCCATCGAAAGCGGTCAAGATGTTAGCATTTTTGATGTTGGTTTTGGAACAAAAGCATGGATAACTGCCTCAATTTCTAAACCAACCATTTTTGTTTGCGAAGGCTACGAAAACCAAAACAAACTAAAAAGACAACTTGAGTGTTTTGATAAAAAAGTTGAAATAATTTTTTCACTAGATTATGATACAAAGCCAATTAAATTTAAAGATGACGAAAATATAAAATCTTTGCTTAACAGTTTGTGTTTGCTTTGCCAAAACAAACTTGATGTTTTAATAGTTTCGCCAAAAGTTTTAATGCAACGCTTGCCGTCAATTAAGCAATACAAAGCAAACATTGTTGAACTAAAACTTAATAAAAGTTATAACTTTAAAAATCTAGTTAACACTCTTTTAAAACTAAATTATCAAAAAGTTGACCTTGTTGAAAAACAAGGGCAATTTGCCGTTCGTGGCGACATAATTGATGTTTTTTCGGTTGGCGAAAAATTGCCTTTTAGGGTAGATTTCTTTGGCGATGAAATAGATTCACTTTCAACAATAAATTTAGATAATTATTCTAAAGTAAACACGCTTGAAAATGTAAAAATTTACCCAAACACAATTTGTTTTATTGAGAATGAGTCTTATTTATTCGATAGTCTCGATGAGAGTTTAAAAAGTGTTTCAAAAAAAGTCAACACAGATGCTTTAATGAGACTTAAAACCAGCATTGAAGATATTAAATTTCGCGTTCATAATAATAGTATAAACGGTCTTGAAAACTTTTTAATTCCATTTTTAAACTATGAGCATTCAATATTAAATTTCACGGGGCTAGATAATATTGTTGTTTACGACGATGTTAAGTTTATTGTTGACAAATTAAACACGCTATATAGTGAATTCGAGGAAAACTTTAAGTTAAGTTTTGCAAACGGAGACGCTTTTGAAATTCATAAAAAATTGATAATAGACAAGAGTAAAGTGTTTTTATCAAATGGACAAAAGTTGTCTTTCCAAAACATAAACACAAGTAACAGAATTTTTTCTCCGCAAAAAGTGTTCACTTTTAGGCCATCAAATGTAACCAAGTTTTACGGAAAATATGAAGAACTATACGAAGAATTGACTTATTATATGGAATTTGGCTACACAGTTGTTGTTTGTGCAAAAAACGATGCAACAGTTGTGCATTTGAACAACTTTTTAATTTCAAAAAAATTAGCACCTGTTTTGACTAATTCTTTAGATACTATAAAACTAAATCAAATAAATTTATTATCAAAAGAAATTTTGTACGGCTCAATTTTTGTTGAAGATAAAATCGCAATAATAGGAACAGAAGAATTGCTTGGCAAGCAACAAACAATAAGCACTCAAAAAAAGACCAAACGAGAAGTTTTCACCCTTCCAAAGATTGGAGACTATGTTGTTCATGAAAAGTACGGAATAGGAAAATGTGTTGGAATTGAAAGGCGTAAATTCGCGTCTTTTGAAAAGGACTATATCGCAATAGAATACGCTGGTGGCGATGTGTTATATTTACCAACCGAGCAAATAGACTCGATTGCAAGTTATGTTGGCTCAACAAATGGGCAAAAGCTATCAAAACTTGGCACACAAGAATTTTTAAAAATTAAAGAAAAAGTTAAGTCCGGTGCAAAAGAAATGGCATTTAGTTTGCTTCAACTTTATGCTAAACGAGAAAGCATGAAGGGCTTTAAGTACAGCCAAGATAACGACCTTGTTAAACAATTTGAAAACGATTTTGTTTATGACGAAACACAAGACCAACTAGACGCTATTAGTCAAATTAAAAATGATATGGAAAGCGGAAAACTTATGGACAGGCTCGTTTGTGGCGATGTTGGATATGGCAAAACAGAAGTTGCATTAAGAGCAATTTTTAAAGCAGTGCAAGACAACAAGCAAGTTGCATTTTTAGCCCCAACAACCATATTATCTCAACAGCACTACAACACTTGTGTTTCCAGAATGCACGACTATCTTGTTAATGTTGCAGTGCTAAATCGTTTCAAAACAAGTGCCGAGCAAAAGAAAATTTTGGCTGATTTAAAAGACGGGAAAATTGATGTTATTGTTGGCACGCATAGATTGCTTAGTAAAGATGTAGTGTTTAAGGACCTTGGCTTGCTTGTTTTGGACGAAGAGCAACGATTTGGAGTTCAAGACAAAGAAAAGATTAAAAACATTAAAAACAATGTTGATGTTTTAACGCTTAGTGCAACACCAATTCCACGAACTTTGCACATGAGTTTAAGCGGAATTAGAGATATTTCGCTTATCACAACCGCGCCTGAAGGACGACTTCCTGTTCAAACAGTTGTGACAGAATATAGCGACTCACTTTTGTTTGAAGCAATAAAAAAAGAACTTGCTCGTGATGGTCAAGTTATTATAGTTTTTAATAGTATTGAACATATTTACGCTTTGGCGGAAAAGGTTAGAGCACTTGTTGATAACTCGGTTACTATTGATGTGGCGCATGGTCAAATGGACGAAAAGACGCTTGAAAATGCAATTTTTAGGTTGTATAACGGAGAAACAAAAATTTTCATTTCAACCACTTTAATTGAAAACGGAATAGACCTTCCTAACTGCAACACGCTTGTTGTTTTGGAAGCCGACAGGCTTGGGCTATCCCAACTATATCAACTTCGAGGTAGAGTGGGTAGAGGCAATAAACTAGGCTATGCTTATTTTACCTATTCAAAAGAAAAGGTGATGACTGAAGACGCCTATAAACGCCTTAATGCGCTTATGGAATTTACCGAACTTGGAAGCGGTTTTAAAATTGCCATGAGAGATTTGGAAATTCGTGGTTGTGGAAACATTATGGGCAAGGAACAGCATGGACACATGGACAAAGTTGGTTATGACATGTATTGCAAACTTCTAAACGAAGCCATTATGGAACTTAAAGGCGAAAAAATTGAAAAGCCAAAAGAAGCAAAAATTGATGTATCTATCAACGCATATATTCCAAAAGATTATATCGAGGATAGCGACTCGAGGTTTAGAGTTTATAATCAACTTATTGGAATTAAAACCGAGCAAGGCAGGCAAGATGTTATTAAAAATATTAGTCAAACTTACGGAAAGATTGTGCCTAGCGAAGTTGAAAATTTATCTAAAATTTCTTTAATGCGTAACCTGGCTCAACAGTATAACATTTCAAGAGTTGTTGTAAATAACAACAAAGCAAATTTGGAATTTTACGATAAACAATCGTTGCTAAACGAAAAAATTTCAAAAAATTTGTCTGCTTGTGGGCTTGATTATGTATTAAATTTTGCTTCTTTGCCAACAATTTGTTTTAATAATGAGAATTTGTCTTGCTATAAAATGTTTGAACGAATTTTAAACTTTTTACTGACATGTCAAAACTCAAAGTAAATTAAAAAAACAAGTTGAATGTGTTTGATTTTTTACTCATGTTTATTATATAATAATACCGCTATAAAAATTTTGGAGTATATAAAGTGAAAAACAGTAGATTTAGAAAATTATTATTTAGTTTAGTATTAGTGCTTATGTCGGCAGTTTCCATTTTTAGTGGCTGTAACCTAGTTCAAACCGATGTAAACGCCTATTATGATAGAGTTGTTGCAAAAGCAGGCAATGTGGAAATCACAAAGCGAGAACTTTTGAACTACTATTCTTCCGCACTTTCAAACGGAATGCAATATTCGGTAGAAGATATTTTGGAAGAAGTTATCAACAGAAAATTGTTAATAGAAAATGTTAAAGCAAATTTCAAAACTTATGTTGAAGGTATTGGCGAAAGCTATGACGAATCGTCAACCGATGAAGATTTGTTAAAACGAATTGTAAATAATTACTACTACAACGAAGCAATGCAAAAAGCTTATGACTATATCGACAGCAAGATTTTAGACTATGAAAACACAATAAGAGCATCTCGTGGCGATGAACTTATTAAAGAAGACGAAGATAGTGCAGACACAACATTCAAACCAGAAACAGTTTACGAAAAGAAAGTTAAACGTGATGACGAAGGTAACTACTATATCGTTAAGGAAGATGTTGAAAATCAAGATACATTAAAACAAGCATACGACTACACTCACGAAGACCATGGCGATTTAGCAACCAGAACAAAAGCATATAATATGTTTGCAAATGCTCTTTTAAGAAGCGAAAAGGGAAAAGGTCTTGATAGTAGTAAAGAAAACGCTATTTTAAGAGAAATTGATAGAGTTTATAAAATATACGCAGACCAAACATACCTTGAATTTTTCCAACACAATTATGAATACAACTTTACAATCGACAATAACGATGTTGTAAATAAATACAAAGAGCTTGTAAAGAGCAGTTACTCCAAATTTATTTTGGAAGGCGATATAAACAGCCAAGAAGCATATGACAAATATTGCAGTTCAATGCAAAGTGATGCATCAAAAGTTTACTATCACCCATACACAAACAAAACAGACAATGAAGGAAACAGAAGAGGTTTCGTTCAAGTTGCTCATATTTTAATTAAGTTCACAAAAGACCAACTTATTGGAAGCGAAGATGACGAAGTTTTAAGTTGGAAAGAAATTTACGAACAAAAAGATGAACATGATGATGACGGCACATGGTATAACACAGAGTTAAACAAATGGCTTGAAACATGCACAGGTAAGGCAAGATACACTTTGGAAGATGAAAAACTAGATGCATCTCACAAAGCAGGAAATGAATATGGAGAAGCAAAATCCTATAAAGAAATTTTCCAAGAAATTACCAATGAACTTAGTTCAACAACAGATGTTCAAAAAAGAGCAGAAATAATCAATAAGTTTATCTATAAATATGGCCAAGACGAAGGCTCAATAAATGCAACCGCTTACTACACAGTTTCTCTTGATTCAACTGTAAGTGACAACTGGGCAGGCGATTTTGCAAAAACTTGCCGTGATGTTTACCTTGGAAACAGCGACGGAACAATGCCAGACAATGTTTTAGCACAAGGTGCTGGCGGATACAGCAAAGCATATTTATTAACAAACGTTATTGACAAAGAAGGCACATACACATTCGATGAAGAAAAGAGTTATGCAGGAATGGATATGGTGTTCGTTGTTGGCGAATACGAAAACCTTTGCGATATTTCAGTTCTAAACAATTTATCAGGTGACTTTGCAAGCACTTTATACAACACAAGAGTTATGCTTGGTGTTGATAAATCTTGGTACGACAAATTGTACGACAGCATTACAACAAGTGATTATTCAACAGCAAGACAAAACAAAATTGACGAATTAAGAAACGATATCACAATAATTTACTATAAAGATGCTTATAAAGATTTAATGGCATAAACAAAAAAATCGGGAAAAATTTCTCGATTTTTTTTGCGCCTAGTCATGTTTAAAACGAAAAGAGTTGACAATATTATATAAATAAAGTAATCTATAATTAAGTAATATGGGCAAGAAAAAAAGTAGAAAATTCACTGTCAAAACTTATAAGACAATGAAAGGCAGAAAACTATTTTTTATCAAGAGCAAGACTTATATCAGGGCTTGCTGTTTTAATAGGAATTTAAAGCTTTTTAAATATAAAAGTGATGACCCAAGAAACATATCTTGCTCAATAAGGTTTAAGTATAGTATAGAAGATGTAAAACTTGCCGAAAAAGAAGTAACAAAAGAAAAATCCAAAAAGAAAAAGTTATGGAGTTGGCTGTTTGTACTTTTAAATATTGTTGTTGTTGGCGGAATTTTATGGTATCAATTAGCCCATAACGAAGTTAAAAGTTTTGACGGCTTGTTGGCACTAAATCCTGACTGGAAGTTTTTAGTATTTGCTGTTTTACTTGTTATAGCATCACAGTTTCTTGATTCCTCAAAAACATGTCATTTGCTATACTACTCAACACATCGTTTTAGACCATTTTTAAGTTACAAATCAACAGGCTTGTGTCGTTATTATGATGCGTTAAGCCCAATGAGTTCAGGTGGCGAGCCATTCCAAATTTTCTACATGAAAAATAGGGGTGTTAGAGGCGATGTTGCAACAAGCATTCCAATAGTAAAATCACTTTTTTGGCAAATTTCTTATGTTGTTATTGGGATTTTCTTGTTAACATTTAATGCAAAAGCTTATATTTCTAGTGCGCCAATCGTTGTAACTATCGCTTGGATTTCAATAATTTGCAACTTGGCAGTTTTGCTTGTTATTTTATTGCTCTCTGTTAGCAAGCGAGTTGGACCTAGAATTGTTATTGGAATTTTAAAGTTACTATCCAAAATGCATATAATTAAAAACTATCAACTAACCTTTAGAAAGGTTATGAGATTTGTTATAAATTATCAAAATTGTATGCGCGCGTTTGCATCTCATTTCTTTACGGTTTTGTTCCAAATTTTATTGGCGTCAGTGGAAATTTTTGTTTCGGCACTCGTACCATATTTCATATACAGGCTTTTTGTTCCTGTTCCAGTTGTGTCTATGCTAGACATTATTACTAAAACAATTATATGTAACCTTGTCAGCCTAATTATTCCAATTCCGGGTGGTTCTGGAACGGCAGAATTATCATTCCTTGCAATGTTTACTGGTTTATTCCCAGAAGGAACAGCAGTTTGGGCAATGCTTATCTGGAGAACACTAACACACTATTCCGTAATTATCCGCGGTATTTCAATTACAATTTACGACGCCGTTTATGGTAATAAAAAATCGGATAGATTGGTTAAATCGGGCTATTTCACAGAAAAATATCATTTTGCACTTATTAAAAAGCGCAAAAAAATATCAAACAAAGAAGACTTAAAACAGAAAAAATTGATAGAAGAGCAAATGAAACAACAGGCACAAGAACAACAAACAATTCAGGTGGAAAAAGAAAAAAAGCCTATTGAAAATAAAAAAAATATAACAAAGACTAAATCAGTAGAGAATCAAACTAATAAACCTAAAGAAAATAACAAAAACGTAAAAACCGATAAAACTTCAAAAAAACGTTCAAATAATCAAAAAAAATAAGCAATTATGCTTATTTTTTTATATTTTCACTTTTCGTTCAGCGTCATAAACTTTGTTGCAGTCAAAAAAATCACTATATTGTTTTTGATGCTTTCTTAATGAATAGCCGTCCATCGACCTTCTATCCATAAACAAAACTTGATTTTCGCTTGCGGTGTGAAATGGATAGTATGAATAGAAGTGCAGGTCGCCAACACCGCAAAACAGTTTAAAGCCATTATCTAGTAAAAGTTGGTGCTTATATGCAACTTTATCATTTTCTACAATTAGATTTTCTCCATAAGGGTAAACATAGATGTTTGTTTTGCCAATCAGTGGCTCAACTTCGCTTTTCCATAATTCAACTTCGCTTTCAAAAGTTTTGTTTGAAACTTTTTGCATGTGATAATGCCCGTAGGAGTGGCAAGCAAAATAGTAGCCATCATCTTTTAATTTTTTTACAACCTTTTTTGCTTGCGAAATTTCTTGTTCGTCACCGGTTTGAGTTCTGTAGCCCAAAATTCCATCATATCCAGTTAAGCATAGCATAGCCTTGCTGTTTTTGAACGAAAAGTCTGGGTGTAAAGAAATAAAGTTGTTTAAAACGGAAACAAATTCTTTTTCATAATCGTATTTCCCATCAATAATTGAACATAATGTACCATTTTTGTCCACTGCCAGTTTATCTGCCATGCCTAAATGCATTTTTCTGTGGTCGTAATTAACGTCGTCGATAGAGAGTATTAAAGGCTTTTTGCCTTTTGGCAAAGCAGGCGCTTTTTTATGTGCTTTGCCGTTTTCATCAATACTAAAGCACATGTTTGCATTAACAAGCATATAGTTGTTGTTATAAAAACTTTCTATAATTTTGCTAAACTCGCTTGTGGTTAAGCAGTCCTTGTCGTAATCGTTTGCCATAAAATTGTCACTTCTAAATGCTAAAGCTGGGTTTACAATTAAGCAGTGTGTGAAAAAGTGCTCAACTTCTGGGGCTGTTGTTTCGTTTGCCAATGTTTCGATAGTTTCGTTTTTGCTACTATTTAGCGAAAAATTAAAGACTAATGGAAACAAAAAAATAATACATATTATGCTTTTTACTATATTTAAAGCAATGTTTTTACTTTTAAACTTTTCCATATATCTATTTTGTGTTAATTTTATATAATAATTAGGCGTTTTTTACCTAAAATTTGCCATTATTTGACAAATTAGTTTTAATCTTGTTTTGACTATTGATGTTATACTTTTTAGGGTGAAAATATGGCAAATCATGTAGTTAAAAAAGATATGGAGTTTTTTTATAGCGAGCAATTTTCGTTTGATTTACTTATTAAAGAAATTTCCTCTCGATTTGAATATCAAACAGTTTGTTTTGTGGGTTTTGACAGAAATTTTCAAAGCAAAGTTGAAGATAAAAAAGCGAGTTTTATTCCAAAGTTTAAACTAAATTTAAGCGATGAAGAAAATGCAAACGAAATTGCTTGTGTTGTTTGCAGAAACGATACACAATTTAATAATTGTGTTAATTTTTGCAATAAAAATAGTTCTAACCTAATTTTATTTATTGATAATTATTTTTCTCTTTCTATGCTTAACCAAAATGGAAAATTAAACTTACTTGGAGTTGTTGTTGACAAGCAAAATGTTGAGAAAAATAGCAAAGATTTTGTGCTAAATTTTTTGTTTGATATCACAGAAAGAATATTTAATGATGTTGAAAGTAAAATCAATAATATTTATTTTGGAAGCGAAATTAGCGAAAAAAATAAGAAAATAAGCGAAAAAATTGAAAATTTCGTTAAATTTTTAAAAAAAGACTGCAATTTTATTGATATGGACGTTGTGCTAGATTATTATTTCGAGATGATTACTTTGTGCCTAAACGAAAATGAAAGCATAGTAAGTTTCATATCTAGCCAAACATCTTCTTTGCAATTTTCAAAACTAATAACATCGCAAATTGTTCTTAACTTATATTTAAAATTTTGCTTAAAGTTTAATCCAAATTTAATAACCTATCCAGTTAGAAATGAAGATTATGAACAATTTGACCAATGCGTTGAACTGAATAAATGGTTTGACGATAAAAAATTTTGGTTTATACACACAAGATTTAAATTAAGTGTGATAAATTTAATTGAACAAGCACTTAAAGATATAGACGAGATTAAATTGCTTTGTAATTCAATAAATGTTGAAAAAATGTTTGAATTAACAAATAGTTGCAGTTTTAACTATCTTAAATATGCATTAAAGAGTTTAACATTAACTTTTAAAGATTGTTCCTTTATGAAAGCAATTTGTAATTATGGTTTATTAAATTTTGATAATTTGAACAAAAGTCGGCAAATTTAGCCGATTTTTTTGTTTAATAAAAATAATCTTGGCAATACTTTTTTGCATGAACAAAAAGGTTTTTCCATTATATTTGATTTTTTTGTTTGTTTTGCTTTGTGTTTTATTGCTCCCAAATAAAGCACCTATTTTTGCAAGTAAAAGTCAAATTGATGCGTCTTACACCTTTTACACTAAAACACCAGTTAGTTCGTTAAATAATGTCACAGTGGTGCAAAATGGGAACATGTATCTTGTTAATTGTAGTGCAAACGATGCTTTTGAAGTAAAAAGCAAGTTGAATAATATTGAAGGAGAAAGCATCACTTTTCAAGGTACCAAAAATGACGCATTAAATTTTCTTAATAAATATAACTATGAAGTTGTTTATAGTGAAATGGTTGAAAATATCTTTATAATTTATGCTTACTGCCCACAAATTCAAAATCATGTTTATGTTAACAACCAAAAAACAAATTTGCAACTTGCAATAAATAATCAAAAAGTTACTATAGGAACACCTTTGATATTGGGCAGTTACTAAAACATAAAAAAATTTGTAAATCTTGTTTAAACGCCGAAAAATCTGGCAATACTTACATACAACGGAGGTAGATATGGAAGAAAAACAAACATTAAATACATCATCTAAAAAAACAGCAAAATCATTTTTCAAAAAGAACGCTTATTATTTTGTTCTTGCGGGATTGGTTTTGTGCTTGGCGTTGATTATTGGACTAGCAAGTGTAATAACTAAACCAAATAATCAAGGAAATGTTGAGGTTAACACAGGCAAAATTGAATTTGTTATGCCAGTTGCTAATGCAACAATAAGCAAGGGATTTTCAGCAACCGAGTTGCAGTACAACCCAGCATTAAATGAATGGTCAATTCACAAAGCGCTAGATTTTAGCGTAGAATCAGGCGCAAATGTAATGGCATGCTATGATGGCACGGTGGTTAGCATCACAAAAGATATTTTGGATGGAACTGTAATTACAATCGACCATGGCAACAACTTGAAAACTGTTTATAAATCTTTAAGCGAAGATGTTAAAGTTCAAGTAAGCCAAAAGGTGAAAAAAGGTGAAATTATTGGTCAAGCAAGTGCTTCATCTTCAGGCGAAACAACAGATTCAAGCCAAGTTCATTTTGAAGTTTGGAAAGATGATGCGTTAGTTGACCCAGCAGGTTACATTCAAATTGATGAAAAATAAAATTAAAAAGCACAATGAAAATTGTGTTTTTTTATACATACCCGTTTAACACTTTAATACATTTTTTGATAAAAAGGCATAATATAGTATAGGCATTAAAATTGCTTTACATTTTTGTTTATTTAAGATATAATTTGCTCATATATCCAATTAAATGGAGGGAATTATGTGTTACGAAAAAGTTAGACAGTTAATTTGTGAACAACTTGGAAAAAGTGAAGATAAGGTTAACATGGACACAAGAATTGTCGAAGACTTGGGAGCAGACAGTTTGGATGTTGTTGAACTTTTAATGTCATTAGAAGACGAGTTTGGTCTTTCTTTGCCAGATGAAGTTGCAATGCAAATGAAAACTGTTGGCGATATTGTTTCGTATATCGATGCAAATAAAAAATAATCAATTAAAAGCAAAACCTTTGGGTTTTGTTTTTTTATGCCTTTGCAGGTTAAAAAAAGTTTTGAAAATTGAATATATGTCAGCGTATCATATTCTTGCTATAAGATATTTTATATTTTACAAAGAATAATTTCCTAGGCTTGACTTAATTGGCGAAAAATTTAGCAAAATGTCTAAATATGTAATTTTTTAACGAAAACACTCATATTTTTTATTATCAACAAAAAAGAGGGTGTGCAATGAAAAATTATTATGTTCGAACAAAGTTGTTAGCCGACTATATCGAAAAAACACATAGCACTATAAGACAAACTGCAAAGGTTTTTAATATGGCAAAAAGCACCGTTCATTACGATTTAGGACATCGCTTGCCGTTTATTGACTACGACCAGTATTTGAAAGTAAAAAAAATTTTGAATTGTAATTTTAATGAAAAACATTTAAGGGGTGGTGAAGCCACAAAGCAAAAATATATGAATAAGAAAAATAAGAAATAAGTTGATTTAAAAATAAAAAGACTTCCAATTTAGGAAGCCTTTTTTTATTGATTATCTTTTGGGTCTTTTGTTGCGTTTTCAAACAAGTTGTATCTTTCGGGACTTATAATTGCCTTAAAAATACGATTTTTTGCTATTGGAATTTCTTTGGTAATTTGGTCTAAAATCACTTTCATATGCTCTCGTTCGGTTTTATGATTTGCTGGACAGCAATTATTCATAACAGGCATATTTAATCTTTTTGCAACAGATTTTATTTCTTTTTCTTCAACTAGTATCATCGGTCTAATAACATATAAATTGGTGTTTGATAAGTAAGTGTTAGGCATAAAAGTGCTTAACCTTCCTTCATAAAACATAGACAGGAAAAATGTTTGAACCAAATCGTCCATGTGATGCCCTAAAGCCACTTTGTTACAGCCAAGTTCTTTGGCGGTGCTGTTTAACATTCCACGCCTAAATTTAGCACACAAACTGCAAGGGTTTTTTTCGTTTCTTGTTTCAAAAACAATATCGTAAATTTGAGAGTTTACAACATGATATTCAACATTAAGTTTGTCGCAATACTCCTTTAAAAGTGAGCAGTTTGATTGACCGTTAAACAAGTCTATAGTTATTGCAACAACCTCATATTTTTGTGGATAAAATTTTCTCATTGTTGCAAGTGCTGTTAACAAAACAAGGCTGTCTTTTCCGCCAGAAAGCCCAACTGCAATTTTGTCGCCTTGCTTAATTAAATTGTAATCTTGGCATGCTTTACGCACTTTACTTAATATTTTTTGCATGCTTAAATATTATCACTATTTTGTTGTTTCGCAAAGCAAAAACATATAGTTTGTTTTTGAGAATATGTATCAATAAGAGTAAATTTAGCATGTGAATTTTCTTTAAATTTTTTATAATTTTTTGCACTTTTTAAAACTCAATTTTTGTTTCTTATTGATACTATTTCTCAATTAAAAATTTAATCATAATATTACATATTATGTCGATTTCTGTTTGACTATTGCTATTTATAAATTTTATAATATTAGTGTAAATAATTTTACGCTTAATAAAACGTTTATTATTGAGCAAACTAAACTAATCAAAAAGTGGGGACTTTGAAATGAGTAAAAGAGTGAGAAAAGTAATAGGAGTAATGCTAGTAGTTCTTGCAAGTTGTTTTTGTGGGCTAACTGGATGTAAGGGTAAATATGACGATATGACCCTTGAACTTAGCACCAAGAGCATAGAACTAATCTTGGACGAGCAGGAAGACGAAAACGGAGACACTAAGTATTTAGGCGAAGGAGAATTTACTGCTTCTGTTGGCGGAGTTGGTAGCGATGTTAGTCGTGAAGTTTTTGCTAGCATAAGTTCAAGCGATGTTTTGAATGTCGTTAACCTAGGCGTAGACGAAGATGGCGTAACAAAGTTTAAACTCACAGCAAACAGCACAATCAAAGACCCCGTTAAATTAACTGTTAGAACTAAAGAAGGTGGCAAAACAGCATCTTTAGACGTAACAGCAACAAGACCCTTGAAAAACATTTCATACAACAATTCATATTCCCCAAATGCTTTTGTTGTTGTGGGTCAGGAAAAAATAATTGATTCAAACCAAGCAATCTTGTTTGAACCAGCCGAAACAAATCAAAAGAATATTACATACACAATTTCACAAGCAAACGGTCATGAAGCAAAAATCGAAAATGGCAAATTGCTTGTTACTAAAAAAAGTTCGACATCATCAACCATTGTTGTTACTGCATCAAGTGACCAAAACGGAATTGACCCAGTTGATATTGAACTAAAAGTTGTTGAACCAGTAAGTTTAGAGAATATCGTTGTAACATCACAAGATGGAACAAAAATAGATTCGCAATATATTTGGAGTGTAAGCAATCTTTTAACTGCACAAACAAAACTAAAAGTACAAGTTGACACATTGGAAGATATACAAATATCAGCATCAGTACTTTTTAGTGACCAACAAATATTCACATGTTCAAGTGAGGTTAACCTAGCAAACGAGATAACCTTAAATACACTAGGCTACACAGGAACAAACACACTTAGAATATCAGTTAAAATTCAAGGCTACGACTACACAACAACCAAAGACATACAAATAAAGGTGGAGAAACTACCATCACAAATATTGGTAAACAACGAAGACATATCAAAACTAGCCTACAAAGAATATGACATCTACAGCAGTTACAAAAATAACCTTGGCCAAAAATTTGATATATCTGTTGGCGACCAGTTCGCTAGCGATAAAAGGTTTACACTTTTTGTTAGCGAAGAAGAAAGAAAATACATTAAGGTAGTTTATAGTGACGGTCAAGAAATTGACTTAAGTGGCAACACTGTTTTGTCTAGTGGAACAAGCATTTATGTGATTTATGCTCAAACCGACGATGCTAACCCAGATGTTACACCAAATTTGGTTATTAGAACTTTGGGCGGAAATGAATTCCAGCATTTAGAAGCAAATTTAAAATTTGTTTTAAGAATTTCAGCAAAAGACATTTCTGTTAAAGCCTATGGCGAAAGAGAAAATATTCTTTACGTTGAACAAAATAAAGAAGTTTATGTTTCCTATACATTAAATCCAAACGGAGCATATGCTAAAGGAATAACCTGCGAAGGCTATGATAAGTCCTTAATTGATGTTGATATTGATTACAGTGAAGAATTGCCTTTAATTAAAATTAAGGCTAAAAATGTAAGTGGCAACTTGCAGACAAGTTTTAGACTTAAACTTCCAAATGGATACGAAAGTGAAACAATTTATGTTTATCCTTATGTTGAAGCACAAAAAGTTAACTTGACCGCTCCAAAAATAACCGAGGAATACGGTCAAAGCATTGCCGATGCTAAATATGATGCGGGCAATCTTGAATCTCTTGTAATTGCAAAAGGCGGATATACAAAACTTAATGTGGTTGCTTTAAACCAAAATTCTGTTGCGACGGTTTATGGTCAAACTTTTGCTCTTGTGGATGAAACAGATAGAAACTTTTTAAAGATTAACGATGAAGGTTATATTACCGCTCGTGGAGTTAAAAAAGAAGATGGTAGCATCAAAATTAAAGCAACGATAAAAACACTTGCTCCAGTGTTAGACGAAAATGAAAATTGCTTGGGCGATGCAACAGTTGTAGAACACGAAATTGAATTTAGTGTTACAGTTTTTGTGCAAATTTCAAGCATTTCCCTTGATAAACAATTTGCTGACCTATATTTTAGAAACAACGTTTGGTATGAAAACGGAGTTTTAAGCGCAATTAACAAATTATCTGTTAATTTGAGCATGTATCCATCTAATGCTGTTGCAGATAAAATTGAATGGCAACTATCAAACAGTGATGACCTTTATATTAGCACAAGTGATGACGGCAAACTATGTAATATAGTGGCTGACGAAATTCTTGCAGGTCAAAGCAGTGACACAAGAAATCTCACTTTAACTGTTTTTGTTACACAACAAAACAAAGTGTTTAGCCGAACAGTATATATAACATTAAAAAGAGTTTACATTCCAACAAATGTTGTTATTGATGGAGTTAAACATAGTTCAAACGGAAAAGTTGAGTCTGTATTAAACAATGAACTTTACTTAGATGTTAGAGAATTAAACGATAACACATTTATTCAATTTGTTTCTCATGTTACTGGAACAAATTCAGCGATAAAACCAACAAACTCAAAGGTTGGATATAAAGTTGAAAGTGGAAGTAGCATAATTGCAGTTGACAACAACGGAAATTTAACTTTCAAAAAAGATGATAATGGTAAATATCAAAGTGGTGTGTGTGAAATTACGGTTTACGCACAAGGCTCGATATACGATAACTACGGCGATCCAAAAGTTAAACAAACAATAAAAATTACTATTGCAGATGGCAAGTCTATAGAAACCGCATATAAAATTCAAAACAAACAAGATTTTGAAAATATGTTTAAAGATGCCGAAATCGAAAATCACTATTATAAAATTGTTAATGACATCTATTTAGGAAGCTTTAGTTTGAATCATGAGGAAGAAAGAACCAAAGCACCAAGATATTTGTCTGGCGGAAATCACACAATTTATGGAACATTTCCTAATGCAATTTTTGGCATAGTTAATAAAAACTGTGTAATAGAAAATTTAAACATAAATGCAAGTGTAGAAAACAATGATGTTTCAAGTGGTTTTGCTATTTTGACATGGTCAAACTTGGGTATTATAAAAAATGTTAATATATCTTTGCAAAAATTTAATTTAAAACTTTCAAGTAGTGTAGATTATGCCGAAACTATTACGATTGGCACAATTGCAGCTGTAAATACTGGAACAATTACAGATTGCAGTGTGCAAGGCGATATAAATATTGATGGTAATAAAAGAAATCCACATTTCATTTTTGGTGGACTTGTTGGTACAAATGCTGGAACAATTTCGTCAAATAATAAAAATTTTGAAGCGAAGAATGATTCAAATGAAACTATTACAAACTTCTCTGGAAAAATTTCAATTAGCAATCTTCTATATACCAACAAATACGGCACAATAATGCTAAGTAACTATATAGGTGCAGTTTGTGGTTTTAACTACAACAAATTGCAAGGTTTGAGAGTTGATAATGCTCAAATAATAGCACAAGGCTTAAGAATTGAAAACAATCAAGAAATTGCAAGTGGTTTAAATAATGTTGGCGGGCTTGTTGGTTATAGCACCGCTGAAAGATTAGAAGATGGCGGTTCAATTTTCCCAACCATTAGCGACAACTATGTTAACTGCATAGTTAAAGGTAACTCTAATGTTGGTGGTCTTGCAGGATTTATTTTACTAGGAACAATATCAAATAACATCGTTGAATTTTATGAAACTGATGAAATTTATCAAAACACAAACTCAAAATTCTTTGTAATTCAAGGCGAAGAAAATGTTGGTGGACTTGTTGGAGAAGCTCAAAATTCAATTATAAAAAATAACTATGTTAGGAACTATGCTGAAAAAATTTACATTAAAGGCACAACAAATGTTGGTGGTTTGATTGGTGCTGTTGGCAATTCTAATGTAACATCATGTTTTGCTTATGTGAACATGCAAGGCACAACAAATGTTGGTGGATTGATTGGAAGCACCGATGTTGTAGCTGATGGAGATGACCGTGTTTATACTAGTGAAATTTCAAACACATATTCTCGTGGAAAAATTGATGATAGCGAAAACATCACAAATGTTGGAGAATTGATTGGCTATTGGATTAAAGACCAAACAGCAACCTTAACAAATTCATATTCTACAATATTATTATCAAATGTGACTGCAAATGATGATGCAAACAATGTTTACTACAATAAAACAGCAAGCGAATTAGCAACTATCTTTGGTAGTGAAATATTTAAAGATATCTGGAAAATAGATGCTTCATATAATGATGGATACCCAATTTTGATTTGCAACGAAAATAATATGGAAAAGTTTATTGCAACAGAATTGAATGTTGAAATTAAAGAAAGTTACAAAGATAACGAAAGAATTTTGGTAAAAGTAACTGAAAATTTAATCTCATTAAGTGATATTGTTTCAATAACAAATCAAATTGGTGGCGAAGTTTCGTTAAATGATTTAATTTTAAATTCAACCAATTTGGAAGTTTTTGAAATAAATAATAAAAATCAAATTGTGTTTAAGTCTTACGGAAAAGCAAAACTTTCTGTAGCATATAAATACAATCGTTCACTTAACAAGGAAATTGACATAGTGTTTGTGCATGATGTTAAAGACTTTGGATTAAAAGACCAAAATTTAGATAATTTAAATAAATTGAATGTTAGAACAAACTCAAACACCTTACTTTATACTTTTGCTAACGATAGCAATGGCAGTCTAACAGCTAATAATTTGTTTATTAAAGTTCAAATTGCAAAAGTTGATGCACAAGTTAGTGATAAAGATGCCTTTAGATTTAATGGCTACGAATTTGAAACAATGGAAATTGATGGTAACGAATATTATGTTGCATATTTGCCATTAGGTTCGATTGTTTTGCAAACTTTGCAAAAATTAGAAAGTCAACTTACTCTTTCGGTTGTTGAAAAAATTGATAATGAGTATATTGAATTAACATCAAAACAAAATCTTACTCTTAACATATTTAATGGAATAACATCAATCTCGATTGATAAAGAGTCCGTAAACCTAACCACAATAAACGAAATTGAGTTTACTGTTACAATAATTGCAGATATTGAAAACATTGAAGACCTTGAATTTAATGTTACTGAATTAGACAATCAAAATCACATTAAATTAGATAACAATAGCTCAAACTACGATTTGATTTTGATTTGTGCCGAAAACGAAAATAATCCTTTAAAAAATCAAGACGGAACATTTACTCACACTTTGAGATATGTTTTAAGAATGCGTGATGAATATTTGCTCTTGAACAGTGAAAAAGGAAACGAAAGACTTGAACTTAAAGAAGGCTTTGCAACAACATTAAAATTTGATTCAAGTTTAAGCGATAGTTTAAGCAAAACATTAAATATAACTGTTGAGCCACAAGATTTGCTTAAAATTGATGTTGTACATTTCCCTAACGGTCAAGAAACACGAACAAGTGTGGACGATACTTCTTTGTACGAACCAAACGAATTGCCAAGCAACACAATCACACCGGGCGAATTTGGTTTGCTTATGATAGACGTCTATCCAGAGTATGCTTACTATGATGAAATTGAAGTGTACTACGAAGCAAACAATAGTAGCAAAATGACATTCGTTCAAGCAGCGTTTGCTAATATTAACAATAGCACAAGTCAAAAATTTGTTGAGGTTAAACCTAGTGCATTATTCTATAACGAAAAGATTATTTTAAGCAGAATTTCTCAAGTTGAGATGGAAAATGGTTCTTTAACTAAAACATTATTTACTGGCAGATTATATGTTAAAACCTTAATTTCTTCTTCAACTATTGCTGGAACAAGATACACAATTAAAGTTAAAGCCACAAGATACGATAGCGATGGAAATGTTGAATCTGTTTTGGAAAGCAAGCCTTTAGTTATAGAGTCCTTGCCAAGACCAAGCGTTTTGATTACAAGTGACGCAGACGACATTCAAACAGATGATAATGGCGCTATTGTTTATATCGCAAGAGGAACAAGCCAAACTGTTACAGCAACAACAACTAACTACACAAAATATGCAGACTTTGCTATGCAGTTTAAGAATTTACACTTTGTGCATGAAGATGATGAGTTTAAAGATTTAACACTAGATAAAGAAGAACCAAGACTTGAGCAATCGGGCAATAGTGCAACAATTTTTATCCCACTAGTTGTTAAAGCAGGAACTGAAATTACAGTTTCAGCAACTGTTAGCCGATTTATTAACGGAATTGAATATCCAAGCGTATCGTCAATTAAATTTATTGTTGTTGACTATATCATAACAGGCTTGAAAACAGACCAAGTTAACAACTCGATGAATATTCCATCGGGTCAAACAAAATTTGTTTCGCTTGAACTTATCACAAAAAATGCAACTGAACAAAACAGCAGTGAATATATTGGATACAATAATATTTTAACTTCATATAATAACCAATTAAGAGCATATGAATCCTTAATTGAAACAGAAGAAATCAAAAAACAAAAAGAAGAAATTGAAGCGCAGATTGAATACTATGAAGGTTTTTTAGAGAATCTTGAAATGCTTTTAAACAAAATTGATGAAAAAATTCAATTAGATAATGAAACGATTTCAACTTTGTCAAACAACACTTGGAAGTGGGCAGAAAATGGCAGCACAGTCGACCTATCCACCAAGTTTGAAGCAACGGATAATAACAATTCCACAAGTCCGTTCTATTACATTTCTTTGCGTAATAATATTGGAGATGAAAGTTCTTCATTTTTGAAAATTGAAGGAAAAGCAACTCGTGACGAACCATTAACATATATTAGTGCCGAATTTAACTTTAAATATGAAAGTGGTCAAATTAAATTCTTATTTACTGAAGATAATACAGAAACAACCAAAAAATATGTTGCTTGTGGATTGGAAATTTATATTGTTACAAGTGCAACAATAGATAAACCAACCCCAATTAGCACTATCGAACAATTCTTTGGAATGAATGATGAAGACTACATTTTGATGAATGATTTATACTTAACAACTCAAGATGCTTACTTTACCAGACCATATTCTCAAGAAAGTGTTGAAAACAATACGGGCAACTATAATTTCTACTACTACGATGAAAACACAAGATTCACTTCTATCGTTCCAAAGTTCAAGAGTTTTGATGGTAATGGTAACAAAATTTACATTAACTCGTTTGCACTTTCAACCGATATTGGAGAAAACTTTGGTTTCTTTACCGAGATTAAAGAAAATGTAATGGTTAGAAACCTTGAAATAGTATTCTTAAATCAAGTGATAGAAACTGAAACAGAAACAGATGGAATTAAAAAAATAGAAAGAAATGCTACTAACGAATATGTAATTTCTGCTGACGGACTAACCAACTTTAACTTTGGATTGTTTGCTGGGGAAAATAGCGGAATTATCACAAACTGTAATGTTACTTACGCAAATATCTTTATTGAAAATAATAACTTACAGTTAGACGAAAATAAATCAAATCAATTTACGGTAAAAATTGATAACAACGAACAAGCAGTTGTTGGTGGATTTGTTGGTGTTAATAACGGCTACATTACTAATAGTAAAATTGGCGGAGTAGACTTTGAAAAAGATTCATACTCTAGACAAAGCAAAGTTCTTAACATTAAAGCAAACGGAACTGTTGGCGGATTTGTTGGTCAAAATAATTACAGAATAAGTTCATGCTATGCATATAATGTTGGAGTTGAAAACACTTCAACCAACTTAAAAGATTCATTAACTGCAGGCTTTGTGGCAAGCAACTCAAATAATGGTATCATTATCGAGTCGTTTAGCGAAGGCGGAATAACTTTAAATGAAAAAGAAATGTCGTACGAAGTAAAAAATATGCAAAACTTTGTTTCTTCAATGGGTAATGTTGGTGGATTTGTTCACACAAATAACGGACAAATTAAAGATAGTTACAGCAACTTGCCAATAAAAACTCCTTCAAGAAGTGCAGGATTTGTTTATATCAACTCTGGCGATACTGCCATTATTAGCGAATGCTACTCAAGAGCAGTATCAATCGACCAAACAGACACTTCGGCATTTAGATACTTTACAGGAACTGATAACAAGAGCAAGGTTAACAATTTGGACGGAGCAACAATCACTCATTGCTTCTATATGTTAGACCAAGCACCAGCCGAACTCGATAAAGATTTTAAAGAGCCAGCAAATAATATTTCACAATCCAACTTTGCTTCTGCAAACTATTTCTATGGCTTTGATACAAATATTTGGTCATTTGGTGGTACAAGACCAACTTTATCTCGAACAACACAAGTAACAAGGTCAAATAGATTTATTTCTGGAACTGAAGTAACCGATGGCGTTACAACAGGATACAGTTATAGTTATTCTAGTGATACACCTCTTGGAAAACCTATTAACCCAATTATAATTTACGATGCTGATTCTTTCCTTCGTGCATTAAACGCAGATGAATTTAAGAATTTTAGCGCAAAGACTTATAATTACAACTTTGGAAACATTAGACTTGTATGTGATATTGATTTTGAAGCACAACGAGGAAGCGACGAGTTAAAGAAATTGCAAAATGTTGTTTTTGCAGGTCAGTTAAATGGTAATGGCTTTACCTTACAAAACATCGCTATTTTAGGTAATGAAAGTGAAGATATGTTTGGTTTATTCAAACAAGTTGGAACAGATAAAAATAAAGAAAAAGCCGAAATATTAAATATCACATTAAATGTTACTGAAATTGCCAAAGCAAACAGCAAAATGGTTGGTGTTTTAGCAGGAAAAATTATCAATAGTTCAATTGTTAATACAAACATACATGGCGAAGATGTTGCACTTGAAGGTCAAAATTTGGTTGGTGGTCTTGCAGGATACATCGGTAAAGACACAAACCTTTCTGGCGTAACTTCAAATGTAAGCGTAACTTCGGCATACTCTAATTTCAATGATAACAGCAAGTATAGAGATACAGTTGAAGGTTATGAAAGCAAGAGCGATGTAAGATACTCTCAAAACACTAATGATTATTCTAAACTATCATATGCTGGTGGAATTGCCGGAATAATAGACTTAAATCCTAATATAATTACAACAAAAGATAATGGAAATATTTCGTTTACGGATAATGATACCAACACAGTTGATTTCTTTACTATTAGCAGATTACGCGTGCAAGGAAGCGTTACAATATCTGGAGAAATTGTAGGCGGAATTGCTGGCTATCTTGCAAGAGGCTCTCAAATTGAAGATGCAAAACTTGTGTTAGATAGCAACATGCATCTAATTGGCAAATTTGCTAGTGGTGGCTTGGTTGGCGAAAACTACGGCGTGATTAAAACTAGCCGTGTTGAAGTTGACGACGAATACTTTGAAGAAATAGATAAAGAGTACACAAACAACACAACTTTGGAATTGTTCGAAAATGAAAACACAATGCCAAAATATGTTGGTGGCTTGGTTGGCGTAATGCCAGTTGGTGGAATTATCAACTCGTTTAGCAAAGCAAACGTTGTTCATCATAACGCAGAGTATATTGGTGGTATTGCTGGCTCGATTGGTCAAACAGTAGATAACGAATATATTAAAGCCTTACAAGAAATTTTAAAAGATGAACTTAAAAAACTTTCAATCGACAAGTACTTAATGCTTATTGGCACAGTTGTCGACAAGGTTTACACAACAGGTCTTGTTTACACAAATCCAAACTACATCTATTCTTACAACGATGGTACGAAAGACATTACAACATCGGATAGTAGCGTAATAACAAATGGTACTATTGAAGGTACTATTTATGCTACACCTAGAAACCATGTCGGTGGGTTGTATGGAAAAGCAGTCGTTCAAATGTATGCCGAGTTGCCAAACGCAAATGTAAAAGAAGAATTGCTTAACAAAATCTTCCAAAACATTGTTGGAATTAACAACTGGCGAGATAATATCTCGGGATATGGCGACAGCATAAGATTTACTATGAATGGTGGCGACAGAGACCGAAAAGACGAAAATGATGAAGCTATTAAAGATAGTAAAACAAGTTACACAGGACACACGGGCTACTTGGCAGGAGAAATAAAGTTTGTTGATGCAGATAGTTTTATTGATAAACAAAATAGTCTTACTGGCAATTTCTACTTAAATAATTTTATTGGAAGTGCACAAAAAACAACTGGAAATAATAAAATTAACGACCATATAAAAAATCAATTTGTTACAGTTGATGGATTAAGTGTTGATAAAACCAGCCTATTTAAGTTCGCTTATAATTACTTACATAATGACAAAATTGAAGGGGAAAATTTAACAAAAGAATCAGAAGAAGTTGATTACGATAATATTTACACAAATTTAAGGTATGAATATCGTGATAACCAAAACAAATCAGTAATTTATTATGACTCTTTTGACCCAGAGATTTGGGATAAGTCAACCTATACCTATCCTAGATTATTTGATAATCAAAGCGAGAGAATAGTTGTTATTAGAACCGAAGATGATTTGTTTGGAATGGCAAACACAACTGGTGTTGCAACAACTTACTATTTGGCAAACGATATTGTCCTAACAAGAAACTGGAAACCAATTAAGGGATTCAGGGGAAAATTCTTGAGTGCAGAAGGTGGTCCATACACCATCTACAATATAAACATTAACACGAACACAGAATCAAATGTAGCATTCTTTGCCACAGCCGAAGATGCTCAAATTATCAACATAAACTTCGTGTTCGGTGGTAAGTTAGCACCTGAAATTGATGCAGAAAACAAATATGTATATAAAACAGATGAAGATGGAAAATCGACTGGCGAAATTGTTTTCTCTGGCAATGATTTTGCCGAATGGAACACAATCAATGGATTGTATCCATTTACAACAGGTGGAGAAGACGCTGGAAAACAAAATTTTGCTGAAACAACATTTAATGACTATAAAAACGGTGGCATTAGTGCAACTTTTCAAAATGTAAATGAAAATTCCACAAACACAGGTGCTTTAATTGCATCAAGTGCAGAAATAACCTTACTTTCAGTTGGAATTAAATTTGCAAAAGATAGTCATGTTAAAGTTGATTATAAAGAAAGCAACCATGCAAATGAAAATAGTTTTGGACTAATTGTTTCTTCTATAAGTGTTGAAAATTCAAAAATTGCTTTAATTAACAATGTTTCTGTCGACTTATCTCAATTAGAAGCAAACAACGATACTAATTTGTCAAGCACACTTGGTATTGAATTTAATTTTGCTAATAAAGAGCAACAAACATTTAATTATGGTGCTTTGATTGGACAAATTAACAATAATAGCAATCAGCAAGATAGAGTATCAGTAAAATCTATAAATAATTCTCTTTCAACAAAAACAACTATAAATGAAATTACATTAACAAACGAATCAGATTCTCAAAACAACTCGGCAATAAACGTTGGTGGAGTGATTGGCTATGTTGATAAAGCACAAATTTCTAACATTTTCATAAATGTTGCAAGTGATGAAGATATTCTCGAAAATCAAATTACTTTAAACTCTGGAAATAGTGAAATTGTTAATGTTGGTGGCTTTGTTGGAAAAGTAAATAACGCTTCAAGTTTTATTAACCTTCAAAATGAAAGAAAAGTTAATATTACATTATTTAACACTATTAGTGCGGATAAATTAAATGATTCTTCAGTTCAACTTAATGCGGGTGGCTTTGTTGGATTTGCAAACGCTTTAACTATGATTGATAACACACAAAACAATTTTGTGGTTAATAGTAGTATTGAACTTGGCGTTA
Source organism: uncultured Clostridia bacterium (assembly GCA_934749845.1). GTDB lineage: Bacteria > Bacillota > Clostridia > Christensenellales > UBA1242 > CAKVNM01. The sequence goes on from CAKVHQ010000003.1 coordinate 70,547, forward strand.
AGGACACATCTTATAACGCAAACAAAACTATGGTTGGTGGACTTGTTGGATACTCTCAAAGTTCTAATTTTAGTGGATTAGGAATAAACAGTACCATTACAGTTAAGAACACAACAACTAATGTCTTTATGCTGGGTGGCGCAGTTGGTTTAAGTACTACTCAATCAACATTTGAAAATTGCTTAACTGCTGGCGACATTATAGTAGAAAAAGAAAATAATAGTGAAAAAGCAAAATTCTATATTGGTGGCTTTGCGGGCTTAATTGGAACAGAGCTTCAAAATCAAGTTGAAACAAAAAATGCTTCAAAAAATGGTTCAAAAAGTATTTCGCAATATCTAACCGCTCAAACAAATATTCAAGTGTCAAGCGACTTGGTAATCAATGGTAATATTGGTGGCTTTGTTGGTTGCTTAAACGAAAATACAGCAGATATACAATGCAGTATCTCTATGGGATACATAGATTGCAAACTTGCAAATGTTTTAGATAATGCACACGCTATTGGTGGCTTTGTTGGCTATCATGGTCAAGGTGGAATAAACAAGAGTGTTTCGCTTTGCACAATATTTGCAAAAAATACTATTAGCAGTGGCTCAAACAATATTGGTGGCTTTGTGGGTTACTTAACAAGCGGATATGATTCATGCTATTATGCATACGAGTTATCTGGTGTTCAAGACAATTATATGTCTATAAGTTCTAATAAAAATTATGGAAACAAATTGTATGCAAATGCAACTAATAGCACTGGTGTTGTTTATTCAACTCCAACTAAAGATGATTTAATTACGGTTATACTAAACAGTGAAAAAAATAAATTTAGCAGTTTATTAAAAGAAGAAGGAACAAAATTTAATCCTATTAGAATTGATGCTGATAATTATCAAACTCTAAAATTTGAAGATAACAAAGCATATATTTTAACTCAAGACATTCAACTTGATGGTAGCGAAGAAATTACAAAAACCGTTGGTAAAAATACAGTAGTTTTAAATGGATTTGACGCTTCTAGTTATGATAATGCAAGCGTTGGAAACTTTGTAATTACAATAAATAACACTGCAAGACCTTTATTTGACGAAATTGGAGAACATTCTCTTGTTTCAGGTGTGATTGTTGAATATTCAAATATTACCAATATTCAATTGCAAGAAAGCGAAGTTTTAAGCAGAGTAAACAGCGACCTTGAAGGAAAGCAATATTCAGGCTTTGCAGGACTTACTCTAACCAACAATGGCTCGATATTCGCTTGCTCGGTTAAAGGTGAAATTAAAATACCAGCAAATTGGACTAACGAAAATGAAAACAAAGGTCCATGCATAACTTCGATTGCAGGCGATAATAAGGGAACAATTTCTGGAACAAATTCATCATTAGTTTTAGACTTTAATGGCTTTGGAAAAGGAATTTCTAATATAAATATTTCTGCATTTACATTTACAAATAATGGATATATTTTCTATTCATACGCTAATGGTCAAATAAAAAATGTTGAAAACTTTGATAAAACCAATAGTATTTCAGGATTTATGTTATATAACAACCAAACAGTTGAAAATTGTTATAGTGCAGTTGCTTGTGTAAACACAAATGCTTCAATATCTGGCTTTATGAAAAGAAGAATAACTAACAATAAACTAGATGTTGGAAACATAACTAATTGCTACTATGATAACTACGCATTTGCAAACTTAACAGAAGAAGATGATGCTGCTTCCGTTAAGATACTTTCAACAGATAAATTTATGAATCCTGCAACTTATTCACAGTATTCAAATAGTACAGATAGTGGAAAGATAGGTCTAGACTTTAGTAAGACAACCATATGGACATTTGATGATACATACAACTATGGATATCCAATATTCTTTAAGTACGCAATAGATAAAAATAACAATGATAAAACAGTTGTTCAAGAAATGACTAAGCACTTGTTAAGGTCTGTTCAAAACACTGGCGATGGCACAAGCGAAAATCCTTATCAAATCCATCATGCTGGTAGATTAGATTGGATTAGAACTTTGTATTTAACAAAAGAAACATATTTCGTCCAAACAAATGACATAGATATGTCGTCATTTGGAGAAAATGGTTTTGTAACCATTGGTGGAAATGGATATGATAGTGAAATATTTAATGGTTACTCATCAAATTTAACTTTAAGTTACATGATATATAATGGAAAAGAACACATTATCAATAATATCAAAATGGTAGAAAAAGAAGCGGACATTAGATATATTGAAACTAAAACTTTTGCATTGTTTGAAACAGCCAAGAAAATTGAAAATTTGGGTGTAAAAAGCGAAATTAAATTATTTAATAAAGCTCCTAATCGAATTGCAGGCTTGGTTGGAACAATTTCTGTAGAGTCAGAAGTAGTATCGCCAACAATATGGGAAAATACTAAACTTAAAATAAATAATTGCTTTGCTGATGTTAAGTTCTATTTAGAGAACATAAATGCCAATATTGGTGGTTTAGCAGCTACTATTCCTACTACAAGAGTTCAAATAAATAGTTCTTCATCGGGAACAGCAGGTTCAAGAATTGACGATTATGATGGTTATGTGACAAATTGTTTTACTACTGGAATTATAGAAAATAACACTCAACTTTCTGCAATTAGGCATATCGGTGGAATAAGTGGTGATGGTGGATATTTTGACAAATCAAATTATTCTTCAGTAATCTTAAAAACTATAAATAATACATTCCCAATAACATATAGAAGTACTTCTTCCGATAGCCCAAGCTCTTCAGCTTACTTTGACTATAATATATCTTTATGTGGCACAAAAACTAGTCCTAGCTCTATATCATTTGTAGATGATTGGATGTTAAATTTAATTAGCAGTAATGGAAAATTAGTCCCAAACAATAGTACGCTTGCTTTAAATGGTGACTGGACATATTCAAAAACTAATTATCCTGTTCAAACATGGGTTACAAATAGCACCTATGCAAAGAAAATTTTGGACTATGATGATAAAAATAGTGAAAAAGGTATCGGTTCACATATTAGCCCATATCAAATATCAACGGAATTAGATATAACTAAACTTAGTGAGAATAATAGCTCTTGCACGAATTTTGTGCTTTTAAATAATATTGCTATAAATTCAAGCAATAGTAATGCTCCAATAAATTTAAATTCGTCAATTTATATTAAATCGGGCGTTACATTGAATGGTAATGGAAAGACCATAACTATAGATTCTAATAATATTTCAGCATTTAGCAATTTAACTAATGCTATAATTTCAGGTTTGACGATTGATAATGTGTATAATCATATTTATAAAGAAAAATATAACATATTGTCTCATAATAACGAAGAATCTAAACAATGCGCAATTTTGACAAATAATGTTGAGTCGTCAGTATTATTTAATCTTAGTGTTAAGACAAAAAAGGCGGAAGCTATAGGTAAATCTGGAGATGAAGAATTTTATCCTCCTGTTGATGTAATTACCATTTCTTCTGGACTCTTTGCTGAGACAGTAAGTGATTCAGTACTGAAAAATATTTCTTTTGATTTTCAATATTGTAATGCTTCCAAGGATCTTACCATTCTAAAAATTTATACTCAATTACAATTTCAAGGTGAATCAAATTCATTGTTTATTGGTTCTTTGGAAAATAGTGGAATTTACTCTTGTAATGTTACTGCAAACAGATTGTCAAGCATAACATTGTTATCGAAATCAGCAAAAAATAGCAATTTTGGTATTTTAGCTGGATCAGCAAAAAATAGTAAAATAGATTCTTGCAATGTTACTACTTCTACAACTTCTATTACTATTAAAAAAGACAAAGATTCTAAAATTACAACTATTAATGCTTCATTATTTGTTGGATCATCTGTAAATTGTAGCATTAGTTCCTGCCAAGTGGAAACAAGCAATTCAACTAACTTAACCACTACTAAAATTACACTAGGTGGCATTAACAACAATACATTTGCAGAAAGTCGTTTTGGTTTATTAGTTGGGTCAGCTAAAAATAGTACAATTAGTAATGTTAAAGAATTTGGTCAAAATGTAGGAAAAATTGAGATAGATACTTATGCTTCTAAAAATAATATTGGTGCTTTGGCAGGCTACTTATACAGTTGTGTTTTGCTGGACATTAGTATTGGAAAAGAGCAACAAAAATGTTCAAGTATTTGGTCATCATTATTTCAGGAAAATCAATATGAGAATTATAAGTATCAATATATTCGAAAGCCATTAGAATTTAATGGAGAATTCACTTATAACATTAACGCAGAACTTGATGTTCATCTTTATGCGGAAAGTGAAAATAATATAGGTGGATTGGTAGGGTATGCAGAGACTTCAAGTGCCGAGAATTTAAAAGTTTCAAATAATGTTTATGCAATTGCAGAAAAAGAAAACATAAAAATATATTTAGGTGGTGTATTTGGTTCTATTGATAGTAGTACCTTAAACAGCTGTAAAAAAATCATAAGGAATATCGGTAATGTTAAAGGTATTGGAAAACAACAATCAAATGTTGATAAGGTTTATTATGGAACAAAAAATGTATTTTTAAATAAAGAAGAAGGAAATGCGCTTAAAGCACAGAGTTATTTCAATGCAAGCAATCATCAAAATACTGGCTGGAATTTTCCATATGTTGGAGGCTTTGCAGGAAAAGTAGGTAATCAAGAATTTAATTTTTCTTCAAAATATTATGAAACAATTGAATGTTATATTCCAATATTAGATCAAAACGAAAATATAATTTCAAATTATAATGAAGAAATGACAAAAGGTGATGCCTATGGTCTTTTATCTTATACTGTTCTAAATAGATTTGGAACTGAGCTGATTCATTTTTCAAGCAAGAATTCTTCGGATGCGTATGGGGCAAATAAAATTGATAGTAAATATGGTGTTTATTCAGGTGTGTATACAGATGATGGTTACTATTGTGGAACAATAATTAATAGTGCGGCTAGTGATCAAAGGGGATACATCTCATATTGCTTTGGAAACTCATTCATTCCATATGTATATGAATACTAAAACTATAATAAACATTCTAATTTCTCGGTGGCTCACCACCGAGAAAGAAAGATTGTTTAATCAATCAAATCAATCAAATCAATCAAATCAATCAAATCAATCAAAAAAACAAGCAAAAAACAAAGAAATTTAAGAAAAAATCAAAAAAATCTTAAAAAAAACAAAAGATTAAAAACAAAACTAATCAAAAAGTGGGGACTTTGAAATGAGTAAGAGAGTGAGAAAAGTAATAGGAGTAATGCTAGTAGTTCTTGCAAGTTGTTTTTGTGGGCTAACTGGATGTAAGGGTAAATATGACGATATGACCCTTGAACTTAGCACCAAGAGCATAGAACTAATCTTGGACGAGCAGGAAGACGAAAACGGAGACACTAAGTATTTAGGCGAAGGAGAATTTACTGCTTCTGTTGGCGGAGTTGGTAGCGATGTTAGTCGTGAAGTTTTTGCTAGCATAAGTTCAAGCGATGTTTTGAATGTCGTTAACCTAGGCGTAGACGAAGATGGCGTAACAAAGTTTAAACTCACAGCAAACAGCACAATCAAAGACCCCGTTAAATTAACTGTTAGAACTAAAGAAGGTGGCAAAACAGCATCTTTAGACGTAACAGCAACAAGACCCTTGAAAAACATTTCATACAACAATTCATATTCCCCAAATGCTTTTGTTGTTGTGGGTCAGGAAAAAATAATTGATTCAAACCAAGCAATCTTGTTTGAACCAGCCGAAACAAATCAAAAGAATATTACATACACAATTTCACAAGCAAACGGTCATGAAGCAAAAATCGAAAATGGCAAATTGCTTGTTACTAAAAAAAGTTCGACATCATCAACCATTGTTGTTACTGCATCAAGTGACCAAAACGGAATTGACCCAGTTGATATTGAACTAAAAGTTGTTGAACCAGTAAGTTTAGAGAATATCGTTGTAACATCACAAGATGGAACAAAAATAGATTCGCAATATATTTGGAGTGTAAGCAATCTTTTAACTGCACAAACAAAACTAAAAGTACAAGTTGACACATTGGAAGATATACAAATATCAGCATCAGTACTTTTTAGTGACCAACAAATATTCACATGTTCAAGTGAGGTTAACCTAGCAAACGAGATAACCTTAAATACACTAGGCTACACAGGAACAAACACACTTAGAATATCAGTTAAAATTCAAGGCTACGACTACACAACAACCAAAGACATACAAATAAAGGTGGAGAAACTACCATCACAAATATTGGTAAACAACGAAGACATATCAAAACTAGCCTACAAAGAATATGACATCTACAGCAGTTACAAAAACAACCTTGGTCAAAAATTTGATATATCTGTTGGCGACCAGTTCGCTAGCGATAAAAGATTTATGATTAAATTGTCTTCAAGATACGACGACCTTTCAGTTGCAGAAAAAACAGCATTGTTAGATAGCGTAAGTTTGGTTTATGCTGATAACACAAGCGTTCCACTTGATACTGTTATTGATGAAAGTAAGGGTTCAATTTATATAAGTGCAAAATCCACAAATAAGGAAGTTTATTTAGACATTGTTGCCGTTGGTGGAAACATTGAAGATAAATTAACAGCAACGCTTAAATTAAAACTTTCGCAAGGTGTTAGTGAAATTTTCTTTGGAACAAACGAAAATCCTATCAACACCGATGAAGTTTATAGTTTAGTGCTTGATGAAGACGCAAATATTGTAAAAGTGCCATTCTATATTAACAAGAGTGAGTATTCAAGCAAGTTTGACATTTCTGTTTCAAAATCTAACATAGTTGACTTATCTCGAACCGAGTTAAATTATGCGTTAGGTGCAGAAAACGGAGAATATTTGGAATTTGAAATTGACCTTGTTGCACTAAAAGAAGATACTGCTGTTTTAACAGTTAGAAGTGAAAACGGCATTGAAGCAAACTTGAATTTCCGCGTAATTAAGGAAATTTACGGCATTGCACTTTCAACTGATAGTCCAACAAAAAATCCTTTGGTTGCAGATAACGGCAATGATATGTACACAACGACCGATTTCAACAAAAGGACATTGAATCATGTTGTTATTAGCAAAAAAACCGAAAAGCTAGTTGTAGAACTAATTAAATTTGACAAAAACTATGTTTCAACAAATGCCAAAGTTGAACTTCAAAGCATGGAAATTGTTGAAGGTCAAGAATTTATAAGTGTTACTATGGAAGACCAACTTCCATACGCATACATAACAGCAAAGAGAACAGGAACAAGCAAAGTTAAATGTACCGTAAAAAGTTACTCTTTAACAAATGAAGAAAAAGTCTTTACTACCGAATTTTATGTTACAGTTTATGTTCCAGTTGAAAGTTTGAACTTAAACCGAGTTTTAGTTGAACTTATCGACACAACCGATATGCTTTACTATCAGGATAAAATGCAAGCACAACTTTCCGCTTCAATATCTCCAAGTAATGCAACATTAACTTATACAAAATCTGATGGAACTATTGTTGATTATTCCAATTTTAGTTGGTCAAAAAGTAATGAGTTTGTTGAACTTGTTGACGATAAAAACAGCAAAATAACAGTTCAAGGAAAAGAGATTACTGGAACAAGTAAATCAACTTCAACATTAGTTACAGTGTCAATAGTTCAGTTTGGAAAAATTTTCAATAGAAATTGTGAAATCGTTGTAAAAAAACCAGAACTTGTTAAATCTTTGGATACAACCTATTTGTTAGAAAAAGATTCAAGCGGAAAAACAACATCTCAAATTTTAAGCCCAATAAGAGTTGACGACCAACAAATTGATTTATATATTGACGCAAGAAAGGGAATTACAGGAAATTATTCACTTAAAACCGATTTGATTCCTAAATATGTTGAATTCCATGATGTTGAATATATAACTTTACCAAACTTTGACGAGTATGATGACAAAACATATTTGTTAAGTCAAGTTTTAGATTTCACTGGAAGCAATTTTAAAATTAACAGAACAGGAACTTGCTATGTTTTGGCAGTTGCTAAAGACAGCGTTTCAAGTGTGTTTGAAAACGGAATTGCAAAAATGCTTTACACAGAAGTGTATAAACAAGAAAACAGAGAAAATCTTCTTGATAAAATAAACGAATATCTTAAAGATAAGCGTCTAGTTTACAAAATCTTAAGTGTAAAAATTGCAGATGGTAGCAGTGAAAGTTTGGCTTTGCATGTTTCATCTCTTGCCGATTTAATGCAAATTAACAGCGAGGAAGGTTTAAACAAGTATTATGTTTTAACAGACTCTATAGACTGTTCATCTCTTGCAAATTTCACACCTATTGGAAGTTATCAAGAAAAAGGTTTTAGCGGAAACTTTAACGGAAATTCTCAAAACGGTTATTCATTAAAAAATATAAGATTTAACTTTAACAAAAATCAAAATTATAAAGTTGGATTATTTAGCAACATTTTAACAAACGGAATTGTTAAAAACCTTGATATATCAATTAAAGAATTTAATGTTCAAGTTGGCGATGATGCCACTGCGTCAAATATGTACTTGGGTGGTATTTCTGCTATAAACGACGGAACAATCTTAAATTGCAAAGCCGAAATTTTAAACAGTAATATCAGCGTTAAAACAAATAATTTGTACCTAGGCGCAGTTGCTGGTCTTAATAACAATAACAGCCATGTAGAAAATGTATTTGCTAGTGGAAATTTAATTGTATATAGGTCTAGTGGTGTTGAAACTGCTGTTGGCGGAATTGTTGGTAAGAACCTAGGAGAAATTTCTGGTACGCTCTCTCTTAACAATGAAGTAAACAACGCAAGCGTATTTAACGGAGAAAACTTTAATTCTAGCGTTAAAATGCTTGTTCAAGATTCTTCGTCATACACAAGTAACACCCTTTATGGTTATGGTGGTGTGGCAGGAATTAACGAAGGAAAAATTTCAAAAGTTTCTTCAAATGCAACACTTAAGACGAATTACTCGAAAAATGAATCTGGTTTAGTTGATTACATGCCAAGCAACCTTGGTGGAATTGTTGGCGTAAACAAAGGAAAAGATGTTGTTGAAACTAATGGCGTTAAAACATTTACTGCTATTGTTGAACAAGTTTTAAGCAATTCAAAGGTTCACGGAAAACAAAATATTGGCGGAATAATTGGTTATGCCGAAAACACAAATGTTGAGTATGCCTACTTCTTGATGCTTGAAAATTATGATGCAAGCGATATCACTCATTCTAACGACTACGAAATTCTAAAAGGTTTTAACAATATCGGCGGAATAGCTGGCTATGCTACGAATTCACAGTTAACCTTTGCTATGGTTAGAAGTTATGTTTCAAGAACGATAAGCAACATAGAAGGATTTAATGGCGATATTATTCTTGAAAGTAGCGACACTAATAATGTAAATGTTGGTGGATTGGCGGGAACAATAAACAACACAACCATTCAAAAGTCGTTTGCTTATATGACCATAAATGCATCAAATAATGCGAATGTTGGTGGATTGGTTGGTTATAGTGAGAATAATTCTCAAATAAGCATTTCTTATTCTCGTGGTGTGATTAGTGGTGGACAAAATGTTGGCGCACTATATGGCACTGGCTTGGCTACACTTGAAAATGTTTATACTGATATTAAGTCTCAACAAAATGAAACAATTAGTGAAATAAACAACAATGGGTTAAATAATATCACTATAAGCAATGGTAAAACAGTATTAGGAAAAGGATCTATTGAAGGTTCATCAAATTGGATTCTTGGAAGTGAAGATAATAACTTTAAAGATTTCAACGATAACTTACCAATGATTAGCAATAACAATAAACCATTCATTATTCAAGAACCAAAAACACTTACATTAACTTTTAAAAACAGTGATAAAAATCATCAAAACATATTAGACGAAAACAATAACGCTAAATCAGCAATATTATTCCTTAATAAAGACAGCGCAAAAAACTCAATCGCTTTAAGTGACTTATTATTAAAAACTGTTACTCCTGCAAACTCTGGCGACTTTGCAAGATATGTTGTTGACAACAGCAAAGTTATAAGAATTGACGGAAACAACTTGATAGTTGTGGGAACAGGAGAAGCAACATTAACATGTATTTCAACATTAAACAATAAAGCAAAAGACGCCGTAAAAATTTATGTTACTAATGCAATAAGTGAATTGACAATTTCAACCATGGAAATTGGTAATTCTAATGTTGAATCTTTGAATATTTTGAAAAATTCTTCACAACAAATTTTCTTTAAAACAGACAGTGCTGGAACAGTACTTTATGATATTGACACTAAAGAGGCAATCGGCGAAATAACAATAAATGGTAATAATGCTAACAGTTGGAGTTTTGACTCTAATCAACAATTACTTATTACTGCGTTGCAAGCGGGAAAAGTTGAACTTGTTTTCAAACCATACATTTTAGTAGGCGATAATAAAGTTTATCTAGAACTAAAAGATAAGGATTGTAATAATATTACTAAAACCTTAGTAGTAAATGTTGTAAATGGAATTACAAGTATGAGCCTTGAATTTACAGATGCAACAATTTCTCAAAAAGACATATTCAACATGAAGGTTGATGTCGCAAGTGACACAGACACAACTTTATCAGTTTCAAATAATGAAAATGAAATAAAAATTTACGAAAAATCAGTTGATAATGGAACTGAAGACTTAAAAGTAGCAAAAGATGTTAAAGCGGAAGCTATAATTGATAATAATGACAACCGCAAATATACTTTAATAGTTAAAGATAATAACGAAAATGTTGTTGACACAGCAATATTTAATATTGAAATCTCAACTTTAGATAATAATGGAAACTTTAATGTTTCAATAGACATTGAAAAAGCACCTTTAAAATATCAAATTGAGTTACCTTTAATGTTTATAAGCAAAATAGTAGGACAAGAAGATTCTTCAATAGAAGGACAAAGTATGTCCAAAGAATTTACTTTGACGATTGTTCCACAACCAGTCTACTTCATTTCAACAGACTTTTATAGTTATGCCGAACTAGACGCTGATGGAAACGTTAACGTAAACGAAGTTCCAACTGAAAAGATTTTGGCAGGAACTAGAGGCTTGATGAAACTTGATTTGTATCCAGACTTTGCAAACATAGAGCGAGTTGAGTTGTTATACTCTGGCTTTGACTATACCATTGCTATGGAGCAAGTTGTTAAAACAGATGAAGGATACAGAGTTTTAAGCATTTCAACTCCACTTATAACAAACGGTATTGCATTTGATACTGCTTATAATAATCTTTGTTCAAAAAGTGATAACACATTTGACGGCTATTTATATGTTTATATGATTATTCCAAGCATATCTCGTGCTGGAAGCACAATTACATTTACTGTTAGAGTAATTTCTAGCGATGGAACTGTAATAGAAAGCCAAAAAACACTTACAATAGACCTTCCAAATGACTTAAACTTAACTTTAGATTCCAAAAATGAAACATACATTGCAAATGGTGTTACATACGAAATTCAAGTTAGAACAACTAAACTTATGGAAAATGCAAGTGACGACAGCAATTTGGAATTTGAAATTTACGATGGAATAAATACTAATAGTATTCCACTTGGAGAAGAAAATGGATTGACTATTGGCGCAACCAAATTTACTTTAACCAAAGGTACAACTTCTTCGCTTCAAAATGGATTGGAATTTATAAGTAGATTTAATTTAACAATTACTGGCGAACTTGGCTCAACTTGGACAATTCGCGCGGGTTATAAAAAACTGGTCGGAAACCAATTCCAAACCTACAAAACAAGCGACAAAAACTCATTAAAAATTTATGTTGTTAAGTACACAGTTGATGGCTACACAGTGGACGGAGTTGTTAACGGGGTGTTTGAAAAATCGACTGGTGCAGAATATCCATTAAAAATTAAGTTAAAAACAACTTACGACCCAAGTTTAGATAAAAAGGGTAATGAGCAAAAATTAAAAGATTTGAATCAAGAAATCGAAAATCTTGAAACCAAAATTTCAAGCAGGCTAAACACATGGTATGCTTTAGCACAATCAAGCAGTTTGACCTATTCATATCAACCTGTTAAAATTTCAAGTTCAAGCACAGAAAAATCTGTTTATGATTACTTCATGTTCCTAGCAGATAAAGATGAAAACAAAAATATCACAAGTATAAAAATCGCTCCAACAAGAGAATCTACATCTGAAACACTTCAATCGGCTGTTGCTATTGTATATAATGCCGGTAAAGCAGATTTGGGCGAAACTGATGAATCGAAAAATCTTCTAGCCTATGCAAATGGGGAAATGGATTTTGAAAATAAAAAAATCTACTACAAAGATAGATGTCAACTTAACTTCATCTATAACAACACAAGCGATAAACCAAACCCAATTGCAACATACGAACAATTTAAAGCAATGAACAACATGAAAAATTATCGTTTATTGAATGATATCGTAATTAACGAACCATTCTCGCCATTAGATGTTGAAATTGCTGGGCTTGATGGAAATGGCTTTACAATTTATATAAATAACGGATTTGATTTAACTTCGCAACTAGACAATTCAACAATAAATGTGGGATTGTTCTCGCAAGTTAGCGAAACTACAATTTTGAAAAACTTAAAAATTTGCATTAAAAACACCCCTAATATTGATTTGACTCAAATAAATCAATCAAGTTCTGGCGAAGATTCTAGAACGATTGATGCTACAACAATTCATTTTGGTTTTGTTGCAGGTGTTAACAACGGTATAGTTTATAACTGCGAAGTTGTTGATTTTGACGAAAAAGCAAAAGAAGGCGAAAATGAAACTAGAAGCGAATCAATAAGCATAACAAGCAATATTTTGTCTTCTAGCGGAAGCCAAGTTGAAACATTCATTGGCGGAATTGTTGGCGTAAATAACAATTCGGTAACACATTCAAGAAATTATGCTAGTCTTGTTGCTAATCGTGGCTACATTGGCGGAATTGTTGCCGAAAATAATGGCGCAGTTGCAAGTTGTTTCTATAAATCAAGTGTGAGTGAAGGTGTTGCCATTCAAAACCAAGCAACCACCGAAACTGGAAACTTGCTTGCTGGATTGGTTGCACGAAACAGTGCTAACGGAACAATTAAACTTAGTTATGTTGAAGGCTCAACACAAGACGCACAAACAGGAAGATACACTGGCGGTTCAATTAGTGCAAACTCGTCATCTGCGGGACTTGTTAATGTTAACGAAGGCTTGATTGATAGATGCTATTCCAACATAGAAGTTTATAGCCAAACACACTCGGCAGGCTTCGTGTTTAGAAATCAAGGAACAGTTTCTAATTGCTATTCGGCTTCAACAGTCGGCGAAAATAACATTGCATTCAGCGTGTTCACAGGAACAGATAGTAAGGGTAATATAAACAACACAAACGGAACAATAACAAATTGCTATTACTTGCAAACAGAAAATATGCTTGCAGGAATTGGAGAAAAAGCAAAATCTTTTAGTGACGCAAAAACAGAACTTAATTTTGATTTCTGCGATGATTCAAACGAAAACGCAACTTGGAATTTTATTAAGTACACATTTGAAAGTACAGAATCAAAAAATCCAAGTTACGAAATTAAAGCAAAAGGATTTGGCTGGAGTGAAATTAAAGTAACACCAACCACAAATATCCTTCCAACCCTTGTTGATGCAAACATAATTGCAATTCCTCATGTTGCTATTGATGAAATTAAAAATGCTGATGACCCAACAAAAGATAACGAATATATTTGGAATGAAGATTATAAAGGCTCGATGTTTAATCCTATTGTTATAAGTTCGGCAGAAGAATTTAACGAGCAATTAGTATTCATTGAAGATAGTAAGATATTAAGCAATTTTGATAGATATGTGCGTATAATACACGACTTGGAATTTAGTTCAAGTTTAATTCCAACCACAACTGATAAGACCTTCCAAGGCTATTTGTGTGGTAATGGTTTTACTATTAGTGGCTTAAACCTTAGCGCAAATGCTAGCGCTAATGAAAGCACAACAGTTAAAGAATATGGCTTGTTTGCAAGAATTGATGGCAGTGAATCAAAGGGCAATAAAAAAGCAACATATAGTGACACAGGATATCAACAAGTGGATAACGACCAACTTGCAACTGTTAAAAACTTAACTTTAAAAGTTGAATATTTAACAGCAAATCAAGCACAAAGTGTTGGTGTGCTTGCTGGAACAATAAATTCTGGCAAAATCACAGACATTACAGTTGATGGAATCGATGTTGTAATTCAAGGTAAAAACTTTGTGGGTGGCCTTGCAGGACAAATTGCTGGACAAAGCAAAGTAAAACTTATTTCAAGCAATGTGTCTATCAACGCAGGTAGTTCGCAAGTTTCAGAATATGGCTATTTGTATTCTAGTGATGATGTAGATATTAAATATGGTTATGCTGGTGCAATCGCTGGTGTGGTAGATTTAAGCGACATGGGCTATATTGAAAATATCACAGTGCCAAGTGGCGTTTACCTTATTGCTAACCATGCAGGTCTTGCATTTGGCTATGTTGGACAAACAACTTATGTAAATAAAGTTAAAGTGTTTGTTGACGGCGAGCAATTTATTAGAGCAACCACAACAGCAGGTGGCGTTGTTGCCGAAAATCGAGGAACACTTGAAAATGTACAGATAACATATAGTAGCGGAGTAAGTTCTAACGACAGAATGTTCACAGGTTCTCCAAAGGTTATTGGTGGACTTGTTGGATTAAACTATGGTGGTACTATCATCGGTGCATATTCAAAAATAGATGTAACAAATTCTGTTTCAACCATCGCCGGCGGACTAGTTGGAACAACAGTAGGTGGAAATCTTTCTTATTCATATTCAACAGGAAAAGTTCAAGCACTTCATGTTACTGGTGGATTTATCGGTTCATCAATTATGGAAAAGAACTTGGTTGCAGACAGTAACTCTGTTGGCGATACTAAAGTTGATAACCGTATCTATTACATTAGTAATTATCTCTTTACAACGGTTGAAGAAGATAATAACATTTACACATATTTAGATAGTACTCAACGTCCAGTACTTAATGAAACTATTTCTTTCTTTAACCCTTCATCGTTAAACGATAGGTTAGGAAAATATATCGGCGTTGTTGCCTCAAGTCATAGTACAGATTACCTTTCTGGAAGCAATAACTACTATATTTACACAAGCGATAACAATGATTTAGGTTACGGTGGACATAGTGATACGACAAACGGAACAATAACACCTGATGCATCAAGAGATGAACTTACTGCCTTAACAAATAAAATTAAATATGGCACTAATAGTAGTCATAACTTAACAGCAAGAGATATTAGCCGTGCTAGTTCGTACTACAAAAAGATTTTTGAAAATGGCTGGAGCAAATACTATAATGTTGATGCTATATCTAGTAACAACCCATACCCTGAACTTTTGTTTTAATAAAATAGAAAACTTTTAAATGTTTTAATTAAGCATAAAATGTTATAGAATCGTTAAGTGGCAGAGTATGAGTAGAATAAAAAAAGAGTGGTTTAGCCCCACTCTTTTTTTGATGGCAACTATCTTTGCTCCAACTAAAATGTTATTGGTTTATTATTTAAACACCTGTAAAGTCATGACAGGAATATTGCTTACAAAAAAGTTGATTTGATGTTCTGCAGTAAAATATTTTTAAAAATTGTTTATAACTTTTATTTTTAAAAATGGCAATATATGATAAAATTTAAGTATGGAAAAATTTGATTGCGTTATAATTGGCGGAGGAGCAAGTGGCAGTGTTTGTGCCATAAATTTGGCAAGAGAAGGGTTTAATGTTGCGGTTGTTGATGATAACAGTTTCCCTGCAAAAAAATTGCTTGTAACAGGCAATGGTAAATGCAATATATTAAACTCTAATTTGTCTAGTGAATATTACAATGTTAATGTTGACGAGTATTTTAAAAGATTTGATTTTGAAAAAATGCAAGCATTTTTTAAATCTATTGGAACCATAATTTATGAAGATTCACAGCATAGGTGCTATCCAATAACAAATAGTGCACGAACAGTTGTGAACGCAATTAAAAATCAATTTGAAAAGTTAAATATTAAATTTTATGGTGAGCAAATTGTTCAAAATTTTCAAAAAAAAGGCGATTTTTTTGAAATAAAATTAAATAATAATGTGATTTCTTCAAAAAAACTTGTTTTAGCATGTGGTGGAAATAAATTTTTTAGTTGTTTGAAAAACGAACAAATCAAACCTTTTGTGCCAAGCCTTGTTGCGCTTAAAACTGTTGAAAGCACGAAAAAACTAGAGGGCGTTAGAGTTCAAAATGTTAAAGTTGTGCTGGAAACAGAGGGTAAGCGATATAGCCAAACAGGCGAAGTTTTGTTTAAAGATAGTGGCATAAGTGGAATTTGTGTGTTTAACTTATCAAGCCACTTGGCCCGCAAAAACAACTTTAATTCTAAACTTTTTATTGATTTATTGCCAAATATAACACTTGAAAAAACAAATAGTTTAATTAAAGAACATATGTGCATATTTGAAAATGCTTGCGATGTTTTAACAGGTATTGTTCAAGAGAAAATAGCACAAGAGATTTTAAAACGAGTAAATGTGCTTAACCTAAAAAGCAAGCAACTCACCTTAAAGCAAATTGAGAGCATTTCAAAACTTATTCACAATCTAGATTTTACAACTTGTGATTGCTACGATAACAACCAAGTTTATAGTGGTGGAATAGTGTTAAACAGTTTGAGTGAAAATTTGCAATCAAAAAACACAAGCGGACTATATTTTTCAGGAGAAATTGTTGATGTCGATGGCGAGTGCGGGGGATATAATCTTTCTTGGGCATGGGCGAGTGGAATGATTGTGGCTAGCGATATTGAATTAAGTTTAAAATGCAAATAAATTTATAAAAAATATGTTTTCTGTTGTATGAAAGCATATTTTTTGTTATAATAAATTAAGTAATATTTTAAATGGAGTGATAAAAATTTTTTATGACTAATTTGAATTTTTATAAATTCTTCTGTGTGGTTGCAGAGGAAAAAAACATTTCAAAGGCAAGTGAAAGGCTACTTGTTTCTCAACCCGCAGTTTCTTTTTCTATTAAAGAACTTGAAAAAGAACTTAATCAAAAACTGTTTATTAGAAAAAGCAAGGGTGTGGAGCTAACCACTTTTGGTCAAATTTTATACGAAAAAGTAAAAAACACGATGAACTGTTTTGATGAAGCAGAAGCGCTGGCTGTTAGGTTTAGTAAACTTGAAGAAGGTATTGTTAGAATTGGAACTAACACATCAAATGTAAATCAAGTTGTTTTAGATTACTTATCTAGGTTTGCCAATAAATATCCAAAAATTCAAATCTTAATGGAACGAGGCACACGAGATGAACTGATACAAAAATTATCTACAAACGATTTGGATATGATTTTTGTTGATAAAACTGAAAAGACAGATAGTTTTGAAATTATCAAACAATTTGATGTTGTTTATCAACTTATTGGGAATGAAAATTATAAAAAGAAATTTTCTGGGAAAATGGTTGATATTAACAAATTTCCAGTTGACGATTTAATTTTGCCAAGTGTTAATAACAATTCTCGTATAACGATTGATAACTTTTTTAATTCCAAGCAAATAACACTTGCCCCAAAATATGAACTTGATAACTATATATTGCTATACGAATTTGTTAAAAAGGGTTTTGGTATTGCTTTTGTTAATATTGAATATTACCGTGATGCAGTTGAAAGAGGTGAAGTGAGCGTAATTTATCCTAACTTTTCGATAACAGCAAGAAAAATTGTTTGTGCGGTTAATAATAATGTTTCAAACCCAGCACTAAAAAAATTGATTGAAATAATTAAAAATTGTTAAAAAAAACGAATTTTTCATTCGTTTTTTTGTTTTATTTATAATTTAATACTAAAAATTGTTTTCTTCTTCGTTTTGTCCCATCGCTTCTAAAATTTGTTTTGAATATGGGGCATTTCTTTTTTGTGGAAAAGTATCGTCTTCGTATATTCCAAAAAAATGCTCGTATTTTTCAATCTTTTTGTCTAATTTATTTTCGTCTTCACTTGTTAAAACTCCACCTTTATATGTGTGGTAAGCAAAACTAGTTGTATTGTCTAAAAACATATAAGATAGATAAATGCCAGTTGAACAAACATAGCTTTCGATGTTTTGTACAGGCTTATTCAAGTTATCACTATCAATGTCAATAAGTCTTTCTCCAGCGTTATTAAAAAAGATAAGATTGATTTTGTTTGAGTTTTTGATAGTTACAAGCGCGCCAGAAGGATAAAATTTAACAGACTCTTCTATATTAAACTTTGGCAAAAATTTCTCATCAATGTGAATAAGACAATTTTCCTTACTGCTGTTATATAAACAGCCTTTGTAACCAAAATAAAAATGTTTGTTTTTTGTTTGTGATAATAATTTCATAATTCTCTCCTTTATTTACACTGGCATTATAATGCTAATGTGGCATAATGTAAATAATAAGATTTTTATACATGATATAAAAAATGCTTATATTGATTTTTGTGCTGTGAAAGACTAATTTTAGTTGGTTTTTTATTTGTAAAACGCTGTAAAATAGGCGGTTTCTACTATCAGTAGAGAACGCCGAGTGATTTTCTACCAAAGCATAAAAAGGTGTTTATTTAAATAGATAACGAGTAGATTGTTTTTGTTCATCGTCTTTCATATACTTTTTAGGTTTAAAGGAGAAGTTATGAAAGATTTTTTTATTAGCGTTGAATATGCTTGCGATTTAGATAGTGAAACAATATTAAAAAATAACATTCAAATTGCACCCATGGAATTTACTATAAACGGCGAAAGTATAATTTCAACTGATGAAAAGTTTTTATCAATGAATTATGCTAGTTTATTGAGAAAAGGTGCGGAATTTAAGACGAGTCAAATAAACCAATACGACGCCAAAAACCACTTGGAAAATTTACTTAATCAAGGGAAAGATGTTCTTCATATAAGTTTTTCTAGTGCAATGAGTGGCACTTACGACAACTTCAATTCTGTGGCAAACGAACTAAACTCTGCTTATCCTAACAAAGTTTTAGTCGTTGATTCGTTGTGCCAATCTGGAGGAGTTGGCTTGCTTGTTAAAATGTTGCTTGATGAAATAAGTTCGGGCAACATAAAAGATGTTAATGACGCTTATTTGTTCTGCGAAAAAGTAAAATTAAATGTGTGCCATTTTTTCACTGTGGACAATTTGAAATTTTTAGCCAAAAGTGGAAGGCTAAAAATGACAAGTGCGGTTATCGGTAATATTTTGCAACTAAAACCACTTTTAAAAGTTAACAATTTTGGCTCGATGGTTTTATGCAAAAAGGTTATTGGACGAAAAAAAGCAATAAAAGAAATTTGCGAATATGTTAAACAAAACTATGTGCCACTATCTAAACACATCATAATAATTGAAGCCGATTGCAATGAAGATGCAAAAGTTTTAAAAAACTATATACAGCAAAGTTTAGACGTTGACATTCAAATTGTTAAGTTAAACGCCGTGGTTGCAACTCATGGAGGAGCAGGTTCGCTTGCCGTGTTTTTCACTACAAATAAAAGATAAAATTAGCCTTAATTAAAAGGCTTTTTTTTAAATATAAAATATATAATTTTTAAAATATATATTGACAAATATCTTAAAATGTTTAATAATTACTTAATTTTAAATATAGAGGATTTTTTATGCCAAAGATAATTGAATTTGAAAATATTTGCAAAGATTTTAAAATTTCAGTTAGAGAGAAAGGAATAAAAGGTGCTATAAAAAATTTATTTAGACCAAAATATAAAATTGTTCATGCACTTGATAATGTTAATTTTAGTGTTGAACAAGGCGATATTGTTGGATATATTGGACCTAATGGTGCGGGCAAATCGACCACTATAAAAATTATGAGTGGAATTTTGAACCCAACCAGTGGTAATTGTGTTATCGACGGCTATGTGCCTTGGAAAGATAGAAAAAATTACGTCAAGAATATTGGCGTTGTTTTTGGTCAGCGTTCTCAACTTTGGTGGGATGTTCCAGTGATAGAAAGTTTTGAACTTTTAAAAGATATTTATAAGATTGATAAAAAAACTTATGATGAAAATTTGGAGTTATTAACAAACACTTTAAACTTAAGTGAAATTTTAAATCGTCCTTTAAGACAATTATCTTTAGGACAAAAAATGAAATGCGAACTTGCAGGAGCATTATTACATAAACCAAAAATTTTGTTTTTAGATGAACCAACTATTGGACTTGATGCTGTAACCAAACTGGCGGTTAGAGATTTCATTAAAAAGATTAACAAAGAGTGGGGAACAACAATTATTCTAACCACTCACGACATGAACGACATTGAAGCCCTAACTAATAAAATAATTTTGATTGGTCGTGGAAAAATTTTGTATAACGGAAGTTTCAGTGCGATAAAAGAAAAATATGGTGCTTCGAAAACTATAAATGTTCAATTTTCAAAACCTTACGATAAAATCGAACTTGAAGGCTATGAGGTTGTGTCGCATAATCAAAACACAGCAGTGCTTAAAAATTTGGACAGTACAGTTTTTCATGTTACCGATTTCATGACAAGAATTAACGAAAAATACGAAATTGTTGATTTTTCAATTCAAAGTTTAAGCGTTGATGAGATTTTGGCTGAACTTTATAAAGAATACAAATTATAAGGAGTGTAATGGGACAGTATTTTGGCATTTTCAAAATGCAGTTTAAAGGCGAACTGCAGTACAGAGCAAAAGCAATTTCTGGAATGTTCACACAGTTTTTTTGGGGTGTGATGTACATTTGCTTATACTCGGCATTTATGAAGAACGGTATTGTAAATGGCTTTACATTAACCCAAATGACAAGTTATGTGTGGCTTGGACAAGCGTTTTTTGCTTTTAGGTGGGTAAGTTACGGCAAAAATGTTAGCAAAGAAATAATTTCTGGCGATGTTTGTTATAAATTTACTAAACCTATTGACATTTACAATCTTTGGTTTAGCGAATATTGTGGCGAAAAACTTTCGGCAACGCTATTGAGATTTCCACTTATTATGATAATTGCGTTTTTGCTTCCAGCGGGCTTCGGCTTAAGTTTGCCAGTTAGCATTTGGGCATTTGTTTTGTTTTTGGTTAGCATGACGATTGGCTTTTTAACCACAGCAGCAATTTCGATGTTTATTGTTAATATCGTTTTTAAAACGCTTTCTCCAAGAGGAGCAACTTCAATAATCACAACAATTTGTAGCATTTTGGGTGGCGCTTACATTCCACTGCCTTTGCTTCCACAAGGGGTTCAAAATGTGCTTAACTATCTTCCTTTTAGGTTTATTAGCGACCTTCCTTTTAGAATTTATATAGGCAATGTCGATGTGATTCAAGGGCTAAAATTTTGTGGAATTTCACTTGCTTGGCTAATCGTTTTAGTAGTTATTGGTAAACTTTTAATAAAAAAATCACTAAAAAAAGTGATAATTCAAGGGGGATAATATGTATTTTAAATATTTATCAATGCATTTTAAGTCTTCACTAGAATATCGCCACAACACATTCATGGTTACACTTTCGTCGGTAATAGTGTCGGTGGGAGAGTTGCTTGCAATTTATGTAATGTTCAAGCAATTTGAAACTGTTGGGAATTGGGGATTTTACGAATCAGCCTTAATGTTTGGAATAATTACAGCAGTTTTTGCCTTTGCGGAATGTTTTGCTAGGGGATATGATGAATTCGCCACGCTAATAAAAAATGGCGACCTTGACAGAATGTTGGTTCGACCAGTTAACATTCATAAACAAATTTTCTCATCAAAGATTGAATTCACAAAGTTGGCTAGATTTATTTTAGGAATTGCAGTTTGCGTTTATTCCTTAATAAAAATTAACATAACATGGACATTTTTTAAAGTGATAGTTTTAATTGCAACATTTATTTGTGGCGTAACTGTCATTTGGGGACTGTTTATGATAGGTGCAGGTGTTAGCATATATACAGTTGAAAACTTGGAGTTTATAAATATTATAACAAATGGTAGCAAAGAAATTTCATTTTATCCTTTAAATATTTATAATAAATGGCTAACAAGAATTTTTACCTTTGTTATTCCAATGGCTTGCTTTAATTATTTACCAGTAACTTATTTACTAAGTGATGGCTCTGTGTCCCAAATTTGGTACGCACTTTCTCCGTTCATAGGAATTCTATTTTGTATACCTTGCTTGCTGTTTTTAAATTTTAGTCTTAAAAAATATCAAAGCACAGGAACTTGATTAAATAAAAAAGTCACAAGTTTGTTTGTGACTTTTTTTATAGTTTTATTGAAAATGAATAAAAAATCTTAACTTTTATATTGTTTTTTAGTTCAAAATTATAATTTTTTATAAATTTAATAATCTTTTCCATTCAAAAATTAGTTGTTCATCTGTTTTAAATTTGCTTCTGTTTGCACTGGAAGGCGAAGGTAGATAAATTATTTCAATATCTAGTTTTTCAAGTTTGTCGTGAAATTCTCTATAAAAATCTTTATACGCCTTTTTTGATGTTACACAAACTTTTTTTATGTTTGTTCCTTTTATAATCTTTGGAATATTATTTAGTTTTTGATTTTTTATATTACTATCTAGCGAACTATTAGCAGTTTTCATTTCGCAATTTTTGTAAACATCAAATAATGCTATATGATTTTTTAATAGGCAGTTTATTTTGTCTTCAACGCTCATATCTTCTAAATTTTCATTTAGTAAGGTAGAAAGAATTTTCCAGAAGCGGTTTGTAGGATTTGCGTAATAAAAATTGCTCTCTCTTGATTTTTTGCTTGGTATGGAACCTAATATTAAAATTTTAGAATCTTGAGCGATAATTGGTTCAAAGCATTTTATTTTTTTCATTTTTTCTCCTAAAAATTATATCTAAAATTTAATAAAATTAAAACTTTTCAATTAAAGGTTTTAGATTTTTATTTTTTATTCAAAGCCTACATATTTTTGCAATAAATAAGATTGTGATATAATAATTATATTATGGAGAAAAAAAAGAATAAAAGATACATAATTTCACGAAAAATTTTAATTTTTTGGACACTTTTTATAGGCATCGGTGCTTTATCGGGTTCACTTGGAATGTTAATTGACCCTAGTGGTAAAGCAATGGGAATGGACGAAATGCTACCTTATTTTCAAGTTCTTCCGTTTGCAGATAAACTTTTTCAAAATTTAATTTTTTCAGGAATAATGTTGCTTATAGTAAATGGAATAACTAATGTTTTAGCAACAATATTTTTGTTATTAAAAAAGAAAACCGGAATAATTCTTGGCATGGTTTTTGGAATTACGCTTATGCTGTGGATTGTAATTCAATTTGTAATATTTCCATTTAACTTTATGTCGACTGCATTCTTTATATTTGGGTTCTTGCAGTTTGTTACTGGTTACACTTGTTTGGTGGGTTATGAGCAAAGCATGTTTTCGTTTAACCAAAGCGACTATGACAAAATAAGCAAACACTCAAGCAAAATTGTAGTTTATTTTTCAAGAACAGGATACACAAAAAAACTTGCCTACGAAATTGCCCAACAGCAGGAAGCCGAAATTTTTGAAATAAAAACAACCGAAAAAATTAAAGGTAATCTTGGGTTTTGGTGGTGCGGAAGGTTTGGAATGCATAAATGGGGCATGCCTCTTGAACAAACCGATATTGATTTTTCAAAATATGAGCAAGTGACCATTTGTTCGCCAACTTGGGTGTTTAGTTTAAGTTCCCCAGTGAGAGAATTTTGCAAACAAAATAAAGGAAAAATTAAGCATGCAAATTATGTTATTACACATTTTATGGGTTGCAAATTTAACAAGATTGCAAAGGAAATGGATAGTCTTTTAGATATAGAACACAGTTCTTTTAAATCATATAAATGTCATTTTGGAAAATTAAAAGAAATTAAGTAAATTAAAAAAACTATAAATATTAAGGAAAAATTATGGATTTTTTAAAAAATTACAACTCTCCACTTGGAAAAATTGTTTTAACTAGCGATGGCGAAAATTTAACTGGACTATATTTTGATAACTTAAAAGACAATGCAATGCATAATTTTAAGTATACCGAAAAAGACTTGCCAATTTTTGATGAAACAATCAAATGGCTGGATATTTATTTTAAAGGCGAAATTTGCAACGAGAGCGGTATAATAGAAGTGAGTAAGCAAAAAGGGGAGACATATAAAATAGTTTTTTAAAGATATTTTAAAAAGTGTCTCTTTTTTATCGTCAAATGAAAAATTTAAAACTATAAATTTTTATGAAAAATATTTTAGCTATTCCAAACTATTCTAAAATATAATTCAATCTAATTCAAATGGTGGATTAGCGGAATTGCTGAAATAACGTTAATTAAAATACTTAAAGGCTAATGCTTTTAACTATTTTTAAACAAAACTTACTTTTTTTGAAGGGCTGTAGATTTTGTTAAAATATATTTCAAAGTAAAAAACTGACCAATCTTTGTGAAAGCAAAAAATCTAAAACTAGGAAATGAAAATAAAATATATAGCAGCTCAAGAAAATATTGTAGACTTTGAAATCTTAAAAATGGATGTTGAAAACATGTTTGGCATGATTTTTTAATTGCGGAATATAATTAAAAGACGACTAATTAAAGTCGTCTTTTTTGTGCCTATATTGGTGTGACTATGCAGATTTGAACTGCAGACCTATCGCTTAGGAGAACTCACTCGTCCTGAGGGGCTTGAACAAAATATGTTATATCTTTCATTTTGTTCAGTAGTTTTTGAATGTTTAAAACTTGTTTTTAAGATTTCGTTCAATAACTTTTGTATCTTGCAATAATTTTCATAAAAAACTATTGATAAATTATTGATGAAATAGTCATTTGTCCTTTTAGAAATTAAAATAAAAAGGAGCAAAAAAATGAATAATCAACAAATCAAAACCACACAAGAAATGAAACTACCACACGAGCAAGCAAGGGACTTGTTTATGTCAATACAAAAACAAAGTGGAGCAGCAATAAAGCCTATTGGAGTATTTCAATTCTTCTATAACTATATCACAACTATTTCAAAAAGCAAAATGAATAGAGTTAAAGCAAGAAATATAGCAGATGTTTATTGTGCACTACAAAATGAATTCTTTATCACAAATGGCAGTAAGAAACCACACGAATGGTTTTATATGACACAATCTCGTTGGAACAAATACGGACTTGGGCGAAAAGCAATTCAAAACAGCATAAGATTTTTAAGTGATAATATGTTTATTGAAACCACTTTAAGAACACACCCATATATTCCACAAAACAAACTTAGATGGTATAAACTGGATTTGGAATGGCTTAAGTATATTGCAGATTATACTGAAAACAATAACCCTAAAAATTGGCGTTAGCAACAAGGAGCAAGAAACTAGATTAGAACTTAGTTATTATTTGCACGCTACTTGTAGACACCTAGATTACAAATAATTGTTAAATGCACCTTGTAAGTAAAACAAGGTGCATAAAGAAAAAAAGAAAATAGAAGTAATTACTTGCAAGCCTCTTGTTGAAAACAAGGGGCTTCTATACTTTGTCTATATGTTGTCTATACTCGTTAGAACTACAGATTTACTCAGTTGCAACCCCATTGCAACCACAAAAAGTATAGTTTTAATATATTCATCTACTAGTATATGCTACTACAGTTGAACTACAGATTTAAAAAAGCTATAGTTTTCTAAAAGTTTTTGTATTATTTTTGCCACAAAGTTGTCTTTTATTGACTTTTTTATCAAAATGTGATATGATTATATCATAAAATGGAGGTTTTTATGGCAGATAAAGTTTCATATCCTATGATTTCTGAGAAAGTTTGGTGGACTTTAAAAAAGCAATTTAAAAAATCAGTTCCTGCTGAGATTTCGCTTCAATATTTGACCACTCTATTACAATTAAGTAATACAAGTTCTGCAGCAACTATTTTTGGTCCGCTAAAACAAATCGGATTAATTGACGAAAAAGGAAAGCCAACTGACAGACTATGGGATTGGCGTCTAGATGACAAATATAAGGATGTTTGTAATCAAATTTTAATAGAAGTATATCCTGCTGAATTATTAGATTTGTTTCCAGATCCACAAGTAGATAAAAAAAGAGTTGAAAATTATTTTGCCTCTGTTTCAAAAGTTGGAGAGGTTGCAGCAAGAAAATATGCGGCATTTTTTGCACTTTTAAAATCCGGCGAAGTAAAAGATGAACTTCCTGAGAAAAAAGCTGTGACACAAAAACAAGAAAGTAAAAGAGAAAGAATCTCAGTAAAAAATTCTCCTGAAAGTGAAGCATCAACAATTTCTACCACTAGTTCTACAACGACATCTAAAAA
The DNA here is from genome assembly GCA_934749845.1 of uncultured Clostridia bacterium. Taxonomy (GTDB): domain Bacteria; phylum Bacillota; class Clostridia; order Christensenellales; family UBA1242; genus CAKVNM01. The sequence continues at coordinate 96,976 of CAKVHQ010000003.1, forward strand.
TAACAATAGAAATGCTACATTACATATAGACTTACAGATTCATATTTCCCCTGAAGTAAGCGCTGAACAAATTGACCAAATATTTGCTAGCATATCAAAACACTTATATAAGGATTAATATATGAATCTAAATCAAATTGTAGATGCAGTAAAAATAATTAATTCAGAAATTAAAGATTGTGGTTTTTTCTCTAATGAAAATAAAAATATTCAAAGCCTTAAAACAGAATTTGAAAATAACTTATATGATTTAATCATTCAAAACGAAGGCTTGATAAAAAAGACAAGAAAATTGTTTATGGATGGCCATCATGCAGAGGCGGTCGAAAAGTCATATAAATATTTAAATAATATAATTAAGAAGTTTTGTAAAGAAGATAAAAAAGATGGCAAGGATGGCGCAAAATTGATGAATTATGCATTTACTCCCAGCGCCCCGATTATAAAACTAAACTCTTTATCAAATGATTCAGAAAATGATGAGCAACTTGGTTTCATGCAAATATTATCAGGATGTATGACCGGAATTAGGAACCCAAGAGCACATGAGAGTGACTGGGAAGATACGGAATCTAATGCGCTTTATATGATATCTTTTGCAGATTTTTTAATTAATAAAATTTTAAAAGCAATCGGAAAAGATAAATAAGAACGACTTTAACATTGTCGTTTTTTTATTAATTAAAGTTGTTTTTAACACTTGACTTTTTTGATAGAAAGTGCAATCATAAGATTGCGACACAATTGAATAATTTATATCCAAAGAGTGAAAGATTTTTTGCTATTCATACAAATTCTTCCACACCCTTTGGGTTCAATTGTGTCGCAACAATTGGAAGGTTTGTTCTGGATAGACTGTGCCTTCCGTTTGGGAGGCACTTTTATTTTATGGAAAAGAAAGGTTTTGTTTATATTTTAACTAACCCTTGTTTCAAAGAAAATTGGGTAAAGATTGGGCAAACAGACAATTTAGATAGAAGAATATGGGAACTTTCACAAGCAACAGGAATTCCCTTGCCTTTTGAAATGTATGCAGTATTAAAAACTGCTAAATATAAACAAGCAGAACATATGATACATAGACTTATTGGAAAACTTGCACCAGACAAACGCATAAACCCTAAAAGAGAATTTTTTAATATTGAGCCAGAAGATGCGGTTTCAATTATGAAAGATATTGCAAGTCTTATTGATGATGCTGAAATTATTTACAATGAAAAAATAGCTACTGAAATAACAACGGAAAAACAACACGGGAAGAAATCTCCACGAAAAACTTTTTATAGTATGGGCATAAAAAATGGAGATATTATAGAATTCACGCTTGACCCACAATACAAAGCAACAGTATGCGGAGAAAGAACAGTAATGTTTGAAAACAAAGAATACTTTTTAACACCTCTTGGAATTTTGCTATTACAAAGAGTTGGGCACAGCGAAGAACAAGCAAGACAACTTGGAAGCGGTTTTGGGGTTTTCAAATTTGATAGCCAAGACAACAACCTTTATGACCGTTGGGAAAGGCTAAACGGAAACAAATATTAAGCAATTTATCGCTTGCCCTCGTTGCTTTATCGTTGTCCATTCAATTTGTATCAACTCAATAAAACATACCATAAAAAGAAAAAGACACCGCCAAGCAAAGATTTGAGAAAGCAAAAAAGTTTAGTTCGTAAGGCTTTACAACACAAAAATGCTTTTTTATAATAATCAAAATTTATTAAAAGGAGAAAAAAATATGAAATGGATAAAATGGCTTAATCTTGCTCAAACAATTTTACTAGTTATTGTTGGCATTTTACTTGCTAATTTTAAAACTATCACAGAAGCGGGAATGATAGTATTTGAAATTTTCGTTATACTATCACTTGTTTTGTCAATCGTAATGTTAGTTATGCACTTTAAGAAAAACAAAAAGCAAAAGCAAGAAGAAAAAAAGAACGAAGAAAAGTAAAAAGTTCTGATTTTTTAGGTCGCAGCACTTTACTTTGTAAATTGCTTATACTACAATATTGCTATGAAACAAGCAACTTCACAAAGGATAACAATTCAAGATTTTAGCCAAAAAGGCATTCTCTTAAGGAATGTCTTTTTTAGTTCTCAAAAAAATTTAAAAAATCTTTATCAAATTGATTGCTTTTTGTTAAAAATGTGTTATAATACTTTCAACATTAGCAAAGCCAACAGGCAGCTTCAGTTTTTAATAAATAGCATCAGCACAGTCAACAGACAGCTAAAGCAAGTATTTAATATTTTTATGGTATTTAAATCGAAAGCTTTTAGCTGTCTTTTTCTTTCGTGCGTGAGTGCAACCAAAAAGAAGCCCAAATTAAATTTAAAAGGAGGGTTTCTTTTTATGCGTTCATTTACAGATTTAACCATAAAGAAACAAAACGAAACACAAAATTGCGATACTCCAAAGATAAATGAAAACTCTGCAAGATATAGAACAATCAATGCCACGATAAAAGAATTAAAGGAGATAGACCCAAACACTTGCCTATCTACCTATTTTATTCGCTGTCTTTGTAGTTCTAAAAAAGTCATTTCTCTAACTGCTGGAAACAAAGTTTTAGTCAACTTTGATGACCTTCTAAATTACTTACAAAAAGGAGAAAGAAAAAATTGCAAGCATACCTAAAAAACCAAGAATAAAAAAAGATGGAACAGAAGTTTACGACATTCAAGTGTTTGTTAAAGATTCAAAACAAAAGATATTTTACAAAACATATACTCGTGAAAAAGGTATAACCGAAAATGAAAACAAACGCAGATTAAATGCTTTTGCTAGCAACTTTGAGAACGAAGTAAGAAATAAAATTGCAGAACAAAAACAAGCATTTCTTCGCAATAAGCAAGAAATTACTTTTAAAGAATTCTCTTTAAAATGGTTAAGAAGAAGCGAACAAAAGGACTCAAAAACATCAGTTGTAAGAAACACAAAAATTGTGGAAGATTTAAATGTTTTAATAGGCAACCTTAAAATGAAAGAAATTCAGCCACTCGATATTCAAGAAATTCTAGACTATTTAAACAGCAAGAAAATCATAAAAGAAACAGCAGTTTTGAAGAAATCACTTGATGAGATAATAAAACACACAAATGTTGACAAACTTTGCAGAGAAAATGATATTAGCACTTATACAGTTTTTTATGCTAAAAAAGGTAAGACAATTCAATGGATAAATGCAATTAAGATTTGCAATGCTTTAAAACTCAATGCAAACGAATACTTTACAAAGAAAGTAGAAGAACGACCATATTCCAAAGGTAGTAAACTTGTTTATCGCAAAGTTTTAAACGCAATTTTCAACTTTGCAATAGAAACTGATTTGATAGATAAAAACCCTTGTAAGTTTGTTTTAAAACCAAACAATCTAAGTGGAGTCTAAGACAAGGTGAACTTGTTGGGCTTCAATGGAAAGATATAAATTGGGATACGAAAAAGATTACAATCAACAGAAGTTCAACCTATACTGGCTCAAAATATGGCATAGTCACCAAAACACCTAAAACAAAAACATCTATAAGAACACTCCCTATTCCACAAAGTTTAATGGAAATCATACTTGAATACAAAAATTGGTATGACAACGAACACAACAGGCTTTATGAAATATGGGACAATGAAAATGAATGGGTGTTTGTAAAAACAACAGGGCAACAATTATTCCCACGAACAACAACCCAATGGCTTGACTATGTTTTAAATAAAGGTGGTATTAGACATATTGGTTGTCATTCATTAAGACATACCTTTATTACAACATTACTAAGAGAAAAAGTACCAGTTAAAGTTGTGGCAAAATTTGCTGGACACGCAAACCCAAATGTGACTTTATCAACTTATGCCCATTTCTTAGACGAAGATAATGATGAGGCTTCACAGGTTATGGACAAGTTTTTGAAATAATCATACTAAAACCATACTGAATAGGTATGTTGTCTTTTAATGTTAAGTTTAGAAAAAGGAGTAAAATATGATTTACTATAGAAAAAGACCACCTTAAATGGTGGTCAGTTTGGTGTTCCCGGCGGTAATCGAAACCACATCTAGAGCTTAGGAGGCTCTTGTTCTATCCGTTGAACTACGAGAACATAATAAATTTTAGGATTTCACACTATATTTAGGACAAAACTATTGATAAAATTATTGATGCTTTCAAAAATTCAATCATAAACCCACGAAAACCCCGTAATTAAAGGATATAAATTCCCTATTACATACTCTTAGGAGGCGATCGCTCTATCCAGCTGAGCTATAGCCACATAAACTAAAACAGTTTAACACAATTAACAATAAAAATCAATTATTTAAAAAAGTTATTATATGCAGAAAATAAAATAAGTTTATATAATTTTTGCTATGAAATGGTTACTATTCCATTATAAATTTAATAATAATTATGAAATGTGCTGACATTAGTCTATTTAGAATACGGACAATCTCTTTTTAAGTTTTAGGTTAAATAGGGCTTCAAAGTATAAAAAGGACTATAAAAAATTGTGGTCTTTTTTTTTGCCTTTAATATATTTTATATAGTAATATTTATTTGAATTTTTATCATAATTTCTAACAACCAACTTAAATCAAGCATAAGCAATATTTGAGTATTTAATGAATATACGATATTTTTTTAAATTAAAGTATTTGCTAATTTGGTTATAAGCAAATAAATTTTTTAGTCACATTAAAATGTTGTATTTGTGAAATTCTTAAGTATTTTTATAATTCTATCTCTGTAAATAACAAGCCAGATAAATCTCCGTTTTTTATTTGAGCATAGGCATTGTTGAAAAATTTACAGGTTATGTCTTCGGGAATAATATTTCCTATTTGTAAAATTTTATGTTTTTTATCATAGAAAATTTTATTTGTATTAAATTTTATATAGCATCCTGTGCCTTGTGGTAGTTTTTCACTTGTATCAAGTTTTAAAATTACATTTTTAATAGTGGAAGGCAAAGATAATTCCATATTTTTTATTTTGAAGGATGTTAGTTCTCCATCGAATGATGAATTCAGGAGAAACAATCAATTTAAGTTCCACATAGTAATTTGGATATATTAAAAGCTAAAATAAATTTATAATTCTTTTTGTAATTCAATATGATTGAATCATAGATAACTGCCAAAAAACAACTTCTAGTCAAAATATTTTTTATTTTAATGTTGTAATAGAAAAAAAATGTTACTAGGTATTTATTACTTTACATTAGTTTCCAAAATAAATGCAAAGTTTTGACAAAATAAATTTGCGAAAATGTTTGAATTAAACAAAAAAAGTTAAAAAAAGCTAAAAAATAATGCTTTTTTAATAAAAAACATAATAAATTAAAAAAAATTGAGATTAATCATCTCAATTTTTTGTTATTTGTTTGATGAGCCAAAACCGCCCGTTCCACGCTGGGATTTAATTTCTAAAAGTTGATCGTAGGTTAATTCTTTTGAGTCCAAAACTGGCACAACTTGCATTATAACTTGGGTTATTGCCTTTGTTGCTGGATATAATATAACGTCTTCTTTATTATAAAGTTTTCCGTTAATATTTAGTGTTTGTGGAACACTATCAAGTGGAACTTTTGAAATTATGAATGGTTTTTTGTTTGTGTTATATGTCATAATAAACCATTCGCCACGATAGCCAGAGTCAATAACTCCTCCAGATTTTTTAATTCCTAATTTTGCCATGCTTGAACGCTCTTCAACTTGCGCGTAATAAGTGCTGGAAAATGCAGTTGCGATTCCTGTTGGAACGCCTTTTGTTTCGCCGGCTTCAATAACAAAATAGTCTTCGTCAAAGCATGCATAAAAGTCGTAGCCTGCGTCTTCTTGCTTTTTTGTTGGGATAATTGCTTGTGGTCTTATTTTTGCAAAATAAATTTCTTTGTCTGTAACGTTTATCATTTTTTAAATCTCCTTTTGTGTTTTTAAATTTCTAAAATGTATGTGCCGGGGCCATCGGCTAACATTTCAATTTCCATATATGTTCTAAAAACTCCTGTTTGAGTCTTAATACTTTTATTAAGTTCTTCAACAAGTGCGTTGTAAATTGGTTCTGCTTGTTGTGGTCTAGCCGAAGTGATAAAATCTGGTCTGTTTGTTCCTTTTGTGTTTGCACATAATGTGAAATTGCTAACCACCATAATTTCGCCATTAACATCAAAAATATTTTTGTTTGTTTTGCCGTTTTCATCATCAAAAATTCTCAACTTTAAAATTTTTTCCGCCAGTTTTATAGAATTTGATAAGGTGTCGTTAGTTGAAACGCCAACCAAAACCAACATACCATTTTTAATTTCACTAAATTTTTCGCCGTTTGAGTATAGAACACATTTTTTTACTTTTTGAATAACTGCTTTCATATATTTTACCCATGCAAAGTATATCATGCTTTTATAAAAAATTAAATAGTTTGCTTATACAAAATTTTTATGTTCGCTATAAAAAATTTTGGCACTAAATTTGAAATTCCAAAATCATGTAAATTATAATATAATATGGGACAAACTATTATGGTGGAGAATGGTGGAAAAATATATTTTTGCATAGACCTAAAATGTTTTTATGCATCTGTTGAATGTGTTTTAAGAGGGCTAGACCCTTTTAAAACCAATTTGGTTGTTGCTGACCCAAGCAGGGGCAACGGGGCTATTTGCTTGGCAATTTCTCCTGCCATGAAGGCGCTTGGAATTAAAAATAGGTGCAGAATTTTTGAGATACCTAAAGATGTTAAATATATAGTTGCAAAGCCAAGAATGAAAAAATATATTGATTATTCTGCAAAAATTTATGAAATTTACTTAAAATATTTCGATAAAAACGATATTCACCCATATTCTATTGATGAAATGTTTTTTGACGCAACAACATATTTGAATTTTAATAAGGTGGGAATTAAAGCACTTGCACTAAAAATTATTGATGATATTTTGTCTCAAACAGGCATAACTGCAACATGCGGAATTGGCACTAATTTGTTTTTAAGTAAGGTTGCTCTTGATATTTTGGCAAAACATCAAGCAGACAATATCGCGTTTTTAACAGAACAAACTTTTAAGCAAACTCTTTGGCACCACACACCATTAACTGATTTTTGGCAAATTGGAAAAGGCATACAAAACAGACTAAGCAAACTATCCATTCACGATATGTACGGAATTGCTCATGCGGATCAAAATTTGCTGTACAAAGAATTTGGAGTGAATGCAAAAATATTGATTGACCATGCTAATGGCGTTGAACCAATCACAATAGCAGAAATCAAAAATTATCAACCACATTCATCGTCGTTAAGCCAAAGCCAAATTTTGTTTGAAGATTATTCAAAGTTTAATGCGCGAATTGTTTTAACCGAAATGATTGATACTTTAAGTTTGGAACTTATAAACAGAAAAAAAGTTTGCGGAAAAGTTGCTGTGTCGGTTCACTATTCAAAGGAAGTTATTGCACCAACGAGGGCGAGTCACAAAATGCCAATAAAAACAAATGTCTTTTCGGTTTTAAAAGATGAAATTTTAAAGTTGTATGACGAAACAACTTATGATGACCAACCTATACGAAAATTGTCTATCGCTTTTGATGATGTTTTAGATGAAAATTACGAGCAATTAGATTTATTGACAAATAGAAGTAAAATCGAAAAGGAAAGAAATGGACAAATTGCAGTTAATAAAATTAAAGCAAAGTTTGGCAAAAATGCCATTATGCGTGGAATAAGTTTAAATAAAGTTGCCACGCAAAAAATAAGAAATTCACTTATTGGAGGTCATGCAAGTGGGGAAGAAAGTTGACGAACTTGAAAGAGAAAAAATTTTTATGCCTTTTGATGCATTAAAGGGATTAAGACAAGCACTGACGCAAAAAGAATTTAAAAAAGAAGCAAAAGTGGACATATGTGAAGAAAAACAAATGGAACTATCGCAAATTTTGCAAAAATTAAAAAAACGAGATTATGTAACGATAACCTTTTATGATAATTGTAAATACAATAAAATTGACGGGCGAATTGAAAGTTTAGATTATGCTTATAAAACAATAAATGTTGATGGGACTAAAATAAATTTTGACGACATTTTAGATATTAGCATTAAAGAATAAATTTTAGTTTTTTAATAAAAAATTGTAAAAAATGCTTTAAAAATTAAAATTTAAAGCATTTTTTTATGTTTATAAGTATTTTTTTATTTCATAAGGTGTAATTTGTTGCTCATATTCCGCAATTTGATTTTCAATTTCGTTAAAGTAAATTGACGGCACAAATCGCTTTATAAACTCGTCTTGTTTTAAATATAGTAAACTTTCATTTATAGATTTTGGCAAAGTTTTAAGTGTAAATGTTTTTTGGTTTTTGCTAAATAAATTAGAAAAACCACTGGATATTATTGCACATAAGGTTAAATAAATTTGGCAAGAAGCATCTGGAAATCTAAATTCAACTCGCGCTGATTTTTCGTTAAAGTCTGGAATTCTAAACGAACTTTGACGGTCTTTGTAGCCAATTCTAACACTTGTTGGCGTTTCCACATGTGCGTTTAATCGCTTATAGGAATTTACTATAGGGTTTGAAAATGCACAAATTGCACCTATGTGACTAGCAATATTGTTTGTAAAATCGGTGGCAAATTTAGATAAGTTATATGCACTTTTAGAATCGTAAAATATATTTTTATCATTTTGCATAACCGACATATTTATGTGCATTCCGTTTCCAGCCAAGAAACTAATGGGCTTTGGCATAAAACTTGCGTACAATTTATGCTTTTTTGCAATTTGTTTTATCACTTGTTTTGCGATTAAAACTTTGTCGGCAGTGTTTAATGGAGTGTCAAACTTAAAATTTATTTCGTATTGATTTTTCCCACATTCGTGATGAACTGCTTCTATGTTAAAATCTTGTTCATTTAAAAGAGAAGAAATTTCGTTTAGTGCATTTAGTTTTTTTATGTTTATTTCGCTAAAATATCCAACTCTTTCTAATTTTTTTAAATTTGCTTTGCTACGATTTTGCTCAAATAAAAAAAACTCTAATTCAGCACCAACTTGTAAATTGTAATTTTTTTTCTGTAATTTTTGACTGATTTTGAACAGGTTATATCTAGCATCATACTTTGTTTTTATGTAGCAAAAAAATGTTAAAATATTATTGGGCAAAATGTAGTAAGACGATGTGTCGATATAACATTTTTTGTCCGAATTTTTTGTTTTGCCATAACATTTAATGCTAGAGCCGTCAAAGTTAACACCATTTTCTATTGCACTATTTAATCTTTTAACAGGAATATAAACACCTTTTACTGTACCAAAAAGGTCGCAGAACTGCAAAAACACAAGCTTGATTTTTCTTTGCTTTATTAAATCTATGTAACTTTTCATAATTTATTTTATGACATATTTTTGACGATTGACACTGCTTATGTTTCTTATTGCTTTAAAGTGAATTAACATATATATCTAATTATGTTATCCTAATTTTACTAGGAGTGAATTATGGATTTGGTTGTGTTAGCGGCTGGAATGGGAAGTAGGTTTGGCGGAAATAAGCAAACCGAAGGTGTTGATGAAAACGGTAATTTCATTATTGATTATTCCATTTTTGATGCACTAAAAGTTGGTTTTGATAAAATTGTATTGATTATAAAAAAGGAACATCTTGAACTTTTTGAAAACACTTTATCTAAACGCGTTGGCGCGGATAAAATTAAATATGTTTTTCAAACAAACGATGTTTTGGAAAAGTATGGCGTTGACAGAATTAAGCCACTGGGAACTGCTCATGCAATATTGTGTGCTAAAGATGAAGTTAAAGATAATTTTTGTATCGTTAATGCCGATGACTTTTACGGTCGAGAGTCGTTTAAGGTGGCGTATGACTTTTTAAAAACTTTAGATAAAAACTCTCTTAACTTTGGCTTGGTTGGATATAAACTTGAAAACACATTAAGTGAAAATGGCTCGGTTAAAAGGGGAGTATGTAAGGTTGTTGATGGCAGTGTTACAGATATTATTGAAAGTAAGATTGGCGTTGAAGGTGGTCAAATTCAAATTGTTTCACTTGACGGCAACAAAATTGAGTATGAAAAAGACATGACAGTCAGCATGAATATGTTTTGTTTGACTCCAAAAATTTTTGAATATTTGCAAAAGGGCTTTGAAGAGTTTTGTGCAGATGAAAATAATTTAAGAAATAAAGAATTTTTAATACCTCAATTTTTGGGAGAACTAACCGAGCAAGGTTTATCCAAATTAACTTTATTAAAAACTGACGAAAAGTGGTTTGGAATGACATATAGAGAAGATTTGCCAATGGTTAAAAACTCGCTTTTAAAGTTAAGACAAAAAGGTGTTTATCCCATGACTTTGTGGCACGAAAACAAAGAAAATTTAGAATTTTAACATAAAAACTTCATTTTTTTATGAAGTTTTTCTTTTTTTAAATATTTTTGGAAAAATTTGCCATGCTAGAATATGGGAGATTTTTATATGAAAAAAATAAGTTTAATTTTTTTAAGTTTAGCACTTTTGTTTGTTAGTGTTCTTGTTGCTTCGCCAAGCAAAATTGTGCATGCGTATGAAAATGTTGGAGAGATTTCAGTTATCGGCGAAAGTTCTCAAAAACTCACACCTGATATGGCAAAAATTTCGGCAACAATAAATCAAGTTGACATTGATTTGGAAACTGCCAAAAACAAAACTTTCGAAATATATTCAAATGTTAAAAAGGCAATGGAAAATAATCAAAGTGTGTCCAAAATAAACTTGTCATACTTTACAACTTATCCTAACTTTGATTATTCACAAGGAAAAACTTTAACTGGTTATAACTCTACGCTTTCTTTTGAATTTGAAGTTGACCAATTAGATAAAATTCAAGATGCTATAAATAGTTTGATTGATTGCGGTGTTAAGAATATAAATAATATAAATTATCAAGTTAAAGACTTTAGTGAACAATATAATAACATTTTGCAAAGTGCGATTGATAACGCTGTTGAAAAAGCAAAAATTTTATTGCAAAAGGACGATGTTACAATAAAAAATATTGTGGAGCAGGAAACTTACAATTCTTGCTATATGTGTAAGTCCTACTTTGAAGGCGATAATGGAGATTTTGATAGTCAAATTGAAATTTCTGCAAGAGTTAAAGTGGTTTTTGAATAAGAAATAAGTAATAAAAAAAGCACAATTATCAGTGCTTTTTATTTTTTTAATAATTATCACTTAACCCTAAAAAGTAATCGCTCGAAACATTAAATGCAACACAAATTTGTTGAATCCAATGATAGTAATGTAACTATCACAAAAGAAAAAACTTTAAATGATGACGAAAAAATTGCTCTACTCAGCAAATATCACGAACTTGTTGAAAAAAATATTTTGTCGCAAGAAGACTTTGAACAAAAGAAAAAAGAATTATTAGGTCTATAAAAACTGCATAGCGCAGTTTTTTGACTTTTTTTAGTAATTATATTACCCTTAAAACAGGGTGAAAGTTATGGAAGTTCTTGTTAATCTATTTGGTTTATATTTTTTAGGGTTTATGTTTATTTTGCCAATTATGTTTATTTTTGCTGGAATACAATATTTAATTGATAGGACAAAAAGTGAAAAATTATCAAGAAAAACTAAAATGACAATAGCCTTGTTTTTTGTTATAAATATTTTGTCTTTTTTTGCAATAATTGCCATTACACTTTTTGTAAAAGAGTTGTCAGTTGCAGGAGCAGAAAAAACGGCTTATTTAATTCTTTATGCACTAACGCTTTTAATTTATATTATTGTCACTAAACTTGAATCAATAATACTTGATACAAATAAGTTCATTAAAACCATGACTATAAATTTGGAAATATGTGAATTTAAATCTTATTTATTCAAAGGAATTCATATTGGTTTAATCAAAAAATATATCTTTATTGCATACATATTAGCCGTTTTACTTTTTCAACTAAACAGCATTGGCTTTGAAATTGTTAATAATCCATTTTATTTGCTTATGATGAAAGTTGGAGAAAACTCAATAGTTTTAGTTTTGGCGTGTGAAGTTATTATAAATTATAAACGACAAAAAAACTTAGAACGAGAAAATTTGTCCAAAGGCTATGAACTTTTTGGAACATTTGTGGATTTTTCAAAAAATTATATGGACCTGTACACATGGTTTTTTGATAAATTTGAACCATTATTATACAAAGAAGATAAGGAGTTCAAAAGTAAAATTAAAGAATACAAAAATACACTTGAAAGTAAACTTAATGAAATTAAAAATATGGAAAATTATTCAAAAATTGAAATTTCAAGCAAAATAAAAACTTATAACATATTTTTTGATACTTTTTTGAAATGTTTAGACAAGTATTTAAAAATTTCAACAACACAAGCAAAAGCAAATATTTGCTATTTTATCCTTACTTTTAAGGAAATTGTCGACAAAGAAGTTGCAATAAAAAATGAAAAACAGCTTATAAAATATGTTTGCAAAGTTGCTAATGATAATAACAAAGAAAATTGGAAAATTGCAAAAAAGAAAAAAATTAAGTTAAATTAAAATTTGTTTTTAAAACTTTCTAAAATATTATTTCTTAACGATCTATCCGTAAATGCATATAATATATCGACTAGATTAGGATAATTTTTTTTTAAAAATTTTTATTGTTTGCTTGACAACCTATTAGAATAATGATAATATAGTCATGTTTTGAAAAAAACACACCATATATTCCTCGGTAGCTCAATGGTGGAGCACTCGGCTGTTAACCGATAGGTTGCCCGTTCGAGCCGGGCCCGGGGAGCCAGAACAATGTGCAACTATCTCAACATCGCAAGTGTTGTCGGGGTAGATGCATATTTTTTTTACAAATTTTTCAATTAGAACTGCATCGGTATCTGCCACCAAAGTGGATAGCCCAACTTGCAAATATGTATTCAAATAAGTGGGGTAACCTTAAATTTTACTCTTCGTAAAACAAATTTTAGAAATTTAAGTTCAATATCTTAATTTTAAAGAAATACTCAAAACTAGTAAGTTAATTACTCCAAAATCTTAATTTTATTACTATAAATTTTGTTTGGTTATTTAATATGCATTTAAATTTGAAGCAACCACCATTAAAGCATGCTAAAGTTAATAAATAAGATTTAACAAGCATTTTTAAAAAACAAAATAAAATTGGGTATTGACAAGCGGTTTTTGTTAAGATATAATGATTGAATAAAGAAAGGAGATAAATTTATGGCAAAACTTTCATTAGTTTTAAAAAAAGAAAATGGAGAAGCAGTTGTTGAAGTTGTTAACAACGAAACATCTATGGTTTTAAAGGACTTCCAAACAAAAGCAGACAGAAGAAATGGAATAACACTTTTTAATCTCAATAACGACACTAAATTGATTATTGAGTATAAAGGATTCTATTTAACAAAAAAAGAGTTGGATAAATATTTAGAAAATGGCAATCAAACATATCCATATACAATGGAAAATGACCAAGTTACAAATAGCATTTCACTTACAAAAATTTTAGAACGCAGCAGTGATGTATCAATTTACAATGCTAACGGAAATAAAATTTTAGAGTTAAAAAGAAATGATAATGCAGATGTGTTTGAAAGAGATGGCGAAGACCTTACAGATTTTGATATAAGATTTAATTACGACACATTTACAGTAGTTGTTGCTGAATCACAAGAAGGTTTAACAAAACTTAAAAAAGCAACTTATGATTACGAAGGAAAAGTTTTGAAGGAAGCAACAAAAAAAGTTTCTACCGAAGATTTAATTCAAGAAAGTCTTGACGAAGAAACAATGTAATAACTTAAAACTGAAAGCAAAAAAACTTTCAGTTTTTTTATGCATAACCTATAATTTTACTTCAAGTATTAGTCTACTGTTAGTGCTAAAGTTTAAGTAAAAATTTGAATAATTAAATATAAAATATTTAGACATAATAAAGTTAGGGAAAATTATCAAATTTGATATTGACAAAGAAAGTGTGCTAGGTGTATAATTGCCTATGAAAAAATTAGGAGTGTAAATATGAAAAGATTTTTAGTATTTTGCTTAATCTGTATTGTTACAGCATGTTTGGGTTTGTTAACATTCAGGTTTTTAACACTTGAAGAAAGTGTTGTTGTAAATCAAAGAGTTTTTGAAGTTAATATTAACGAAGAAATTCCTTTGGAGATTACAGTTTTAAATTCAAAAGGTTCAAAACCAAAGGTTACTATTTCAAATACCGACCTTATCATTCAAGAAGATGGAGTTGGAAATAGTACTAAATTTTTTGCAAAAGACAAAGGTGGTCAAGCAAAAATTACTATTGAGCCTTTAAAAAGCACATCTGCACCAATAATAATTACAGTTACTATTGGCGATGGAACAGAGCAATCTCCATACTTTATTAGAAATGCAGAAGATTTGGCACAAATTGGTGTTCCAACCACAACCGAGGAAGATACATATTATGCTAGACCATTGGACGCATATTACAAATTGATTAACGATATTGATATGTCTTTACTTGAAGCAGATTGGACTGCTATTGGTTCTGTTGAAAATGCATTTACTGGAATTTTAAATGGAAATAACCACACAATTAGCAATTTGAGTATGACAGGAACTGCAAAAAGTGCAGGCTTATTCGCAAAAATTGGTGCAAACAGCCAAGGAAAAGTGAATGTATATGGTCTTACATTAGACAAAGCAAACATTTCTGGCGAATTTGATTATGCAGGAATTTTGGCAGGCGTAAACTCTGGTTCAGTTGAAAAAGTTACAGTTGTGTCAAGTTTAGTAAGTTCAACAAAAGCAAATGCAAGTGTAGGTGGTGTGTTTGGCGCACAAAATGGTAAACTTGCAAAAACAGCAGTATTTAAAACAGGCGTTCAAGCAAACGCATCAAATACTAATGCTGGCGGAATTATTGGACTTCTTCAAACAGAGTCTGTTAAAACAATTTTAGACAGAAGTTATGCAGAAGGCGTTGATGTTTCAGGTAACTATAATGTTGGTGGTTTAGTTGGCTTATCAAATGGCGGAATTATCGTAAATTCATACTCAAAATTTGTTAAAGTTGACGACACTGTTTTTGGAAAAATTACTTCACAAGTTGCTGATGCAAATGTTTCACTTGGTGGATTAGTTGGTAGAACAGAAATAACAGGCGGAAACAAAAGCACAGTTGTAGATTGTTACGCAGTTGTTAAGGTTGAAGGTCAAGCAGGACAAAAATGTGGTCAATTAGTTGGCTATGTTGCAGACCAAAAAACAGGCGATTTGGTAACAAAAAATGACATTTATGGTTTGTACTACGAAAAATCAAACAGCAGTTTGCTTGCATTTGGCTATATTAACAATGTTACAGAAACAACCGAAGAAGCACAAAAATCAGCATATCCTTATATTTATAATGATTTGAAAGAACAAGCAACAACAAAAGAAGTGCTTTACTCTCATAACAGCGTTGATAAAGGCGATATTAACTGGTCAAACGAAGTATGGACACTTTTAAAAACAGATTATCCTACTTTGAATTTTGATACATATTTTGATATTCAACTTATCATCGGCTCAATTTATGACGAATACACAATCGAAAATGTTAATGATTTAATTAACTTGCGTTCAAGAGTAAACAATGGTGAAGAAACAACAACAAAAACTTACACTATTGTTAATGATATTGATTTGAGTGGCGTTGGCGAATGGACTCCTATTGGAACAAGTGAACACCCATTCACAAGCATTCTAACTTGTCCTATCGATGAAATAACAGGAATGCCACTTTACAAAATCACAGGATTAAAAATTTCAGCAGCAGTTGGCGACGATGATTATGCTTCTACTGGAACAAGATACCAAGGCTTGTTTGGCGTAATTGCTGGTTCAGGCAGAGTATCTAACTTATACATTGAAAATCCACAGGTAAGAAAAGGTCAATATATTGGCGGAGTTGCTGCAGTTAACTATGGCGTAATTGATAACTGCTATGTTATTGCAACAAATGACGATGCAACAATCGAAACAAAAAATGTTGGATTTAAAACAAACGACATTACAGAAGATTTGGTTTATATTGGTGGAATTGTTGGTTACAACAGTGGCACAGTTGCAAAATGTCAAGTTAAAGGTATGCAAATTCAACAATTAAAAGGTTTAGACAAAACAGTTTGCGCTATGGGCGGAATTGTTGGTTTCAATAACGGAAGCGGTCAAATTGACAAATGTGCAGTTATTGGATTTGAAACAGGTAAAAACACTATTATTTCTAACGAAACATGCACCTTATATGTAGGCGGAATTGCAGGAAGAAATAATTCAAATGTTGGTATCACATCATGCTATGCTTCAAGAGATATTCAAACAGTTGTGATTGGCGACAGCACAGGAACAAAAACATATAACTTTGTAATTGATATTGCAACTGGCAATAAAAATGCTTATGTTGGCGGTATCGTTGGCTTGAATGAGAAAAATTCAGTAGTTAAATATTCTTTCAGCAATGTTATTGTTGAAGGTACTTATGTTGGTGGCGTTTGCGCATTAACTTATGGCGAAATTAGCGAATGCTACTCTGTTAGCGATTTAACAGGTTACAATGTTGGTGGAGTTGTTTACAAAGTTGAAAATGGCGTTGTTGCAAACTGCTATGCTGGTGGAAACTTGCTTGGCGTAAGCAAAAACAGCGTTAAAGCAGGTATTGCAGTTGATATTGCTTTAATTAGCAAAGACGATAGAAATGCTTGCGTTAAAAACTGCTTCTCCTATGCCGTAATTGGTGGAGATGGTAAAGACTACTACGACACAGCATGTTTAGCAAGAAGAGATTCCTTCAAACTTGCAGGAATCTATCCATACAACAGAGTTTCTGGCTACATGATAAATTGTATCTTCAATAGAAGCGTAACAAATGCCGAAAGAAGTAACGATAAATTCTGGAGCACAGATAAATTCCCATGGAAAGATACAGAAACCTTAATCAATGATCATAGAAATGACCCAAAACAAAGTTACTTAAAAGACTGTGGAATGACCACTGAACAAATTTTAAGTGAAGACGGTATTGCAGTATTTGAAGAATATGGCTTTGTTGATGCAGTTACAGCAAGTAGCGAAAAGGACATTATCTGGGTATTCAAAGATAGCGAAGGCAATGTTCAACTTCCACAATTAAAAAATGTTGTTAAAATGTAATTACACTTTAAGTGTAAAACAATAGCCACAACTATGTGGAACTATAAAATTAAATAAAAAAGAGTGTTAGTAAGCACTCTTTTTTTGTTTAAAAATGTTTGGTGTTAATGTTCAAAACTTTGGTGGATTTTTCTCTATAAAATCACAAAATGCTATTATTTCTTCCATGTGTTTTACATATGCTTTGTATGCTGTTTCAAGTTTATAAAATCTACCAAGGTCGGGTTCTAGTAAAATAGTGTGAACTATAGACATTAGAAAAATAAAACGTAAACGTAGAAGAAAAAAAGATTTTAAGATGTAAAAAGTGTGTCACATAAGTATTGACTTTGAAAAATCTTATGATAGAATGCAAGTGAAGGTTGGAGAGATGTAAATATTCTTCAACCTTTTGCATTCTAAAAGGGGGTATGATATAATAAATGGAGAAAGGTCCTAGTACTTATGCTGAATACTGGACAAGTTCGTATAATGAAGTTGAACATTATAAACATGCCAAAGAATTTGGTTTTGATAAAATAACAGATTATTCTGAATATGCGATGAAATTTGCCAAGAGTGAAGAGTCGGGTTTAAAAGAATTTAAGCGTTCGGATGGCTCAATTTGCAAGTATAATAGCGTTACTAAGGAATTTATAGCGATTTCAAAAGAAGGAAAAATTATAACATATTATAAAAGCAGTATGAAATATTTTATTCATGAATGGAATAAAAATGGAGTTGAAAAAATAAAAGGAGATTGGTGATGAGTAAATTAATAAAAAATGAAAGAACTGGAAGATATGACGAATATCCTCCATACAAGTGTAAACTTTGTGGAATGAGTGATATTGAAACTACACATGACATTTGTATGTTTTGTGGTTGGGAAGATGATGATATACAACAAGATGAACACGATTATGTAGTTGGTGCAAATGTAATGAGTTTTAATCAATATAAGAAATTTTGGGAAGAGAATAAAGAAGAAGTTTTAGCAAATCTAAAAAATAATAAATTTTATGCAATAGAAAAGTCGCAAGAATATTATAATAAGTATTATAAAGAATTAAATGAAAAAATTAGAGAAAAAGATTAATATTATGAGAAAATGCAAAATATGTAAAATGGGAAATATAAATTTCATTCATGACATTTGTATGTTTTGTGGCTGGGAAGATGATGACTTGCAAAACGAACAGCCAGATTATATGGGCGGTGCAAATCATATGAGTTTTAACCAATATAAAAAATTTTGGGAAGAAAATAAAAAAGAAATTTTGAATGCTGACAATACTTGCTTTAAAGCGATTGATTTGGCAAGAAAATATTATGAAAAAAATTATAAAAATCATAAGTTGAATTAAGTTTAACCTATGATTTTTTTGTAAGGAGTTTTTATGAAAGAAAAATATGAAGTTGATAACAATTTAACACAAGATAAAACTGAATATGAAAAAGAAAAGTTAACGAAAAAAATTAAACTGGTTAGAAATGAATTTAAAACAGTTGGTAAATATGGTATGCCACTAATTAAAAAACAAGAAATTGATTTAGAGAAAA
>CAKVHQ010000004.1 GCA_934749845.1 uncultured Clostridia bacterium
TTGGTGGGAAAACGAAAGTTTAGCCATTAGCATTTTTTAAATGCGTGTTGGCGTTAAGAACTTTTGTTGTCCTTCAACTGTCCTTCAAATAATGTTTTATTGTCCCATATCTAATGGAACTTCAACATAGCCTTGATTCATTTTGCAAAGTGGGCAAGTGTCCCAAGCCTGTTTTGCGGTGTGTTCAAAGCCACATTCATTGCATTTCCATTTAATGCTCTTTGCTGATTTATACAACTTTTTGCCTTTCATTTTGTCGTGCAGTTGTTTTAAAAGTGCACTATGACAATTTTCAACTGTTGCCACAAGTTTAAAAGCGTGAGCGATGTCTTCATAGCCTTCGTCTTTTGCAATTTTAGCAAAAGCAGGGTAGATGTGGTCGTATAGTTCCAATTCGTTTTTGCTGTGAAATTTAAAATTTTCACACAAGTCGCCACATTCAAAAGGATAGCCATAACTCATGTCAATATTGTTTTCTGGCTTTTTTGAATTTTGTTGCAAATAGTCCCAAAAAACTTTTGCATGGCTCATTTCGTGCTTGGCAAGTGTTTTTAAAACCGACTTAACATATTCTAAATTTTGGGTTTCTGCTTGCTTTGCCATAAATTGATATTTAGCGCCTTCCATGCATTCGGCACTAAAACTTCTTGCAAGATTTATTCTTGTCTTGCTTTTTTCAAAATCTACTTTACTCATATTCACCTCTATGCTATTATGGACAACCTAGAGAGTTTTAAACAGCATGCTTGCAAGTTTTTATGCTAAAAGTATAAAGTTAAATTGATTGTTTCTATATTTTAAAGTTATTTTAAAAGATAATTGAATTAAGAGAAATATGGCGTTTATTGTTTTAATTATTTGAAAAATATAATATAATAACATGTATGAAAAAATTTTTAAGTGTTATATGTATGCTTGTTGTGTCGGTGCTGTTGTTTTCGGGCTGTGCAAGTGTTAACTATTCGGTTATCATGAACAGCGAAGGCAAAATCGAACAAGCGATGCAAGTTAATTTAGATAAAAACGAAATCACTTTGGCAGGCTATAGTTATAGTGAAGTTTATAATAATGTGGTTAACGATTTTGACAATTATTTTTATTCGCCAGAAGGCTCTCTTAAAATTGCCGTTATCAATTATGCGTTAAAAAAGAACAAAAGTATTGATGACTGTGGAATAAAGTTATACAGAGAATCTTTGGAAGATGAAGGCATAATCTTTGGCTCAATCGTGTTTGATTCTCCGCTTATTTACAAAGAATTTTACAATATAACAGATGATGACGATGACCAAATGATAATTGAAAAAACATGGTTTTATAACAGAGAAATAAGCGAAAGTGAAACAATTTTTAGCGCGATTTTGAAAGAGGGAACTTCGGCTAATCAAATCGCTGACAAATACCTAGATTATTTTGATGGTAGTTTGGCAGGTACAACCAAAAAAACTCTTGAAGATGCCGATTACAATTTCTTTTATGGCGTGCCAACAAACAAGTTGTATTCCAATAGCGACAGAGTGTTTACTCAAAGTGGAATAACAATTCATGAATGGAATTTTTCTGCGTCACAACTGGGCGATAAAATAAGAACTTATACTCTTGCGATTAAACCAACAGCATGGTATATTTTGGCCCTTGTTTTAACTGCAGTTGTTGTGGGAATAATTTTGATAATAGGACTTCTTCAAAAAAAATTCAAAAAAACAGAAAATCCTATTGCACAAGAAGAAAAATAGTGCTATACTTTGCACTGCAAAATAGATAATAAAATAGGTGTAACGCCTATTTTTAATTTAAGGTGGATTTATGAAAAACGAAAAGATAAGAAACATTGCCATTATTGCCCACGTTGACCACGGCAAAACAAGTTTGGTTAACGAAATGTTAAAGCAAGGTGGCGTGTTTAGAGAAAATCAAGTTGTTCAAGACAGGGTTATGGACTCTAATGCTCTTGAAAGAGAAAGGGGAATTACAATTCTTGCAAAGAACACTGCTTGTATGCATAACGGTGTAAAAATCAATATCGTAGACACTCCGGGACATGCTGATTTTGGTGGCGAAGTTGAGCGTTCATTAAAAATGGTTGATGGTGTTTTGCTTGTTGTTGATGCTTTTGAAGGACCAATGCCACAAACCCGTTTCGTTCTTGAAAAAGCACTTGCATTAAACTTGAAGGTTATTATTGTTATCAATAAAATTGATAGACCAGATGCAAGAATTAAAGAAGTTGAAGACGAAATTTTGGAACTATTTATGGACTTGAACGCAAGTGACGAACAACTTGACAGCCCTATTGTTTACTGCTCGGCAAGAACAGGTCAAAGCAGTTTAACAAGAGACCAAATGGGAACAAGTTTTGACCCACTTCTTGATAAAATTATCGAGTATATTCCAGCACCAGAAGGCAACATCGACGAACCATTTAGAATGCTTGTTTCTTCAACCGAAAGCAACGAGTATGTTGGCAAAATGGGTATTGGCAAAATTACAAGCGGAATTGTTAAGAATGGTCAACAAATTGTTTTAACAAACTACTATAATGAAAAGCCAGACGAAAAATGCAAAATTTCAAGCGTGTTCCAATTTGAAGGAATGAAAAAAGTTCCTGTCGAAACTGCAGAAGTTGGAGATATTGTTGCTATTGCTGGTTGTCCTAATGTTAGAATTGGCGACACTATGTGCGCAACTGATAGAGTTGAAGCCCTTCCTTTTGTTAAGATTAGTGAACCTAGTGTTGAAATGACATTTAGGGTTAACGATAGTCCTTTTGCTGGAAAAGAAGGCAAGTTCATCACAAGCCGTCATTTAAGAGAAAGATTATATCGTGAAGCAGATAGAGATTTAAGTTTAAGAGTTACCGACACCGAAACCACAGAAGCATTTAAGGTTTGTGGTCGTGGAGAAATGCACCTTTCAATTTTGATTGAAAACATGAGAAGAGAAGGTTTTGAATTTCAAGTTTCCATGCCAAAAGTTTTGTATCAAATTAAAGACGGTGTGAAATACGAACCTATTGATTTACTTGTTGTTGATGTCCCAGCAGATAACATGAACGCAGTTATGTGCAAAATGGGAATTAGAAAAGGCGAATTAGTTAACATGACAACTCACGGAAGCCGTATGAAAATGGAGTTTAAAATTCCAAGCCGTGGATTGTTTGGATACAAGAGTGAACTTTTAACAGATACTCGTGGCGAAGGAATTATGAGTGCTGTTCACTATGGCTTTGAGCCATACAAAGGCGATATTGAAAGAAGAACTATGGGAAGTTTAATTTCCTACGAAACTGGCGAAAGTATTGTTTACGGACTTTATAACGCTCAAGACCGTGGCAGATTATTTATAGGACCAAATGTCCCTGTTTATATGGGCATGGTTGTTGGAGAAAATCCAAAAAACGAAGATTTGGTTGTTAATGTTTGCAAAACCAAACATTTATCAAACTGCCGTTCATCTTCAAGCGATGAAGCATTGCGTCTTGAACCACCAAAAGTAATGAGTTTGGAAGAGGCTATCGAGTTTATTGGCGATGACGAACTTTTGGAAGTAACTCCAAGAAGCATTAGAATTAGAAAAATTATTCTAGACCATCAAATGAGAATGAGAGAAAGAGCAAGAAAACTTGGCTTAAACACCAAATAATTGAGATTTATTCTTAATGCAAAAAAAGTTGAAAAATGAGATAATAATTTGTCTCATTTTTTTTAAAGTATTGACTTTTTTATGCGTTGGTTGTAATATAATTAAGTAGGGAGAATTTAATATGCAAGTTGAAGTTAAAGAGTATGTTAAGCAATGCTTAAAAAATGGCGTAAAACCAAGACTTTATAGAAAGTTCGTTGTAATCAGCGCAAAACAAGGTGTTGAAGGCGAAGTTGTTGAAACTATTATGAAAGACGGTCACAAGGAAACTGTGAGCGTGGTTAAAGTTGACGAGCATAACAATCCAGATTGGGTGGTAACAAACCCAGACGGCGAAAGATATGTTATGTCCTATGAGAAGTTTAGAAACAGATACCAAATTTACGATTTTAAAAAAGGTACATATATTCCAAAGAAAGTTATTTGCGAGTTTATTCAAATCAGCGACAATATCAGTTTTGTTGCACCTTGGGGAGAGCAAATGCACATTAAAAAAGGTGGCTATTTGAACATAACCAACCTTGATGATATTTATGGCGTGCAAAAAGAAGAATTTGAATCAACTTATAAAGAATGTGACGAACGCGGAGATTTTTTAGAGGAAGAAAACTTGTTTTAATTAAATAAATCAGGAGTGTTTTCCTGATTTTTTTTACTTTTCAAATCGAAGCAAATTTTAATTACATTTTTTTACTTAAAATTTTACTTGCATTTAAGTTTTATTTATTTTAAAATAATAGATATATGACGAAAAAAGAATTTGTAAGAAATTTTAAATTATTTTTAATTTCATTTGTTTGTTGCATACCACTGTTTGTGTTGATTGGTGTGCTATGGCGCGATAATTTAGGAAGTTTTTGGACAATAACCATTTATGTGTTAATCGGAGCAGGCGCTTATGTTCTTGCCTTGCTAATAGACAAGAAAAGGCAGGAAAAACTTGCATTAAAACGCGAGAAAAGCAGAATGGAAAGAAAATATAGAAGTCTTGAACAAGCACGAGATGTTCAAAACAAAGATAATAAAAAAGATAAAAACGTTAAGAGGAAATAATGGAAAACAAAAAAGTTATAAGACAAATGCCATATAGCATCGAAACCGAACAAGCGGTTTTAGGCTCTATGTTAATAAGCGAAAACGCATCAGGTTTAATTTGCAGTGGATTTACAGAAGATGCATTCTATTCATTAAGCCATAAAAAAATTTTTAGTTGCATGCTAAACATCTATGCAAAAAACAGACCAATCGACTATGTTACCGTTGTAAGCGAACTTGAAAAAGCAGGATTTTTGGAAGAAGTTGGTGGCGTTGAATATTTAACAACACTTGCAGATATTGTTCCAACAGCAGCAAACATTTCTCATTATGCAGAAATTTTAAAACGCGATATGGTGCTTCGTGAACTTATCACAGCGGGCGAAAAAATAGTTCAAATGGCATATGAAAGCGACGACATGGTTGAAGCACTTAAATTTGCAGAAAAACAAATTTTCGATATTGGCGACAAACAATCATTTTCAAGTTTGGAACAAATTTCAGGGGCGGTTAAGGAAGTACTTGATAAGTTCCAGTTAATTAGTCAAGACAAAGATGCCATGAAGGGGCTTAAAACTGGGTTCTATCAACTAGATAAAATGACAAACGGTCTTCAAAAAGGCGATTTAATTTTGCTTGCAGCAAGACCGGGTGTTGGTAAAACATCCCTTGCCATGAATATTGTTAATAATTGTGCTTTGCAAGAAAAAGCAAAATGTGCAATATTCTCACTTGAAATGCCAAAAATTCAACTTGCACAAAGAAGTTTGTGTTCACATGCGTTTGTAAGTATGAGCAAGGCGCTTAAAGGCGAATTAACTAGTGAAGAATGGGCAGCCTTGTGGCAAGCAAACAAAGAGTTTTGTGACGCTCAAATTTATGTTGATGATAGTTCACTTAACACACCAATGGATATTCTATCTAAATGTAGAAAACTAAAACGCGAAAAAGGCTTGGATCTTATCATGATTGACTATTTGCAGTTGATGTCCAGCTCAACAAGCAACAAAGACGCAAACCGTCAGCAACAAGTTAGTGATATGACTCGTATGCTTAAAATAGCAGCCAAAGAACTTGATGTTCCAATTCTGCTTTTGTCACAGTTATCTCGTGCAACCGAATCTAGAACAGACCATAGACCTATGCTTTCGGACTTAAGAGAATCTGGTGCGATTGAGCAAGACGCAGATATTGTTATGTTCATTTATAACCCAGACAACTATGTTTCCGATGAAAGCAAAAAAACAGGAATGAGAGAACTTATAGTTGCAAAACATCGTAATGGTGAAGTGGGAACAATTCCACTTAAGTTTATAAGCGAACATACAACTTTTGCAAACTTAACAAAAGATAGTGACGCTAGTTCGCTAGAAAGAGCTATGCCAGATTTTGATGCAAGACAAAAGGCAGAAAAAACCGAAATGGTTCCACTAGACGACAATAGAGATATTACAGACATATTTTAATTTTAAGCATAATAAAATTTGCTAATTATCAGTAAATTGATATAATAATTATGGAGGAAATTGTTTTGGAAGAAAATACTTTAAAGTATCGTAGACCGGACATTGAAGGCGGATATCTATACGATAAAGATGAAATCGACTATTATAGAGCAACTCAAAGAAATGATGTTTTGGATAACCTTTTGCTAGGCGATTTTAACATGGTTGGCGCTTATGTTATTAACAACGCGTTGGTTGAAGAGTTGATAAAACTAAACAAAGTTTATGTTGATGCTTACGCAAAAACAATGTTTTGTGATAGTGTAAGAATTTTTGGCGACGATCAACTTCATTTTTGTCTTAATATCATGAAAGACACTCCATCAAAGGGCAAAGTTACTGCAAGTTTGGAGTTGCTTGAAAGTATTGACAGAGCAAATGGCTATTACCAAAACACCAATTCCGCGCTTATTGACTCGCATATTTTTGAAGACAAAGCTAATGTTAATAAACAAATTTTTGACTATTATCATATTATCGACAGCAAAGATGTGGGCGATGAAAAACTAGAAAAAGACTACGAAGTTCCTAATATTATTCGCAGACAAAAAGAGTTATTGCGTTTAAGAGAACTTTGCTCTGCAACAAGTTGCAGGCTTGATAAAGAATTGTTTCAAAAACGAATTGCACTTTTAATGCATAATGCAAACGCAAAAAACATACTAGAAGAATTTAATAAACAAGTTTTCTATGTAAAGGATACAGTTCTCGATAAGAAAAATCCTTTGTATTATAGACATCTTAACCAAATTTTAGATGGCATCTTGCAACAATATAGCAATGAATTGAAAGAAGAAAAAGAACTATTGAAAAATTTGACTTTAGTTCAAGTTGATTATGCTCAAAAACAATTTAAGCAAGAAGCAATAAGAAATAGCGAAATTATTCGTCATGACGACAAAGAAAGGCGTGATTATTTTAGAAAACAACAAAAAGTTGAAGCTAAACAAACAACTCAAGAGCCAACTAAAGTAGTTAAGCCAGAAGAAAAAAAGCCAGAAGTTAAAGAGCCTAAAAAGGAAGTTAGTTTTAGTGCAAAGCAAGAAAAGATAGCTAGCGTATCAAAACCTGAAAAGGAAAAAACAAAGCAAGTTAAACAACCAGAAAAAAAGCCTGTTAAAGTAGAGAAAAAGGTGAGCAAGGAAAATTTATCGGTTTTGCAAGCAATGGACGATGAACTTGACGACCTTGAACTTGGAACAGACAGAAATGAAAATATCGAAACTATGTAAACAAAAATATTTTTAGAATAATAAAATTATTGTTGACTTACTAAAATTTATATGTTAATATAAAGTAGCATCTTTGAAGGGTGCTATTTTTTAGGGAGGAAAAATTACCCATGAGAGACAAAATTACACTCGCTTGCACAGAATGTAAGCAAAGAAATTATGACGACATGAAAAACAAGAAAAATACACCAGATCGTATTGAACTTAAGAAGTACTGCAGATTTTGCAAGAAACACACAGTGCATAAAGAAACAAAATAATTATTAAGAGGTTTTTATAATGTCAAATCCTGAAAACAAGGAACAAGTTGTTGAAGTTGAAAACACTCAAGCACAAGAAACTGCTGTGCAAGTGAATGAAACTCCAAAGAAAGAACAAAAAGTTGAAAAGAAAGACAAGAAGAAGGACAAGAAACCAAAAGAACGCAAAATGGCAAGAAAAGTTAAAGAAACCACAAGCGAACTTAAAAAAGTTTCATGGCTTTCGTTTGGACAAGTTTGCAAAAGAACAGCCATTGTTGTAGGCTTCGTTTTGCTTTCAACTTTGGTATTGTTTGGCGTTGATATGCTTCTTCAACTCGTTTATAGGTTAATCGTTTAGGAGGTTTATCTATGGCAGAAGTTATTGAAAAAATTAAGGCTGAAAATGAAACTCCAAAATGGTATGTTTTGCACACAATTTCTGGCTATGAAAATGTAGCGAAAGAAAACTTGCAAAGAGTTGCAGAAAAAAATAATTTGCAAGATAGAATCTTTGATATCGTTATTCCAACAGAAGAAGTTATCGAAGAAAAACCAGACGGCAAAAAAGTGTTGGTGGAAAGAAAGTTAATGCCAACCTATTTGCTTGTTAAAATGATTTATGGTGACGATATTTGGCACAGAGTTACTGGAACTAGAGGAATAACAGGTTTTGTTGGACCTAAAGGAAGACCACTTGCTTTGACCGAACAAGAAATCGTAAATATGCGTTTAGAAAAAACCAAAGTAGATTCTTCAATAGAAATTGGAGACAAAGTGGAAATTCTAGACGGTGCATTAAATGGTATGTTTGGAACAGTTCAAACCATCGAACCAGAATTAAATCGTGCAAAAGTAGTTGTGGAAATGTTTGGAAGAGAAACACCTGTTGATGTTGCTCTTGACCAGATAAGAAAAATCAATCAATTTTAATTAAACCAAGCGAAAGTTTGTTTTAATAAATGTGGGAGAAGTGTAAATCTTTATGCACTTCGCAAAACCACGAACACTCTATTTTAGAGTAGGAGGAAAAAATGGCAAAGAAAGTTAAAGCAGTCATTAAATTACAACTCCCAGGCGGAAAGGCGGTGCCAGGACAAAGCGTTGGTTCTGCTCTTGGACCTCACGGCATTCCAACAATGGAATTCTTAAAGCAATTTAATGAAAAAACATCAAATCAAGTGGGAATGATTATCCCTGTTATCGTAACAGCATATGAAGATAAATCATTCAGTTTTATCACAAAAACACCACCTGCTGCAATCTTAATTAAAAAGGCTTGCGGAATTGAAACCGCATCTGCAACTCCAAACAAAACAAAAGTTGCAAAAATCACAAAAGACCAAATTAAACAAATTGCAGAAACAAAAATGGCTGACTTGAACGCTGCATCTGTTGAATCAGCAATGAGCATGATTGCTGGAACAGCAAGAAGCATGGGCGTAGAAGTAGTTGATTAGTTTATGGGAGAGTGTAAATTTGTTATGCACTCGCTAAAACCACAAAAAAGGAAAAGAAAAAAATGAAACAAGGAAAAAGATACACAGAAGTTGCTAAACTTGTTGATAGAACAAAATTATATGAAACAAACGAAGCAATTGATTTAGCACTTCAAACAGCAAAAGCAAAGTTTGATGAAACATTAGAACTTCATGTTAAACTTGGCGTTGACGGCAGAGATGCTAACCAACAAGTTCGTGGCGTTGTTGTTTTGCCAAACGGAACAGGTAAAACTGTTAAAGTTTTAGTTATTGCAAAAGGAACACCAGCAGAAATTGCAGAAAAAGAAGGCGCAGATTATGTTGGTGCAGAAGAAATTATTGCAAAAATCAATGGCGGTTGGACAGATTTTGATGTATGTATCACAACTCCTGATATGATGGGCGTTGTTGGTCGTGTTGCAAAAATCTTGGGACCAAAAGGCTTAATGCCAAACATCAAGAGTGGAACAGTAACAACAGATGTTGCTAAAGCAATTCATGATGTTAAAGCAGGTAAAGTTGAATACAGACTTGATAAAAACAACATCGTGCATGTTATTTTTGGAAAAGCAAGCTTTGGAACAGAAAAACTTGCTGAAAACTTAACAGCAGTTATGGATGCTATCATCAAGGCAAAACCTGCAGCAGCAAAGGGTATTTACTTAAAGAGCGTTTCTATTGCTTCAACAATGGGACCTGGCATTAGAGTTAAATATTAAAAGTTAGCCATTATTTATGGCGTATAAAAAATTGGAGCAATTTGTTCCAATTTTTTTATTTTGCTGTTTTATTTATTATCAATTATTAAAAATAGACGAAATTTTTTTATCCGTTTTTCAATTCTAGTAACTTATTTTACTTGGCTTAATGGCTTTAAATAACCTTGGACTTGTTTTTTTAATGTGATATAATTTATATAATGAAAGAAATAAAATGGTTTAAAAATTCAACCTGCGGGTTAATTGTGCATTTTGGATTATACTCTTTGCTTGGTGGGGAGTATAAAGACAAAAAGATGGACTCATATTGCGAGTGGATTCAATCTTATGCAAGAATAAAAATAAGCGAATATGAAAAACTTGCACAAAAATTCAATCCAAAATGTTTTGACGCTGAAAATCTTGTAAAATTTGCTAAAAATAGTGGTTTTAGTTACATAATATTCACTGCAAAACATCATGATGGTTTTTGCTTGTTTAGTTCAAAGTATGATAACTGGAATATAATGCACACGCCATACGGTAAGGATATTATCTGTGAAATGTCTAAAATGTGCAAAAAATATGGAGTAAAGTTTGGGGTATATTACTCGCAAGACCTAGATTGGCACGAGAAAAATGGCGGTGGCTATAATTGTAACAATAACGATTGTGCTGGCACAAGTTGGTGCAACGGCTGGGACTTTGATAATGCAATTAAAAACTATGACGATTATTTTAACACTAAAGTTTTAACTCAAATTGAAGAACTTTGCACAAATTATGGTAATATCGACTTATTTTGGTTTGATACGCCAAAAACAATAAGCAAAAAACAAAGTCAACAACTATATGACTTGGTAAAAAAATTGCAACCTAATTGTCTGGTGAACTCGAGGCTGGGTAATGGCTGCTATGATTATGTTACGCTTGGGGATAATGAAATTCCGCAAACTATAAATGAACAAACAAGCAAAGATTTTAACGATTTAAATGGCGTTAAATGCTCAAAAAACAGTTTATTTGAATCAGTCTGCACATTAAACAACACTTGGGGATATTCCAAGTTTGATAATAACTTTAAAAGCATAAATAAAATAAAGCAAATTAAACAACATTTAAACAAATTGGGCATTTGTTATACAATAAATATAGGGCCAGATGGCGATGGTAATATTCCGCAAAAAAGTTTAGAAATTTTATCTAATTTAAACAAATAAACGAAATTTTAAAGCGTTTTCTTATTTTTAAAAAATATTTGCTAAAATTTTTGTAATTTCTTATTTATTAAATTGTTTTATTTTGTTAAGGGAACTAAAAAGACGAATGAGAAGAAAACTAGATTTTTACATTAAAAATGGATGATATAAAGTCCATTTTTTTATAACCTTGTTAGTTTTATTTTTGTTTAAAATTTTTGTAATAGGTATTGACAATTTTTTTTCGTATGTTATACTTTCATAGTTTTAAGCGAGGGGTTATGAAAAAAATTCAAACAATAGAAGATTGTGATTTAAAAATTAAAAGTATTAAGAGAATATCAAAAGCATCAAAAGCATTTTTTTGGTTGTCTACTTTATTCGTTGCAACATTAGCACTTATATTAGACCCATTACCAGGTACTGCAATATGCTTATTGCTAACAGGATTTAATTGCGGAACGATTGCACAAGACAACTTGGATAAATTATCAAAAGATTACTTGGCAAAAAGAGCAGAGTTAGTTGAAGAAGAAAGATTAAAAAAAGATGAAGAATACAAATATCAAAGTCTTGAAATGTCACAAGAAGAATTAGATATTTTGAGTGATGAAAAGAAATCTAAACACGATAAGAAAAAGAAAAAATCTATTAAAAAAGAAAACGAAGACGAGAATATAGACGATAATACATTTTAAGTTCACATTTTGTGAACTTTTTTTATTTTTAAAAAGTTTAAAATAAAACTTTAAATTTCTGCTTGGCAAGTTTTTTGCTAATTTTTGCTTATAAAAATCAATTTACTATTTTGTCAAAAAATGCTATCATAATTTTATGGAAGAAAAGGCAAAAATTTTATGCTCCAATAGTTTGATAGGTGGCTTTTATTGCTTGCTTGATGATGTAAAAGAAAACAGTCAGGACATGTTTTGTGAAAACATTATAGTCGTGCCAGACCGTTTTACATTAAACGCAGAAAGGCTTGTTTTTGAGTACCTTAAACTAGAAAGTTCATTTAACATTCAGGTTATGAGTTTGACCAGACTAGTTAATAAAATTCTTGCTAAAAAACTTGATAAATACGAAATATTGTCGCAAAACATGGGGCTAATGCTAATAACAAAAATCATGCTAGATAATAAAGAAAAATTTGCCGTTTATAAAAGTTTAAGCCCAGCAGTTTGCAGTGAGTTTTATAACACAATTATTCAATTAAAAAGTAGTGGAATAACCCCACAAGAACTTTTAACAAAAAAACAAGATTTGGTTTTAAATAGTAAACTTGAAGATATTAAGTTTGTTTATGAGCAATATTTAAGTTTGTGTGAAAACACTAAACTAGACAGTGCAGACTTGCTAAAGTTATTTAGCCAAGAAGTGTTAAACAGTGAATACATAAAAAAATCTAAAATTTATGTTGGAATGTTTGATTGCTTTAGTTTTAGACAAATGCAAAGCATAACCGCACTAGCAAAGGCTAGTCAAAATTTTAGCATTTATTTATCTGCAAACACAGTTCAGGAAAATAAAAGAATTTATATAAACGAAACTTTGCAACAAGTGATTGAAAGTTTTAGGCTAAATAAAATTTCATATAAAATTGAAAATAAAATAAAAAATATTTCAAAAATAAGCAATTTTATCGCCAAAAACTTGTTTTCAACGCCCAAAAGTAAACTTTCTTGTTCTAATGTGCTCATGGTTGAAGCCGAAGATGTTAATGAAGAAATTGACTTTGTTGCCAGAAAAATAAAACAACTTGTTTTGCAGGAAAAATATAAATTTTCTAATATAAATATTGCTTGTTGTAATTTTCAAGACTATAAACTTGAAATTGAAAAAATATTTGAACAGTACACATTACCAGTGTATTTTGATTATCAAAGTAGTTTAAGCGAACATTTCTTTCCAAAATTTGTGTTTAATTTGTTAGATATGTTTAGACTAAATTTTCCACAAGATTTAGTTATGAACTATTTGAAAAGTGCCTTTGTTAATGCTAGTGATGAAGAATTTAATAGTTTTAATAATTATGTGGTTAAATACGGTATAGACCATAATGTTTTTCTCACAAAATTTTTTGATGAAGAAATTGAAATTATTAGAAGCAAATATTTAAGTTTTTTGGAATCTGTTTATAAAAAATTTAAAAAATGTTCAAAAGTTAACGATTATTTGCTATTGCTTAACGAAATTATCGCCCATTTTGAATGTGAAAAGGTTTTAAATGATATTTCAACCAATGAAAATAATAATATAGAATTTGCAAGAGCAACAAGCCAAGTGTATAACAAATTTACCGAAACAATGCAACTAGTGAGTTTGACTTTGGGCGAAACTGTTTGCGATGAAAACTATTTTTATTCTTTGCTTGAAAATGCTGTGTCTTCGGTTAAATTAAGCAATGTTCCACTAGGTGTGAACAAAATTTTTGTTGGTGATGCAAATTCAAGTTCGTTTATGCCAAATAAATGTTTGTTTGTTGTTGGTGCTTGCGACGGAAGTTTCCCTAGTTACAAAAACGATTGTGGCATGATTACAGATAGAGAAATTGAATTATTGGATTCAACTAACTTGCTGTCGCCTTCCATTCAGTTTGTTAATAAATGCACCAAATATGGTACATTAGAATTGCTACTTTGTGCAACAGAAAACTTGTATGTTTCTTATCCAAGTTTGATGTTTAATGTGGAGAGTGCACCTAGTGAAGTTTTTGACGCATTAAAAAATATATTTAACACAAGTAGTGGCAATGAACTTAACTTTTACAAAGTCGCTAGCGAATTGGATTATTTAAAATTAAATAATAGTAAAAACAACTTGAATTTTGTTTTTGGAAATAATTTTCACAAAAATAAATTACTGTCCAAACAAAACGGCAATGATAATGTGACTACAAATAATTATGATAATTGTGATAAAAATGAAAGTTTAATATCGTTTAAAGATTTATTTTTCCCAAATAAAACAGTTTCAGTTAGTGAAATTGAAAGATATTTTGCATGCCCTTATATTCACTTTGTGGAGTACGGGTTAAGGCTTAAAGAAAAAGAAGTTTTTGGCTTAAAAAGCGTTGATTTTGGAAATTTTCTTCACAAAATTGCAGAAAATTTTGTAAAAATGTTAATAAAAAACAATTTTGAATTTAAAGAAAGTGAAGTTTTAGCGTTAATAAATAAAATTGCCGAAAGTGATTTTTACAGCAAATCGTATTGTGTTGAAAAGTCGAAAATCACAAGTTTAACAAAAGAAGCATTTGTTATGTGTCAAAAAATATACAGCCAAATTTGTTTAAGCGATTTTAAGCCAACTCATGTTGAGCAAAAGTTTGTTTCGCCTTTTGAAATCGAAGGATTAAAAATTAAAGGCAAAATTGACAGGCTTGACGCTTACCAAAACTACTTTGTTGTGTACGACTACAAAACAGGCAAAAACGATTTTAACTACAAAGATGTGTTTTATGGCAATAAAATTCAATCATTAGTTTATTTAAGTATAATTGAAAATTTGGAAAACAAAATGGGAGTTGGTGCTTTTTACATTCCAATTAAAAGCAAATTTATCGACGATGATATGGAAGATAAGTTCAACGGAGTGTTTGTTAACCAAAAGGATATTTTAGAGCAGTTGGATAAAACTCTATTACAAGATAGTTCTAGCAAAATTTTTAAAATAAAATTTAAAAATGATGGCAGTTTGTATTCCACGAGCGAAAAATATGCACTGTCGCCACTGGAAATTAAAAAACTAAAAGATTATGTTTTAAAAATCTTTTCAAATGCTGTTAAGCAAATTTGTGATGGCAATATTTCTCCATGCCCATCAAAAGATGGTTGCAAGTATTGTAAGTATGCAAGTCTTTGTGGCTATGATATTGAAAACTTTGGCTACAGAAAAAAAGAACTTGAAATTTCAAAACAAAATTTCACTGAAATTTTAAAGGAGGCAGAAAATGGAAAACAAAATTAAGTTTAGTCCGGAACAGCTTTCTGCCATTAAAAGTGAGCAAACAAGGCTACTTGTTTCGGCAAGTGCTGGAAGTGGAAAAACAAAAGTTTTGGTCGAACGAATTGCCGATATTGTTTCAACTAAAAAAGCAAATATCAGTCAAATGCTTGTTGTAACATTCACAAACTTGGCTTCGCTTGAAATGAAAAGCAGGCTTAAAAAAACTTTGGAAAATCTTGCAAAAACTGATGAGTATTACTACGAGCAATTAAATTTACTAAATACGGCAAATATCAGCACTTTGCATAAATTTTGTCAAAATGTTATTCGAGAATTCTTTTACGAAGTGCAAGTTGACCCAAATTTTGCTGTTTTGGATGAAAGTGAGGCTACTTTTTTAAAGCAAAAAGCCCTCGAGCAAGTTATCAGCGATTACGCCAAAAGTAGCGATGTTGAATTTGAAAAAATTTATCAAATATTTTTTGAAAATAGAAATGACGATGCGTTAAAGCAAAATATTCTATCAATTTATAGTTTTTTATCTAGCAAAGACGATGAATATTTTGAGCGTATGATAGATACATCATATAATGGTGATATTGAAAAAAATACTGTTATTAACTACATCAAAAACGAACTAGATGAAATGCTAGATTTTTACATCAACCATTTTAATGAATGTTTAGTTTCGGCAAAACAAATAAATAGCGAGAATGTTGCAGAGATAATTAGCAGTCATATATCAATTTTAAAAGCAATAAAAAATTGCGATTTTTATGATGTTCAAAGTACCATTCAAGCCACAAAATTTTCAACTAAAAAAATTAAAGAAGCAACCGTTGAAGAACAAATGCTTTTAGATGATATTTCGGCAACTATTGATGAAGTAAAAAAACAACTAACTAAAATTTCGCCTTGCTTTGTAAGTTCAAAGAGCATTTTGGAAACGGAACTTGACGCAAATAAAAAAGTTTTAGAAAAGTTTTATGAGATTGTTAAAAACTTCGGCTATGCCTATTCCAATCTAAAATTGCAAAAAAATTCTTTAGATTTTGACGATTTGGAGCATTTTTGCCTTAAAATTTTAAAAAACAGCAAAATTAAAGAGCAACTTCAAAATCGCTTTAAATACATTTTTATTGATGAATATCAGGATACGAATGAAATTCAAGAAAGCATAATTGGTCAACTAACAAATAACAATTTCGTGTTTATGGTGGGCGATGTTAAGCAAAGCATTTATATGTTTAGACAATGCAATCCGCAAATTTTTGTTAATAAAATGGAACTACTTAAAAGTCAAAACAAAGATAATGTCATTAACTTAAATGCTAATTTTAGAAGCGACAAAGATATTTTAAATTTTAGCAATTTAGTGTTTGAAAATATAATGCGAAAAGACACTGCCTGCCTGGATTATAAAGCAGATTCCAAGTTTATTTTTGGAGAAACAGTAGAAAAACAACAAACAAATATTAGTAGTGTTAATTTGTGCTTAATCCAAAAACAAGCAAAAAAAGAGAGTGAGCAAAGCCCTAAAAATGTCTACTCCATTTTGGACGACAAACTTTCTAAAGACGAAGATTTGGCAATTCAAAAAGAGGCAAAGTTAATTTTTGAAAAGATTGTTGAACTTAAAAACACGCAATTAAAAGAAAATGGTAAAATTAGAGATATTGAATTTAGCGACATGGCTGTTTTGGTTAGAACGCGAGAAGCCATAAAGCAAATATCGCAAGTTTTAACTATGCTGGGCGTTCCTGTTAACGCAGAGTATAATACCAATTTATTTGAAGAAAAGGAAATTAAAGTTTTAATAGATTATTTAAAAATATTAAATAATTATTATGATGATATTGCTTTGTCTGGCGTGTTAAAATCGCCAATCATGGAACTGACTGATATTGACCTTGTGATGATAAGACAAGCCTATTTGGACGTTCCATTCTATGAAGCCGTTAAGTGCTACGCTGAAGAGCAAAGCGATGAGTTATCGAAAAAACTTAAAAAACTTTTTAGCGATTTAAAACATTTTGCTTCACTGTTATTATACAGAACTCCAAGCGAGTTGATTGTGGATATAATTGGCTTTTATAACCTTGAACAATATTATTCCAAGCACAGCAACTTTTTGCAGATATTAACCAATTATGATTTGTTTGTTAACGAAATAAAAAATATTGGTAGCGACAATTTAAGCCAGCTAATCTCATATATAGATAGTTTTGCAAATTCAACTCAAGATGTTAACATAAAAACAAGTGCTAACTCGGTTTATGTTGGAACAATTCATTCAAGCAAAGGGCTTGAGTATCCCGTTGTGTTTTTAGCAGATACAGCAAAAAAATTTAGTACAATTTCTCTTAAAGAAAAATTGGTTAAAAACGGCGAGTTTGGTTTTGCAATTTCTAACTATGATGTTGCCAAAAGGCAAAAGAGAGAAGGCGTTATTAAAAACATAATAAAACGCAGAATTTCTCAACAAGAAAAGCAAGAAGAAATGAGAATGCTATATGTTGCCCTAACGCGTGCAAAATCATACCTTTTTGTTATTGGAAGTTGTGAATTGTCCGCATTAAAACCAATCACGCAAACCTTCCAAATTAAGCAGTCAAACAGTTATTTGGATTATATAACAGGCTCGCTTGAACCTTATACACTAAACAATTTGCAACAAGAAAACACAAGCCAAATTTGTCATTACAACAATCTTGATTTTAAAATTGAAACATACTCTCCAAACTTTGATGACAACTTAATATCTTTAAAAAATAATCAAGCGTTTGAACCGAAATTAGATAATGAATACTTGAGCAAAACTTTTGAAACAAACAATTTTGCTTTTAAAAACACGGTTACCGCAATTTTGGAGCAACAAGAAGATTATAATATTACCGATTTTAAGATTAAAAACTCTGGTGTTCATAACGATGAAGACTTTTTGCTTATTGGGACTAATTATCATAAAATAATGGAAACAATAGATTTTTCGGCACAAAGTGTGAAAAGCGAAATAAGCACTAAATTAGAAAATGGCTTGCTAAAACCTGCCGATTTAGAGTTGGTTGACCTAAATAGAATTGAAAAAGCAGTGGAAAATATAAATAAAATTATTGGCGAGCAAGATGTAATTTTAAAAGAAAAACCTTTTATGACATATATGCCTCTGGATTATGCCGTAAAAAATGGTAGCGATGAAAAAGTTTTGGTGCAAGGTGTGGTGGATTTAATGATTATCAAGCCTAGTGAAATTGTGCTTATAGACTATAAAACCTCAAGGCTTAAAACTCATCAGGCGTTTAAAGATAGGTATTCGCTTCAATTAGAGTTATATAAGCAAGCAATAGAAAAATTTTATAAAAAACCGGTGACAAAAAAATATATTTATTCTTTTTATCTTAATGAACTTATAATTGTTTGACAAATGCAAAACATAAATATTATAATTTTATATCGTTATTGAGAATGTTTCTTAATAACATTCGCAAGGAGTAAAAACTATGGTAGAAATTTTTAACGCGATTGTAAATTTTTTTAGAAATGTAGGCAGTCGTTTGGGCGTTGATTTAATTGCAATAATTGCTTTTAGTGTAACAGCACTAATTTTGGCTATTGCGTTGATTGTTTCGTATTTTTCGATTGAAGCAGTCACAAACAGAAAGGTTAAGCAAATAAACAGATACTTGCTTAATAATCCTTTTGTTACGGACGAAAATATAGTTGAATTTAACCGCATTATGAAAACTAGAATTCCTCGTTCTATGCGTTATCAATGGCAAAAGTTCATGGTAAACAGAAAGGACAAACCAAGCACTTATTTAAGTGAAGATAACTGTATCACAAAACCATTTAGAAACAGTATGTTTGTTCAAATGTTAAAGCAAGTTAAATATATTGTTGCAGTAGTTGCAATTTTTGCTTTTGCATTTATTTTGGGTGCTATTCCAACAGCAACAACAAGCCTTGTTGAAATTTTGCTTAGAGCAGGAATTGTTCCAATGTGTATGGCGATTGTAACATTCGTATTTTTAAGTTTGATGAGTGCAAAAAGAAATGCTTTGTTAAATGAAGTAACATACAACTTTGACGAAATGCAACATTCGTTAGA
This sequence comes from uncultured Clostridia bacterium, assembly GCA_934749845.1. Taxonomy (GTDB): domain Bacteria; phylum Bacillota; class Clostridia; order Christensenellales; family UBA1242; genus CAKVNM01. Next base: position 19,088 of record CAKVHQ010000004.1, read on the forward strand.
CCGCGCAGTTACAACTTTCCCACCATTTGTTGATTATGAAATTTTGTTCACAAGAAAAGAAATTGTTGCAGGAATTCCAGTTCTTCAAGAATATTTGCAACAACGAGCAGAATACGAACAAGAAGAACTTGAAAGAGCAAGATTGTCGCAAGTTGAGCATGAAAAATATGATTTCTCTAAACTTGGCATTAAGGGCAATTTAATTATGGATAGAGCCATGAAAGAATGTGAATTCTATCTTGGCAACAGAAAAATTCTTCTTGCTGATATCGACTCAATTCAAAATCAAAAAGACTTAATAACCAGCAGTTATGAAGATAAAAACCGTGGCAACCAAAGAAAGTTGCGTGACATTAAAGAAACCATAGAAAGACTTAAAGAAAAACTTAACACAACCACAAATAAAATTGTTGGTAATGATATTATTAGACAACAAGCCGATGAAGTTAAAAAACAACAACTTGTTGAAAAGGAAATGGAAGAAGATAGCAATCACTACAATCAAGATATTCAAAAACTTGATGACCAAATTGCTAGAAAGCGTAAGGAAATTGAAGATAACAGAAAACTTGTTGAATCAACTTTAATTAACGATTTCAAAGATTACTCGGACAAAATTTACGAAGAACTTAAAAAGATTGCAGATAGTCATGTTCTTGAAGAAATTCAAAAGTTAAGAGATGAAAAAGATAAACTTGAACATGAACTTGAAGATAGAGAAAAATATATCATCGAGAAAAATGCTCTTTACGAAGAAAAAGTAAAAGAAAATGATTCTTACAAAGACATCAAACAAGTTGTCGAACAACTTAAAAAAGATATTATTGTTAAAGACCAAGAAATTTTTGGAGCAAACAAAGAAAACGAGTCCAGAGCAAAAGAAAACAAAATGCTTCGTGCTGAACTTGAAAGAGTTAAAAAAGACAAATACCATGAAGTTTACAGATACTTTGATATGGACGGCGTTGAATTCTTCTATGATGAAAATGGCGAGCCTTACTACTACAACAACGAAGGCACATTAACTTACTATCAAGACGCAGAAAAAATTAAACAACTTAAAACATACAGACATAAAGATAGTTCATCTAGTGATAATGGCGATGGTTCGGCAGTTTTAACCGAAAATAACCAACCAGAAACTAAACCAGAACCACAAGAAGAACAACCACAACAAGAAGAACAAACCGAAGTCGAACAACCAAGCGTAGAAACAGAAAATGTTGAGCAAACCGAAACCGAAAACTTGCAATTATCTCCAGAAGAATTGCAAATGCTAGATAGTTTAGAGGTTGAACCTGCGGGTGAAGAACAACCTAAGTTAGAAGCAGAAACCGAAGAAGTTGAAAAAGAGCCTGAAGCAGAGCAAACAGTAGAACAACCAGTTCAAGACGAACCTAAACAGGAAGAACCTGTTGAAACTCAAGAACAACCTGCTGAAAATCAAGAACAACCAAGTGAAGAAGAAACCGCTAAAGAAAACGAAGATGAAACAAAAAACGAACAACCAAATGTAATTAGACTTGTTCTTGAAACACCTGATAAACAAGAAAGCAAAGATGAAACGGTTGCAGATAAAAAACAAATAGACGAGCAAGAAAAATCGTTAAACGAACAAATTGCAGAACAAAACAAGTTTTTAGAGCAACAACATAAAGAGTTGAGAGAAACAATCGACCAAGCAGTTAAAGCGATTGAAGCAAACAAACTTGAAGCAGAGAAAAAGCCAAGAAAAAAATCCACAAAAAGTAAAACAGCAAAAAAACCTTCAACAAAAAAGAAAACTACAACAAAAAAACCTTCAACCAAAAAAGCAACTGCTAAAAAAGCGGACACTAAAAAACCAACCGCTAAAAAAACTCAACCAAAGGCAAAAAAGGTGGCTACAAAACCGGTAACCGAAAAGAAGCCAAGAAAACCAAAATCAAAAAATAGTTTTGTGTTTAATGTTAAAAAAGCACCAAAAGGTTTAGAGATTGAAGGATTTGATTTGTCTGGATTTAACGCACTTTTAAACGAAGCCGTAAAACAAGACGACCAAGCAAACAAAAATGCACAAAATAAAGACCAAGACAATCAATCAAATGGCGAAAAATAATAAAAAAACTCTCGAAAGAGAGTTTTTTGTTTTATGCCGAATATAGCGAAAGTTCTTTAAGTTTTGAATGAGATTTTGCATTAAGAATTGTTTTTTCTGTAATTCTGGTGTTTTTCTTAATTATTAGTTCATGATTAAATGAATAGATATTTCTTAAAACTTTTCTGCCAATTAAGAAATTGTTTTTGCTTGTTGTTTTAACAGGCAAACAGTTTTCTTTAAGTTCAACTTTTTTTCTAGGTTTGATTGGCTCAACTTCTGGTTCGGCGTCTTGCTTTATTAAAACTTGTTCGTTAGGCATTTCTTCTTGACTAATTTCCTCGAGTGGTTTTTCTTCAACAAGCGTTTCGTCTTTTTCCAAATTTTCGTCTTTTAAAATTTGAACTTTAATTTTTTTGTTTTGTGGAGAATTTGTTATCGCTTTGCTTTTGAAATTACATAGTTTAACAAGGTTGTCCTCGTCTTGAATGAACATGGCATCTTTTCCACTAGTAACAACTTGTTTAATTTCAATCATATTAGTATTATCAAGTTCAACTTCTTTGATGTTTTGCTTGTCGTCCAAAACAACGTCGGTAACTATACCCAAAAACTTGCCTAGGGTTGTGTAGGCTCTGTTGTTAATTGGGTTTGAAACTTCACTTTGTATTGCGTTTTTAAGTTCAACACAGGCATTATTTTTTATTACGAGTGCGTTTTCTCCGTAACTATAAATATCGGCAACATTTATAACTTTTTCTTCTTGAAATTCGTTGTCGTCAAACATAACAATGTATTTTAGTTTTTTAAAGTTTTTGTCAAAAATCAAATCTTTAACTATTCCTTGCGTTACGCTTTCGTATAAACTTAAAACAGGCTTGCCCAAAAAATCGGTTATTTTTTTCATAATTCCTCCAAAGGTTACTAGTAAAATATATGTTGTCCAACAATTTTTTATTATTATTTTGTAAAATCAAAATTAGAAAAAATTAAGTTGTAATTATCTTTTTGTGTGTTATACTATATTCGAGGGAGTAAATGAACTTATTTAGTAAAATTAAAAAATTCTTCACAAAGCCTGTTGAAATGCAGGAAAATAAAAAAAATGAAGTTATTGTTCACTCAACGGCAAGTGGAAAAATTAAAATTGGCAAAGCACTTTCTGTTCCAGAAGGCTTTGTTTGCTTGCTTGTTTGCAAGGAAAAAGTTCTTGATAGGTTCACAAGTGGCGAATATAAATTGTCGGTTGAACAAATCCCCGCAGTTTGTCGAGCATTAAAACTTAATGTTCCAAACAAGAAAGGCAAATACAAAAACTCGTTTTTTGCAGATGTATATTATGTGAAACTTGACGAAATCTTTGATAAGGATTTTTCAAGTCAACAAGGCATTTACATTAAAAAAGATAAAAACTTTTTGGGAGCAACAGTTTTTGTAGAAGGCAAGTATTCATTCGTTTTGCAAGACCCAATATTGTTTTTAGAAGCCTTGTTAAAGGTTTATGGAGTTGTGAAAGGCAGTTTGGCTCAAAGGCAACTTTCTCTTTGGGTTGGAGAATTGGTTGATAAAAAAATTGCCAAAAATAAATGCTCAATCGATATGCTCCACGCAAGAGATTCTTCTTGCTTTGATGGATTGGCAGAATTTTTAAACAAAGAACTTGCTGATGTTGGAGTTAAGATAACGCAGGTGCAAGTTACTAACACAATTTTGCCAAAAAATGTTTACAAAAAAACAAAACTTGTTTATGAAGATGTTGAACAGCCTTCGCAAAACTTAAATATTGAACATGTAGAGCCAGAAAAACTTCAAAGTCAAACATTAAGTTTAGAACAGTCGCAAAATGAAGAGATAAACTTTAACTTCAATCAAGACATTAAGCAAATTGAAGGCAGTGTTGACGAATTTGAAGTTGAAGAAGGTCAGGCGGACAAGCAGTTTAATAGTCAAGACCAAACTAAAGACAATAGTCATGGCGGGTCTTTTATGACTGACCTAAACGATATGGAACAGATTGAAGCAAACGCTCAACAAGAGCCACAAGCGGAAGATGATATTCCCGAGTCAAACGAGAGTTTGGAAGAAATGCAAACAAAAATTGCATACAAAAAATGCAAAAATTGTGGTGCGATAAATTCAAAACAAGCAAAAGTATGTTTTGAGTGTAAAACCCCATTTTTAAAGGTTTGCCAAAAGTGTGGCTATCACATCGAAAACGGCGATTTTGTTTGTCCAAAATGTAAATCTATAGTAATTTAAAAAGGAGAAAATATATGAAAAAGAAAGTTGAAATAACAAAAGAAATGACACTTGGAGAAGTGCTAAACTATAGAGAAGATGCTGCTCCAATTTTAATGGGTTTTGGAATGCACTGCTTTATGTGCCCAACCGCTCAACATGAAACTTTGGAAGAAGCTGCAATGGTTCATGGTATCGAACTTGATGTGCTTTTGAAAAAATTAAACGAAAGATAATAAAAAAAAGAGCCAAATGGCTCTTTTTAATTTTCAAGTTCTAAATTTTCTGTTTCGTTTTCAAGCGAAAATTTGTTTGAATAGAACACAACTGTTTGTGGGTGGTAAGTTGTGGCTATGGTTTTATCCCCGTAAACATAATCTATCAACTCTTTATCTCTAGCGGTAAATTCTAGCGTATTTGGGTCAATTACATGATACATTATACTCTTGCCAACTTCGTTTTCGTCATATAAATCTCTTAATCCCAAAGTGTGAAGTAGTTCGTGCTTAACAACTGTTTTGATTATAGGTTTTGGGTCGTTTTCATCATAGTAGGCATCAACATATTTTTCGTTTAACTCAATGGATATTGGGTATTGAATTTCTGCTTTTTGCTTGCTGTAATTGTAATGAGTTACACCTAAAGTTCTATTTTCTAGTTCTTTTGATATAGAAATGGATATTCTATTTAAAGGGGTGTAAGCGTTTTCGTAAACAACATAGTCTAGATTAGGACAAATATCAGTTAAATCATTTATGCCTGCAACAATTTGCTTTTTCGTATCTAAATCAATATTTTGCATAACAATAGCGATTGGGTCACTGATATCCAATCTTAAAGGTCTGCCATTTTCGGCGTTTCTGTTAAAGTAATCTAAATATTCTCCAAATCTTGCTTTGTCGCCTCTCGTTACTGTTTCGGATTGCTTCTCAACTAAATGTGCTAAAAGCGGTGGGGCAATAACCAATCCGCCAACAGAAAGCATTAGTGTTATTTGAAGTTTATAAGTATTTCTCATTTTCATTTTTTTCACCTAATAAATAATAGCATTTTAGAACTAAAAAAGTCAATATTATCTTATTTTTTATTATCTTATATAAATATATTAAAAGCATAATATCATTAAATATAAATGTTTGCTTTTAACGATAAAAATTGAGTATTGACACTGGCTGTTTTGAATGTTATAATAAGCCAAAAGGTGATAGATATGGGAGAAAATCAACAAAATTTATATGCACTTGCAAATAAAATAGTAAGCGACTTGCAAAAGGTGCTAATTGAAATTGAAACTGTAAGACTTTACTATTTAATTAAAGAAAATGTTAGATTTCAATTTGATGACGAGAAGGGCAGAATAGTTGTTGGAGTAAATAAAACTCAATTAACGCCAAGTGAATTTAGAGAGCTTATTGCAAGACTAGCCAGAATAAAAAAGGTTTGCAAAGGCTTTAATAATCTATTGTATGTTTTTCAAAATCAGTTAAGTAAGTCATCTAGCTATGAAAGAGAAAGTACATTAAAAGAACTTACGAATTCGTTAGACACTTTTATGTCTTACAAAAGAAAAACTATTGTTAATGCATTAAGAACACATGGCAAATATATTGACGAAAATTTTGATATTGATAGTTTGGAGTCTAATGTGGTTACAACTAAAACCAGCTTGCTTATCTTAAGAGATATTCAAAATTATTATCACAAACAACTTGAAAACATCGACACTAACTTGTTTTAAATCCTTATTTTTTTAAGGATTTTTTTGTTTTATTTTTCCAAAAAAATATTTTAAAAAACTTTCAAAAATCTATTGACTTAATTGCCTTTATATACTAAAATAGTGATTGCTATGGACTATGGGTTGACGCTAAAAGTTACTACATGTGCAGTCATTATGGCATGTGGAGAGAATTTTGGCTGACAAGTTCGACAGCCAGTCGAACGATTAAACAAGACACATTTGTTCCGCTTTTTTTAAGTTCGTAGTCATGAAACACACGGGGCAGTGTAAATATAATTATCTTGTTTAAAAAAAATAATGGAGGAAAAATGGCAACACAAAAAATTAGAATTAAACTCAAAGCTTTCGATCATACATTGATTGACCAAGCATCAGCAAGAATAATTCATACTGCTGAAAAATTGGGTTGCACAATTAGTGGCCCAATACCACTTCCAACAGACAAGGAAGTTGTAACCGTAATTCGTTCACCACACAAACATAAAGATAGCCGTGAACAATTCGAAATTAGAACACACAAAAGGATTATTGATGTTTATAGCCCATCAGCAAAAGCAGTTGACGGTCTTATGAAACTTGACCTACCAGCAGGCGTAGATATCAATATCAAACTATAAGGTGGTGAAAGACAATGAAAAAACAATTTTTAGGAAAGAAACTTGGAATGACTCAAATCTTTGCAGATAACGGTCTTGTTGTTCCAGTAACAGTTGTTGAAGCAGGTCCACTCTCAGTTATCCAAAAGAAAACAGTTGAAAAAGACGGATATGATGCACTTAAAGTAGCATTCATGGAAACAAGAGAAAACTTACTTAACAAAGCAGAACTTGGAGAATTCAAAAAAGCAAATGTAACTCCAAAGAAACATGTTGCAGAAATTAAAATCGACGACATGGACAAATACGAAGTTGGCGCAGAAATCAAATGTGACTTGTTTAGTGAAGGAGACATGGTAGATGTTTCTGGTAACACAAGAGGTCGTGGATTTACTGGTGTTATCCAAAGATGGAACCATGGAAGACTTAGAATGACTCACGGTGTTTCATTAACACATAGATCAGTTGGTTCAACAGGTGCTAACTCACACGTATCAAGAGTTTTAAAAGGCAAAAAGATGCCAGGACATTATGGTAACGAAAAAGTTACAATCCAAAATCTTCAAATAGTAAAAGTCGATGCAGATCGTAATGTATTATTGATTAAAGGTGCTATCCCTGGCGCTACAGGTGCAATCGTAACAATCAAGAGTGCAGTAAAAGCAAAATAGGATAAAAGGAGTTAAAGAAATATGCCAAAAGTTAAAGTTTATAATTTGAAAGCAGAAGAAGTTGGAACAATGACTTTAAAAGAAGATGTTTTCGGTGCAGATTATAATGAAGCATTGATTCACGAAGTTGTTGTTGCATATCTTGCAAATCAAAGACAAGGCAACAAAAGCACCTTAACTCGTAGCGAAGTTAGAGGACATGCCAAAAAACCTTGGGCTCAAAAACATACTGGTCGTGCTCGTCATGGCGACACAAAAGGCCCACAATTCACAGGCGGTGGTGTTGTATTTGCACCAAAACCAAGAGACTTTTCAAAGAAAGTTAATAAATCAGCAAAAAGATCAGCATTTATCAGTGCTATCAGCACAAAAGTTGCAGACAAACAATTTAAAGTTGTTGATAAATTTGCTCTTGAACAAGCAAAAACAAAACTTGCTCAAAATGTAATGGACAGTTTCGCATTCAAAGGCAAAACATTGTTCATAACATGCAATGCAGATGAAAATTTGCTTAGAGCAACAGCAAACATTCCTAACTTGGAAGTTGTTGATGCCAAACTTGTTAACACATATCAACTTGTTGCAAACAAAAATGTTTTAGCAAGCAAGGAAGCAGTAAAACAAATCGAGGAGGCTTATAGAGAATAATGAGAGATTATGATATTATTATTAAGCCAATTTTAACAGAAAAAAGTTATGCAGACATTGCTAACAAAAAATATACTTTCATGGTTGCAAAAGATGCAAACAAAGCAGAAATCAAAAAAGCAATCGAAAATATATTCAATGTTAAAGTTTCAAAAGTAAACACCTTGAATGTTCAAGGAAAATTAAAATCACAAGATAGAGGAAGAACCTCAGGCTACACTGCAAGTTACAAAAAAGCATTCGTAACATTAACAGCAGACAGCAAATCTATCGAGTTCTTCGACAGTCTATCATAATAGGAGGAAATCATGGCTTTAAAAACAAATAGACCAACCACTCCTTCAATGAGACATTTAAGCACTTTGGATTATTCTAACCTTTCAAAAAAGGCTCCTGAAAAAAGTTTGCTAACAAGTCTTAAAAAGACAGGTGGAAGAAATTCCTATGGTAGAATTACAGTTCGTCACATAGGTGGTGGAAACAGAAGAAAATACAGAATTGTTGATTTCAAGAGAAATAAAGATGATATTCCAGCAAAAGTTGTTAGTTTGGAATATGACCCAAATAGATCAGCAAATATTGCACTCCTTCAATATGCAGACGGTGAAAAGAGATACATTTTAGCACCAAATGGCTTGAATGTTGGCGACACCGTTATCAGCGGACAAAATGTTGAAGTTAAAGTTGGAAACGCAATGCCACTTGACAGTATGCCAGTAGGTATCGTTATCCACAATGTTGAATTGGAACCAGGAAAGGGCGGAGCAATCGGCAGAAGTGCTGGTAACGAAGTTCGTTTAATGGCAAAAGAAAATGGCAGAGCAACTTTAAGACTTCCTTCAGGCGAAATGAGAACAGTAGTTCTTGCTTGCCGTGCAACAGTTGGACAAGTTGGAAATCTCGACCATGAAATTGTAAATATTGGTAAAGCAGGAAGAATGCGCCATATGGGAGTTAGACCTCATGTTCGTGGTGCAGTTATGAACCCTGTTGATCACCCACACGGTGGTGGTGAAGGTAAAAACCCAGTTGGACATTCCGCACCTATGACACCTTGGGGTAAGAAAGCAGTTGGTAAAACAAGAAACAAGAAAAAGAATTCTTCCAAATTTATTATAAAGAGAGTAAACTAGGAGAGTGAAACATGAGTAGATCATTAAAAAAGAAACCTTACATTGAAGAAAGGTTAAAAAACAGAGTTTTAAAAATGAATGAATCCGGCGACAAGAAAGTTATCAAAACCTGGAGCAGAAGTTCCACAATCTATCCCGAATTCGTAGGTCACACAATCGCTGTCTATAATGGTAAGAAACACATTCCTGTTTACTGCACAGTAGATATGGTTGGACATAAACTTGGAGAATTTGCTCCAACAAGAACATTTAAAGGTCATACTGCAAGCGAAAAGACTGCAGTGGCTAAGAAATAGTGAGGTAGGATATGGCAAAAAGAATGAGAGAAAAAACAGCAAAAATTGCTGAAACAAAAGATAAACGCCCTCGTGCTACTGCTAGTTATGTTCGTATGGCTTCACAAAAAGCAGGAAAAATCTTGGACTTGGTTAGAGGCAAGAAATACATGGAAGCAGTTGCTATTTTGGAAAACACTCCACACTATGCTGCACCTGTAATTTTAAAGGTTTTAAATTCAGCAGCAGCCAATGCAGAAAATAACCTATCAATGAACAAAGAAGATTTGTTTGTTGCAGAGTGTTATGCTAACGAAGGACCACTTATGAAGAGAATGATGCCAAGAGCAAAAGGCAGAGGCGACAGAATTTTAAAAAGAACAGCACACATCACAGTAGTTTTAGATACTGTTAAGCAAAATTAAGGAGTGAATGAATAATGGGACAAAAAGTTAATCCAAATGGATTTAGAATTGGTGTTAATAAAGATTGGTCTTCAACATGGTATGCAGACAAAAGAACATTTTCTAAATACATTTTAGAAGACAAGAAAATCCGTAATTACATTAACAAACAATATGGTCAATGCGGAATTTCAAAAGTAGTTATTGATAGAACTGAAAACAGGCTTACTGTTAACATTTTCGCTTCACGCCCTGGTATGCTTATTGGTGTTAAAGGCGCTGAAATCGAAGTTATCAAAAAAGCACTTTCAAAACTTTCAGATAGCAAAAATATTACATTAAATATCAAGGAAGTTAAAAGACCTGATATTGACGCAACTTTAATTGCACAATCAATCGCACAACAACTTGAAAAGAGAGTTGCATGGAAGAGAGCAGCAAAACAAGCAGTTCAAAAAACCATGAAAGCAGGTGCTAAAGGTGTTAAAATTATGGTTAGCGGAAGACTTGGTGGTGCAGATATTGCTAAATCAGAGCATTACCTAGAAGGTAGTTTGCCACTTCAAACTTTAAGAGCAGATATTGATTATGGATTTGCAGAAGCACTTACAACATTCGGTATCATCGGTGTTAAAGTTTGGGTTTACAACGGCGAAATTATCGGCAAAAAAGCTCCAAAAGAGGAGGTAAATCAAGATGTTAATGCCTAAAAGAGTTAAAAGAAGAAAACAAATGCGTGGAAGAATGACAGGTAAGGCAACCAGAGGTAACAAACTTGCTTATGGCGAATATGGCCTTGTTGCAACAGAACCTGCATGGATTAAATCCAACCAAATTGAAGCTGCTCGTATTGCGATGACAAGATTCATCAAGCGTGGTGGTAAAGTTTGGATTGATATCTTCCCACACAAACCAATCACACAACAACCTGCAGGAACTCGTATGGGTGGCGGTAAAGGTTCAGTTGAATATTGGGTAGCAGTGGTAAAACCAGGCAGAGTTATGTTTGAAATGGCTGGTGTACCTGAAGATGTTGCTAGAGAAGCATTAAGACTTGCTTCAAACAAACTTCCTATTAAATGCAAATTTATTAAGAAAGAGCAACCAAAAGAAATTAAGGAAGGTGGTGCTGAATAATGAAAACTGTAGATTTTAAAAACATGACCACAGCAGAATTAAATGAAAAATTGAAAGCACTTAAAGTTGAACTTTTCAATCTTCGCTTCCAACATGCTACTGGTCAATTAACAAATCCAATGATGTTAAACACTACAAAAAAGGATATTGCCAAAGTTAAAACTATCTTGAAAGAGAGAGAACTTGCTGGCAAGAGAGCGTAAGGAGGAATAAATGATGGAAGAACGCAATGAAAGAAGAAAAAGAACAGGAATTGTTGTTTCAGACAAAATGGACAAAACAGTTACTGTTGCAGTAACAAGCAATGTTAAACACCCTCTTTACGGAAAAGTAGTTAAGAGAACAAAAAAATTCAAAGCTCATGATGAAAAGAATGAGTGCAATGTAGGCGATACAGTCGAAATCGTTGAAACAAGACATTTGTCAAAAGACAAATATCACAGAGTAAGCAGAATAGTTGAAAAGGCAAGATAAGGAGATAAATCAATATGATACAACCACAAACAAGACTTAAAGTGGCTGATAACACAGGTGCAAAAGAAATTATGTGTATTAGACTACTTGGTGGCTCTTTAAGAAAGAGTTCAAATATTGGTGATATTATTGTTGCCAGTGTAAAGAGTGCAATTCCTGGTGGAGTTGTAAAGAAAGGTGATGTTGTTAAAGCGGTTATCGTTAGAACAACAAAAGGTTTAAAAAGACCTGACGGCTCACACATTCGTTTCGACGATAATGCTGCCGTAATTATCGACAATAACAAAGAACCAAAAGGAACAAGAATTTTTGGACCAGTTGCGCGTGAACTTCGTGAAAAAGGTTACATGAAAATAGTATCTCTTGCTCCAGAAGTGCTATAGGAGGCTAAAAGATGAATAAATTATCAGTTAAAAGTGGTGATACAGTTTTAGTTATCAGTGGCAAAGATAATGGAAAAGTTGCTAAAGTTAAAGCAGTTAGTCCAAAATCAAACAAAGTTGTTGTTGAAGGCGTAAACATTGTTTCAAAACACAAAAAAGCAAGAAGCACACAAGAAAAATCACAAATCGTTAAGGCAGAAGGCCCTATCAGTGCAAGCAATGTTTTAGTAGTTTGTCCACACTGCTCAAAGGCAACAAGAGTTGCTCATAAAGAAGTTGAAGGAAAAATGGCTAGAGTTTGCAAGAAATGTGGAGAAGTTCTTGATGCTAAATATGTAAAACCAAAGAAAACAAAAAAAGCAGACGCAAAAGTTGAAGCAAAAAAGGCTGAAAAAGTAGAAAAAACTACTGAAAAGAAAGCCCCAGCAAAAAAGGCTACAACAAAAAAAGCACCTGCAAAAAAAGAAACAAAAACTGAAGATGCAAAAAAAACAACTACAAAAAAAGCATCTAAAAAGGCTTAAAGGGGAGGAATTATATAATAATGGCTAATACAGATAAAAACAGATTAGAACAATATTATAAAGATACAGTTGTACCAGCACTTGTTAAAGAGTTTGGATACAAAAACATCAACGAAGTTCCAAAACTATCAAAAGTTGTTTTGAATGCAGGACTCGGTGATTGCAAAGATAACAGCAAGAGTTTTAATCTTGCAGTTGAAGAAATTGGTCTTATTGCTGGTCAAAAACCATTGGTTGTTGAAGCAAAGCACTCAATTTCAAACTTCAAACTCCGTGAAGGACAAAAAATCGGAGCAAAAGTAACACTTCGTGGAACAAGAATGTACGAATTTGTTGATAAACTAATTTCAATCGCATTGCCACGAGTTAGAGATTTTAAGGGAATAAGCAAAAAATCATTCGATGGCAGAGGAAACTATGCTCTTGGAATTAAAGAACACTTAATTTTCCCAGAAATTTCTTATGATAAAATCGAAAAAATTAGAGGTTTTGATATTATCTTCGTTACAACAGCAAAAACAGATAAGGAAGCACTTGCTCTATTAAATTTAATGGGCTTCCCATTCATGGATTAGGAGGGGTTATGGCAAGAAAAGCATTAAAAAACAAACAACAAAAAGAGCAAAAATTCTCAACAAGAGAATACACTCGTTGCACAATTTGCGGAAGACCTCACGCTGTTTTGAAAAAATATGGTATTTGCAGAGTTTGCTTTAGGAAAATGGCCAACAACGGCGAAATTCCTGGAGTTAAAAAGGCAAGTTGGTAAAAGGAGGGTAATTAGTTATGACATTTGATCCAATCGCAGATATGCTTACAAGAATTCGTAATGCATTAACAGCAAAACATGAGACTGTAGAAGTACCTGCATCTCAAATTAAAAAAGCAATTGCCGACCTTTTGGTTAGCGAAGGCTACATTGCAAGTGCAGAAATGGTAGGCGAAGGTGTTAAGCAAAACATCTTGATAACTTTAAAATATGTTAACGGACAAAAAGTTATCAACGGCATTAAGAGAATATCAACTCCAGGTCTTAGAATTTACTCAAGCGTAGAAGATTTACCAAGAGTATTGGGCGGACTAGGAATTGCTATTATCAGCACAAACAAAGGAATCATGACAGACAAGCAAGCACGCCAAGCAAAAGTTGGTGGAGAAGTTCTTGCTTATGTATGGTAAGAAATAGGAGGAAAAATTTATGTCAAGAATTGGAAAGATGCCTATTCACTTACCAGAAGGTGTTAAAGTTGAACTTAACGACAATAACATCACAGTTAGTGGCAAATTAGGCACATTAACAAGAGAATTTGATTCAAAAATCAAAGTTGAACAAAAAGAAAATGAACTTGTTTTAACTCGTGAAAACAACGAAAACGCAGTTAGAGCAAAACACGGCCTTTACAGAGCACTTATTCACAACATGGTTGTAGGTGTTACAGAAGGCTTTAAAAAGACTTTAATTATTAAAGGTATTGGTTACAGAATAACAAAACAAGGCAACAAACTTGTGCTTAACATTGGCTATTCAAAACCAGTAGAAGTTGTTGAACCAGAAGGCATCAAACTTGATACACTAGACGCTGATAAAGTTGTTGTTAGTGGTATTGATAAAGAAGCAGTTGGTCAAGTTGCAGCAAAAATTAGAGCGTTAAAACCAGTTGAACCATACCATCTTTATGGAATTAGATACATCGATGAAGTTGTAATCCAAAAAGAAGGTAAAAAAGTAGGTAAGAAATAAGGAGGAATGAGAAATGAAAAAAGAAATTGATAAAAATTCACAAAGATTGATTAGACATGCAAGAATTAGAAGAAAAATCAGTGGCACTTCTCTTCGTCCTAGACTTAGCGTATATCGTTCAACAAACGAAATTTATTGTCAAGTGATTGACGATGAACAACAAGTAACATTGGTTAGTGCAAATTCAAAAGAAAAAGAATTGGCATCAGCATTAAACGGAAAAACAAAATCGGAACAAGCAAGACTTATCGGCGAAACTATTGCAAAAAGAGCACTTGAAAAGAACATCGAAAATGTTGTTTTCGACAGAGGCGGTTATATCTATACAGGTAGAATTAAACAAGTTGCAGAAGGCGCTAGAGAATCTGGCTTGAAGTTTTAGGAGGATACAATGGCTAAGAGAGAAGATAGAAAATTCCAAAGAGAAGAGTCTGATATCGATAAAAGAGTTATATCCATTCGTCGTGTTACAAAAGTTGTTAAGGGTGGTAGAACACTTAGTTTCTCAGTAACTATGGTTGTTGGAAACAAAAAAGGCAAAGTTGGTATTGGTAGCGGTAAAGCAGGCGATACAACTGCTGCAATCGAAAAGGCTTTCCAAAACGGAAAGAAAAACATGGTTGATGTTTCATTACTTGGAACAACAATCCCACACGAAACCATTGGAACATTTGGTAAATCACAAGTGCTTTTAAGACCAGCACCAGAAGGAACTGGCGTTATTGCAGGTGGTGCAGTTAGAGCAGTTGTTGACCTTTGCGGTATCAAAGATATTGTAAGTAAAACTCATGGTGCTAGAAACAAAATCAATGTTGTTAAAGCAACTTTAAATGGACTTATGAGTCTAAAAACAAGAGAACAAGTTGCCACACTTCGTGGTAAATCTGTTGAAGAACTATAAGCGAGGTTAATATGGCAAAAGAAAGTAAAAAATTAAAGGTAACTTTTATAAGAAGTACTATTGCTTTCAATCATAAACACGACAAAGTTTTGGAAAGTTTGGGACTCCATAAACTTGGAGATACAAACATTCTTCCAGATAACGATGCAGTTCGTGGAATGATTTTCAAAGTACAAAGATTTGTAAAAGTTGAAGAAAATGTATAAGGAGGAGGAATAAAGCATGAAATTAAACGAATTATCTCCTGCTCCAAACTCTAAAAAGACGGTTCGCCGTCTTGGTAGAGGAACAGGTTCAGGACTTGGAAAAACTTCAGGTAAAGGTCAAAAAGGACAAAACAGCCGTAGTGGCGGTGGAGTTAGACCAGGATTTGAAGGTGGTCAAATGCCACTTCTTAGAAGACTTCCAAAAGTAGGCTTTACTAACAAATTTAGAAAAGTTTACACAACAGTAAATGTTGATGTTTTGGAAAGATACGAAAATGGTACAGTAGTTGATGCAGAACTTTTGAGAAAAGATGGATTGATTGGTAAATTAGAAAATGCTGGCTTGAAAGTTTTAGGAAACGGAAGTTTAACTAAAAACTTAACAGTTAGAGCAAATAAATTCACTGAGTCTGCAATTGAAAAAATTAAACAAGCAGGCGGAAGTATTGAGGTGCTATAATGTTTAAAACCTTTATTGATGCCTTTAAAAATAAGGACATTCGAAAGAAAATATTTATAACATTAGGATTACTTTTAATATTTAGACTTGGTTGCTGGATTCCAGTACCAGGACTTAACCTTTCATACTTTGAACAACAAGTTGGAAGCGAAGGCGCAACATTCTTGCAACTTTTAAGCGGAATTAGTGGTGGTGCGTTATCCAATGGTGCTATTTTAGCACTTGGTGTGTCACCATACATTAGTGCGTCAATTATAGTTCAGTTGCTTACACTTGCAATTCCACCACTTGAAAGATTATCAAAACAAGGTGAAGAAGGCAGAAAGAAAATTGCTTCTATCACAAAATGGGTAACACTATTTTTGGGTCTTGCACAAGCAATTGGTATTGTTGTTGCATTCGGTTCAAGCGGATTAAACAACATCTTTATGGGCGCTCCACTTTGGCTTACAGGTGCATGTGTTGTTATTATTTTAACAGCAGGTTCAATGTTCACATATTGGCTTGGTGAAAAAATAACAGAAGTAGGAATTTCAAACGGAGTTTCTTTGCTTATTTATGTTGGTATCCTATCAACAGCAGCAACAGCATTACTTGGTTCATTCAAAGCAGTATTTAACAACAACATAGACGAATTATGGCAAATCATAATCTTCCTTGCAGTGTTGATTGTTATATTCGCACTTATCGTTATGATGGACGGTGCAGAAAGAAAAGTTAAAGTTCAATACGCAAAACAAATTAAGGGAAGAAAAATGTATGGCGGTCAAAGCACTTACATTCCTGTAAGGCTTATGGGAACAGGTGTTATGCCAATCATTTTCGCGATGAGTTTCTTATCATTCCCACAAATTATCATGAGTATTTTCTGCCCAACAAGCAAAGCAGCAATTTGGTATAACCAATACCTTGGTGCTGGTTCATGGGCTTACTCGGTTGTTGTTGGATTACTAATTCTATTCTTTGCATATTTCTATGCACAAATGAGTTTTAATCCAGAAGATGTTTCTAAACAAATTCAATCTAATGGTGGATTTATCCCAGGAACAAGACCAGGAAAACCAACTGCAGATTATTTGAAGAAAATCAGCAACAGAATTACACTTTTTGGAGCAATTTTCTTGGCATTTATTGCTATTGTTCCAACACTTGTGTTTAAAGCAATCGCTTCTGGCGTTGGCTTGGTTAACGCATTCAGTGCAACAGGTATGATTATTATCGTTGGTGTGGCACTTGAAGTTAACAAATCACTTGAGCAACAACTTATGCTCAAAAACTATCGAGGATTTTTAAAGTAAAACGGAGATTCTATGAATATAATTTTAATCGGTGCTCCGCTATCGGGTAAAGGCACTCAAGCAGAAATTATAACAAAAGAATTTGGCTTGACTCATATTTCAACTGGAGAAATTCTCCGTGAGGAAATGAAAAGTCAAACACCGCTTGGCTTTAAAGTCAAAAAATATATGGACCAAGCAATGCTTGTTCCAGACAAAATTATAATTGAAGTTTTAAAGGATAAACTATCTAGCAATAACTATGAAAATGGAATTTTGCTAGATGGTTTCCCAAGAACTTTAAATCAAGCAAAAGAATTAGCAAAAATCATTAAAATTGATAAAGTTTTCTACCTAAAAACAAATTTAGAGCATCTTAAAAAAAGAGTTGCTGGAAGATTTGTGTGTGCTAGTTGCAATAAAACGAACACTATTTTAGATGAAAATTTAGTTCCTTGTAAATATTGTGGTGGTCAACTTGTTAAACGACAGGACGACACTTTGGAAAAAGTTGAGTACAGATATAACGAGTTTATAGAAAGCACTTATCCTGTGGTTGAGTACTACAAAAAACAAAATTTATTGATTGAAATTTCTGGCGAAAATTCAGTTAAGGAAATTTTTGAAAGTATTAAGAAGGTTTTGTTGTCATGATCAATTTAAAAACAAAAAAGCAAATTGAAATGATGAAAGAAGCGTGCCAAATAACTATTGGTGCGATTATGGAAGCAGGAAAATTTGTTAAAGCAGGTGTTAGCACCTACGAACTTGACCAAATTGCAGAAAATTACATTAGACAGCATGGTGCAATTCCAAGTTGTAAGGGATACGAAGGCTATCCAGCAACAATTTGTGCTAGCGTTAATGAAGTTGTTGTTCATGGAATACCATCAAAAGATGTTATTTTAAAGGAAGGTGACATAATTAGCATTGACTGTTGTGCTTACAAGCATGGCTTTCATGGGGACGCTACAAGAACATTTGCAGTTGGAAAAATAAGTAGCGAAAAACAGCGTTTAATTGATGTTACAAAGCAAGCATTTTATGAGGGCGTTAACGCAATTAAAGTTGGTGGTCATATTGGAGATATTGGCGAAGCAATTCAGTCATATGTTGAAAAAAATGGCTATTCGGTTGTTAGAGAAATGATTGGTCACGGAATAGGCAAAGAAATGCATGAAGACCCAGCCGTACCAAACTATGGTCGCAAAAACACTGGAAGTAAAATTGAAAACGGATTGGTTATTGCAATCGAGCCTATGGTTAATATGGGCAGAAAAGATATCGTAATAAGAGAAGATGGTTGGACTTGTTTAACGAGAGATAGAAAGCCATCTTGCCATTATGAAAACACTGTTGCGATTATAGACGACAAAGTTGAAATTTTAACATTGTGGGGAGATTATGAATAGTTTTTCAATCGGTGAGATTGTTGAAAGTACTCAAGGGCGAGATAAGGGTAACCTTTATATCGTTTATGGTTATGAAAATAACAAAGCATTGCTTGTTAATGGAAATAACAAAACAATCACAAAGCCAAAAGTTAAAAACTTAAACCATTTAACATCATTAAATTTCGTTCAAGAAAATTTAAAAGACAAAATTTTAAACAAAAAAACTGTATTTGATGCAGAAATATACAGTGCAATCAAAAAATTTAAGGAAAATAGCAAAGGAGTGTAGTATGCCAAAGGAAGATTGCCTAGAACTTGAAGGTGTTGTTGTTGATATCCAACGAGATGACATTAAAATTAAGTTATCAAACGATGTTGTCATAACAGGATATTTAGCAGGCAAACTTAGGATAAACAATATTCGTATTTTGGTTGGCGATAAAGTTAAGGTAGAAATGAGTCCTTACGATTTAACTCGCGGTAGAATTACTTGGCGAGCAAAAAACTAAAAAAGGAGAAAAATTATGAAAGTTAGACCATCAGTTAAACCTATTTGCAGTTCTTGCAAAGTTATTAAACGTGAAGGTAAAATTTATGTAATTTGCAGTAAATACAAAAAACATAAACAACGTCAAGGCTAATTTTTGACAAAACTAACAAAAAGGTTTATAATATAAAATATATGCCTATATATAAGACTGTCATAGAAAGTATGATGGTTTCCACACTTTTATATATAGACATAACAATCAAGTTTTAAATCTTGTAAAAAATTAGTACCAAATGCTTTTAAAGGCGGCTGACAATTATCTATTGTTTCTTTAAAAGCAAAGTTTAAATTAACATTTATGGAGGAAAAACATGGCTCGTATTGCAGGAGTTGACTTGCCAAAGGACAAAAGACTTGAAGTTGGTTTAACATACGTTTATGGTATCGGTATCAACAAATCAAGAGAAATCTTAGAGGCAACAGGCATTAGTCCAGATATTAGAGTTAAAGACTTATCCGAGGACGATGCAGCAAAAATAAGAGAATATATCGACAAACATGTAACAGTTGAAGGAGATTTGAAAAGAGATGTTGCTATGAACATCAAACGCTTAACAGAAATTAACTGTTACAGAGGAATTAGACACAGAAAAAATTTACCTTGCAGAGGACAAAGCACACATTGTAATGCTCACACTGTTAAAGGTATTGCTAAAAAACGCGCTGCGAAAAAGTAATTAAAGGAGATAAATTATAAAAATGGCAGAAGTTAAAAAAAGAAAGAAAAAAGTTACAAAAAATTTAGATAAAGGAATGTGTCACATTCATTCATCTAACAACAATACAATCGTAACTATTACCGACGAACAAGGTAATGCAGTTAGTTGGTGCAGTGCTGGAAAACTTGGATTTAGAGGTTCAAGAAAAAATACTCCATTCGCAGCAGGACAAGCAGCAGAAATCGCTGCAAAGGCTGCTAAGGAACAAGGTATTAACAGTGTTGAAGTTTTTGTAAAAGGTCCAGGTAATGGCAGAGAATCTGCTATTAGAGCACTTCAAACAGCAGAAATCAACATTACATCTATTCAAGATGTATCACCAATTCCACACAATGGTTGCAGACCACCAAAAAGAAGAAGAATTTAATTTTATAAGGAGATAAACAATGGCAAAATATACAGAGGCTGATTGTCGTTTGTGCAGACGAGAAGGTTGCAAGTTGTTTTTGAAGGGCGATAGATGCTTAACAAAAAAATGTGCTTTCGAACGTCACCCACAAGCACCTGGTATTCATGGTGCAGATAATGCAAGAAAGAAAGTTTCAGAATATGGCTCACAACTTAGAGAAAAACAAAAAGTTAAAAGAGCATATGGCGTTCTAGAAAAACAATTTAGAGGCTACTACGAAAAAGCAGAAAACATGAAAGGTAAAACTGGTGAACTTATGCTTTCATTACTTGAAAGAAGATTGGATAACACCGCTTACCGTCTTGGATTTGGTGCTTCAAGAGCACAAGCAAGACAAATTGTAAATCATGGATTGCTTACGGTTAATGGAAAGAAAGTTAACATTCCATCATACCAAGTTAAAGTTGGCGATGTAATCGCAGTTAAAGAAAATAAGAGAGATTTGGCTCTATTTAAAGACCTTAAGGACATCAAGATTGTTGTTCCAAAATGGCTTGAACTTAACACTGCTGAATTATCAGGAAAAGTTATTGCAAACCCACAAAGAGAAGACATTGATCTTAATATTAAAGAACACTTGATTGTTGAGTTGTACTCAAGATAATCTTAAAAAAAAGTTGGAGGATTATTTTATATGATGGAAATCGAAAAGCCAAGAATTACTTGTGAAGAAAACGAAAACGGAACATACGCAAAATTCGTTGTTGAGCCACTCGAAAGAGGCTATGGTATGACCATAGGTAATGCTTTAAGAAGAACTCTTCTTGGAGCACTCCCTGGTGCAGCACCTATTGCAATTAGAATTGATGGCGTTGACCATGAGTTTTCAACAGTAAAGGGTGTTATGGAAGATGTTATAGACATCGTTTTAAACATCAAATCTTTGGCAGTTAAAACTTACAGTTTGGACAAAGATTTTAAGACAACTCTTAGAATCAAGCGTGATAAAGCAGGCGAAGTTAAAGCAAGCGATATTGAACCAAATGACCAAGTTGAAATTTTGAATCCAGATTTACACATTTGCACAATGGAAAATGTTCCATTTGAAATGGAAATTATGGTTGGTCGTGGCAGAGGATATGTTCCTGCAGATGACAATAAAGATGAATCTCAACCTATTGGATATATCGCAGTAGATAGCATTTACACACCTGTTAAAAAAGTAAACTACTATGTTGAAGGTGCTCGTGTAGGTCAAAAAATGGACTACGATAAACTTACCCTTGAAGTGGAAACCAATGGTACACTCTCTGCAAGAGAAGTAGTAAGTTTGTCAGCAAAAATCATTCAAGACCACACACAATTGTTTGTTGACTTGGTTGATAACATGAAAAATGTTAATATCTTAACCACTCGTGAAGAAGACAAGCAACAAAAAGCACTTGAAATGACAATCGAAGATATGGATTTGTCAGTTCGTTCATTTAACTGCTTAAAGAGAGCAGGAATCAACACAGTTGAAGATTTAACAAGAAAAAGTAAAGACGATATGTTAAAAGTTCGTAACCTTGGATTAAAATCACTTGAAGAAGTTATCAAAAAACTTGAAAGTTTTGGTTTTAGTTTAAGAAACGATGAAGAATAATAAGGAGATAGACAATGGCACAAATTAAGAAATTAAACAGACCAACCGATGAAAGATTGGCAATATTAAGAAACCAAGCATCTAATCTTCTTTGGTACGGAAAACTTGAAACAACACTTGAAAAAGCAAAAGCAGTTAAAAGTTATGCAGAAAGACTCTTGACAGTTGCAATTAACTCTTACACAGATGTTGTTAAGGTAGAAAAAGAAGTTGTTATAGCAAATGGCAAAAAGGCAAAACAAGAAGTTTTGAACGATGGACCAAAAAAACTTGCAGCAAGAAGAAAACTTCAAGGTAAATTATACGACCTTCAAGAACAAAGAGCACCAAAAGAAGCAAAAGCAGATTTTGTTAAGCGTACAGAAGATGTTAAACATCCTTTAATTGAAAAAATGTTTAACGTTTATGCTCCAAAATAT
This sequence comes from uncultured Clostridia bacterium, assembly GCA_934749845.1. GTDB lineage: Bacteria > Bacillota > Clostridia > Christensenellales > UBA1242 > CAKVNM01. The sequence goes on from CAKVHQ010000004.1 coordinate 41,050, forward strand.
GCAAAAAGAGCAGAAGAACTTGGTCAAAAGGGTGGCTACATTAGACTCATTAAATTGGGTGCACGTCGTGGCGACAATGCAGAAATGGCAGTTCTACAACTAATTTAGTTAAATAAAAAATCTCTTAAATAAAGAGATTTTTTTTATTTTATTTAAAGTCCAAGTTATTTCACTTTTAGCGATATATTGAGAAAATATCAAATTCATTTAATAAAAAAATTAAAAAAAAATGATAATAATAAAAAAACCCTATATTTATAGGGATTTTTTCATTTTTTCAATTTGTTCGTAGTAAATTGACAAATACTCGCTTGTTGCTTGTTCCCATGTTTTTGGGATTTCTCGACTTGCATTTTCGCCAATTATTTTATTTTCTTTTTTATGTTCTAAAATATATTCGATTTTGCTTGCCATGTCGCTTGGCTCGTTTTTAATTAAGTAGCCGTTATGGTTATCAGTTATTCTTTCGCTAGAATCAGTTTTTTCTATCGCTATTGTTGGAAGAGCATATAGTGCCGATTCTATTATAGTTAAACTATCATTATCAAAAATGGAAGGGAATAGGTAAACTGTGCTATTTAGATATAATGATGAAAGCAATTTTTTATCTGTTATCGAACCCGTAAAACACACGTTATTTTCTAATCCTTTTTGTTTGCACTGTTTTTTAAAGTATTCTAAATCATCTCCATTTCCCACAAACATCATTTTGAAATTTACATTTTTTTTGCTTAATATTTCAAGCGAATTTATAATAAACTCAATGTTTTTAACTTTTGTCATTCTGCCTACAAACAAAAGTATATCGTCGGTGTTTTTTAAATTAAATTGTTTTAATGCTAAATCTTGAATTTCTTCATTACTAAATCTTTTGAATGTTGCCCCATTTTTAATAACTTTAAATGGACCATTATAACCATATAATTTAAATTCTTCGCCCATTCCGTAAGAAACAGCAGTAACAACATTTGCTTTTTTTAACTTTTTTCCTATCTTTTTTAGTGCAATATTCACTAAAAATTTGCTTTTTACTGCATCTTTGTATGCATAACTAAACTTGGTGTGAATTGTCGATACACAAGGAATGTTATGTTTTTTTGAGTATTTTAAAGCAAGGGAAAGCATGCTCGCTTGAGTTTGACAATGAATTATGTCTGGGCTAAATTCGTCTATTTTTTTAAATAACTTTTTATTGCAAATTGGAAGAGCGTAGTAATCGTTTGCATCAATTTTAATACTTTTTTTTCTTAAAACTTGAAATTCTAGCATCGAATCGTTTTCATTTTTATAGTGCGGTGCAACAACCAAAACTTCGTGCCCTTGCTTTTTTAGTTCTTTTGCTATATTTATGGTCGCATTTTCTGTTCCGCCAACTCCTGGCAAAAAATTATCGGTAAATATGGCAATTTTAAGTTTATTATTCATATTTTCTCCTAATATAAAATAAAGCAAATTTAAGAAATTTGCTTTTTAATTTCCAAACATTCATTCAATAAATCGGCATACATAGGAAAACTTTGTAAAAACAATTCAGTATGCCATGGTTTTATTCTGTTTCTAACTTTGCCTTTTTGTCTTGCGTTGCAAAGATGATGAACAACTATATCATCACTGTATTTACATTTGTGTCTAAACCAATTATATTTATAAGGAATCATCAATCTATACTTAATTGACTTATTCAACGCATCTTGATCTGCAAAAGACATTTTTTTGTGTTTGCATAAATAAATTGCCTTATCAAACGATTTAGTTTCTCTAATCTTTTTAAGATTTAAAAGCATAACTCCTGCATTAAAGTAATTCCAAAAGCCAACAAAGTTGACGAACATAATATCTCTAACAACACCTGCTTCGTAATTTGAAACATCAATGTTAAACAGAGAAGAAATGTCGTTATTTATAATCGTATCAGTATCTAAATATATTATTTTTTCTGGTAAATCTAGGTGCGGAGCAAGCAATCTTAAAAGCGTGTATGGTGTGCATCTTGTTTTTTGATTTTTTCCGTCATCAAAAAATTGATGATATTCTTTTGTTGTGTCTATTTTTATAATTTTGCTATCTTTATTATACTTGTTAATTGTCTTTTGCAAAAATTCAATTTGTTCATCTGTAATTGGCACATAAACTGGGTCAATTTCATGCAAATCCATGGTTAAAACATAGGCTGTGAAAGGGCTTTTAGTGTTTTTTGCTAAACTTACAAGAGAAATTAAAAGTCCGTCAAAAACTTTAATATTTCCTGCGTACATTATATTTATCATATATTCTCCTAAAACAAGAATAGTATATTTAAAATGGAAGGAGTTGTCAATCTATTTTTTTTGCTTAAAAGGTTGAGTTTCGTTTGCTAATTTGCTATAATCAAAAATATGGAAGACAAAAAAATAAACATAGGATTATTTTGTGATTCTTTTTTTCCTATGATAGATGGCGTTATCAATGTTGTTGATAATTATGCTAAAAAATTAAATCAAATTGCCAACGTAACAGTGTTTGTCCCTCAAGGAAGAGATAAAGATTATGTAGATAATTTTCCTTACAATGTGGTTAGATGTAAGAAAAAATTTAATTGTCCCGGGCTAGATTACGACTTGCCTTTGCCTGAACTTGATGTTGATTTTTTGGATAAATTAAACGAAAGCAATTTAGATATTGTCCATATTCATTCTCCTTTTTCTATGGGCAAATTAGGAGTAAATTATGCAAAAAAACATAAAGTTCCGTGTGTTGGAACATTACATTCTCAATTTAAACAGGACTTTTACGAAGCAACAAAAATGACAAGTTTAACAAATATATTGTTAAATTCCGCTATGAGCGTGTTTAATAAGTGTGATATATGTTGGGCTGTTAACGAAGGAATTGCTGATTTATATAGAAACGATTATAAACTTAATGCACCTTTGGCTGTTCAATATAATGCAACCGATATGGTTAAGCATGAATTTTCTCAAAGAGAAATGAAAAAATTGGACAAAAAGTACGGCATAAAAAAAGACGAGCATGTTTTTTGCTTTGTGGGAAGATTAACCATTTTAAAAAACATTTTGTTTTTGGTTGATGTGGTGGAAAAACTTAAGCAAAAAGGACTTAAATTTAAAATGCTTTTTGTGGGAACAGGAACAGATGAAGATAAACTTATAAATGCAATACAAAAGAAAAATTTGTCTAAAGACATAATTTTAACAGGTCGAGTAAGCGATAAAACTGAACTTGGAAAATTTTACTCAAGGGCAGAATTACTTTTATTTCCTTCTCCTTATGACACCGATGGCTTGGTTAAATACGAGGCCGCTTGCTATGGCACTCCCGTTGTTTCAATAAAAGACTTTTATTGTGCTTCGAACATAATTGATAATCAAACTGGCTTTTTAACAAACAATGATGTTGATAGTTTTGCGGATAAAATATTTGAAATTTGTTCTAACAAAGAACTTTATGATTTAGTTTCTAAAAATTGCCAAGAGCAACTTTACAAAACTTGGGATACCGCAGTTGAAAAAGTTTTTAAAGATTATTTAGATATTATAAATAAATACAATAAAGGATACTACAAAGAATTAAGAAAGTTTGTTAAAACAAAAAATGTTCAAACAAAAAAGATAAAAAGCAAAAAGAAACAAAGTCAAAAGAAAAGAGATAAAAAAGTTAAAACTGCAAATGATAAAATCGAAAAGTTACAAAAAATGATTAACAAACAAAATGAAAAAATAAATAAAATTAAAAATAACATAGCAAAGCAAGGTTAAATGCCTTGCTTTTTTAAATTATTTTTAAATTAAGCGTTTTTGTGATAAAATAATATTATGGAATTAAAAGAAAAGTTATTGTCGCTTCCAACGGGGAGTGGTTGCTATATAATGAAAGATGCCAGTGGAAATGTTATATATATTGGCAAGGCAAAAAATTTAAAACGCAGGGTGAACTCGTATTTTAACAGGACACAAAAAAACATAAAAACCGAAAATCTTGTTAAAAACATTCACGACTTTGATTACATCGTAACAAACACCGAGTTCGACTGTTTGATGCTTGAAAATAATCTTATAAAAAAATACAAGCCACATTATAACATTTTGCTTAAAGATGATAAAAATTTCCCATACATTAAAATCAATTTAAAAGATGATTATCCTAAACTAGAAATTACGCGAAAACTTAAAAGAGATAATGCTAAATATTTTGGACCTTATTTTGCTGGGGTTAGCGCATACACAATTTTGGATATAGCAAACTTTGCTTTTAGTTTACGCACTTGTTCAAGCAGTTTTAGCTCTTCAAAAATGCTTCCACGGGCTTGCATTAACTACGATATGGGTTTGTGTAGCGCCCCATGCGTAAACAAAATTTCAAAGGACGATTATCGCCTTCAAGTTGAAAAAGCCATAAAGTTTTTGGAAGGCGACACGAAGGAAGTTGAACACATTTTATTTTCCAAAATGGAAAAGGCAAGCGATAATTTAAATTTTGAACTTGCAATAAAAATTAGGGAGCAACTTGAATCTTTAAAAAGGCTAAAAGCAAAATATTTAACACAATTTACTAATCATGAAAACATTGATGTTGTAGGTTGTTACTATGACGGCATAAACGCCTGCATTTCGGTTATTATTGTGAGAAACGGAAGAATGCTCGGGTGTGAAAATTTTAATCTTTTAAGCGTTGAAAATTCTGATGACTTAATGCCACAATTCATCATGCAATACTATAGTTTTAACAGGCTTTGCCCTTCAAAAATTTACATTGAAAGTGAAATTGATGAAAGAGAAAGTTTGGAAAAATGGCTAAAAGAGAAATTTGATAAAAGCGTAAAAATTGTTGTTGCGGTTAAAGGCGACAAGAAAAAACTTATTGATGTTGCAAAAAGAAATTCACAAGAATATTTGCAAAAGTCATTAACCAAGGAACAAAACAAGCAAAAACGCACCATAATTGCATGTGAACGATTAAAAGAAGTGCTAAACCTTAAAAGTGTTCCTTATCGCATGGAGTGCTATGATATTAGCCATGTTAGCGGAACAAACAAAGTTGCAAGCATGGTGGTGTTTAAAAATGGCGAGCCAGATAAATCTAGTTACCGTAAATTCATAATCAAGTCTGTTGAGGGGAATAACGATTTCGCTTCTTTAAACGAAACATTAAAGCGAAGAATTAAAGAGTTAAGCGGAAACGATATTAGTTTTTCGCAAACTCCAAACTTAATAGTTATTGATGGTGGAAAGGGACAACTTTCAAGCACAGCTCAAGTTGTGAATGAAGCTAACAAAAATATAGAAATTATTTCACTTGCAAAAAAACAAGAAGAAGTTTTTGTTACATCCAGCAGTCAACCTGTTGTGTTAAAGCGAAACGATTTAGCCTTGCAATTATTGCAAAGAATAAGAGATGAGGCACATCGCTTTGCCATAACTTTCCATAGAAACAGAAGAAGCAAAAATATGATTTTTAGCGAACTTGACGGCATTGAAGGACTAGGAGAAGTTCGCAAGAAAAATCTTATAAAAACTTTTGGAAGTGTTGAAAATATCAAAAATGCAACCCTTGCCGATATTATAACCAAAGGCAAAATTCCGCAAAAAGTTGCTGTAAACATTAAGCAAAAATTAGAGTAAATGTAAAGTTTTCATATTATAAAGCATTCAATCATATTTTATAATAATGAAAAATAGTAAAACCAAAAATATATTAAAATACATCATCAAAATTTTGATGAGTATTTTTATTTTGTTTTACATTGTGATTGCGCCAGTAACCATATTTCCTAAACTTAAAAAAAGTCAAGGACTTGTTAACAAAGAAATTGAAATTGAATACATGGGAATTTTGGAGTTGTGGAACATCGACACCTTTGAAGGCGGAAGTGTTTCAAGAACCAATTTTTTGCAAAAAAGAGCGATGGAGTTTGAAAAAACTCACACAGGCACTTTTATAATGGTTCAAAACATGACCCCCGAACAAGCCGTATTAAACTTTGAAAATGGAAACCTTCCAGATATGGTTTCGTTTGGCATAGGGGTGGGCGATAAACTTGTTTCTAATTTAATTGATTTAAGTGGCGACTACTCTGTGCGAGAAATTTTAAATGGTGGAAAATTTAATGGGAAGCAGCTTGCTGTTCCTTATCTTCTTGGGGGATATACGCTAATAAATGATAATAATTCTCAATTTGAAAACAATAGAATTTCACTGCCAATAGGGTGCGGATTAAGTTCTTATAATAATAGTTTAATTTCGCTTTTAATAAATAATATGGAAGTTGCAAATTTATATGAGAACAGTTCTCAATTAGACACTTTCTCGGCATATGACAAGTATCTCGATAAGAAATTTGATTGCCTTCTTGGAACTCAAAGAGATATGTATAGAGTGTTAAACCGAATAGAAAAGGGAAATATGACTCCTCGCAGTTTTTACAATTTTTCTGGCTTTACAGATTTGGTTCAATATATAGGTGTGTGCGCAAAAGACGATGTTAAGCAAGAAATATCAAAGCAATTTGTAAAACACTTGTTAAGTGACGCCAGCCAAGAAAAAATAGAAAATATAAATATGTTTTCTGTAACTGGAAAAAAGTTATATTCAACTGGCGAGTTTGCCGAAATGGAGAGTGCTTTGTCAAAGCCTTTAAAAACCTTAAATGTTTTTTTATCAAATGAAAAATTAGAACAATTAAAGCAATATAGTTTGAACGCACTTGCTGGCGACAAACAGTCTTTAAGTGAGCTAAAAAAATATTTGGTGTAGGTGAAAATGGAACTTTTAGATTTTTTAGAACATAATGGCATAGAGTTTAAATTAAAACAAAGCCTTTCAAATTACACAAACTTTAAAATAGGTGGAGAATGTCCTGTTATGGTTTTTCCAAGTTCCATTTCAAAGTTTGTTAGACTATTAAAGTTTTTAAATGAAAGCAACATTAAATTTTATGTGCTTAGTGCTGGAACAAATATATTGTGCAGTGATAATGGCTATGACGGGGTTATTATTAAACTTGGTGGAAAACTTAAAAATTATAAACTAGCGGGTAATAGAATTTTTGCCGAAGCAGGCATGAACTTGTTTGAACTTAATCGAATCTTGCTTGAACATAGTTTGTCGGGACTAGAATTTAGTTATGGCATTCCGGGAAGTGTTGGCGGTGCAGTTTGCATGAATGCGGGTGCGTATGGTAAAAGCGTTGGCGACTATATTGTTAATGTTAAAGTTTTTGACGGTCATAAAATTCGCACACTTTCAAAAAGTGAAATGAAATTTTCATATAGGCACAGCGTTGTGTTTGAAAAGCATTATATTGTGCTGGGTGCAACTTTTTTGCTTGATAACGGAGTTTATGAAAACATAAAACAAAGTCAGCAACAATTTTTAACCAAGCGCCTTGAAACACAACCGTATCACGAAGCAAGTGCGGGAAGCGTTTTTAAGCGACTGGAAAACGGAGTAACGCCTGTTAGCAAAATGATTGACGAACTTGGCTTAAAAGGTTATAGTGTTGGTGATGCTCAAATTTCGACTATTCATGCGGGATTTATTGTAAATAAAGGTAAAGCCTCTTGCAATGATGTTAAAAATTTGATAAAATATGTACAGAGTCGAGTAAAAGCAAGTTATAATGAAGACATCGAACTTGAAATTGTATTATTAGGAGAAAACTGATGGTTTTAAAAGGTGACTATCACACACACACAATTTTCAGTCACGGAACTGGCACTATTGAAGATAATGTTAAAGTCGCAGTTAAAAAAGGCTTAAAACAAGTGGCAATAACCGACCACGGCTTTAACCATAAACTTTACGGCGTAAGACGAATAGACATTCCAGTTATGCGAAAACAAGTTGAACAATTAAAAAAGGAATACCCTATTGATGTTTTGCTTGGAATTGAAAGCAATTTAATTGGCGAAAATGGTGCTATTGACTTATTAAAAGAAGAAGAAAAACTTTTTGATGTGATAATTATGGGCTATCATAAAATTATCACAGCACAAAGCATAAACGATAGATTGGGCTTTTTTGCTCGCAACGATTTTAGAAAAATTTTCTCAACTAAATGGATTATTCAAAAAAACACAGATGCTTATTTAAGAGCAATAGATATGTATAACATCGACATTTTGGCTCACCTAAATTATGGCATGCCAGTTGATGCACCTCAAATTGCAAAACTTGCCCTTCAAAAAGGCACATATATTGAACTTAACGGAAAGCGTACAATATTTAGTAGAGATGACATCGAAAAAATGGTTGATATGAAAACCAAATTTATTATGGACAGTGATGCTCACGCTCCAGAAAAAGTGGGCGAGTGCAATCATCCAATGAACTTTGCTATCACTCATCAAATTCCAAAAGAACTTATCGTCAACATGGACGATATTCCAAAATTTAAAAATCACAAGGGCTAAAAATGGAATCATTTAATAGTAAACTTAAAAAAGAATTGTGCCAACTTCTGCCAACCGATAACGAATTGGCACTTTCTTTTTTGTCGGCTATTATTAAATCTATTGGCGAAATTTCTAAATCAAAAAAAGGCTTTTCCATTGTTATTAAAACAGAATTACTAGACATTTATAATTGTTTAAATAAAATTCTTTCAAACTTGTATGGCACGAGTGCGGAACTATCTATCAGCGATGATGTTGGCTATGACGATAGGGTTAAGTATGAGATTATTTTTCCTGAAAAATTTACAAACCAAATTTTGCAAGATTGTGAAATTATAAGTTACGATGAAAATAAGTTTGTTCAAATAAATGGCGGAATTTCTAAGTATTTAATCGACACCGAAGAAAAAATTTTATCATACATTAAAGGTTTGTTTATTGCTTGTGGAACAACAAATATAGTGCTTTCAACCAAAGAAGGAAACAACAAAAGCAGTGGATATCATTTGGAGTTTGTGTTTTCAAGCGAGCAACTAGCCTTAGATTTTATGGAAGCACTTGCCGAGATAAACATTTTTGCAAAAAAGGTGGAGCGAAAAGAATACTATGTTGTTTACTTGCAAGATTTTCAGCAAATAATAAATTTGCTAGGGCTGTTAAAGGCAACAAAGTCATTTTTAGATTTGCAAAACGAAAATGCTTATCGAGAAATGCGTAATAATGTTAACAGGCAAAATAATTGCTCAACAGCGAACATCACAAAAATGGTTAATGCAAGCATGGAGCAACTTAATGCGATAAAGGTTATTCAAGACACTGTTGGCATTGAAAGTTTAGACGAAAATTTAAAACAAGTGTGCTATTTGCGTCTTGCAAACCCCGAAGAAACTTTGGACTCTTTGGTTAAACTTTCTATGAACAAAATTTCTAAAAGTGGATTGTATCATAGGTTTCAAAAAATAATAAAAATTGCTAAAGAAATAAAACAGTAAAATTTTGGTAGATAACTTTTAAAAAATGTTATCTATTTTTTTTGTTTGTTGGTATAATCAAAATATGGAAAATAAGCAGAGCAATTTTGTTCATCTTCATTTGCATACAGAATATAGTTTGCTAGATGGCGCAATAAAAGTTAAGGATTTGATAAAAAAAGTTGAGAGCATGGGGCAAACCGCTGTTGCCGTAACAGACCATGGCAACATGCATGTTACGACCGAGTTTCTAGACTCTCTTTCGGCATACAATAAAAAAATAGACGATTGGAACAGTAAGCCAGAAAACCAGGGTAATCAAAAAAATCACATAAAGGGGATTGTTGGTTGCGAGTTTTATGTTTCGCCAAACCTTAATATTAAGTCGGGCGGGCTAGATTATAGCCACCTTATTTTGCTTGCAAAAAACGAAGTTGGCTATCACACCTTGGCAAAACTTAATGGTATTGCTTCGGTTGACGGATTTTATTATAAACCAAGAATAGACTACGAAACATTAAAAAAGTATCACGATGGTTTAATTTGCACGAACGCATGTATTAGTGGCGACATCCCAAAACTAATTTTGGCTCGAAGATATGATGAAGCCGAAAAATTAGCCTTGGAAATGAAAGAAATGTTTGGCGATGACTTTTATTTTGAAGTTCAAAACCACTTTATTCCAGAAGAATTAGAAGTTAGAACTCATCTTAAAGAAATGGGCGAAAAACTTGGAATAAAACTTATTGCAACCAACGACTGTCACTACTTGAACAAAGAAGATAGCGAAGCGCAAGAAGTTTTAATGTGTATTAGCATGAAAAAAACCATGGACGACCCAACTCACATAAGATATGGCGACCAATTTTATGTTAAAAGTGAACAAGAGATGTTGGAAGTTTTAAAAGGCTTTGAAGATGCTGTTCACAACACGATGGAAATTGCTAATAAATGTGAAGAGTTTTATTTGCATAAAGACCCTTCGCTAATTCCGCTATACAAAGCACCAGATGGCAAAACTTCTCGTGAGTATGTTAGAGAACTTGCCACAAATGGTGTTTACGCAAAGTATAAAGAAGTAACTCCAGAAATAAAAGAGCGTTTGGAATACGAACTTGGAATTATCGACCGTATGGGCTTTAACGATTACTTCTTGGTTGTTTGGGATTACATAAATTATGCCGAAAGTGTTGGCATAGCCGTTGGCCCAGGTCGTGGAAGCGGTGCGGGTAGTATTGTTGCTTATGGTATGGGCATTACAAAACTAGACCCACTTAAATATAGTTTGTTCTTTGAACGCTTTTTGAACCCAGAAAGAGTTTCTATGCCCGACTTTGATATCGACTTTGAGCCGGAAAGAACAGAAGAAGTTATTCAATATGTTACCGAAAAGTATGGTCACGACAAGGTTTGTCGAATTGTAACTTTTGGTAGGCTAAAAGCCAAAGCGGTTATTAAAGATGTTGCCAGAGTGTTTAGAATGCCATACGCTCAAAGTGACGAAATAACCAAACTTATCGACACAGTTGGAATGTTCGACCATGAAACATTAAAATATGTGTTTGGTCTTGCAGATAAAAGTAAGAAAAATGACGACCCAGAATTGCAAGCAAAATACGAAGACGACTTAAAATACGAAAACCCAGAACTTGTTGAAATGTATAACAATAATCCAAATGTTAAACGAGTTGTAGACATTGCAATTAAACTTGAAAACATGCCACGAAATTTGTCTGTGCATGCAGCAGGTGTTGTTATTTGTAATAAGGTTCTTGACGAAAACATTCCTTTAACAAGAGTGGGCGACACCATTGTAACGCAATATAACATGATTGATGTTGAGCATTTAGGCTTTTTGAAAATGGACTTTTTGCGTGTTGAAACATTATCGGATATTATTGCAACCAAAAAGATTATTAAGCAAGTTCATAACATAGACATCGACTTTTACGATATGGAGTACACCGATCCAAAAGTTTACGACCTTGTTTGTTCAAGTGATACCGATGCCGTGTTCCAGTTGGAAAGTGGTGGTTTTAAAAAGTTCTTAACCGACCTTCAACCAAGGCGACTAGAAGATATCATTGCGGGAACAGCCCTTTTTAGACCCGGTCCTATGGATAGTATTCCTAAATATATTAAAAACAAAAATGACCCATCTAAAATTGATTATGGCATGGACTGCCTAAAACCAATTTTGGAACCTACCTATGGTATTATCGTTTATCAAGAGCAAGTTATGAACATTTTGCAAGAAATGGCAGGCTACTCACTTGGACAGGCGGATAATGTTCGTCGTATGATGGGTAAAAAGCAAATGGACAAAATGATTGCGGAACGCCATACTTTCCTTTATGGTAGAGATGATGAAAAACACCCAATAGATGGTGCAATTAAGCGTGGCGCAAGTGAAGAATTTGCAAATCAAATTTTCGACCAAATGACCAGTTTTGCATCGTACGCGTTTAACAAAGCACATGCTGCTGCCTACACTTTCATAACCTATCAAACAGCATATTTAAAAACATATTACCCAGTTGAGTTTTTAATTGGTGTGTTAAACAATCGTTTAAACAAACCAGAAGATATTGCAAAATACATTTTGTATGCAAAAGGTAAAGGCTATAGTGTTTATCCACCAGATGTAAACAAAAGTCAAAGTTTGTTCAGTTATGAAAATGGCGGAATACGCTTTGGTATTGGCGCTTTGAAAAATATGGGTATTGCAATTAGTGAAAAAATAATCGAAGAGAGAAAACTTAATGGCGATTATTTGGATATTAACGACTTGATTTCACGAACAAACAAATATGGTTTGAACAAAAAAGGAATTGAAGCGTTAATACTTTCTGGCTCGCTTGATGGGTTTAACAAACCAAGAAGTGTTTTAATGGAAGTTTACGAAAAAATTAGTGAAAGAGTGAATATGGACAAAAAGGCACAAAGCAACGGGCAAATGAGTTTGTTTGGCAGTTTGATCCCAGCCTCTAACACAATTAACAAAATTGATTATCCAGTAAAGCCAGAATACGATGACAACACAAAACTTAAACTTGAAAAAGAAATTGTTGGCGTTTATGTTACAGGACATCCTCTTGACAAGTATATTAACAAATTTAATGGCTTTAACTTAAATGCCGAGATGATTCAAGAATATATGGACTCTTTAAGCACTGACGAAGAAGGGGAAGAAGAGCAGTTTGACGAGACTAATGCAAATAATAGTGGATTGCAAGACGGCATGCAAGTTTCGTTTGGCGGAATGGTTAGCGAAATAAAAAAGCTTTACACCAAAAAAGACCAGAAAGAAATGGCAATAGTAAAGATTGAAGACTTGTATGGAACAATAGACGTCATGCTTTTCCCAAAAGCATATTCAAAATTTAAGCATGTGCTTTATGAAGATGCAATAGGAACATTTACGGGAAAACTTTCAATAAGATATGGCGAGGCACCAACTGTTATGCTTGAGGGCTTTACTTCTTGGACAACCGAAGAAACCAAAGTTGAAGAGGAAGTGACAGAAGTTAAGGAAAAGCCAAAAACATTATATCTTCGTTTTGATACGCAAAATAAAGATTTATACAATCAAATATTGGAAGTTTTGGATAGCCATATTGGCTCAAGTGATGTTTACATCAAATGTTCTTCAACTGGCAAGGCCTATAAACTTACAAGCACGGTTAAGTACGACAACTTGCTTGAATACGAACTTTTGTCCTTGCTTGCACCACAAGATATAAAATATCAATAAAAGCAGTTAAACACTGCTTTTTTCTTTTTAGAGTTTATTTGATATTGTTTTTTTAAATTTATGATATACTAATTAATATGAAAACTAAAGAAAATAAAATTTTAAAAGCAATAGTCTTTTCAATACTTGCAATTTTTGGATTGTTTAGTTTTGCGCTAATACTTCCAAAAAATAATGTGCAAGCGCAAGAAATCGAAAAGCCAGATATTTCTCAAGCGTCAGTTAACGATGACTATTTTTGTTTGAAAGATTACTATCGAATTGAAACAAGCAACCAAGACGGTTTTGGAACTTGTGCCTATTTTTCTTATGTTAAGTCGTTTGAAACATTTTTGCAGAGAAAAACAGGCGAAAAATATGATTTTTCGGAAGCATGGTTAACATTATGCATGAAAAATTTAACGCCTTCTTATGTTATTGGAAACGGCGTTCAGCCATATGACATAACAAGTGTTATTACAAGGCAAGGACTTTTGCTTGAAAGTGAGTTTCCTTATGATAATCTTTATGCCTTGGACAGCACTAACTATGAGCAGGTTTACGAAATGTATGCCCCACTAGCACATAAGTATAATTTTGATAAATACAAATTTACTAAACTTTATGATTCATCATTGTCACAAGAAGAAAATATTATAAACTATAAGCAACATTTATTGATGAATGGCGGAATTAGTTCTAGTATCAACGATACCGAATTTATTTATATAAATAATTATGCTTATTCTTATTCGGAAAAGACGCTTAATCATGCAATTACTGTTATTGGTTGGAACGATAATGTAAGTTTTAAAGATAAAAATAATATAACTAGAAATGGTGCATTCATTGCTTTAAACAGTTGGGGAGAATTAAATAGCATAGTTCTTGTTGCCTACGATGACCCCAATTTACTAACACATATGTATGGTTTTGAATACAACTCAAATGTTAAGGACACAATAGACACTAATGATTTTGAAATTGTAAATTCAAATTCTAATGTAACAAACTATGTTAATCCTTCGTGCAACGATAAAGTTAATAGTCTAGGTAAATCAATTTTTCTAGACCAAAACATTTTTAATTATGGCGATAATATTAACATTACTTACGAATACACAAATAAAGAAAATATCCAAAACATTTCGTTTAACACAAAAATTTTGAATAATAATGTGGATGTTTCATCACTTTTCAACATTACTAGTTTAAATAACAAAGTTACAATTTCATCAAAAAGTCCTATCGACAGTGGCGATTACACAGTATTGTTTGAAATTGATAATAATAATGATGGAGTGGTGGATAAAACATGTAAGCACGAATTTTTTGTCTATTCTCAAGCAGAATTTTGTTATGTTCGTGCAGGAAAAAATACATCTGTTGAAACTTATCAAATGTTTAATAAAGTCCTTTCCACCGAAAATAAAAACACAATATATGCTTTTTCTAAAAATTCATCAATTATTTCACTATGCTTTAATGACTACGCAAGAGTAAAATCAGTTCAATGTTTCGACGACCTTATAATTTCAAATGGTCTTGAATATAAATATCGAGATTATAGTGAATATTCGCAATATTTTCCTTACTCAAACGGAAGATTTGATGTTGAACTTCCAGATTATAGCGAAAATAAACTTTATACTTTTAATTTGTATATTTACACTTATGATAACACAATAATTCAAGTTGAAATTAAATGGTATAATTTATCATCTAACGACAAAAGAGTTTATGTTTATCAAAACCCTAGCGACAACTACAACACTAACATAAACGACAAATATATCGTTGTTGGTGAGAACTTTTCTCAATTAAATTTATCTAATAAGAGCAGTGATTGGAAAAATAACTATTACTACTATTGGGATAAGGCGCAAACCCAATATGTTGATGACCAAAATTTCGACTCATTCATAAAAAGTTCATTATGCGACAACTATAATGCTAAAAACAACTTAAAACTTTACACCGACTACGAAATGAACTATACATTTATTTATCCTATGGTAACTAATCAACTAATGTTTTGTTATGAAGATGTTGATTTAGGCTCTAAATTTCAATATGGCGAACAAATGAATGTTAAAATTCCACAACCAGTGAATGTTTCAAACTATTCATTAAGCATTATAAACGATAACTTCCCACAAGGAGTGTCTTGTGACCCTTACACATTTTGCCTAGTTGGAACTCCAAAACAAACAGGAAATTTTTCTTTTGATGTTTCTTGCGTGGATAAATATAATAACGACCTAAAAACCATTCATGTAACTTTCACTGTTAGAAAAAAATATGTGGTTTACACGGTCGATTATAAAAACAGTGAATATGGCGAAGAACTTGTTCCTTTAACATATAACATTCTGTTTGATGAAATTGATAAAGACGACGCAAAGATAAAACTTTCTAGCCAAGCCGATAAATTTACGATTGGGAATTATGAAATTAGTGGCGAAGTGCAAAACCATAACTATATTGGAATTTATAAGTATTTTTTCTCCAAGCCATACTATAAAGTTGCTCCACGCACGATAAAGTATAATTTAAGTGGTTACAGCGAGCAATACGATGGCAATGAACATGGAGTTTCGTTGCGACTAACAAGTGCTTTCGATTGCATGGTCGAGTACTCACTTGATAACACTAATTTTTCAACAAGTGAAATTAAGTTTAAAAATTACACTCCAAAAACAAAAATTTATGTTAAAATCAGTGCAGAAAATTCAACCACGGTTAACACAAGCGAATATGTTGAAATTTTAAAACGAAAATTAACAATCAATAATTTAGAAAATCAATTTTTCTATGATGGAAAAACTCATGCACCAAAGTTTAATTTGGGAAATGTTGTTGAAGGAGATGATGTTGGTTTAACAGTCGGCGAAGGGGCAAAAGAGATTGGCGACTATGTTGTTCCATTAAGTGTGTCAAATCAAAACTATGAAATAGATGAGCAAATTTCGTTAAAAATTAAAAAAGCAATTCCACAATATAAAAAACAACTAAAAGTTAAGGTTGACAATTCAATTAAGTGGTTAAGAGATATAGAACTTCCACAAGGCTATGAATTTGTTAACTCTAACCAATCTTTAGAATTTAATAAAAAATATGCTGGCATATATGTTCCAACAGATACTGAGCATTACGAGATAATGAATGTTGAAATTATCGTTGAATACAATCACGGAAAATTGGCGGGAATTATATTCTTGATTTCAATTTCTATAATAATTCCATGTGTAGTTGTAATATTAGTAAAAGCAAAAAAAAGAGCAAAAGGCATAAATAAACAATAAAAAAACAGCAAATTTGCTGTTTTTTTAAATGTTTGCGTGATTTCTTCCAACATTATATGAATTTTCTTGTGAAGTCTCATCGCTTTGGTCTGTGTTACTTTCTTTCACTTCTTGCTGGGCATTTTCTTGTTCAACTTCTCTTAAAACCTGTTCTTGTTTTGCGTGCTTATCATACATAACTCTTTCGTCGTGTTTTAGTTTTTTAGCGTTTAATCTTCCTTTGTTTTTTATTACGCTGTAAACAAGCCAACAAGCACACACCCCAACAAATATATAAACCATTCGGCTAAAAATGCTTCCTTGGTAGCCAAATAGTCCCGCAACTAAATCGTATTGAAACATGCCAATCGACAGCCAGTTCATTGCTCCAAAAATCACAACAATAAATGCAATTATGCTAACCATATTTATTTCTCCTTTCTACATTATTTACTTTTCGCAATATAAGAAAAATAATTCAAAAAAAATAAAATTGAGTATTGACTTTTGAAGTTAAATAAAATATAATTTAAGCAATTAAAAAAGTAGGAGATGTTTTATATTATGTTTGGAAAATTTAAATTAGATTTAACAACAAAAGAAGGAATTGAAAAACTTGAAACTGTTAAGACATTTGCTAAAAGAAAATCACTTGTAAAAAGAAATCCTGATGTTGTTTTGTATGCAGGTAAATGGTGGAGCAAAGATAAAGAAGAATTTGATAAACTTGTTAACTTGGCTTTGCAACTTAAACCTGAAATTATTGTAAATTTTAAAGGAAAAGACGGCTTGGTTTTGTCTTACGACTATGTTAAAACAGCAGTTTTGGCAGACCCAATGGTAATTGCAAAAATGAACGATGAATTAAGAGATTATATTGATGAAAAATTGTTCGTTCGTGCTTTTTCAAGAAATCCTTTGGTTTTGAGCATTCAAGGCTTGAAAGTTTTAAACAAACGCTTTGTTAGAACAATAGAAGTTATGGAAGATGGAAAACCTGTTACTAAAAAAATCACAACTTCATTAAGAACAGAATGCTTAAAGGCAATTAGATTAAGCGAAGGTATTTCTAAATATCACGAAGGTTACGATGATATTGCAAAAATTTTTGCAGACCTATTAAAAACTTCAAAACAATATCAAAGCAAAAAGTATAGCACAGAGTTGTTGCAAAATTACGCAACACTTATGAATGCAATGATTAAAAAGAAAAATCAAAAGTTAAGAGCAGTTTCTGCTGACGCATGGCTTGTTAATAATGGTAAGCCAATGTATAAAGCAATTAGAGTATCAGCAAAAAAAGATAGTGAACTTGAAGGCTTAATTACAGATATGCCAACAGAAATGCTCCCTGAAAAAATTGTTAAAAGACTAATTATAACAGCAATAAAAGTAAATCCAGAATACTATTTGAAATTGGAAGAATATGGCTTCGGTCACTACAAAGACGATAACACAGTAAAATACAACTTGTACAAATCACTTAAAAAACATGGAATGCTTAAAAGGGCTAGCGAGTTCATGGATGAAAAATCAATCCAAAGAGCACAAAACAAAATGGCAGGACTTGCAAAAAGACCTCCACGCAAACCAATGCTTCCTTCTGTAATCGAAAAAGAAGACGAAGAAAAATTATTCTAATTAAAACTAAAAATATTCTAAAAAACTCGCTTAATTGGTGAGTTTTTTAGTTGACAAGCATATAATAAATAAGTATAATTCAATATCAATTATTGAATTGCATTTTATAATGCACTTTTTTTAATGATAAGGAGACCATTATGGAAGAAATTTTTATAACAAAAGAAGGTTTAGAAAAAATCAAGGCTGAACTTGAAAGAATGAAAACCGTTGAGAGAATAGAAGTTCAAAAAATGATTGGCGAAGCAAAAAGTTACGGCGATTTGTCTGAAAATAGTGAGTATGATGCTGCTAAAACAAGAGAAGCTCAACTTGAAACAAAAATTATTGAACTTGAAAATAAAATTAAATTTGCAAAGGTTATTTCGGAAGACGAACTTTCAACACACATTGTTAATGTTGGTTCTGTTGTTAAACTTTACGATGAAGAGTTTGATGAAGAAGTTGAATATAAAATTGTTGGCGAAGATGAAAGTGACCCATTAAATGGTAAAATTTCAAACACAAGCCCAGTTGGAAAAGCAATTTTAGGAAGAAAAGTTAATGATGTTGTGAAAGTTGAAACTCCGGGTGGAGAATGCGTTTACAAAATTCTTAAAATTGGCGTATAGTTTTCAAAAAATTATGATGCAAGTTAATGTAACTTGCATTTTTTTTGTTTTGCCTAAACCTAATGATGTGCTAAAATTTATATGGAGAAAATTATGAAAAATTTTATTACATTTGAAGGTGGCGAAGGTTGCGGAAAAACCACTGTTATTAGTAGACTTCATGACTATTGCAATGAACATAATATTGCAAATATCATAACAAGAGAGCCAGGTGGAGTGAAAGAGTGCGAAGAAATTCGTGATATGCTAAAATCCACGAAAACTTTTTCCACAAAAACGCAAGTACTACTTTTTTCTGCCAGCCGTTCTCATTTATGTGAGCAAGTAATCAAGCCTAGCCTTGACGAAGGCAAAATTGTGTTTTGCGATAGATTTTATGATTCAACTCGAGTTTATCAAGGCATGAACGGGAATATTGGCGACTCACTAATAATGCAAATAACAAATTTTGCTGTTGGCGATGTTAAGCCACAACTAACATTCTTTTTGGACATCGACCCAGTTGACGCATTTAAAAGAAAAGGTGGAGCAGACAAAGGCGATGTTTTTGAGGAAGCAGGAATAGAATTTCACAAAAAAGTTAGAGAGAACTTTAAGTTGCTTGCAAAAAACGAGCCAGAAAGATTTGTTATTATTGATGCATCTTTAAGTGCCGATGAAGTTTTTGAAAATGTACTTACAGTATTGAAAAAGGAAAAAATTATAAATGTTTAATTTTGTTTTGCAACATAAAGATAATTTTGCAAAAGTTTTAAGTTCAACAAGTCACGCAATTTTAATTGAAAGCAATGACGATACCTTGATAAAAAATGTAGCAAAATTATATGCAATGAATTTGTTTTGTAAAAGTAAAAACGCTTGCGGAATTTGCAGTAGTTGTTTAAAAATTATAGACAATAATAGTTTGGATGCTCTAATTTATCCAACACAAAAAAACTTTTTAATGGATGATGTTAACGATTTACTCGATAAACTCAATATCACACCAGCCGAAAATGATTATAAAGTTTTTATTATAAACAACATAGACCAAGCAAGTGCACTTGTGCAAAACAAATTGTTAAAGTCTATTGAAGAGCCACCAAAATTTGTTAAGTTTGTTTTAACTTGCAATTCTAGGCAAAAGGTTTTGCCAACTATTGTTTCAAGATGCGAAACCATTCATTTAAATAATTTTACACAGCAAGAAATGACACCACTACTAGAAAACTTGCCCGGTGAATATAGACAAATTATTGGCGAATATAGTCAAGGCAATTTAACGGTTTTGGAAAAATTAAAATGTGATAATAGTTTTATTGACAATTACAACTATGCTTTGAAAATTTTATGTAATTTAACAAATAGCAAAGAAATGTTGGAATTTTCCTCGTTTTTATGTGAAAATAAGCAAAAATTTCTTGAAATTGTTGAAATTTTAGATATGTTTTTGTTCGACATAGTTAACATAAATTGTGGTAAAGTTGACCTTGTTCAAAACAAATTTTGTTTGGCGCAATTAACAAAAGCAAGCAAAAATTTATCAACAAAGGCTTGCTTGGAAATTAAAAATAAAATTTTGTTGATTAACGAAAAATTAAACTTAAATACGAACTTAAACAGTGTTGTTGATGAGTTCTTACTGGGATATTTGGAGGAAAAATGGAAAAGCAAAAAGTAGCAGGAGTTAAATTTGAAGAAAAATGTTGTGGCAAAGTTTATTATTTTGACCCACAAAATCTTTCATTAAATTCTGGCGATAAGGTTATTGTTGAAACATCTCACGGATTAAGTGTTGGTTATGTTTCGTTTGGCGAAAAGTTTGTTGATAGCACCGAACTTGTTGAGCCTTTGAAAAAAATTATTAGAAAAGCCAATGAAAAAGATTTGCAAACTTTAAAAAAATTAAAAGAGAAAGAAGTTACTGCTGTTAGTGAAGCAAAGAAATTATCAAAACAACTTAAGCTTGATATGCAAATAGTGAACGCAGAATATGCTTTTGATGAAAGCAAGGTAACAATAAATTTTACAAGCGACGACAGAGTGGATTTTAGAGATTTGGTTAAAATGCTTGCCGGAACTTTAAAAACAAGAATAGAGTTAAGACAAGTTGGCACAAGGGATAAGGCAAAAATTCTTGGTGGAATTGGCATTTGTGGCAGAGAAGTTTGCTGTAAACGATTTTTAAACGATTTTGAAAAAGTTAATATAAAAATGGCAAAAAATCAAGGAATAAGTTTGAATCCAACAAACATAAACGGCGTTTGTGGCAGATTACTTTGTTGCTTGGGCTATGAAAACGAGCAATATGTTGAACTTATAAACCTAATGCCAAAACTTGGAAGTCGTGTTAAAACAAAAGATGGTGAGGGAACCGTTGTTTATAACGACCTAATGAAAAAACTTGTTTCTGTTAAGTTTGTGGATAATAGCGATAATTATCATATTGAAGATTATGAACTAGATGAAATTACCCTTGTTGAAAGCGAAAAACAAAATTTAGATGAAAATAAACATTAAAACTAAAAGGAAAATAAATGAACGAAAAAATAGTTTTATCGCAAGATGAACGCCTTGACGATTTGCTTTATAAAGATATGCATATAATTCAAAACAAAAAGTTGTACACTTTTACGAGTGATGCAGTTTTGCTTGCAAATTTCATTAAAGCAAAAAAAACTGACAAAGTTGTTGACCTTTGTAGTGGCAGTGGAGTTGTTGGAATACTTTTTTATGCAAAAAACGAGTGTGACATGACATTAGTTGAGTTGCAAAAGCAAATGTATTTAATGTCCCAAAAAAGTCTCGCTCTTAACAATATTCAGGACAAAGTTAAAATTTATAATTGTAGTGTGCAAGACAGTTATAAGTTGCTTGGTCAAGAAAAATTTGATATTGTTCTTTGCAATCCACCATACAAAAAGCCACAAAATCATAATGTGATTGATGTTAAAGAAATTGCGATGTGCAAATATGAACTTATGCTCACTTTTGACGAATTATGTGCTTCGGCAAGCAAACTTTTAAGGTTTGGCGGAAAATTTGTGTTTGTTCATGATACAAGCCGATTAGCAGAAATTATTGAAACCTTAAAAAACTATCATTTAGAACCTAAAAAAATTGAATTTTGCTTTCCTAAAAATAAGCAGGAAAGTAATGTTGTTTTAATTGAAGCAGTGAAGGGCGGAAAGGAAGGCTGTAGGGTTACAAAAACAAGCAATTAAATTAGTTTTATTTGTTTTTTAATAAAAAAGTTAAAAAAATATGGAAAAAATCTAATTTTTTAATAAATTTACTTAATTTTTACGGAGAAAAGTATGTCAGGAAAACTTTATTTTGTTTCAACGCCAATAGGAAATTTAAAAGATTTTTCGTTTAGAGCGGTTGAAACTTTGCAGTCGGTTGATGAAATTTTATGTGAAGACACAAGAACAAGTTTAAAACTACTTAATCATTATGATATAAGAAAACCGCTTTTTAGTTTTCACAAATTTAACTATAAAACCGCAATTCCAACAGTAATTGAAAAATTAAAAGAAGGTAAAAACTTGGCACTGATTAGCGATGCTGGTATGCCATGCATCAGTGACCCCGGAAGCGAGCTTATTCCATTTTTAATTGAAAATGAGATTGATTACACAATTATTCCCGGTGCGTGTGCGTTTGTTAGTGCTGTTGCTTTGTCTGGTATTAGTGCACCTTTCACTTTTGTTGGTTTTTTGCCAGATAACAAAAAAGAGGAAAGAAAAGTTTTAGATAAATTTAAAGACCATAATTGCCCAATAGTTTTGTATGTTGCACCACACAAACTTGTTTCAACGATACAATCTATTTACAAAATTTTTGGAAACAGAAAGTGCATAAGTGTTAGAGAATTAACAAAAATGTATGAAGAAGTTGAATTTTTCTCACTTGAAGAAGGCTATCCAAAAGAGCCTAAAGGGGAATATGTTTTAATTGTACAAAACAACTTGGAACAAGAAAACGAGTTAAATAAACTATCAATCGAAGAACATTATGAACATTATGTTAATCAAGGACTAACAAAAAGCGATGCTATTAAACAGGTGGCAAAGGATAGAAATGTTCCAAAAAATGAAATTTACAAAATCATTTGTTGCTAATTTATTTTAATTAACATTATTAAAATTGATAAAAAAATGTTGGAATACAAATTTATATCATATATAATGTAAGTATAGGAGAGAAAATTATGATGAAAAAAAGTGTTACAGCCTTTACTCTTGGCATGATATCAAGTTTTATCTGTTTGGCATGGGGTGTTATTGCTGCAATAACTGGCGACATTTTGGCAGCAACTAATGTAGCTAGAAGTGTAACTAAACTTATTGCCGTTTTTGGTTGGGTATGTTTGTTTGGCTCAATCGTTGGCTTGGCAGGCTCTGCATTATGCTTAAAAAATTCTATTGTAGGTGCTTTGTGTTTAACAATTTCAAGTGCAATGTGTGGAACATTATTAGTTTACCTTACTGTTGAAGCAGTTATGGGTCACTTGGCTTTTGCTTCAATAATAGTGCTTTTGTTGCTTTCACTTGCAGTCATGATTATTGCTACAATTTTTGGCTTTTTGGCAAGAAGTGTTGAAAAACCACATTATGCAAACGATGTGAAGGACGACTATAAAGGCCCAGATGCAAGCAAGAATATGTATCATTACAACAGAGATAAATTTAACCAAGAAGAAAACAAAGAAAACGAAAATAAAGATGAATAATAAAAAGCCGACAATAAAGTCGGTTTTTTGTTGCTTATTTTTAATAAAAATCTATAAAAATGCTATTTATTTTGAAAAATTTTGCAAAAATAATTCAATTTTACATTATTCTGCATAGCGCACAGCCCAAAATTACAGATATTATCGTGCATAATAAGGCGATAGGAATTGCCCAGCCAAGTTTTTTTACGCTTGTTTTAGATAAATAAACAGTAGAAACATAAAAGACGGTTTCGCTACTTCCCAAAATCACACATGCACATCTAGAAATATAACTATCTGCTCCGTATTTTTCAAACACTTCTGTTAAAAGTGCTAAACCACCAGAACCAGAAAATGGTTTAACAATAATCATTTTGGATAGTTCAACGGGAATGCCTAAAAAATTGAATACTGGAGCAAGCACTTGGGAAAGTTTGTCGCTTAACCCGCTTACAGTGAATAGTTCTATTATCACAAAAATTGCAACTATGTATGCAAAAATATCGAAAATTAAGTTAAGTGACGATTTTGCACCATCAACAAAGGTTTGATAGGTGTTTACTTTTTTTATGTTGGCATAAACAAAAAGGGCAATTATTAAAACTGGAATAATATATGCACTCATTTTTTCACCTTCTTTTGCCGATAAAACAGTTTAACTAGCATAACAGCAATAAATGTAGAGATAAATGAAGTTATAATTATCGGGAAAATAATATTTGCAGGATTAGCACTTTTGTATGCTATTCTCATGCCAATAAGCGTGGTGGGAATAATTTGTAAACTCATGCTGTTAATAACCGTTAGCATAATCATGGCGGGTGTTGCTTTTCCAGACTTGTCGTCAAGCATTTGCATTGCCTTGATTCCACTTGGCGTGCTTGCGTTTCCCATTCCAAGCATGTTAGCCGACAAATTTATTGCAAGAACTTCGTTTGTTTCATCGTCTTGCTTGCCAAACAAAAATCTAATTATAGGTTTTAAAATTATTGCTAGAATTCTGCTTAAGCCTGATTTGTCTAAAACTTCAAGTATCCCAAGCCAAATTGCATAGATTGAAATTAAACTAATGCACAAATTTACTGCTTTTTCTCCTGCCGACATCATGGTTTCCAAACAAGATGATGGGTTTATGAAAAGCATAATGGAGAGAGATAAAATAAAAACAAAATTAAAAATACCGTTCATTATAACTATATATATGATTAAAATTGAGATATAAATCACTTGTCTAATTTTTCATTTTACAATTTTTGGTTTGTTTGCTATACTTTATTTTCAAGCGGAGAATATTTATGGAAAAAGAAAAATTTTATATAACAACCCCAATTTACTATTCCAGTGGAGATTTGCACTTGGGTCACTGTTGCACAAGTGTGTATGCAGATGCATTAGCAAGATTTAACAGACTTTGCGGAAAAGATGTGTTCTTTTTAACTGGTAGCGATGAGCATGGCCAAAAGGTGGCAGAAAAAGCCGAAAAGCAAGGACTAACTCCAAAGCAATTTTGCGACAACCTTGTTCAAAACTACTATAATCTTTGGAAAAAACTCGATATAACTTATGATAAGTATATTAGAACCACTGATGACTACCATGTAAAGACAGTTCAAAAGATATTTAAAACCTTGTTTGATAAAGGCGAAATTTATCTTTCAAAATATGAAGGACTATATTGTGTTCCTTGCGAAAGTTTCTTCACAGAAAGTCAACTTAAAGATGGCAAGTGTCCAGACTGCGGAAGAGAAGTTATCAAAGCAAGTGAAGAAGCATACTTTTTTAAATTATCAAAGTATGCCGACAAACTTTTGAAATACTATGAAGACCACCCAGATTTTATTAAACTAGACAGCACAAGAAGTGAAATGATTGGATTTATCAAACAAGGACTTCAAGATTTGTGCGTTTCAAGAACATCAGTTAAATGGGGCGTGCCTGTTCCATTTGACACAAGACACACAATTTATGTTTGGATTGATGCCCTACCAAACTATTTAACAGCACTTGGCTATATGCAAGAAGACGACAGTTTATTTAAAAAGTATTGGCCAGCAGATGTTCACTTAATGGCAAAAGAGATTGCAAGATTTCACATAATAATTTGGCCAGCAATCTTAATGGCACTAGATTTGCCACTTCCTAAACATATTCATGCACATGGTTGGCTAACTCAAACAGGTGTTAAGATGGGCAAAAGTTTAGGAAACGGATTTAACCCATTTGTTTTGTGTGATAGATATGGAGTGGATGCGGTTAGATATTTCTTGCTTAGATATGGTCCAATTTTGGGAGATAGCCCATACGATAATGAAAGTTTCTTAAAGGCAATTAACAGCGATTTAGTTAACGACCTTGCTAATTTGCTTTCAAGAACAAGTGCGATGATTGTTCAAAATTTTGAAGGCGTTGTTCCAAAAACTTCGGGCAATTTAACCGAACTTGATAATAACCTTATTACTCAATCATGCGACTTATTTAAAAATGTAAAAAATTTCATGGATAAGTTTGAAGTAAATAACGCACTTGCTGAAATTTGGAAAGTTATTAGGCTTGCAAATAAATATATTGAAGAAACTGCACCTTGGACACTAAAAGAAGATAAGGCTCGACTTGGCGATGTTCTTCATAACTTATATTTTGCAATTCACTGCGTTGCCGTAATGCTTCAAGCATTCATTCCACAAACAGCAGAAAGAATTTTTGTTGCATTAAATAATAAAGATAAAGGCTTTGACACTTTGTCGAACGATTATAACGACAAAATTGGCGGACAAGTTATTGAAAAAACTGCCCTTTATCAAAGACTTAATATTCAGGAAGAATTAAAATTTTTGCTTGGAAATTTACAAGGAAAAGAAGAAAAGAAAATGGAAGATGTAAAAGCAGTAAATCATAAAGCTGAAATTGAATTTGACGACTTTGAAAAACTAGAACTTAAAGTTGGAACAATTATTGAAGCCGAAAAAGTTGAAAATGCAGATAAACTTTTAAAATTTAAAGTTGATTTTGGCTCTGAAACTAGAATTATTGTTAGCGGAGTTGCAAAACACTATGCTCCACAAGACATGCTTAACAAACAAATTGTTGCCGTTCTTAACTTAAAACCAAGAAAAATCAAAGGTATTGAAAGTCAGGGAATGATTTTGTATGCTTATAATGAAGATGAAAAAGAATTTTGCTTTGTAACCCCAGAAAAAAATGTGACAAGTGGTGTTGAGGTTGGTTAATGATTATTGACACACATGCTCATATAAACGATAGTGTTTATACAGACATTGATAGAATAATTGGCGAAATGCATAGCGACAATTTGGAAAAAATCGTTTGTGGTTGTGCGGATATCGAAGGTTGTAAAAGTGCAATTAAGCTTATAAATAAGTATGAAAATGTTTATGCCACAATAGGTTTGCATCCTGACTATGCCGATAGTTTTAACGACCAAATAAAAGATTTTATAATTGAAAGTTGCAAACATCCAAAAGTGGTGGGGATAGGCGAAATTGGGCTAGATTATCACGATAATTTAACCGATAAAGCCATTCAACAAAAAGTTTTTGTCGAGCAACTTAAAATTGCACATTTGTGCAACTTGCCAATGCTTATCCATGTTCGTGATGCCTTTGATGACTTGCTTAAAATATTAAAACAAAACAAACAATTTTTAACTAATGGTGGAATAATTCACTGCTTTAGCGGAAGTTTGGAACTTGCCAAAGAGTTTATTAAACTTGGTTTTAACATCGCGTTTGGTGGCGTTTTAACTTTTAAAAACGCAAAAAAATTGGTGGAGGTGGCTCAAAATATTCCACTTGACAAAATGGTTGTGGAAACCGACTGCCCATATCTTTGCCCAGAGCCATTTAGGGGGCAGAGAAATGAACCTAAATATGTAAATTATGTGGTTCAAAAACTTGCAGATTTAAACCAAATGCCAAAAAAAGAACTTGAAACAATTTTGCTAGAAAACACTTACAGAGTGTTTCCAAAACTAAAAAATTAGGTGCTTATGGATAAAACTTTTGATACTTTAAAAGAAAATAACTTTGCCTTTAAAAAACATTTTGGGCAAAATTTTATCACGGACACTAATTTATTAGAAGCAATTTGCGCTGATGCAAATTTGCAAAAAAATGACCAAGTGCTTGAAATAGGAACAGGTGCGGGAACATTAACAAAAGTCATGTCAAAGCATGTTAAAAATGTTTTGACGGTTGAAATAGACAACGAGTTAAGACCCGTTTTAAAACAAACCTTTGAAGGATATGATAACATAGAACTTTGCTTTGCCGATTTTATGAAAGTTTCAAGCAGTGAAGTTAATAATCACTTTAATGGACAATTTAAAGTTGTTGCAAACCTGCCTTACTACATTACAACTCCAATAATTTTTAAATTGATTGGCGAAAATTTTAATTTTTCATCAATAACAATAATGGTTCAAAAAGAAGTTGCAGAAAGGCTATGTGCAGATTGTGGAACAAAAGACTATGGTTCAATGACTGCGCAAGTGCAAAGTGTTGCAGATGTAAGTTTAAAGCGAATTGTAAACAAAAAAATGTTCACGCCAGTGCCGAAGGTAGATAGTGCTATTGTAAACATAAATTTAAACTATAAAAAATTTAACATTAAAGACTTAAATTTTCACGGAAAGGTTATTGAAAGTGCTTTTTCGATGAGACGAAAAACATTATCAAATTGTTTAAAAGCAAAACTTGGGCTAACTCAAAGCAATATTGATGTGATATTTGAAAAACTCAATTTATTGCCAAGTTGCAGGGGAGAACAATTATCTGTAGAGCAATTTGTTCAATTATCGAATTTAATTTTGCAACTAAAAGATTAAATAATTTTATAGAAACGACAAAAAATTTTATTTGTCGTTTTTTTTGTTTAAAATTAGTGTTAACAAACATTAAACATTTCATATAAAATATTACAGTATTGTGTTTTTAAAAATATTACTTAAAAAAGAAGGTGAAACAAAATGCAAATGTTTAAGAAAAATATCATTTTAATTCCAGCAGATTATAACGGCGTTTCCAACCAAAAGGGAGTGCTTTCGTTAAGTTACGAAAGTGATAAAGTTGTGGGAAGTTTAAGATGTTTTAATGTTAAGCCAACCGATGAAGAATATAGCATCGGCGTGCAAATAGGCGATAATGTGTTTAAAACAAAAGCAACTGCAAAGGAACTTGGCAATTTAAAAATTCAAATAAACGGCAACGCAAATAATACATCAAAAGTTAGTGTTGCGATTGTAAGTTTAAAAGGTAAAAGTTATGAAACTCTTTTATGGGGTTCAACCGAAACCACAAAGGCTATTAGACAGCATGCAGTAATACAGTCCTTGCTTGAAAAAACAAACATTTTGGAAATGCAAGAACAATTAAAGCAAAGCACTTTTGACCAATTAGAACAAATGCCACTTGAAGAACAACAAAACGAAATTTTCGAGCAACAACTACTTGACGATTATATCGATAAAGAGATTAAACGAACCGAAGTGAAGGCGGAAAGCGAACCAAGCATTACTAGTCATGAGAAAGTTCGTCTGGTGGGTGATGACTCAAAAACCAAATCGGGATTCTATAGCAAAATCGAAAACCAAATTGAACAAATTTTTGAATCTAACGAGCCAGATAGGGTGCTTGAAAATATAATTCCAGACAGCAAATTTTGCAAGGTAATGCAAGGTGATGATTTTTATGTTTTTGGTGTTATCTACGAAAATGGAAAAGAAAAATGCATTTGCTATGGCATTCCAAGCGAATATTCACTTGTTCCACCAAAAGAAGTTGAAGGTTTTTCGCAGTGGCTACCTATTGACGCCGATAACTATGCAGGCAAAGGTTATTGGATGACTTATCAAGATGCGGTTACTGGCGAAAACATCGCAGTAGAAATAGTTTAAAGTTAAAATAAAGGCTTACCCAAAAAGTAAGTCTTTATTTTTCATGTTTTTATTGGTAAAAATTTGACTATAATTTAGATAAATGATAAACTACATTCTAGTTTTAATATAGGAGATTTAAAGTGAAAAAGAAAATTACAAGTTTTTTATTGATTATATTATTGGGCGTGCTTATTTTCACAGGTTGTGGATTTACGGCTTTAAAAGGTGGCCCAGCAAAAGCAGACCCTGTAACAAGTAACGGCGGTTTGGTAGTTCAAAAAGGTAGTTACCTTTACTATGTTTCTGGCTACACCGAAACAGGTGCTTTAACAGAAGGTAGCAACAAATATGGCAATGTTAAACTATCAGCAATTTATAGGTCACCATTAAATGCAGATGGAACAATAAAAAAAGACGAAAATGGAAACAACATAGCAGAAATTTTAGCACCAAAAGTTGTTGGCTTTGAAAATGGCGGTTTTTATATTTTTGGAGATAAAATTTACTATGCTACTCCTAACACCGAAAAGGGAAATGATGGAAAAATAAATTTTGAAAAAACCGATTTCTATGAATCATCACTTGACGGAACAAATGTTAGAAGACTTTACAAAACAACAGTTGGTTCAACAAAATTCCAATTTGCTTTCTATCAAGTTGAAAGCGAAGTTTACTTGGCAGTTTACGACAGTGCAGACTTGTATGTTGTTAAAGCAAGCGACAAAAGTGTTAACAAAATTGCAACAGGAGTTTCAAGTGTTGTTTTACCAAGATTATTAGAAAATAACACAGTTGAACAACCTTCATTACAAGGCTATCAATATTTATACTATACAAGAAATATCGACACAGAAAAAGAATCAGACGAAAGTGCAAAACGAGGCAATGTTTTGGCAATGGCAAACATTAAAAGCCAAGAAGAAATTGTTGTTTCATTAAATTCAACCTACGCAGTTAAAGATTTTAAAAACGATACCTTGATTTTCACAAAACGAGGACTAAACGAAGAAAATGCTTGCTACTATATGGCAAAGTTTGAAATTGCAAACGAAGAAGCAAATATCAAAATGAGCGATATGGTTCAACTTTCATATCAAGCATTCTCAACCGACCCAATCGTGTTAGACTTTGAAGATGGTTATAGAGGCATGATAATCAAAAACGAAAGTGGCTATTTAACTTATATTAAAATGCCACAAGGTGGATTGCCAGTTAGCGAAGTTTTAACAACAGAAACAACTTTAACTCCAATCGCAGTTTATAACAATTATGTGTTTGCATATAATGCAGATAAAGAGTTATATATGATTAAGTATAACGACCCAGAAAAAGCCTTAATTAAATTAACAAACAAAGACAATGATACACTATCATTTGACATGAATTTGAATGTTGATTTCAACAATGGATATGTTTATTTCTACAAGAGTTTTACAGGCGATGAAAAATCTGCTTACTACCTTGTAAGATTAGATACAACAAAACTTGAAAATTTTGAAACCGAACTTGTTGGAACTCTTTTAAAAGAGCATATTAAAACAGAAGAATAGCACAAAAAAAGCACATGAACTTCATGTGTTTTTTCTTGCTTTTAACCTATTATATTCTTCCAAAAACTACTTCTACGAACTAATTCGACAAATACCAACAATTTTATATTTTTTTTGCACACCTTTCTGTCTTTTTATTTTTTCAAAACTTTGAATAATCTAACAAATTGTGCTAACATTTTCATGTCAAAGAAAAAAGTGACGAAAGGAGAAATTAAAACCGTGGAAAGAAAAATATTGATTATAGACGACAATTTGGAAGCAATGAACGGGGTAACTAGGGAACTAGAAAAATCAAACTTATTTAGTGAAATAAGGACTTGTCAAACAGCAGATGAAGGCTTGGAAATAGCAAAAAATTTAAATCCAGATATTGTCCTGACCGACATAATTTTAAAGGGCATGGACGGCTTTGAGTTTATGGAAAATTTATCAGGTTTGGGACTTAAAGCAAAGGTTATTGTTTTGTCCGCTTTAAGCCAAGAAAATTTTATAACAAAGGCAATGAATATGGGTGCTAGTTATTATATGATTAAGCCATGTAAAAACGAAGTGCTTATTAAAAGGATAAACGACATTTTAAGTGAAACTGCTGTTAAAGACGCAACTGCAAATCAAGACAAAAAACAACTTCGCGCACTAGAAGAGAAAATAACCAATATTTTTATCACGGTGGGAATACCTGCTCACATAAAAGGTTATCAGTTTTTAAGAGAAGCAATAAAAATGGCAATTGACAACCCTGAAATTATCAATTCAATAACAAAGAAACTATATCCATCTATTGCAGAAAAATTTGAAACAAGCCCAAGTAAAGTTGAACGCGCAATTAGGCACGCAATAGAAGTTGCTTGGAATAGGGGAAAAATTGAAAATATCAACACACTATTTGGTGTTAAGGTATATTCAAATAATGAAAAGCCAACCAACGGTGAGTTTATTGCATTAGTAGCCGACAAAATGTTACTTGAAGGCGTATAAAAATTTTTATAGAAATTGTATAAAAAAAGTAGACAATTACATAATTTATGAATATACTTATAGCGATTTAAAAAAGGGAGAATTTAAGGCTATATGGCAAAAATCGAATATGTAAGATGTCCACGATGCGAATTAAATTATATCGACAAAAGGGAAAAACTTTGCAAAGTTTGTAAAATGGAACTAGAAAGCAATCGCCATGAAAACGAAGAAGAAGTTGAACAAGGCATTTGCCCAATTTGCAGAATAAATGTTATCAATGATGACGAAGAAATGTGCCCAATGTGCGCTAAAGAAAGAGAAATTCAACAAGCAAACGGAATGACTCATGAAGATGACCCAGATGAAAGTTGGAGATCTTATGTTGAAAACGATGACACCGAAACAGAAGGCGACGAGATTGGAGAAATGAGTTCTATTCAAGATGAAGATGAACTTATGGACGATATGGGTCTTGATGATGAAATTGCCGATGTTGACAATGGCGATGACGAAGAAGATGAAGACGACGATGATTTTAGCGAAGACGACGATTTAGACGATTTCCCAGAAGATTTTGATGATGACTATGACGACGATGATGACGAAGAAGATGAAGACGACGATGACGATGATGACGAGTTTTATGGTCAAGATAAAAAGAAAAGAAAATAATTTTTAAATGCAACTTTGGTTGCATTTTTTTATTTAATATATATTAAGTTTAAATTTAACTTAATTGTCTATAATTAAGCCATGAAAGAAGTTAATAGAACAGTTAGCGAAGTGAAAGATATTATCAATAGCCTTAAGGGCAAAATGGTTAAAATGGCGGTAAATAAAGGCAGAAAACATATTGTAAAGTTTGAAGCAGAAGTTGTTGCAACTTATCCCAGCGTGTTTACAGTTGAAGCCAGCGAGCCTCAACCTCTTAAAATTATGAGTTACGCCTATACTGAAATTTTGTGTGGAAATGTAAAAATAACTGCTATTGAATAATAAATAAATTAGAGCTTATAATTTTAGGCTTTTTTTATTTTTTCAAAACTGTCATAAATTCAAAATGTTCACTATAAAATATTACTAACTAGGTGATAGGGAGGATTTTGATGGAAACAGTTACAATTTCATCAGCATTAAGAAAAAGGATAGGAACAGTCCAAAATGTTGTGGAACAAAGATTAGAACCAAAAGATGAACAAACCATTGTTAAAGTACTTGGAGTAGACGCAAAAGCGTATGTTAACAACATCGAAGTGTTGAATGGTGAGGCAAATTACAGCCTTACAGTCGTTTTTGATGCGACATATTTAAACCAAAATGGCGAAGTTTGCACAACCAGTGAAAAAACAACCACAAATGGAAAGTTTGAAGACAACACTTTAACAAGTCAAATGGACCCACTATATAAGGTGGAAATTGTTGATGTTGCAATTTTAAATGCAAACTCAACAGACATTAAGGTGGAAGCCACTGTTGAATTGACTTTGGATTGCATGGACAATACCGTTTTAGAGCCATATTCAGGGACAGATGAAAATGTTTTGACCAAGCCAGACACAAACACAGTTTTAACAAAATGTGACGCAGGAAAGGCAACTATCAACATTGTAGATGAATTTGATTTGAAACAAAATGTAAGCAGTGTTTTGTGCAAAGATGCCAGCGTTTGCATTAAGGAAGTTTCGTCAGGAACGGGCTATTTCACAGTGGAAGGCGAATTATGCTTGAAACTTTATTTGTGCCTTGAAAATGGCGAAGAAAAGACGCATAAAGCCTTCTGTGAGGTCATTCCATTTAAAGAAGAAGTTGATGCAGAACCAGTAACAAAAGACTGCATAATTGAAGTGTGCCCTTTTGTTAAGTATGACGATATGGTTGTTGCAACTAATGACGAAGAGAAAATGAATATTTTAAATGTTGATGTGCCAGTATGTTTAAGATATATTGCACTAAAAACAGAAACAAGAGAAATGCCTTGTGATGCATATTCATTAACACATAAAACAAACTTGGTAACTGATACTTTCTTCACAAGTACATTATCCAAAGCAACAGCAAAACATCATTTAGATGGAAGTATCGAAATTGCCGAAAATTTGCCAAGAATTAACAAAGTTTTAATGGTTACAGGCGGAAACTTGAATATTACAAATTGCGTGGCAAAAGAAGGCGAAACGGTGGTTGAAGGAATTTTAACAACTAATGTTGTTTACCTTGCAGATGACGATGATGAAACAACAAATTCAGTTCAAGTGGAACTTCCTTTTGTGGCAAACTTAAATAGCATGCAAGTTAGTGATGACGATGAATTGTTTGTTATTGGAGATGTTGGAGAAATTTCTGCAAAAGCAAAAAAAGGTAAGGAAATCAATTTAGATGTTGACTTAACCTTTATGGTGGAAAGTTACTCTAAAACTCCACAAACATTCGTTAAGGAAGTTATCTTAACCGAAGAATTAGCACAAAATCCATACCCACTTGCAATTTATCTTGCTCCAGCAGGCTCAACTCTTTGGGATATTTCTAAACATTTGTGCATTAGGCAAGAACTCATAACAGAACAAAATCCAAACTTAACATTCCCACTAGAATCAAATCAAAGCGTTGTGTACTTTTCTCACAAATAAAAACAAAAACTCTTGATATTTCAAGAGTTTTTTGCTTTCTAATTTAAAAATAAGTTTTGTCGCAATATTTTACATTATTTTTGAAAATATTGCGATTTTTTTATTTATATCGGTCAAAAATTCATTTCGTGAGGTTTTTATGAAAATTTTGAAATGGGTTTTGTCTGCTTTGTTATTAGTTATAGTTTTGGTGGGAGTTTGTGCTAGCCAAGTTAAAAGTACAACCGAACTTGACACAAGCAACTTGCTTAGAATACATATCAGGGCAAACAGCAATGAAGTTGTTGACCAAAATGTAAAATATAAAATTAAAGATGCATTTGTTGAATTTTTAACTCCACTTGTGGCAAATTGTCAAACAAAGCAAGACGCAATAAAAATGATAAAGCAAAATTCGACCGAATTGGAAAGTTTAGCGGATAGTGTTTTAAAAAAATATAATTTCGATTATAAAAGTAAAGTTAAAATTACTAGGGAAAATTTCCCTACAAGAGTTTATGACCAATACACAGTGCCAAGTGGCATTTACGACAGCATTATTGTTGAATTAGGAACAGGCACAGGTGATAATTGGTGGTGCGTGGTTTATCCTCCACTTTGCTTCACAAATTTTAATGCAAATTCTTCTAATATAGTATATAAAAGCAAAATTATGGAAATTATCAATAAGTTTTTTAATAAGGAGTAATTTTGCATGGAAAACAAAAAAGATAGTTTAAATCACAAAAAAACTGAAGAAAAACAAAATCAAATACCTGCCACAACAACAAAGCAAGTTAAAGAAAAAATAAAATTTAACACATCGAAAAACACTTTTGCACTGTTAATTATAACTTTTGTTATCACAGCAATAAGTTTGTTAAGCGTGTGGGTGAGCGGTGGATTTAACAGAAGTGCTACAATTCAAGTTCAAGCAAGCATGAACACAATAAGGGTTACGCAAGCCAAATTGTATGAAATGGGCTACTACTCAAGCGCTATTGATGGGAAATATAGTGCTTCCACAAAAACTGCAATAAAAAGTTTCCAAAAAGATTATAGTTTGCAAGATACTGGCGAATTAAATCAAGCCACATTAACCGCGCTTGGTGTTTCGGACAGCGAGCAAACTAACTCGGACTTATACTTGCTTGCAAAGTTAATTTATAGTGAAGCAAGAGGCGAAATTTATACCGGACAAGTTGCAGTTGGAGCAGTTGTTTTAAACCGCGTGGACGATGCAGGCTTTCCAAACACTTTGCAAGGTGTAATTTATCAACCATGGGCATTTACTGCCTTGCACGATGGTCAATTTAACCTAGAACCAAATTCAACAGCATATCAAGCAGCACAAGATGCGATGAATGGTTGGGACCCAAGTTATGGCAGTTTGTACTACTACAACCCAGCAACTGCCACAAGTTCGTGGATATTTACAAGAACAACTGTTGTTGTGATTGGTAACCATGTGTTTGCAATATAATTTAAGGAGTTAATATGAAAGAAGAAACAAAAAATAAAACAAGAACATTTGTTGCTGTTATTGTTGTGCTTGCAATAGTTTCAGGTGTGTTAACCTTAGGTTACATTGGAAACACTGTTGCAATGGCAAACTATGCCACACAACTTGAAAATAACTATCAACGCTCGGTTTATGAGCTTATGACCGACATAAACAACATCGAAACAAATTTATCAAAAGCAGTTGTTTCAACTGGCACAACCACAAGGCAAAAATTATTCAATAATATTTACACTGAATGCACTCAAGCCAACGAAGATTTATCAAGGCTTCCAATCAATCATGAAAGCGTAAATCAAACCACAAACTTTATTAACCAGATGGGCGGTTTTAGTTATTATGCCGAAAATAAACTAAAAAATGGTCAAGACTTAAGCGAAGATGATAACAAATCTGTTCAAGAATTGCATAAAATGAGCATTTACATTCAAAAAATCTTAAACGACTTCATGACAAAAAATAACGGAAAATATAGCATTTTGGCTGATACAAAAAATGTTTCAAACACAAAAAGTTCTTTTGATGAAATGTTTTCTAATATGCAAGCAGAAGGCGTTGACTATCCAACTTTAATTTATGATGGTCCATTTAGTGAATCGCAAGTTAAAAAAGATGTTAAAGGTTTAACCGGAGAAGAAGTTACAAAAGAACAAGCACAAGCAAAACTTGAAAAAATATTTGAAAACAAAAAATATTCTAATCTTGAATATGTTGGAGAAACAAATGGAATTTTTCAAACCTACAACTTCACATTTTTAGATGAAGAAAAGAAGGAATTTTATGTTCAAATTGCAAAGAAAGGTGGCTTTTTATTAACTGTTTCAAGTTACATTTCAAGCGATAAAGATAGTTTGGAGTTAACAGAATGCGAGCAAAAAGCAGAAGAGTTTGCTCAAAATTTAGGGCTTGATGTTCATTCCGTTTGGAGCACAAAAGTTACAGGAGTTGCTTATATCAACTTAACACCCATTATTGATGGAATAATAATTTATCCAGACATGATTAAAGTTAAAGTTTCATGCGACACCGGCGAGATTCTAGGTTGGGAAGCACAAAGTTACGCATACAATCATGTTGAACGCAGTTTGTCAAAGGAGATAAGCGAGTCGTCAGCACGAAGCAAATTAAGTAGCATTTTAGAGATAGAAACACAAAAACTTGCTTTAATTCCAATTCAGTATGGTGAAGAAACTGTTTGCTACGAATATAAATGTGTTTTAAATAATTCGATTTATTATGTGTATATTAACGCAAAAACAGGAGAAGAAGAGCAAATTTTAAAAGTCATTTCAACCACAAATGGAAACTTGCTCATGTAAGCAAAAAAGCAACTACTTTTAATGGTAGTTGCTTTTTGTAAAAAAATGGCTTTTCTTACAATATTTTTCAAAAAATTGTAAAAAATAATTGTATGTGGTTTTTTATTATGCTATAATTTCTATTCAAAGGAGAAAAGCATGGAAAACAATTTATCAAAAGAAGCTTTAGAAAAATTGGGTATTTATGAACTTAGAAATGTTGCTCGTCAAGTCGGTGTGTATTCTCCTACGAGATATAAAAAAGAGGTGTTAATTGATAAAATTACATCTATTGTTAGGGGCGAAGAAGAACCTTATATTAAAAAAACAAATCAAGGAAGACCACCAAAGCAAATTGCGGGACTAGACGAAATTTTAAGCATTTTTGTTCCAAACATAGAGCAAAAAAGCCAGTTTGAACAGCGTTTTCATGAAAACTTGTTCACACCTGCATTTATGCAAACCATAAAAGTTTTGCCAGATAACTTTGAAAATTTTGAAGGATATTTAAAATTACTTCCCGGCAATTATGGCGTAGTGTTTAAAAACTCTTACTTTGAAGGAAATAAAAACACTTATTATCTAACTCCACAAATCTTAACAAAAATTGGTTTAAGAGAAGGCGACTACATCAAAGGAATTTGCTATTTTATTGATGAAACCAAACCTAAAATTATAAAAGAAATACAATTTGTTAATGGAGTGAACTTGCCTGCTGGCGAAAAAATTTTAAGAGAAGATTTTGAAAAAGCCGAAGCGGTTTATCCAAGAAATCAAATCAAAATTTCAAAAGCCAAAGACTTTTTAGATTTCAAATGTATTGACTATCTTTGCCCATTTGGCGAGGGTTCAAGAGTTGCAATAAGTTACGAAAAGAATTTTTATATTGAAGATTTTGTTATTGAGTTTGTGAAAAGACTTAGCGTTAATTACGATGTAAGTTTAATTGCTGTTGATGAAAGACCAGAAGATTTATCTTTAATAAGAGCAGAATGTGACAAATTAACAATGCTAAACAAATTAAGTGACCTTGATGAAATTTCATTCACCGAACAAACTTTAATGATGTTCAATCATATCTTAAGACAAGTTGAAAAGGGAAAAAATCAAGTTGTTGTTATAAAGAATTTGCAAAAATTTGAAAGTTTGTTAAAAAGATATCATGTTGTCGAAAAGAAGATGACCGATTATGAAGCAAAAATTCAAGCAAGAAACATCATAAAAAGAATGTTCTCGCTTGCAAAAAACACATCAAAAGGCTATGCTTTAACTTTCATCGCATTTAATTGTTCAAGTGAAGAGCTTATGGATTTATCCAACTGTCAAATTTACTTTA
Organism: uncultured Clostridia bacterium; assembly: GCA_934749845.1. Classification (GTDB taxonomy): domain Bacteria; phylum Bacillota; class Clostridia; order Christensenellales; family UBA1242; genus CAKVNM01. The sequence goes on from CAKVHQ010000004.1 coordinate 79,544, forward strand.
AAGGTCAACCTTATGACGACACAGATATTTATCTTGATTGTATAAATTCTCACACAATTAAACCTAACTTGCTTTTTAGCGAAAAAGATAACGAAAGGTATTTGGAATTTAGAAAGAACTTATCAAGCAATAATTTAATTAGCAAACTAAATGATTTATTAGATTAAAAAAAGTGGACATTTGTCCACTTTTTTATTTAACTTTCATGTTCTTTCTTAACTTAATAAAGATAATTACTACTGCTACAACTGCAATAACACTTATAATGATAACTATAATTGCAATTGCATTTAATGGTTCTTTTTTAGTAATAACAAAACTTTCTAAAGTGTTTCCGCTCTTTGTAACAAGTCTAACATTAAATGTTCCGTTTTGAGTTATTGTGAACACTTCTGTTAAGTTCTCTAAAGCAGTTTCTTCGTTTATTACTAGCCATTCGGTGTCGTTAAAGTAAATTACGCAATCTCCAACTTTGTTGTAGATTTGTTTTTTATTTAAAGTTAAGTTAATTGATTTTGTTGTGCTTGAACCAAATTTAATTGAGCATTTAATTAAAACATCAAAGTCGTTGTTCAACCAAACATCAAATGTGAATGATTGTTCTGGTTTGTTTATGCTGTATCTTGCGTTAACAGTAATTCTATAATATCCAGCACCACCAAGTCCGTTTTCCAAACTAGATAGAGCAATGTTGTTTAAGTTATAAACATTTAATTCATTTCTTATAGAATCGGTTATGTCAATTCCTTGTTCATCGGTTTTGTTGTTCAACTTTTCAATTTTTGTTATTTCATAGTTGTTAAGACCAATATACTCAAAGGTTGCCATAGCTTCGTTAATATTAACAATTCTAAACTTAAACACTGTTGTTACATTTGTTTTTTCTTCGCCACTACCTTTTTTAACTTCGCCAGAAAGTGTAATTTCATAGAAGCCAAAGTCGGTGTAGGTGTAGGAGTTGTTTATGCTCTTAACAACAATTTGTTTTCCATTTAACTTGCTAATAACTGTTATGCTTCCTGTGAATTTATCAAGATTTTGCAATGCTAGAACAACATTTTCGTTAAATACGGAGTTGTTAACAGCAGGCGAACCGTTAATAGTGAAGATTACATCGTTAATTAGTGCCATTTGGAAATATTGATTGTTTCTGTCAAACACTTGTCGGTTTCCAGCAACATCTCTAAATGTGAATTGATATATTCCGCTATCTTCAAAGGTTAGGTCAGCAGTTGTGGCTGTGCTTAAGTTAACTTCTCTTAAGAATTGTGAGTTGTAAGTGATTGTCATTATAATGTCGTTGCCAGCAATAATATTAAATGTTTTTTCAACCGATAAGATTGCTGATTTCGATTTATTTTCTTCATCTTGAGTGATTGTGACAACTGATGCTGTTCTTGGAATGTCGTTAATCAAAAGTTGGTTGTCGTAATTTTTTAAGAAATTGTTGTTTGCTACAACTTTTGTTACTGTGATGTAAGTTACATCGTTTTCCACAGTTTCGCCATCTTGAACAACTCTTTGATAGATTTTGTAAGAGTAGGTTGAGGCAACAGTCATTTGATTGAATTTTGTTTCTTCTGGTTCTTTGATTAGTTCAAAGCGATAGTTATTTGCTGTGTCTGTTTTAACTTCAAATTCATAAATTGTGAAGTATTTTATTGGGTTATTAACATTCTTGCCGTACTCATACTGATTGTTTCTATCTTGTGATACTGGAACAAGTGCACCATTGTCGATGCCATTTATGTAGTGAGCAACCCAATAGTTTCTTGAAATTTTTTCTTCAAGTTTAACAAAGAAAGTTATTTTTGTTCCTAAAATGTTTTGAGCAGTGAAGGTGTAACTTCCAAGTTTAGATAATGTTTGGTTGTTTGAAATTACTCCCAAATCTTCAAGCGTAACTTCTCCGTTTTGGTCGAGGTATGTTCTTGTTGCAGTAACAACAACAGGGAATAGTGAGTCTTCATCGCTTATATTGATATAAACTTCTCGGTCAAAGACATTAACATCTTGGTCTTTCACGAGAATTTTTAAGTTTCCGCTTTGGCTGTCTGCTGGTTTAATTACATAAATTTCACTAATTGAATTGTGGTAGCCAACATAGTAGAAAATAGAACCTTGTGTGCTTACAAATTCAACTTTGTATATTATGTTTTCTTCGCCTTCTATCCAATTTAATGGGTATGTCCAAATGCCATTTATATCTTTAACAAAAAGGTCGTTATCTAATTGAACTTCGCTGTCGTCAGTTTTCTTTAGAATGTATTTATCTCCAATCTTTTCCATAGTCATCTTGTAAAGTTTTGGAGTGTAAAGCACATTTTGGAATTTGAAGAATGCTGAATTGTTGGAGTAGATAAGGTCAATAGGTTTAGTTATGTCAGCACTATCATAAGCCGTTACAGTAAGAAGGTTTTGGCTTGGAGAATTAAACACAATCTTGTCATCGTTGTCTTCAACGCCAACAATTTCTCTTAATTTTAACTCTCTATCAAAGTTGTCTTCAAATATCAAGTAATATTCACTGCCTGAACTTCCTTGCATTTTAAATGTGTAGCTGAATGTTGCAGTTGTTAAGTTGTTATTTGTTAAGTATTCTTCGATATTTTTTACGATAGTTTTTCCGTTGCTATCAGTGTCAAGAGAAGTTTCAATCATAGTTCCATTTTCTGCTCTATATGCATTAAAGTTTGTAAAGTAGGAACTTGAATTTACATCGTTTATTGAAACGGTAAATGTAACTGTAAAGCCTGTGTCGCCACGAGTTATAGAGTAGTTTGGATATGCTTCGCTTGGCTTTCTATGTTCAATTTTTAAAATTTCGCCCATTGATGAAATAAATGTTATGTAGTAAATGTTACCGCTTGCTTTGTTGTATGCACTATACAGTTCATTTAAGTCATCTATAAATGCTTGTTTATCTCCGTTAGGTGAGAGTGTTAAAACGTTTGTTGTTTTTCCGTTTATGTCTTCAACCTTAACAGTAATGTATTGTTTTGATGGAGAAATTTCTTTTAAGTTATAGTTGCAACTATACATTTTAATGTAACTATAGCTGTCGTAGTTAATGGTACTTGCATCAACTAATTCAATTTGGTTTGAATTTTGGTTAGAAACTGTATATCTTTGAATGTTTTTAAAGGTTGCGTCTCTTTGTGTTGGGGTGCTTCCTTCTTCAGATAACTCAAACGAAGCAGAGGAGTCGCCGTCATTTATTGAGATGTCGTTAGATTTAACATAAATTGTGTATATTCTATAATTTCCAGCATAGTCAACTTCAATTATTTCATAGAAACAATCGTAATTATTATCAAATAATTCGTTAATAATGTAGCCTAAATTGTAATCTTTATGCTCGTTATTATCCCAATAGTAGTTGCTGATGTTTGTATAAACTTGACTTCCGTTTAATTTATAGTTTTCATCAAATTTCAATCTTGTTGCGGCGTAAATGCTGTCGTTACATCTTGGGTCATCTGGTGTTAAACTTTGTTGGTCTTCACGCTTTTCGTCATTATATTTGTCGTATCTTCTCATGAACATTTTATAAGTGTCCATGTTTTTGTCGCTCCAAATAGATGATGAATTTACTGTAGCGTAGTCAAGAGTGAAGTTCTTATCAACTGTGAATGCATAGTTTTCGTAGTTGATTTCGCTGTTTAGGTCGTAGAATTTGCTTAATAGTGAAGTGTTTTCGTCTAAATCACTATAGTAATTTGCTAAATATGCATCTGAAAGTAATAATCTAGAAATGTTATATTCTGGTTTTTTGAAATCGAAAACAACATTTTTAATAGTGTAGAAGAATTTGTTTGGTAATTCGTTTGTAAGACCACTGTAATCACTTTCTTCGCCAATATATTGCAATGTTATTGCAAATTTTGCACTTTGTGATGAGAATTCGCTTGGCAATATTGCAAGAATATCTGCAAAGTCGATGTAATAATCCCAAGTTGGGTTATAGAAATTTGATTGTTCCTTTAATTGGTCTGTGCTGATATCGTGAACAGTTATGTTGCTTTGAGTAGGAAGAGTTGTTCCGCTTGCAGATAATTTACCATTTCTAACTGTTAATGAAACTGATTTTCCATTTTCTGTTGTTATATCAATTTTGAAGTTTTTAGTATCTATTTCTGCATCGTATCCAGTATTATTTATTGGTTTGTTCCAAACAACTAACATGTTTTGTTTGTTGGTTGAAATGTTTTGTTCTTCTTCATCGTAAGTTACAACTTCCAAAACATCGCCATTAAGTTCATATTTTGCCACTTGTGCTCTTGGCGATTCAACATCAATTTTAAATGTGAACACATAATCATTTAAATTATTGTCTCTAGTGTGGGTTTTATCACTTAATGTAATTTGATAATAGCCATTTTTTCTAAAGTTTATAGTATCTTCGTCTGTTGCAACCGCGTATTTATTTTGCTCGCTTGCTTTATATTCAATTTTTGCACTGTTTAATTTAAACGAGTTAAGAATTGTTTTAGAGATGTTATAGTTTGTTTCTATGTTATCTAGTTTTATGTTATTGCTTTTTGGCTCAATTTCTTTGTTTAAACTGTCAAATTTGTTTAAGTTTTGAACTTCTTCAATAAATTCAACTGGCAATTTGCTGGTTGTGAATTTAAGGTTTTTAGCAGAAGAATCCATTAAGAAATCGCTTCCAGAAAATTTAATTTGATAATTATCGCGGTCGTATCCAATGTTGAAACCAATTTTTTCTCCAAGAAGTTGCAAACTTGAAGTGTAACTTATAACTTTATTTCTATCCACAAAGAATAAGTAGTATCTTGGACTGTAATCGCCTGATTTATTGTCTATAGATGACGACTCGATTGGGTTTTTATACTCACGTTTAACTAAATACATTCCTTCAATGCTTTGTGCTCCGCTTTGAGTGTTTATTGCTCCACTCATAATTTTTGAAGCATTTACTGTTGAAGCTGTTGTTGATGTTAAATCAATTTCTTCAACAAGTTGTGGAGTGGAGGAGTAAGGATAATTATCCCCGTCTTCAAATGCAAGTGGGAAGAAATAGTACTTAATGCTTGATACTTCGTAGTCGGTGTCTAGGTTAGGTAGCCATTCAAAGTATAATTTGTTGTAGTTTGAAATTCCGCTGTCGAGCACTCTGTTGTATTTTCCTGCACTGTCAGTTAAATAGAACATTAACATGCTGTTGTCAGAGTTCATTTCAATTTTAACATTTTGAGTGGTGTTGTTAACTTGGTTGTAAATATCGTTTACATTTTCGGTGTTATTTTTAATTTCATCTTTAACTAGACTTATTAAAGATTGGTCAAAAAATGTTATGTTATGAATATGTTCGCCATAGTTCCAGTATTTGTCTATTACAACTTGTTTATCAGTAGCATTATCTAGTTCGTCATTTTGGTTTTTTGTATATTTAATGTAAAAATCTTGGTATGATTTTGATGTTGTTATAGTGTTTGTGTATCTTTTGTTTACTGTGCTTGAATCGTCTTGGATAACTGCTTCATCAATTTTAACTAATAAACTGTTAAGTGTGGTGCTTGTAACATTACCTTCAGGGTCAGTTGTTATAGTTTTGTCAAGCAAGTAGTTATCGCTTTCTTTAGCATTATTGTTTATGAATTTATATAAATTTTCTTGAATACTTTCGTCGATAGTTATTTTTTTGTTATTTCCCCAAACAACAATTGAGTTTCTTGAAGCAATATTGTTTTGATCAACCATTGAAGTGAAGCCATTTTCTTCTTCAATAAATTTATAAACTAGTGCTTTGGTGTTATCAACAAAAATTGTCTTGTATGATTGGTTTCCTGCTTCGTCGGTTATAGTGAATAGGTAGAAGCCGGCACTTGTTTTTAAACTTTCAATGTTGTTAAGCGTTGATGTTGTTATGTCTTTTTCGGTTTTGGTTGTGATAACTGCTTTGCTGTATGGAAGATTTTCATTTATAGTTTTTAAAGTGTAACCATTTTCCAAGTTAATGGTTTTGCCACTAATTTTGTCTGTAAGGTCTTTGTTAATTACTGTTGTGTTTTTTGAAGAGTTTAAAAATTCATTTAATAGCGAGATGTTATCGTCATCTGTGTTATTAACACTTTCTTCTAATGGAATAAAATTGTATGTTGCACTGATTTTTGCACCACTTTGTTTTTCACTCCAATCTAGAGCAAACGAACCAGACAACACATTACGAGTGGAGTCTTCGTAAGTTATTTGGTTTGACTCGTTGTTTAATGACAAAACTTCATAAGTTTTTAAATTGCTAATAGGTGTTGTGTCTATATTAAAACGATATTTAACAACGGTATTTTTGCCCGGACCATAATTGATAATTACTTGATATAAACCGTTAAATTCTTTATTTATTTTTATTTTTTCTGTGCCTTCGTTAGTGTAAGTAATTCCTTGGCTAGTTACATTTGCTTTGTTGTCGTTGTAAACTTCAATCCAACTATCGTTTTGATTGTCAAATAAATGTTTCAAAACTCTAACTCTTGGTGCAATATCAAAAACTGTGTTTGCACTCCAAGAAACGTCAACAGACTTATTTGTATAGCCATTTGAATTAACATCAGTTGAATCTGCTTTAACTTCAATGTTTGGCTCGCTGTTGTTTATGCTGAACGAAAAGAATTGATAGTGAGCAGTGGTTGGAGCATCTGTGTCTAGTTCAATTTTGCCTGACTCTAAAGTTTTTAATTTTTTATAGTTAGTGAAGTTGTACTCAATAAACACTTGGTAGTAGCCGTCTTTTGTAAATCTTGTGTCGTTGGTAATGTTTTTAAATAGTGTAGGTAAAAACTTTTGGTTTTCTTTCTCTTTTTTCTGGTCATCAGTCAATGTAATATATTTTTTAAAAGCTTCAATGCTATTCCAATATTTGTAGTAGCTTTTTGTTTTATTATTTTTGGTTGTCATAGCACCGTAATATTTAATAGTTACAGGTGCTTGATTGGTTGAACAGATTTCAAAATTATCAATGTTCATGTCGTTTTTGTTTAAATCTGCTTCATTTTCTTTAAAACTATCTTTGTTATTTTTAAAACTAAAGTCTGTTATAAGTTCATCGCCATGTCTAAATTCCTTGTCGTTTGAAACAGTGGAGTTAGAATAGTCGCTGTGGAAAAGTTGGTAGCCGTACACATACATTTTGCTGTCGCCAAGTCTGTTCCAATTTTCTCTCTTAACAAAAGTTGCTTCATCGTAGGTGGTGCTATTTAAAGAATTGATTAAGTATGTTGATGTGAAAGAGTTTGTTCTTTCGTTATATTGTTTGTTTTCAACAACATAGTTGAACATATAATCGTATTCGCCAATATCAGTAAATTTAACTGTTGCGATGTAATGTCCATCCTTTTTCTCAACAACAATATCATTAATCAAGTTTTCGCCGTTGTTAACAAACGAGTAGGTTAACATGTTTCCATCAGTTATAACTTTTGCGGAATATGTAACATCGTCTTTAATTAAAGATAACACAGGCTCGCCATTTTTAAAGCCTTCAAACAAAACTTGATAGTTAGAATATATGCCGTAAAGAGCATGACGATATTTGATGTTATATTTTGTTATGTCGTAACTTATTTGTGGAAATAAAACTTTTTTATTGTTAGTTACATTTTCTGCAAAATAGTCGGTGGTTGAATTGTTATTGTAGTTAAAGTAGTTGTATTCAACGCCGTCATTTTTTTCGGTGGAAGTGCTAAAATAACTTCTATCTATTTTTTCGGTGTTAAATAATCTTGGCTCAACTTTAATTGAATTAGTTTTATCAATGGTTGTAGAGTCATTTGTTACCTTGATAACGCTTTGATATGTTTCTGCGTTAAATGCGTAAAATTCAACTGTTTGAGTTAAACCTGTTTCAACAGTGTTTCCTTCTTTTGTTGAAAAGTTAAAAATAAATTTATAGTGACCTTCTGTGTCGCTTACTTCTGTTCCGTCTTTATATTTTAATGGGTTTTTGCTGTTTGTGTCTAAATCTAAAATTTGGAAAAAGTAACGATTAGAACTTGAATTGCTTTCATTTATCGTTTCGTTAGTTAAAAGTTGTTTGCCATTTAAAAATGCGTTAACATTAAGTTGTATGTATTGTTTTCCAGTCAAAGTTTTACCTAGAGTTAAATTACCCTCGCTGTCATACTTAAGAGAATCCACGTTGAATGTAACAAGCATAATCTCTTTCTCGGTGTTTTCGCTGTTTGTGTTCAAAAGCAAAAGTTCATCGTAGGTGAGAGGATTGTTCTCGCTGTCACTTGTTTGAACTGCGTTTTCTTTAAGCAAAACAATATCTTTTTCGTTTGTTGCGAATTTATATATGTTTTTATTGTCAGCAGTACCTTTTGTTGCTTTAACTTTGCTTACCACAACAGGCTTTTCAATGGTTTCGCCGGCAGCATAAACACCTGTGCCTTTTTTGTTTAGAGCAAAGAAAAATATTCCGCTAAAAGCAGAAATAAGAACGCCCAAACTTAAAAATAATGTGATTAGAATTTTAGATTTAGAACTTGTTTTCATAACTTTCTCCTAATGTTGCATTAAAACAATGCTTAAAATACATTTATATTTTAACACACATAAAGATTGTTATTCAAATAAATAATATATAAATTTATATATTATACTTAAATTATTGCACATATTTGCAAATGAGAATTAATATCAATAAAAACATAATTTTGTTAATAAAATTATTTTTCACTTTATTATTTTTTTAAGCGAATATACGGCATTTTTAGCGAGTTAATGATAGTTAGTATCAAAAAAAAGAAGTGAAATTTATCACTTCTTTATAGTTTATTTCCTTTTAAACTTTGAAAAATCAAAATCATCGTCATCATCGTCTTCTTCTTTCAAAACTTTTGCGTTTCTTTCCCTGATATCATAGTACACTGCTTCTTGGTCTAGGTATCTGCTTGGCTTGTACATAACAGGTGGACGCTCGAAGTTGTATTGTGGGTTTTGATACGAAGGAGTGAACACTGTTTTTGCGGCGAAATCTCCAAACATGCTAACAACAACTGTTCCTTTTGGAAGGTGGTCAAGTTCGTCTGGGCTGATTAGTGGGCGTTGTTGATATTGTGAACTTTCGCTAGTGCTGGAAGAATTTGATTTTCCAGTTGTGCTATCTGTGCTTGTGCTTTTGTTTTTGCTTGTAATTTGAATTTGAATGTTACCACAGTTTTTACTAAAATCTTCACGGGTTTTTGCGTCTTTAGTTCCAATAAAAATGTGAATGTTACAGTTGTTTCTAATTGTTGCAGCGTCTTGCTCGCCGTAGATTGAAGCAAGTTGTGTGTAGTCTTGAAGAACAAGCATAAGGAAAATTTTTCTGCTTCGTCCTGCGGTAATAAAACTTTTCATTTTTTCAAATTTTGGCAAGTTACCAAACTCGTCTAGCAAGAAATAGACATTTCTTGGAAGTTCTGGCTCTTTGCCAGTTTCTTTTGCGTATCTGTTTGCTCGCTCAATTAACGATTTGTATAGTTGTGAAATGTAAATGTTAGCAATTTGATGTCTTGTGTTTTTCTCGTCGGGAATGATAATAAATAGTGCGGTTGGTTTGTCTGCAAACTGGTCGAACTTAATGTCCGTGCCACTTGTTAAGTAGCAAACACCGGTATCGGCAAACACATTTAACGAACTGGTTACATGACCCATATAACCTTTGCTGGTTGCACCTGCGTTGTTAACAACTGTTCCTGCAAGGTCGTATGTTGGGCTGGTTTTTGGTCTGCCTTGGAAATATTTTCTCAATGTCACAAAATTGTCGTTGCCTTCATCTCTAATGCCAGCCATTTTATAAATGTTGTAAAAATTAAATTTATCTTTTGTTACGCCAAGTTCTGGGTTCAAACTGTCTTCAAGCAAACCAATCATAAGCGCTCTAATAAAACCTTGAGCACCTCTTGGCCAACTTGGGTCGTTACCTTGAATTGGGCAAAGAATTTCAGCGATGTCTTGAATATCCTCGTATGCTATGTTAATAAGTTTATCTTTCATAGCAGCGATATCTTTTTTTAATGTATCTAAATTGTCGTAAGCCACCCCGTCAAATTCGTACCAAAATTTTGAATAGTCGGCGTTAGGAATTGTTAAAAGTTTAAGTTCCTTTGGATTTCCTTCGTGCTTTTTAACTTCTTCGGTTAGGTGATGAGCACGCTGGAATGCGTCAAACGCTCTTTCAATAGGATTCCATCTTGCACTTTTGTCTGGCTCACGAAGGTCAACAACTTGCACATCGTAGCCCGATTTTTGAAGTTTTATTGCGTTGTGACTATATAGTTCGCCTTTTGGGTCGGAAATAACCATGCTAGGCTTGCTTTTTGTTTCGGATAAAATTTGAATAGTTGGGTCAACAAGCATGGTCGTTTTACCAGAACCAGTTGTTCCAATAACAATGGTGTGGATAGGATTATGCATGTTAATTTCTGTTTTGCCATGAGTGTATTCTGCACGAATAGGTATTCCGTCTTTGTTTTGGTTTTTCAGGTTGCTGTATGTGTTAAACATAAATTTAGGATTCGTTTTTAGTTCCTGTAATGTTACCCATTGAGTGCTGTAATATTGGTCAATGTTTCTGCCTTTGTTGTCGGTAACAACATTTCCACCTGATTTTTTTGTTGAGCCAGAATCAAGTTTGTTAAGCGACATAATTCCAGCCACTAACACAACCCCAGCCATAATTCCCAGTGTTGAACCCCTAAAAATGTATGATGGGTCAAACACAAATTGGGCGTTTTTTTCAACTATAAAACAAGTTACTAAATATCCACCAACAAGTCCAACGACCAAAACGAGTAGTAACATTAGTAAAATTTTAGTAGGTTTTTTCATGCTGTCTCCTTTGCTATTTATGCAATATTTAATAATAAAATTATGTTAACATAATTAAGATTAAAACACAAACAAAAAAATGGCTTCAAAAAAATGTGCTAGAATATATATTTTCAAATTTAATCTTTTTTAAACAAATTTTAAGCCGTTTTTGCTTAAAAAGTAGCATTTAATGAGATTTTGTATCAATAAATTGTAAGCAACTATTTTTATTTAAATTTTGGCTGTTTTAAATTTGAACTTAAAAATATTTGAAAAAAATTTAATTTGTGATAGAATAGTGCTGTAAAAAATATTTAAAATACTATTGTACTTTTTTTATATTTGTGATATTATAAACGCAGGAGAACATTTATGAATAGATTGTTATTAGATTTATCGTTTCTTGAACCTATTGTTGACGCACTTAATGTTATAACCATTCCGGTTGTTGCTTTGCTTGCAACTGCTGGCACGATATATTCAATAATTTTGGCGGTGAACATGGCAAAAGCGGATAGTGCTGAAAAACGCCAAGCCGCAAAAAAACGAATTGTTGGCGTGCTTATAACCATGGCTAGCGTAATTGTGCTTTTGTTCTTGTTGAGATTTATCTTGGCTAATTTGGACACCTGGATAAACGGAACTTCAAAATAACTAAAAACAGCGAAAATTCGCTGTTTTTTTGTGCTTAATGAAACTTATTCTTAATTGAACATTTGTGCAAATATTTGACTAAAATTTTTAAAAAAATATTTTTACAGTAAGGCAAAATAATGAGAGATTTTTTTATAAATCTATTGAATTTTTGTTTTTTTGTGATATACTAAATATGTAAATATAATATAGGAGGCATTATGCGTAAACATTTCAAAAAAATAATTTGTATGATATCTGTTTTTGTTTTTGCATTTTGCCCTTTATTGTTTTCTGGGTGCGACACAACAGATGTAGACCCTAGCGGTAACACAACCAAGCCTTCATATAAGGTTAACGACTACCTTTCTGCAATGAAGGTTGCCTACACCCCAGCACTTAATTCTAGTGCCGACGATGAAATAACATCTTATGCAAACGAAGTTCTTGGCTTAACCGAAATCCTTGCCGTAGACACTTTGGTAAACTTGCTGGAGAATTATTATGATAATTTAGCTACTGGTGAAACAATAGAGAGAAGTGATTCCTTTGATAGTGATATAGAAATTAAAATTGAGCGTGCTGAAAACAGTAATATAGATTTAAACAATTCGGTAACAGTTGAGTATTATGATGTCGATGAAGATGGAAATATTGACGAAAATGCCTATTATAATTTTCAATTTGCAAACATTAAGCAAGAACAAACAGGTTATTCAGCGGTAAACACTTTTAGAGAAACTGTAGTTAAAGGCACTAACACAAGTAATGATCAAGATGTTAAAACGGAATGGAAATCATTTGATAAATTAGGATTAGAATCTTTTAACGATACTATTTCTAGATTTTTGACCAAATTTTTAGGCAATAAAACAAATGCTAATACGTTAAATGAAAATTCAGTTGTCTACCAAATGATGTATGCTATTTTAAAAATTTCTAATACTTTTTATAATGTTACAAACGATGGATTTAACGATGCTTATAACAAGTTCAAAACCGAATACAATTCAGCGATTGAAAATGGAGAAGCAACAGAAGAAGAATGTAGACAACTTGCAATTACTTCAAAACATAGTGGCTTAATTTCTGGCAAAAACGGACAACAATCTAGTGAGCAAAGAGCGTTTAAACAATACATATTAGACTATATAATTGGGGATAAAAATGTCACTCATGACAATGAATTATTTGAAGTATGGGACAATAATAAAAAAGAATATGTTACGCCAAAAGCTAATGAAAAATATTCAGGAGAGTCTTACTATTATTTTTACAAAGAAACTAATGACGCTAACAATTACGATTTAAGTAAAATATTAAACAGAATTAATGAAGTGGAATTTCAATTTGCTACTTCTGATATAGAACAATATTCGTATGTGGATTTAATTTGGACTATCTATAAAGGAATTGATGGAAATAATGACAACAATACTTTATTGAAGGTAATAAATGACCTAGATTCGAGCCATGAGTTAGTATTTGATAGTGGAACTAAACTTTGGCAGGACTTTAATAATGATGGAAGAATGGACATCGTTTGGGCAACAGATTCTAATGAAAATATTATTAGGGATAACGAGACTAATGCGCCAGTTCCAAAATATCGTGCAACAAGCGGTGAATTCCGTAACTACGACTGGACGGTTGAACAAATTGTTAAAAATGTGTTAAGTAAAAGTGAAATTATTTATAACGAAGAAACAATAACAGGCTACCCAACAGTTTCAAATGTATTTTCAAGGGACTATGAATATAGTGCAATGGAAATTAGTTCAAACGACCTTAATGCAAAATACACTTGCTCACTCCCACGAAATGCCTACAAAAGTATTGTAATTTGTGCTAAAGATAGGTCGGACAAGGACATTAAAAACAACATTGGCTTTGTTAATATGGTGCTTGAAAGTGCGGAAGGGGTTAGCGTTGATGTGAAAATATACGCTAGATACTACCGCTCGGGTTCGGGCTACGCAAAATGGGATAGCAAAATTAGCAATGAACTTGACGGAACATTATATCCTTTGGTGGATACATTAAAAATTAACGGACCATATAAGGTTGACCTTGTTGATGGTCAAATTCAAGATAGTTCGCTAGAAATAAATGTTCAAGAAATGTTTAAAAAAGCAAAGTTTAATGATGTAGAAAACAGTAAAAAGTTTGATTTTACATATACTGACAGTAATAATCAATCCCAAACTAAACAAATTTACGAAATTGAACCTTTTGTTGATGGATATTACAACACAAGCATAAACAAAGCCGTTCATGCATCTGTGTTTGGACTAAATGGCAAAACAAATCCAAGATACAATTCCTTCACATTAAGCACTGGAGAAACAATTTATTCATACGATAACAAAAACTTGGATGGCGAGCAAAGTGAGTATGGATACCTTGAAATTTTGTTTGTACCATCAAACGAAAATGCCTTTACATTTGGACTTTTGGGCTATGTTCCAGAAAATGAATTTAGCCTATAAAGGCGGTTCATTTAGTTAAAAACTAAACAAACTATAAAAAATTTTATAAAACTATGTACTTTTACGAAATAATTTGTTACAATAAAAATAGATAAGATTGAACATTGGAGAAAATTTATGAATCTTACATTGAAATTATCGCAACTTAATGGATTGATTGGAGACTTATTTCAGTATGCAGGTAAATTCGTACAAAACCTTTTTAATTCAATAATGGGTTTACTGCTAATTGCTGTTTATCAAATTTTAGTAGCTCCGTTTTTGCTACTTGCAGACGGAATCCAATTATTTTTTAAAAAGTTAGCAGGATTAGATACATATTATGTTAATGGTCAAGAACAATCGGGAGATATAGTATTGTCGTTAATTAACAACAAAACTGTTCAAGATGTATTCTGGGCATTGCTTATTTTGGGTGTTGTTCTTTTAATAATTACAACCATCGTTGCACTTGTTAGAACTGAAACTCAAGCAGTGGACAGCAAGGACAGAAAGTCTAAAAACAAAATTTTCTCCGAATCTGTTAGAGCACTTTTCAATTTCTTTATGGTTCCAGTTGTTGCGATCTTAGGAATTTTTATGGGTAATGCTCTTTTGAAAGCATTGGACGGAGCCACAATAGGCTCTGGGAAGTCGTCAGAAACTCGAATTAGTACATATATTTTTAGGGCAAGTGCATACGAGGCTAATAGAGCTAGAAACGATATTGCTTTTGCGGATGATTTAAGATTAAATCATTTTAATGATATGGGCGTAATTCAAGGAACAGATCAAGAGTCGATAGCGCAAGCGATTGATGAAGCATTTATAAATTTTACTTCGATAGACAATAAAAAATTTAAATATCCTTCTCAAAATTTATTTGCCGATGATGGCACTTATTTACATCTTTTAACATTCTCAACTTATCATGTAACAGGAGCAAACTCCGTAAAATCATATTTTAGTATATATGACGCTCCAATGGTGTTTTACTATTACGATTTAGCATCATTTAATTTTATTTTATGTTGGATTGGAATTTTCTTTGTAATTTGGGTGCTGTTCTCAACTGCACTTGGATTGGTTAAGAGGATTTTCAAACTCACGATTTTACTTGTTGTTTCTCCGCCTATTGTTGCAATAAGCCCACTTGACAATGGTGCGGCACTTGGAAAATGGAAAAAACAATTTATTGGAAGCACGCTTTCTGCATATAGTACGGTGGTGTCACTAAATTTAGTATTCTTACTTTTAGGTCCAGTTACAAACATAGATTTATTCAAAGTTGGACGAGTTGGAATTGCTGCTTCACTACTTAATAACATTTCGACACTTATAATTACAATCGGTGCGCTATTATTCTTTAAAGATTTCACTAAAAATTTTGCTGATATGATTGGTGGCGAAGATGCCTATGCAGATGGCTCAAAAGCTGTGGCAGATGGTGCAAAAAAAGTTGCTAAAGGCGTTATGGGAACTGTTGGTCTTGCTGGTGGATTGGCAAATTTAAATAAAGCACATAAAATGAAATCGTTGGGTGATACGGAAACTGCTCAAAAATATCAAGATATGGCTAAAGCAAGATTTAAACAAATGGGCGCAAACTATGGCTCACTTGCAACTAACGGAATTACCGATGGCATTCTTAAAGATATGGGCGATTATGATAAACTTACTGGCGTATCCAAAGCAAAGAAAGGCTTGGAAGGTGCAAAAACAGTTAAAGAAGCAAACAAAGAGCATCAACAACAAATTGCAGATAAGGCTCGTGGAACTACTTCAGATGCGATAGAAACACGCTTGGCAGCTATTAAGAGTGAACAAAAGAGTATGAAGGGCGGTCCTAAAAAATTCTTTAGTTCAAGATATAGAGAATTAACTCAAGAGCGATCTGAATTGCTTCAAGTTCAAGCAGAAAAGCAAAAACAAATAAAGGCAGACAGAGCTGACATGGCAGCAGGATTTACACCTGAAGAATTGGCAGCAGAAGTTTCTAGAATTGATGCAGAATTACAAAAGACTGATAAAAGCACAGACAGGTATAAAGAATTGTTAGCACAAAAAGCCGAAGTAGATAGAATACAAGATGAACAAATGGATCCTAAAGATAGAGCGATTAAAGAACAAATACAGAAAAGTTTGAAAAAAGCGGAGCAAAAAAGACAGGTAGAAAAGAAAAAGAGCCAAAAACAAGCTCGAAAAGAAGCTCGTGCAGAAAGGAAACAACAAGTTGAAAAAGCAAAACAAGATATAGACAAACTTAGTTCAAAATAATTTTATTTACTAACAAAAAAAGTCAAAAGTGAAAATTTTTGGCTTTTTTGTTTTAAATGATTTATAACTTATAAAGTTTAGATTAAAAATAGATGTATTTTAATATGACAAGAATATGAAATATCAATGTAAGTTTGAACATTTCTAAAGCGCTATAAAAAGTTGTAAAATTATTTAGTCTTAATTTGGATAGAGTTCATATTTGGGCAAAAAATATAGTAAAAATAGCGTTTAAAAGCCTGTTTTTCTTTGTTTATGAAGATTTATTATTATATAATATAAATGTATATTAAATATTGTGTTTAGTTTGGTGCAAACTAAATGGTGGGAGATAACTATGTACTACATACCAAGAAAAACCAAAGTTAGAACAGAATTTTTACCGGGAGTAACGTGGCCTGATGTTATTATTGGCGCACTTGCACTTGCGGGCTTTATTTTGCTCTTGTCAAGTAACTTTGCTTATCACATCGTTGTGGCAATTATTTGGCTTGCTTTTAGTGTCCTATTATTTTTGCCACTTGCCGATGGTCAAAAAATGTATAAAACCGCTTTGCTTATGTTTAGGTTTTTGGCATACACGAAAAAGTATTCCAAAACAAAACAGCGTGGATATGAAGACATTAAAAAACTTATCCCTTACGAAAGTATTATTGACGATAGAATAATCAATTATGGCACTTATTTTGGTATGGTTTTGGAAATCAAGCCAGTTGAATTTTTGCTTTTAAGTGAAGAAAAACAAAATGCATATATTCGTTCGTTTAGAAGTGCTTTAATGAGATTGAATACCGACCAAGAAGCAAGTTTGGTTAAAATTAACAAAGCAATTTTGATGGACGAATTTATTGCCGATGATGAAAAAAAATATGAGTCCATGCTACGAATGCAAGAAAAAGGCGAAATTTCTGCTGACGAAGTTGAAGCAAGAACTGTAATTTTCCAAACAAGAGTTGCAAAAATGCTTGAACAAAACGACGAAAATAAGCAGTATGCCGATTGCTATTACATCGTGGTGTACGATAAAGACAAAACTGCACTGCTTGATACTGTCGAAGGCATGATGAATTCGCTTGCTAGCGGTCAAACACCAATACGAAGCAAAATTTGTCGTGGCAAAGATTTAGGCGTGTTCTTGCGTTCAAACTATAACAAAGACTTTGACGAAAGAGAAGCACAAAACAAAAGCAGTTTAGGCTTGCTTGATTGGACTATTCCAGAAAAAGTTGAGTTCAAAACCGGCTATACAAGAATTGACGGACAGGAATTTAGAACATTTAATATCACAGACTATCCACTTTCGGTTTACAACGGCTGGCTTTTCCCAATAACAAGTATGCCAAACTCCAAAGTGGTTATGAATTTGTCTCCAATTTCAAGGTTAGATGCCGAAAAAATGCTTGATAAGGCAATTATCGAAATGGAAGCAAAGTCAACTTATTCCAGAAAGACAAGTAAAAGAATTGAAAATGAAACGCACTTACAAACATTAAGACAAGTTTTAACCGACATTAAAAACAGCAACGAAAACTTATTTAATGTAAATATTCACATCACTTGCGAAGAATACATGAAAAAAGAAATGAGAGCGCTTTTGAAGGAAAGTGGCTTTAAATTTACCGAAATGTTTGGTAGACAAGTTGATAGTTTTGTAAGTTCAAACATTTCACGATTGGACACATGTAATGATAATCTTCGTGGTATAAACACAACACCATTAAGTGCTTGTTTCCCATTTATTTCAAGTGCTATGAGCGACCAAGGCGGTTTCTACATTGGCTATAACAATCAAGGTAATGTGTTTATCAACTTTTTTAGAAGAGATAGTGAGCGTGTTAACTCCAACATGATGATTATTGGAAAGAGTGGTGGTGGTAAATCGTTTGCGACTAAAGACCTTCTTGCCAATATGGCGGGCGATAACAGTAAAATATTCGTTCTCGACCCAGAGTATGAATACGCAATTTTGTCAAATAACCTTTGCGGAAAAGTTATCGACGTTGGTTCTGGCTTGCAAGGAAGAATTAACCCATTTCACATAACTCCATCTCTTCAAGCCGAAGAAGGCATGGGCGAGCAGGAAGATTACGCTGGACACTTGCAGTTCTTGGAACAATATTTCCGTGTTATTTTGGATGGAATGAATTCGGATGCATTTGAAAAAGTCAACAGTTTGGTTATTGATATGTACAAGAAAAAGGGAATTGATGCCACAACCGATTTAACTAAACTAACTCCAGAAGATTTCCCAATTTTCGATGATTTGTATAACATTGTGTTAGAAAAAGTTAGCGAAGAAAAAGACGAGTATTTGAGAAGAATGTATCAAATTATTCAAACATATATTCAAAAATTCGCAACTGGCGGACGAAACGCAAACCTTTGGAACGGTCCAACAACTTTGGAAACTAAACAAAACTTTGTTGTATTCAGTTTCCGTTCGTTGCTTGCCAACCAAAACAAAGTGCTTGCAAACGCACAAATGCTTTTGGTTTTGAGATATCTTAACAATGAAATTATTAAAAACAAGGAATTTAATGCGATGATGGGATTTAAAGAATCGGACCCAGACCGCAGAAAAATTATTGTTGCTGTTGATGAAGCGCACGTCTTTATTGATGCAAAATATCCTATTGCGCTTGATTTCATGCAAACACTTGCAAAACGTATTCGTAAGTACGACGGAATGCAAATTATCATTACGCAAAACATTAAAGACTTCGTTGGTTCAGCCGAAATTGCAAAACAATCAACTGCAATTATTAACGCTTCGCAATTCACAATGGTTCTTTCACTTGCACCTAACGATATGACCGACTTGGTTGAACTATATCGTAACGCGGGTGGTATAAACGAAGACGAACAGCAAACTATTGTTCAAGCAAATCGTGGTGAAGCCTTCTTGATAACTTCTCCACTTTCAAGAACTTTCTTAAAAATTCATGCCTACGATGAAGTTAGAAAAATGTTCGACACCGATGGCTACACCAAGCCGATAATCGAAAAACTTCACGAAGAAATGGAAGAAGCAAGACGACAAGACGAAGAACTTGAAAAAGCCGAGCAAGAAAAAGCTCAAGAAATTGAGAACCAAGAACGCAAAAGCGATGAGCAAACTGGCGAAGGAGAACCTTCTCAGGGTGATGACAATCCAGATAACAATGGCGAAAATGTTTAAAATAAAACTTAGAAAACTCCGTTTTATTTTTTGCAAATTTGATTTATTTTAAATTTTATGTTATAATATATTATATTAGGAGGGTTTATGGATAAAGAAACGTTAAAAGTAAAACAACTTTCTTTCACGATATTTGAAAAAATTTTGCTTGATGGCGAATATCAAAACAAGCAAGAAATATTGCTTAAAGCCGTAAAACTTTCCAAAGAAGCAAGAAGCAAAAATGCTCCAAAAAGTTTTGTTCTTGCACAAGATGAAGCCTTAAAAATGATAAAAAATCTTTCTTTTGAGGAGATTAAGGAAATTATTGCAATTTTAAAAAATGACTAATCGGCTTGTTGCCGATTTTTGTTTACATAAATTGGATAAATAATGTTTAAATAAAATTGGTGTTTGATTTTGTTATATTGCTAATTTTTACTTTTATTTTCCGTGTTTATTATTTATAATAAAAATAGGTGATACTTATGAAGGATTTTAAAAAAGAGTTAAAAGAAATTTCTATTATTATTCCAAATTGCGATTTTGCAAAATTAAGTGAAATTGAGCAAACAGTGTCTAAAATAATTCCAGACGGTTTTAGTGCTGTTTATATTTTAGTGCATAAGCAAAAAATAGAAAAATTAAGTGATGAAAAACATATTTTTGTTGAGTGCGAAAAAGACTATTCCTATAACGAACAAATCACAAAAGCATTTGAAAGTGTTCGTGGAGAATGTGTTGCCATTTGCGACACCAATGTTGCAAGATATCCTGAATATTTGGCAGAAATGTTAAAAGAGTGGCGATTGGGTGCAAAAATTGTTAGAACTAAAGTTCAACGCCCAACATCTTTTTGGGGTAAAGTTGGAAACTTTTTTGTGAAAATTAAAAATGCTGTTTATAACTTCTTTTTAAAATTGAATGGTTATATGCCAGACACTTTGTGTTTAAACACTTTCCAACTTTTTGATAAGCAAGTTTACAACCTTATTCAAGCACTTCCCGAGAAAAATGCTTATTTAAGAAATAGCACGGAACTAAAATCATACGAAAATATTGTTTTAACAACAAATGAAAAAATTGAAGTTAAAAACGACAAACTTGTGTGGGATGCAAAACTAATCACAAGCGTTTCTATGCTAGGATTGTTTGCAGTGTTTTTCATATTGTCGTTCGTGCTTTATCCACTTGCTAAACAACGCGCAATAAATTTTACTTTCGTTTCACTTATGGTGTTTATTTGTGTTGGTTTAGTTTTGGGGTCAGTTGCATTTTTCTACTCTGCGCTAATCGACAACAAAATGGGATATAAACATAGGGTTAAGGCTTATCTTGCCGATGACGATTATGAAGACGAAGAAAAAGCAGAAGCAGTTTTTGCTGATAGTTTATTTAGTGATAATGAAATTAGTGAACCAATAAGCGAGTCAGAAAGCAAGCCTAAAGCAAAAAAATCAAATAAAAAAGAAAAATTAGAACAACCAGAACAAGAAAAATCGTCTGTTAAATTAGACGACGAAAAAATTGAAGCCGAAAATGAAAATAGCGAACTAAAATATTCACAAGATGATAATACTCAAGCTTTACCACAACAAGAAGCCGAAACAAACTCGAAAAAAGAACCTTCAAGTGGCGAAAAAAAAGAGTATACAAAACGCACAAGAAAGCACAATAAAGGTGCTAAAAAAATGAAGATTGAAGAAGTTAACGAAGATAATAAAAAAGTTATTAAAGTTATTAAATAGCAAAAATTGTCCATAATAAATCGAAAAGGGGTATATTATGGATAGTAGAATTACACAACTTGCCAAAAATTTAGTTGAATATTCTTGTTCACTTAAAAAAGGCGAAAAAATACTTATTGAAGCCGGTATACTTGCCGAGCCTTTAGTAACAGAAATTGTAAAGAAAGTCTATCAGGTGGGTGGACTTCCTTTTGTTAAACTCAAAAGTCAATCAATTCAAAAAGCATTGCTTGAAGGAACAAGTGAAGAACATTGCAAACTTATGGCGGACTATTTTAAGCCAGAAATTAGCGACATGGATGCATATATTGGCATAACAGCAAGTCAAAATGTTTATGAACTTTCTTCAATAGATAAGCAAAAAATGAGAAATTTTAATATTTACTATCAAAAGCCCATTCATCACGACATTCGCGTGACAAAAACAAAATGGGTTATTTTGCAGTATCCAACTCCTGCGTTTTCACAAATGGCAGGAAAAAGCACCGAAGAATTTGAAAAATTTTATTTTGATGTTTGCAATTTGGACTACGCAAAAATGAACAAAGCCATGGATAATTTAAAAAATCTTATGGAGAGAACTGATAAAGTTAAAATTATTTCAAACGGAACAGACCTTGAATTTTCTATAAAAAATATTCGTGCAATAAAATGTGCGGGCGAAATGAACATTCCAGACGGAGAAGTGTACACAGCACCTGTTAGAAATAGCGTTAATGGAGTGCTGACCTATAATGTTCCAACTATGTATAACGGAATTAGGTTTGACAATGTTAAATTTAAGTTTAAAGACGGAAAAATTATTGAAGCAACAAGTTTAAATAACACCGACGAATTAAACAAAATTTTGGATACAGACGAAGGGGCAAGATATATTGGAGAATTTTCGTTTGGGCTAAACCCTTACATTTTAGAACCAATGATGGATATTTTGTTTGATGAAAAAATTGCGGGAAGTTTTCACTTTACTCCCGGCAGTTGCTATAACGATGCCTATAATGGAAACGATAGTGCAGTTCACTGGGATATGGTGCAAATTCAGCGTAAAGACCATGGCGGTGGAGAAATTTGGCTAGACGGAGTTTTGGTTAGAAAAGACGGACTTTTTGTTCTTCCAGAACTTGAATGTTTAAATCCAGAAAATTTGAAATAAATTGCAAAAAAAACGTATTTTATTATGATTTTTGATGCAAAAAATATAGAATATTTTTATAGGAGAAAAGATTATGAAAAAAGCAAAAATAGGAATCAATGGTTTTGGAAGAATTGGCAGACTAATTTTAAGAGTTTGCAGTGAAAGAAAAGATGTTGAAGTTGTTGCAATCAACGACCCATTCATCTCAACCGATTATGCAAAGTATCTATTAGAACACGACAGCACACAAGGTGCATTTTTGGCTAATATAAAGTTTGATGAAAATAATTTAATCGTTAATGGCAAAAAAATTAGATTTTTTAATGAACTTGAGCCAAGCAAAATTGGTTGGAAGGAAACAGGTGCAGAATATATTGCCGAAGCAACTGGAAAGTTTACTTCTTGCGATAAAGCCAAGGCTCACATAAGCGCTGGTGCGAAAAAAGTAATTGTAACCGCTCCGGGCAAAGAAATGCCAATGTTTGTTATGGGGGTTAATAACCAAGAATACGCCGGTCAAGACATCGTTAGCAACGCAAGTTGCACAACAAACTGTTTAGCACCACTTGTTAAGGTTATTGATGATAATTTTGGAATTGAAGAAGGACTAATGACAACTGTTCATTCCTACACAGCAACTCAACTTACTGTTGATGGACCAAGCAAAAAAGATTGGCGTGGTGGCAGGGCTGCTGCAATAAATATCATTCCAAGTTCAACTGGAGCCGCTAAAGCCGTGGGAGAAGTTATTCCACACTTAAAAGGCAAATTAACAGGAATGAGTTTTAGAGTTCCAACAGCAACAGTTTCAGTTGTAGATTTAACTTGTAAATTATCCAAACCAACAACCTACGAAGCAATTAAAAAGGCAGTTAAAAAAGCATGCAAAACCAATATGGCAGGGATTATGGCATACACCGAAGAACCTGTTGTTAGCACCGATTTTGTACACGACAGTCACACTTCAATCTTTGATGCAAATGCAGGAATAATGCTTAATGACCACTTTGTTAAACTTATTAGTTGGTACGACAATGAGTGGGGATATTCATGCAAAACAGTGGACTTGATTTCCTATATGTTTGCTTACGATTCAAATAAATAATAAAATAATTGCAAAATAAATCTCCTTTGTGGTAATATTACATAAAGGGGATTTTTAATGGTTTGTCCAAAATGTTATGGAAAAATTGATAAAATTAGTAAAAAATGCATGTCTTGTGGTTTTAACTTAAACTCAATAAAAGGTGCAACACACGGGGCAGTGAAGCAGGCTAGAAAAGATGGCTTTGGCGATGATGTTGTGTATACCAGTGATTTGCCAGAAGATATTAGCAAAAAAAAGTTGTTGCTTTTATGCATTTTTTTAGGCTTCTTTGGAGCGCATAGTTATTACGCGGGCAAATTTTGGAAGGGCTTGTTTTCGACAATAGTTTTTAGCGCGATGATTGCTTTTACAACTTTAACTATCATTTATTTAAACATAAAAAATATTTGGGGTATTGCTGGCACATGGGCTATGTCCGTAACATCTTTGCTTATGGGCATAAATATTGCGATGTTCTTTTTCGATTTAGTAAAAATTTGCACCAACAAATATAAGGTTTCAGTTTATAAGGATTCGTTTTCAAACTAGAGCATAAAAAAACATATTGAATGGTTTCAATATGTTCTTTTTTTTATAAATTTTTGCTTAATAAAACCGAAAGTGCGACTGTGGCTCCAACCATAGGATTGTTTCCCATTCCAATAAATCCCATCATTTCAACATGTGCTGGAACACTTGATGAACCTGCAAATTGAACATCGGCATGCATTCTTCCCATAAGGTCAGTAAGGCCATAACTTGCAGGACCAGCCCCCATGTTATCTGGATGAAGGGTTCTTCCAGTTCCGCCTCCGCTTGCCACACTAAAGTATGGCTTATTGTTTTTCATGCACCACATTCTGTAAGTTCCAGCAACTGGGTGTTGAAACCTTGTTGGGTTGGTGGAGTTTCCTGTGATAGAAACATCAACTTGCTCATGTTTCATAATGGCTAATCCTTCCATCGCGTCATAAGCACCATAAATTTTAACATCAGCATTTTTTGTGTTGCTAAACTTAATTTCATTAGTAACTGTTAGTTTGTCTAGGTTGTGATCGTACTGTGTTTCAACAAAAGTGAAACCGTTAATTCTTGCGATAATATAAGCAGCGTCTTTTCCTAGTCCGTTTAAAATTACTTTTAAAGGTGTTTTTCTTGCGCTACCTGCATAGTTTGCAATAGCGATAGCTCCTTCCGCTGCAGCAAAACTTTCATGTCCAGCCAAAAAGCAAAAGCATTTTGTTTTTTCGTCCAAAAGCCTGCTGGCAAGTTCTCCGTGTCCAATTCCTATTCGTCTAACTTCTGCAACGCTTCCTTTTGTGGTGAAGGTTTGAAGCCCTTTGCCAATTTCTAGGGCTAAATCTTTGGCGGAAGTTTTTCCACTTTTAATTGCTATTGCACAGCCAAGAGTGTAGGCGTCAACGGCATTATCAAAACATATTGGCTGAATGCCTCTTACAACTTTTTCAACATCAATGCCGTGTGCTAGGCAAAGCTCTCTTGCTTGAGATAGGTCTTTTAATCCTAGTTTGCTTAATTCAAGAAATATTTTTTCTTTTTTAGAATTGTAAATTTCTTCGTTCATATAATAACTCCTTATTCTCTTGGGTCAATGTAGGAAACTGCATCGTCATATCTACCATAATGACTTGTTGCTTGCTTTAAAGCGTCAGTTCCACTAATTCCTTTTTGCAAAGCGTTAATTAGTCTTGAAGTGTTAATGTATTCAAAACCAATAATTTCTTTATTTTCGTCAAGGGCTAGTTTTGATATATATCCTTCGGCAGTGTTCAAATATTTTACCCCTGTTTTTTCGTTGGAGTATATAGTTGCAACTTTGCTTGCTTTGTCTTTTCCAAGGTCGTCCAGGCAAGCCCCAATAGGTAATCCGCCAAGAGAAAACGCTGATTGGCTTCTGCCGTAAACAAGTTGAGTGAAAATTTCTTTCATTGCATCGTTAATTGCATCGCAAACAAGGTCGGTGTTCAATGCTTCTAGCAAAGTTTTTCCACACAAAATTTCTCCTGCCATGGCTGCTGAATGGGTCATACCACTGCAGCCAACGCATTCAACCAACGCTTCTTTAATTATTCCTTGCTTAACATTTAGTGTTAATTTGCATGCGCCTTGTTGTGGAGCGCAAGTTCCCACGCCATGACTTAACCCGCTTATGTCTTTAATTTCCTTGGATTGTATCCACTTACTTTCTTCAGGAATTGGCGAAGGACCAAAACCTTTAATGTTTCTCACAACGCATTCATCGTTCATTTTCGCACCTCTTTATACTAAAATTATAACATAAAAAATTTTTTTAAAAAAAACAAAAATAGTATTTGAATAAATAGTTTTAAACTATTTTTGACAAGTTAAATTAAATTTATTATAATAAAAATAATGAACACACTTTGCACAATAAATAACGATAGCGAAAACTTACTCGTGATTGAAAAATCCAAGTTTTTTGCATACTCGTTTAAGATTTCAAGCGAAAGTGAAGTTCAGCAAAAATTAGCATTTTTAAAACAAAAATATCCTGATGCAACTCACATTTGCTATGCCTATGATGTAGATAGCAAGCAAAAATGTAGTGATGATGGCGAGCCACAAGGAACTGCCGGAAAGCCTATACTAGATTGCTTGCAAAAAAAGAAATTAAAAAATGTGCTTGTTTGCGTTGTAAGATATTTTGGTGGCGTAAAATTAGGTGCTGGCGGACTTGTTAGAGCATACTCAACAAGTGCTAGTAAGGTTTTAGTTGAAAGCGGAATAAAAGAACTTTGCTTGTGTCAAAATATTACTTTTGAAGTGAACTATGAAGAATTTGCTTTAATTGAGCAAGTGCTTAAAAGTGAATATGTAAAAACTTATTCAAAACAATTTTTAGAAAATGTTAAACTTTTTTTGGTTATTGATAAAGATTATCAAAAACAATTTACAAGTTTAATCGAAAATAAATTATCAAGAAAGGTGGATTTCGATTTTCAAAGCGAAATTTACTATTGAGAATTAGTCTTAATAAAGGAAAAATATGGAACATTATTTTATTGAAAAAGAACATAAAAAAGAAGATTATTTTAGTTTTAACGAAAATTTGCTGGGCGAGCAATTTACTTTTAAAACATGTGATGACATTTTTTCAAAAGACAGAGTAGATTATGGCACAAAAGTTTTAATCGAAACCATTTGCAAAAATTTTGTGTTAGAAGGCGAAGTGCTAGATATTGGCTGTGGCTATGGTCCTATTGGTATTGTGCTTGCAAAAAGGTTTGATAAAGCAAATTTTACTATGACCGACATTAACAACACCGCTGTAACATTGTCGCAAGAAAATGTGCAAAAAAACAAAGTGCAAAATGTTAAAAAAGTGTTTAAAAGTGAAGGCTATGAAAAAATAAATGCTTGTTTTGACTATATTATAACAAATCCTCCAATAAAGGCAGGCAAAAGCAATTTACTTTCTATCCTTGACGGCGCTTATGAGCATTTAAACATAAATGGCAAACTTGTGTTTGTCATCAAAAAAAAGCATGGCGAAGATAGCGTAAAAAAACATTTGCAAACAATTTTTTCAAGCGTAGAAATTTTAAAAAGAGATAGTGGCTACTACATTTTGTGTTGCACTAAATAAGAGAGATATTATGAAAACAATTACGGGCTTAAAAATTCAATCAAGGGATAAAAACAAGGTAAATGTCTATTTAGACGGGACATATTTTTGTGCACTCTCGCTTGAAACTGCCCTTAAACATAGTCTAAAGCCAAACACTATTATTGATGAAAAAGTTTTGGAAAAAATCCAACTTGAAAGCGAAAAAAATATAGCCTACGAAAAAGCACTAAAACTTGTTAGCACTAGATATAAATCTCAAAAAGAAGTTAAAGATTATTTATCACAAAAAGGTTATAGTCCTGCCACAATTTACTATTGCATAAAAAAACTTGGAGAATACGATTTTATCAATGATGAAAAGTATGCCGAAAGTTTTGTTAGCCACCACTTAAAAAAAGATGGCGTTATTAAAATTAAGCAACAACTTTTTGCAAAAGGAATTAGCGAAGAAATTATTGATAAAACTTTGTCTTTGGTGGACAGCCAAGAAGAACAAATTTTGCGTTACAAAGAAAAGTATATGAAAAATAAAGAAGATACGAAGGAAAATTATATAAAACTTTACAGATACTTAATGGGCAAGGGCTTTAAGGCAGAAGAAATTTTAAAAGTTTTGAAAGGAATAGACGAATGATTGGGTGTGATATTGTTAAAATAGACCGCTTTAACCAGTTAGCGGAAAATGAAAGTTTTTTGAAAAAATATTTTGCAGTGAGCGAAATTGAGTATGTTAAAACTAAAGCAGATAAAGTGCAAACACTTGCGGGTTTGTATGCTTGCAAAGAAGCGTTTTTAAAGGCACTTGGCTTAGGCATTGGTGGTGGTTTAAAACTTTCGCAAATTGAAGTTTTACATGATAAAATTGGTGCTCCCAGCATAAATTTTACCCCAGAAATTAACTATTATATATCGAAATTATCATTATCAAAGGTAAGTGTTAGCATAAGTCACGATGGCGATTATGCCTTTGCTGTTTGCCAAATAGATTAAATTGTGAATAAAAAATAAAAAACGACAAAATATAAATTTGAAAGCCAAAACAATGGCTTTTTTTATGTTTAAAAATAAAACTTTGTGGAGATGATTATGGAACTAGAAAATTTCAAAAACTATCAATCGGCAATTAAAAATTTTTGTTTAAGGAACAAACATGCTTGCAAAAATCATAATATAAATTTGGAGCAATATGAATGTGAATATCAAGCATTTTATGTGCAAAATCACGGCTTCGACTTTGAAAGAGATATTTGCAAACAATTTGAAAATGCCGATTTTGAAGGATTGATGCTTTTTGAAAATTTTATAAAGGAGTAGGCATGCTTAAAAGGGGAGAAATATATTATGCAGATTTAAGTCCTGTTGTTGGCAGTGAACAGGGCGGAATAAGACCTGTTTTGATTGTGCAAAACGACATCGGTAATAAATACTCTCCAACTGTTATTGTTGGTGCGATAACAAGCCAACTAGACAAAGCAAAACTTCCAACTCACATCGAAGTTGGAAAAGAATGTGGCTTAAGCAAAAACTCGGTTATTTTGCTTGAACAAATAAGAACAATCGACAAACGCAGGCTTCAAGAAAAAATAGGTCAGTTAAGCCAGCAAAAGATGAATGAAGTTGATTATGCAATAGAAATTAGTTTGGGTTTGTAAATCCAAATTTTTTTTGAATTTGATATTGACAAAATTTAGCAATAGTGATATATTATGCATGAAAAAAAATAGGAGGTCTTTATATGAAGAAAATGCCTAAAGAAAGAAAAATATTCACAAAACATCATAATGCTAAAAGAATGTATAGTTATTTAAGTGAAAATATTGAAGAAGAACTTCAACAAAATTCACCATCTGCTCAACAAGATATTGCATCATTTGAGCAAAGAATGCAAAGTGATAAGCAAACCTATTCAACCAAGGCAAAGAAACAAGGAAAATTTGCAAAATGGGGTGCAATTATTGGTTTTGCTGGTTCAATCGCTTTAATGTCACTAGCATTTTTCATTTTCGGTTGGGGCACAGCAATCCTTCCCGGAACATTCTTAATTAGAACAGGAATTTTATTGGGTGCATCTTTATTATCTTTTGGTTTAATTCCAGCATGGCTTGCACACAGATCCAGAAAAATTGTTAGATTGGCTGAAAAATATGAAGATAAATTACATAAAGCTCAACAACACAGACAACAAGTTTTAACAGACACAGCTACACAAGAAAAAGCAAAAGCACAAGTAGAAGCAAAATCAAACATTATACTAGATACCAATCAAGAAACTTTGGAAGATGCTTTAACACTAGAACCTACAGTTGATGCTCCTGAAAATAAAGAGCAATCAAAAGAAGAAACACATGGAGTTGCTAGTTTTGATGTAGTATCCAATCCACAAAACCCAGATGTTATCGAAGTTGAAACTATTGATAAACAACTAGATGAGCAAAATGAAAGTGTTGATACTTATGTTAATAATCAAGATAGCACAATTTCATTCGATGATAGCCAAGATAGAACAGTCACTTTAGATGATGAGCAAGATTCTAGTGATGATGATTCTAGTTCAAATAATGGCGGTTCAAACGATAATTCAAATTCTGGCTCAAACGATGGCTCAAATTCCGGTTCGAATGGTGGAGCAGATGAAGCAAAAACTGCCACAACACCTCACGAAACCGTTGATGACCAAACTGTTATTACTGCTAAACCAGTTGAAAATGCTGAAGAACAAACTTCGACTGCTTCTGCTCCAAGCAAAGTTGGTAGATATAAATTTGAAATTATTTCTACTCACGCAAACAAAAAAGGCAAAGGCAAGATAAAAACAAAAGTTGTTGCATTCTCTGCAAACAGCCAAGAAGCCTTCCTTGAAAAAATGAGAAAATTTACTAGCAACAATTCAAAGGCTAGAAGAAGTTTGAACACCGAAGTTGAACAAGCAAATTGGTTGTTTGAAGGCAAGTATCCAACAACATTACAATTTAGAGTAACAGATATTTTCCATCCAAACAGAGAATTCGTTTCACCAGAATACAACAATGGTTTAGTTTCTGCTGAAGGTAAAAAACAAGACATACAAACATTTGTAAGTGTTGTTGATTCTTTAAGAAGAACATGGAGTCAAAGACTTGTAAGTGCAAAACAACAAGTACAAGAACAAAAAGAAACTGCAAAAGCAGTAGAAACAAAACAAGCAGAACAAAAAGTTCAAGACGAATTTAGTGACGAAGTTGCCACAACTATAGATAATCATGAAGAGAACCAATTAAACGGAACAAGCGATGAGTTTAGTGACGAAATTGTAGACGCTCTTGATAGTTATGAAGAAAACGAGTTGTTAAAATCAAGCGCAGTATTACCTGATGATATAGTTGATGCTATAGATAGTTACGAAGACGAACAATTAAGCAAAAACAATCCAGTAACTAATAACAGCCATGAAGAAGAACAAGCAGACAAGGTTGAAGAAAGTTTTTCAAACGAACTTGTTGATTCTTTAAACGATGGTGACGAACTTACATTATAATATAATGCGGAACATAAACGGAAACTGATAAAAGTTTCCGTTTTTTTCACTTTTTGTGCTTTTTGTGTAATTGACATTGAAGCCTAATATGATATAATGTATGCATGGAACAATTACTAGCAATTCCAAGCGGGTTTAAAGTATTTGGCTTGGAAATTAAATTTTATGGAATAACTATGGCACTAGCGTATGCGGTTGCCTTAATTGTTTGCATTGCTCTTTGTAAAAAGAAAAAATATGATGAAAATTTGCCATACAAATTGCTTTTAATTGCTTTTCCCCTTGCAGTTATAGGTGGAAGATTAGGCTATGTTATTTTTGACAACAGAACTTGGACTTTTGCTGAAATTCTGGATATTCGTTCTGGCGGTCTTATGCTTTATGGTGGAGTTTTGTTGGCACTTGTTGGAATGCTAGTTTATGCGTGGGTAAAAAAAATAAATCCACTAAAATTATTTGACTTAATTGCGCCATGTTTGGTGCTTGCGCAAGCAATAGGAAGATGGGGAAATTTCTTTAATCAAGAAGCGTATGGCAATTTGATAACCAATTCTTCTATGCAGTGGTTTCCGTTTGGCGTGTACATAGAAAGTGGACATTTCACAAACGAGGCTTTGGAGCAGGTTGTTAGTGCCTATGGCTCTGGAGTGTCTGGTGCATGGTTTTACGCAACATTTTTCTACGAAAGTTTGTGGTGCGTGCTAACATTTATCACTCTTTATCTAGTCTATAAAAAAACTAATAAGGTTGGCTTAACCACTGCTTTATACTTGGTTTTGTATGCAACCGAAAGATTGTTGGTTGAAGGAATAAGAACTGATAGTTTATATCTTGGTTCAACGGGAATTAGAATATCGCAACTAATAAGCATAATTATGATGATTTGTGGCGGTGCATATTTGTTTTATTTGCTTTTAATGCATTTGAAAAAACAAAAAGACTAATATAGGCGAAAAACAGCACGGGTTGTATGACGAAACAAGCAATAATCTAAGCAAATGCAATATCAAGATGTTAAGCTTGACGAAAATAATAACCAGACATCTGCACAGCAAAATTCGCTTTTAAAATCATCATTCGATACTCCTAAACAAGAGATAAAAAACAAACGCGTGGAAAAAATTAAAAATCGTAACAAAAAGCAAGATTAACAAGTTAAACAATATAAATTTATTTGATAAAAAATGCCATATTTTTTAAATTATTTTGTTTGTTTTGCTAGTTAAATAATGTTAATATTTATTTATAATAATATTATATAGGTGATTTATAATGGAATTTGATATAGAAAAAAATGGCTATAACATTAGGCAAGTGGACAACTATGTTTGCAGGCTTAAAGAAGAATACGAAAAAACAATGAGTGACCAAAAAATTCGTATTAGCGATTTGAAAAGGGAACTTGAAACAGTAAATGCCGAATTAAACAAATTTAAACAAAAAAATAATGATATTTCAAGTGCGTTGGTTGTTGCTGTTGAAACTGCAAAGCAAATTGAGTCTTCAAGCAAAAATGTTTACGAACTTGAAATTAAAAGACTTAAAAACCTATATTCAAAATGGGAAAATTTGTTTAACGACATTTTAAAAGAAAACCCTTCAATGAAAGATAAATATGACGCAAACGAGTTGCTTCAAAAGTTTAGTGACCAAATAGATAAAGTAATTGCCGAGAATGGCATTACGCTTGATGATAAGCCAGTAACTCAACCAGTTGGAATACGAAATTTAATTTCCAAAATGGGTGGGCTAACCGCAAAACGCATCGAACCTGAAAAAACAGTTGTGATGGACAAGGTTGAGCCTAAAGTGGAAAAACTTGTAGAGGAACAAACTTTTGAAAAACAAACATTTGACGATTATCCAAAAACTAATTCACAGTTAAGAATTAAACCAATAGCAAATATGACAAGCGACAAAAAGGAAAAGTTTGACAACTTGATTGATAAGTTCTTTAATGACCCAGATGAAGAAGATAATGCATATTCAAGGGCATTAATAAGGCAAAAGAAAACTAATGGGTTTGATTTGAAAGAAGCCTTAAACCCAACAGAAGATTTGGCAGAAATTATGAAAGACTTTGACTTTTTTAGCGACAACAAAAAGAAATAAACCATACTGAAAGCGAGCAAATTAAATTGTTCGCTTTTTATATAGTCACAGAATTAAGAACAAAAAGGCGAGTCCGTCATGCATTAAACTAATTAAGGGTAGCAGTAAATAGCATGATTGATTGAACAAAATAAGTCTTTGGTTTGGAAAATAAGACGGACAAGACTGAAATCAAAAGCAAAAAGATGTTTAATGATAACTAATTAGCCAAAAAGATTATGAAGCGGTAAGAAAAAAATCCTAGGTATTTAAAGTTTGTAATTTAAAAGTGCTACAAAAAATGGCACTTTTTTTATAAAATTTAGCCTTGTGAAAAACTAAAAATTACCGAAAAATCGTTTAAAAAAAGCAGTCAAAAAAATTTTTTAAAAAAAATAAAGAAAAATGAAAAAAACTGTTGACAAGGCAAATTCATTGTGTTAGAATAGTCGAGTCAATCAAACAAAGGTTGACCAAAATGAACCATAAAAACTGAATAGGTAAGTACAAGATTTATAATGTCCCTTGTTAATTTTTTTGGTAAGTTTAAATTAAAAAACTTACAACAAAGTTAATAAGAACAATCAATTTACGAACAATTATGTCAGTAAATTCATTTGAGCTTTATTAAACTTAAATTTAATATATCCTTGGATTTTCCAAGATTATATACCAGAAATTATAGAGTTTGATTCTGGCTCAGGATGAACGCTGGCGGCGTGCTTAACACATGCAAGTCGAACGGGTTTTCTTTTTTGAAGTTTTCGGATGAATAAAAAGCAAACTAGTGGCGGACGGGTGAGTAACGCGTGGATAATTTGCCTTAGAGAGGGGGATAACAAGTAGAAATATTTGCTAATACCGCATAAGACCACAACTCGGCATCGAGAAGGGGTAAAAGGAGCAATCCGCTTTAAGATAAGTCCGCGTATCATTAGTTAGTTGGTGAGGTAACGGCCCACCAAGACTACGATGGTTAGCCGACCTGAGAGGGTGATCGGCCACATTGGAACTGAGAACGGTCCAGACTCCTACGGGAGGCAGCAGTGGGGAATATTGGGCAATGGAGGCAACTCTGACCCAGCAACGCCGC
>CAKVHQ010000005.1 GCA_934749845.1 uncultured Clostridia bacterium
ACACTATGCTTCATCGTCAGTTTGACGACAAAGCACTAAAACAAGCAAAACCAGTAGCAAATGGCTTGCCAGCAAGCCCTGGTGCTGCTTGCGGAAAACTTGTTTTGAATAGTGACAAGGCAAAATCTGCAAAAGAAAATAAAATTAAAACTGTTCTTGTAAGACTAGAAACCAGTGCAAAAGATATTGAAGGAATGACCAGTGCTGAAGGAATTTTAACCGCTCGTGGCGGTATGACTTCTCACGCCGCAGTTGTTGCTCGTGGTCTCGGTGCACCTTGCGTTGTTGGTTGCGAAGGTTTGGTTGTTAACGAAGAAGCAGGCTATATCACTTTGAACGGACAAAAAGTGTGCGAAGGCGAAGTTATTAGTGTTGACGGTGCAACCGGAAATGTTTATATCGTCGAAATTGCAACTGTTCCAGCAAAAATGAGTGATAATTTTGCACTTGTTATGAAGTGGGCAAGAGAGATTAAAAAAATTGGCGTTAGAGCAAATGCAGACACTCCACTTGACGCAAAAACTGCTGTTGAATTTGGTGCAGAAGGCATAGGTCTTGTTAGAACTGAACATATGTTCTTTAAACCAAACAAAATTTTGGCAATAAGAGAAATGATTCTTGCAAAAAATTTGGAAGCAAGAGAAAAAGCCCTTGAAAAACTTCTTCCAATGCAAATGGAAGACTTTGTTGGAATTTTCCAAGAACTTAAAGGTTTGCCATGCACAATTAGACTTATCGACCCACCACTTCATGAATTCTTACCAAAAGAGTTAGAGGATAAGAAAGTTTTGGCAAAAACTGCCGGAATTAGCCTTGAAGAGTTGGAAGAGATAATCAAAGAACTTGCAGAATTTAACCCAATGATGGGTCATCGTGGTTGTCGTCTTGCAGTAACTTATCCAGAAATTGCAAGAATGCAAACAAAGGCAATTTTGCTTGCTGGAATTAAAGTTAAAAAGGAAAACAATATTGATGTTAAACCTGAAATTATGATTCCATTAACCTGTGAAGAAAAAGAACTTGATTATGTTAAAAACATAGTTGAAGAAACTGCTAAAAAAGTGCTTGACGAAGCAGGAATTTCCATGGACTATAAGATTGGTACTATGATTGAAATTCCAAGAGCAGCAGTAATTGCAGACAGATTGGCTGAAAGAGCAGAATTCTTCAGTTTTGGAACTAACGATTTAACACAACTTACATTCGGATTTAGCCGTGATGATGCAGGAAAATTCATCAGTGATTACTACTCCAAAAAACTTCTTGACTACGACCCATTTGTAAGAGTGGACGAAAAAGGTGTTGGCGAGTTAATCAAAATGGCTGTAAACAAAGGCAGAAGTGTTAAACCTAACTTGAAAATTGGCGTTTGTGGCGAACAAGGAAGCAATCCAGAAAGTGTAGAATTTTTCTATAAAAACGGAATATCCTATGTTTCATGCAGTCCTTACAGAATTCCAATGGCAATTTTGTCTGGCGCAATCGCAACTATCAAAAATAAATAATTAGTTAAAAAAATTCATACACTAATTGTATGAGAAAAGAGAGAGTACAACGAAAAGTTTTAAACACAACAATTTTAATTGTTTGTGTTTTGATAACCCTTTGTGCCTCTCTTTTTTGTGCATTTTCATATTTTTATCCAAAAAAATACTCCATGTATATAAACTTGATGAGTGAAAAGTACGATGTCGACAAGGCGCTTATTTATTCAATCATTAACACTGAAAGCAAGTTTTCGCCCAACGCAACAAGTGAAAAAGGCGCAATGGGACTTATGCAAATAATCCCATCAACAGCAACGTTTATTGCTCAAGAACTTGATGTTGAAAATTTTAAAGTTGACGATATGTATGTGCCAAAAACCAATATTGAGTTCGGCGTTTACTACTTAAAATATTTGTATTCAAAGTTTGATAGCGCTGATGCTGTTATTTGCTCGTATAATGCTGGCGAAACTGTTGTAAGACGCTGGTTAAACGACAAAACATATTCTGCTGACGGCAAGACTTTTGTTAAAATTCCATACAAAGAAACGGCAAATTATTTAAAAAAAGTTAAGCAAAATTACAAGGTTTATAAAAAAATAGTTTAATTGTTTTAGTTATGCACTGTGTTTTGATATAATAATTTTAAGGAAGTTAAAATATGATAACTAAATTTACAAATGCATACATTTTAACAAGTGCAAACGAGCCAATATTTTTTGGAGAGTTTGTGATAGAAAATAACAAAATTATTTTTGTTGGAGAAAAGTATGACGGGCAGGTGGACAAGCAAATTGATTGCAATAAAAATTTGTTAATGCCGGGCTTTATTAACACGCATGCACATTCCCCAATGGTTTTGCTAAAGGGAATGGGAGAAGATAACAGTTTGCAAGACTGGCTTTTTAAGCACATTATTCCAACAGAAAGAAACCTTACAAAACAACAAATATATAATGGTTCGGTTATTGCCATAAAAGAAATGTTAAAAAATGGAATAACTTGTTTCCAAGATAACTATTTTTACCCTGAAATTACAGCACAAGCATGCATAGATTGTGGAATGAGAGCAGTAATTTCACTATCTCAAAACTATTCTCAAAACGAGTTTTTAAGTTACGATGAATTGGACAACCTATACAAAACAAATCAAGGCAAAAGCGATTTGGTAGACTACAATTTTTACTTTCACTCGATTTACACTTGTGACGAGCAACAAATATTAAATGCAATAAACTTGGCAAAAAAGTACGATAAACTTTTAGTTACTCACATGAGTGAAACTTTAACCGAGGTTGGAGAGTGTGCAAAAATTCATGGTGGAATGACACCTGCTATGCTTCTTGATAGTTTGGGCTTTTTTGATTGTAAAACAATGCTTGCTCATGGCGTGTTTTTGGAAAAAGAAGACTATGCAATTATGGAAAATAAAGATGTTTCAATTTCGCATAACCCTTCGAGCAACTTAAAACTTGGTTCTGGTATCGCCAATTTAAAAGCACTTAACCAACGAAACATTAACATTTGCCTAGGCACAGATGGCTCGGCAAGCAACAATAGGTTAGACATGTTTAGAGAAATGTATTTGTCTAGCGTTTTGCAAAAGGCACTATTTCACGACGCGTCTTTAATTCCATGTCAGCAAGCATTATCTATGGCAACCGAAAATGGAGCAAAGGCATTGCATAACAACTTAATTGGGTCGTTAAAAGTAGGCAATTTAGCCGATGTTATAATGATAAATATAAACTCGATTGATAATATCGTGTGCAACAACATAAAAAGCAATTTGGTCTATAGTTGCGGAACAGAAGATGTTATTATGACAATGGTTAATGGGCAAATTCTGTACTATGCTGGAAAATTTCAAAATGACATATTACAACAAATAAATATCAATTCGTTAAAATAAAGACACAAAACTAGCAAATTTAATGTGCTAGTTTTTGTTTTTGCTTTTTTTATTAAAAATTGTTTGCTATACTTTAAATATGGAAAGCAATGTTAACGAGTTTTTAACTGATATCGACTTAAAATATGAAGAGCCAATATTTTGCCCAAAGTGCTTCACAACACATCAAGATTTTTTGTCGACTGGCTTTGTGGGATGTGCAAATTGCTATAAAGTTTTTAAAAGTCAAATTGAAAGTTTTATAACATCTTGTCAGTTTTCCAACAAGCATATTGGCAAAATTTACACCTCAAATTTAAGTTGCGAACAAAAATTAAGAGAACTAAACTTGGAACTCGACTTGGCAATAAAGGAACAACGATTTGAAGATTGTTCCGTGATTAAAAGGAAAATTGACAGTTTAAAGGAGCAACAAAATTATGGTAAATAATTTGGATACTATTGTTGTTTCTTCAAGAATTAGGCTTGCTAGAAACCTTGAAAACTATGTGTTTCCAAACAAACTTTTAAAAACTGACGCAAACGAAGTTATAGCCGAAATTTTTGATGTTTTGGATAAAAACGAGAACTATAAAATTAAAGATTTAAGCCAAACGGTCTTGTTAAGTTTAAAGGAAAAACATTTAATTAGTGATATGCTTGTTAACAGAGCAGATAAAGGCGCTTTGTCGCTATCTCATGATGAGCAAGTTTGCATCATGATAAATGAAGAAGAGCATATCAGGGAGCAGTGCATATTAAAAGGACTAAATTTAAGCGAGGCACTAGATAGATTAAACGAAGTTGACGATTTGTTGCTTGAAAAATTGCCAATAGCATATTCAAGTGAATATGGATTTTTAACCGCTTGCCCAACCAATTTAGGAACAGGCATGAGGGCATCTGTAATGCTGTTTTTGCCAGCTTTAATTATATCAAATTCGTTTGATGGAATAACGCAAGTTTTGTCTAAAATAGGGCTAACTGTTCGTGGAAATTACGGCGAAGGTAGCGAAAGTGAAGGCTTTGTTATTCAAGTAAGTAATAGTCAAACTTTGGGGCTAGACGAACAGCAAATAATAAGCAATGTTGAAACAGCCGTTCTTAAAATTTGTGAAAAGGAAGAACTTGCTCGACAAGAACTTTTAGAAACAAATTACGACCAGTTAAAAGATAAGGTTTTGCGTTGCTACGGAATTTTAAAGTATGCCTATAAAATCGACGAACATGAAGCAATCAAATTGCTTTCTCAACTAAAATTTGGCGTAAGTTTGGGATTGATTGAAAATTTAAATCTTGAAAGTATTGATAAATTGCTTGAAGATGTACATGAAAATTGCTTAAAACTAATAATGGATAATGAAAACTTAAATTTGGATATTTTTAGGGCAAGTTATATATCAAAAAATATTTAATTTATAAATTCTAGTTTTTTCGTTAATTTTTACATATAATTTTAATTTGGTATTTGCTATTATTTGAATTTATGTGCTACAATAAAGTTGTTTAGTTAACAACTTTTTTGTTATAAAAAATTTAGGAGAAACAATGTTTTACAATATAAACGCAACCGAAGAAGTTAATCTTGTTTTAAAACATGCTAGCGTAGTTGCTCAAGAATATAACAATAGCGAAATTGCCACTGAACATATTGTTTATGGAATTTTGTGTTGTGAAAATTTGCCTGCATGCAAAGTGCTAAATTCTTTTAAAGTTGACAAAACTTCTTATGAAAAAATTTTAAAGGATAATGCAAGCCCAAAGTATTCCATCGAAGTGGAACTTGACTTAACCGAACGGGCAAAGCAAGTTTTTTTGGTTGCTCAAAAACTGTCCACTCAACTTGGACATTCATTTGTTTCTGTTGACCATTTGTTGTTTAGCATATTGTTAAGTGAAGGGTCTGTTGCGATTGAAATTTTAGAGCAAGCCTATCACATAGATTTAAACCAATTAAGAAACAAAATTTTAGATAATTTAAAACAAATCCCTGTAACAACTACCACGCAGGTTAAAGACGAAATTAAAAGCAGTTTGCCAGAAAAACTTAACGAGTATGGCACTGATTTAACTTTTAAAGCAAGGCAAGGCAAAATAGACCCAATTATTGGCAGAGATAAAGAAATTGAAAGAATGATAGAAATTCTTTGCCGTAAAACAAAAAACAACCCAATTTTAATTGGCGAAGCAGGTGTTGGCAAAAGTGCTGTGGTCGAAGGTCTTGCACAAAAAGTTGCAAACAAGCAAGTGCCAGACCAACTTAAAGATAAAATAATTTACTCTTTTAACTTGGCTTCTTTGATGTCTGGAACAAAATATCGTGGCAGTTTGGAAGAAAAGTTAAATCAAGTGATTGATATTTTGCTTAACTTTAAAAATATAATTGTTTTTATTGATGAAATACATACGCTTTATCAAGCAGGAAGCGAGAAAGGCGAAATAAACCCAACTGATATTTTAAAACCTTATCTTGCTAGGGGAGAATTGCAAACAATTGGTGCAACAACTATTGATGAATACACAAAGTTTATTGAAAAGGACAAAGCACTAGAACGCAGATTTCAACCTATTGTTGTTAATCCACCAAGCATCGAAGACACCATTAAAATCTTGCAAGGATTAAGACCTGTTTATGAAAAATTTCATAATGTTATTATTAGTGACGAAGCAATAAACAGTGCAGTTAATTTGTCGGTTAGATATATAACAAATCGAAACTTGCCAGACAAAGCCATCGACTTGATAGATGAGTCTGGAAGCAAAGCAAAAATTGGCAGGGAAAGCGGAGAGCAAATTGTTATAACTGGCGAAGATGTTGCAAAAGTTGTTTCTTCATGGACGGGCATTCCAGTTACTAAAATTGGCGAAAGTGAACGAGAAAAATTGATGTCACTTGAAACCATTTTGCACAAGCGTGTTGTGGGTCAAGATGTGGCAATTAACGCAATATGCAAAGCAATTAGGCGTGCAAGAGTTGGGCTTAAAGATGCTAAACGCCCAATAGGTTCGTTTATATTTTTAGGACCAACAGGTGTGGGCAAAACAGAACTTGCCAAGGCACTTGCTGAATGTATGTTCGACAACGAAAATTCACTTGTTAGAATAGACATGAGTGAATATATGGAGCAACACACAATAAGCAAGTTGATTGGTTCGCCACCGGGATATGTTGGCTATGAAGAAGGCGGACAGTTAACTGAAAAAGTTAGAAAAAATCCTTATTGTGTTGTATTGTTTGACGAAGTTGAAAAAGCACACCCAGACATAACCAACATTTTGCTTCAAATTTTGGAAGATGGCAGATTGACTGACGGTCAGGGACGACTTGTTGAATTCCAAAACACTATTGTTATTTTAACAAGCAACGTTGGAGCAAAATCTTTTATTGAAAACAAAAAATATTGTGAGCAACATAATTTAGCATTTGATACAGAGTCTCAAAAAGAAATGATGCTTCAAGAACTTAAAAAGGTGTACAGACCAGAACTTTTAAATCGTATCGACTTAATAACGGTGTTTGACACTTTGTCGTTTGAAAATTTAGCAAAAATAGGCAGTTTAATGATACACAATCTTAATAAACGATTGCAGGAAAAAAATATCTCCCTAAAATTAACCGAAAGTGCTTTAATTTATCTTATTCAAAATGGTGCAAGCAGTGAGTTTGGTGCTAGACCATTAAGAAGATTGATTGAACAAAAAATAGAAGACCAAATTGCAGGCGATTTAATTGACGGAAAACTAATTGAGGGAAGCACTGTGTTAATTTCGTTTGAAAACGGCAGTTTAAAATTCGACTACAAAGCATAAAATAATTTAGACTAATATTTTGACAATTTAAAACTTAATATGTTAAAATTAGTTATGGTAAATAAGTTGAGTGAATAATGGCTCAATTTAGAAGGAGGGAAATTATGAAAACTTTTTATCATGAAAAAAGCAATAGTTCACAGGTGGCTTTGTTAAGTCCAGCAATGAAAGCATTGTTTGAAAAAAAACTTGCAAAGTTGGATAAATTTGACGACAATTTAACTTGCGATGTTTATCTTTCGTTAGAAGGAAAAAAACACATAGTTAAAACTGTTTTAAGATTTCGTGGCAAAGACCTTGTTTCTAAAGCACAATCGGAAGATATGTATAAAAACATTGATGTTTGTGTAAGCAATTTAACCTCTCAAATGGTTAAATTAAAAAGGGAATATAATGGACCAAGACTCACACCAGTTGAGGATGAATTGGTTTAATAGAACTAAGTAATTTCATCTAACCAAAAAAGAGCCGAAAGGCTCTTTTTAATTAACAAAAATCTATTAAATTTTCCTTTTATTTTGCCTTATATGTTTTGTTAATCACTTGCCTATGCAAATTAAAGTTGGTATAATAAATGCAGGTGAGTTATGATAAGATTTGAAAATGTTTTTGTTTCGTTCACAAAAGAATTTGATGCTTTGCATGATATAAACTTGTGCATAGAAAATGGTGAAAAAATTGCCATTGTTGGCGATGGGGATAGTGGCAAAACAACTTTGCTTAGAACCATAGCAGGTTTGCAACCAGTCACAAAGGGTGAATTAACAATAAACGACACCCCAATTAGCAAAGTGAATTTTAAACAAGATGTTTCGCTTGGATATATTCCAAAAGTTCCAGTTTTTAAAAACAAAAAAACTGTGGGCGAAAATTTGGAGTATGTTTTAAAAATCCGTGGTTATGAACAAGCAAGCATGAACTTTAAAATATTAAGTTCACTAAAAAATTTTGGAATTGATAGTTTAAAAAATGTTCCAATTCAAAGTTTGAATCGCTATCAAAAAATGCTTGTCCAACTTGCTAGGGTTAGCATGAGAACAGTTGATATTGTGCTAATTGACAATATCACAAATGGGCTTACTAAAACCGAACAAATGGGTCTAATTGATGCAATCAAAATTTTAATGGAACAAAATCAAGAAAGCATTTTTGTTGTGGCACTTAATAACGATAAAATTGCCAAAGAACTTGGACTCAAAATTTTAAAATTAAAATTAGGCTCGCTAGAAAAACCAAAACAAGAAAATTAGTTATTCATCGGCTCTTTTAAAAGAGTCGATTTTTATTTCGTCTTTTTTGCTTTGCTTTTTGCTGTTTAAGTTTTGAATCAGTGGCAAAAGTTGTGAAAGCATGTTTCCGCTATTTGCACTTCCACTTGGCAAATTACTCATTATGCTAGCCAAGTTTCCCATGTTTTTTCCGCCCATGGTTTTTAATAGTGGCAGTAAACTTGCAAGCATACTTTGATTTTGCCCGCCAAAAAAGTTTGCTTGATTATTTGGACAATTTTGTTCAGGACAGCTTTGTGTATGTACGCTTTGATAGCCCTTTTCAACATTATCAAAAACAGCTTGCATTTCGTCTAACACATTTTGGTTAGTTTTTTTAATTTCTGTTTGCATGCTACTGACTTTTTTATTTGTAATAATTGTTCTGCCATTTTCAAATAAAATTTTATTTTCCATTAAATGTTTCCTTTTCGATTATCAATAATATATATGATTTCATATAATAAATTAGTTAAAAAAAGGAGATAAATATTTTGGATTTTAAAGATTTTTGCAATAAGGAAATACATAATTCTAACGAAAAGAATAGCGTTAAAATAAATGCTAAATGTAGTAGCGAAGACCAGTTAAAACAATCAGCACAAGAAACAATAGACAAATATTCTTCTTATTCGCAAGAAGAACTTATGCAAGAACTAATTAGGCAAACAAAACAGCGTCAGCTAGACGGCTCGTTGTCGCCAGAAAAAATGGAGCAAATGTATCAAGCAATTTACTCTGTTTTGCCACAAGAAAATCGAAAAAATCTTGAAAATATCTTTGACAAGTTAAAATGATGAATATACGAAAAATAGACCCCAGCATTTTGTATAAAGTTAATTCGCAGTCTTATAGTCTTGACAAAATGGAATGTGTTGTGTATAGCAACAATTTTTTCAAGACCAAAAAGTATCTAGCAAATTTGCCTTCTTGCAAAGTGTACGCAGAATATCCATTTATAAATGCTTTTGCAGTTAATGTTTGCCCAAACAATATAGGCTTGCTGTCGTCAATCAAACATGTTAACTACATAACAAGTCAAGCCAAAGTTTTTGCACAGGTGGCAGTGTCAAAGAAAATCATGAATGTTGAAAAGTTGTATCAAGAAGGATACGACGGCAGTGGCGTTACCATTGCGTTTATCGACACGGGCGTGCATAATCATATTGATTTTGTTGTTCCTCGAAACCGAATAAAAATGTTTAAAGATTTTGCAAACTATGAACATAATGCCTATGACGATAATGGTCACGGAACTTTTGTGGCATCTGTTGCATGTGG
This sequence comes from uncultured Clostridia bacterium, assembly GCA_934749845.1. GTDB lineage: Bacteria > Bacillota > Clostridia > Christensenellales > UBA1242 > CAKVNM01. The sequence continues at coordinate 9,738 of CAKVHQ010000005.1, forward strand.
AAATGGTTTGGCGGGCGGAAAAACTTTTTGCGGAGTTGCCCCAAATGCCGATTTGATTTCGTTAAAAGCACTCGACAAAAATGGCGAAACGGGGGCTTTTACAATTTTGGAAGCGATGCAGTGGGTGCATGACAATCGAAAAAAATATAACATTCGTGTTGTGTGTATGAGTTTTGGCAGTCAGCCACTTCAAAGTGGAGACCCTTTAATTCGTGGCGCAGAAACATTATGGAATGATGGAATAGTTGTGGTTGTTGCGGCAGGAAACAGCGGGCCAGAAAGCTCCACAATCAAAAGTCCGGGAGTAAGCACGAAAGTTATAACCGTGGGTGCAATGAATGATGAACGAGATGAAAACGGCGTTGTGGACGAAAAGAAATTTCATGTGGCAAATTTTTCTTCAAGAGGTCCAGCTTTCACAAATTTTAAGCCAGATTTACTTACCAGTGGCGTTAATTTAACTTGCTGTTCAAACAAAGATGGCGAACTTTACACTCACATGAGCGGAACAAGTGTTGCCACACCGCTAGTGGCAGGGCTATGTGCCTTAATCGTGCAAAAATACCCAGAAATAACACCACTAGAAGTTAAAGGAATGATATTAAACAGTTGTAAAAAAATAACAGGCAACCGTAACGATGAAGGTTTTGGATATTTCCACATAGATTAAAAAAGCACCAGTTTGGTGCTTTTTTTAGTTCAGTTCTTTTAAGTGTTTTAAAAGTTTGTTAATTTCCCATTTTTTGTTGTAGTGAGAAATTGAAACTCTAATTGTTCCGCCAGTTTTTATTGTTCCTAGATATTCGTGAACAAGTGGGGCACAGTGAAGTCCGCTACGAACACATATTCCTTTTTGGTTTAGGTAATCGACAACTTCGCTTGGTTCGTGATTTTTTAATGTAAACGACACAACTCCGCTATAGCAATCCGGCTTGGTGTATAGCGTGACATTTTCCATTTCAAGCAAATTGTCTATCAAATATTTTGTTAAACTTTCAATTTTGCTGTTAATTTTGTTAAAATGCTTTTGAACATATTTTATTCCCGCTTTTAAACTCATTATGTTAGGGGTTGCACCTGTGCCGGCTTCCATGCTTTCGGGTGGGGTGTTTGGTGGAAGCAAAAGTTCTCCAAAAGTTCCTGTTCCGCCAAATTTTAATGGTTCTATGTTAATGTTTTCTTTGTAGCATAAAACTCCAACGCCTTGAAGAGCTAGCAAGCCTTTATGCCCAGCACTGCATAAAATGTCGATATGTTGTGCCTGCATGTCAATTTTTTGATGTCCTGCACTTTGGGCTGTGTCTACCATAAACTTAACTTTATGCTTTTGGCAAATCTCTCCAATCTTTTCTAAGTCTTGTGTTGCTCCAACAACATTGCTTGTGTGGTCTATCACAACTAATGCAGTGTTTGGCTTAATTTCGTCTTCAAGTTGTTTTAAGTTAATGTGATAGTTTTCGTCAACAGGCAAGATGGTAAGTTCGATTATTCCGTTATTTTCTAGTCGTTTTAAAGGTCTTGCAACAGAGTTGTGTTCGTTGTGCGAAATAATCACATGGTCGCCCTTTTTAAGTAATCCAAAAATAGCAGTGTTAAGTGCTTCGGTGCAACCACTTGTAAACACTATGTGTTCAATACAGCCAACATTAAAAAAGTCATTAACAAGCATTCGAGTTTCAAAAACCTCATTGCTTGCGTTCAAACTTAATTTATGGGCACTTCTTCCTGGATTAGCACAATATTTTTTTGTCATTGCCTTAAACACTTGCCATTTAACGCCAAAAGGCTTTTTGTTTGTTGTGCTTGCGTTGTCTAAATAAATCATTAACCCTCCTAACAAAAAATATGCTTGCAAAAACAATTTGCAGAAACATTTTTTTAAATATTTTTATATATTGTTATATGAAGAGAATAGTAAAAAAGTTTAGTATTCTTTTCATTTTAACGGAGGAAAAAGTTTGTGGAGTATGTTATAGCAGTTTTTTCGGTACGAACAGAAACACTTATGTTTAACCAATATCTGCATAGGCTTGGCATAAACAGCACGGTTATGAACACACCAAAGCAAGCCCATACTTCATGTGGAATATGTGTTAAATTTCCCGCTATAATGTTTAATACTGTAAAGCGTGCAAGTTTAAATGGTTATCGTTCATTTGTAGGCTTTTACAAAGTTGTAAACACGAGAATGGGATTGATTGTTTCACCGATAAAGTAATTAAATCAGTTTTAAAAAATAACTCGACATGATATAATTATGTCGGGTTTTTTATGAAAAAAATGAGTTCACAACAAATTTATGATATATTGTTTGAAAAATATGGTACAGCCGAGTGCGAACTTGATTTTTCATCTAATTTTGAACTTTTAGTTGCAGTTATTTTGTCAGCGCAATGCACAGATAAGAGAGTTAATGAAGTTACCAAAATACTTTTTAAAAAATATAATACTCCTCAAGATTTTGCATCTTTAAGCCAAGCTGAACTTGAAAAATTGATTTACTCTTGCGGATTTTATCACAACAAAGCAAAGGCAATTATCAGTGCTAGCAAACAAATTTTAAGCGATTATAACGGAAAAGTTCCAGACCAGTTTGATGATTTAATAAAACTAAATGGCGTGGGAAGAAAAACCGCAAATGTGGTTTCGTCAGTTGGGTTTAAAAAGGACGCAATAGCGGTGGATACTCATGTTTTTCGCGTAAGCAACAGGCTTGGGCTTTCCAAATCGACCACGCCACTAAAATGCGAACAAGACTTGCAAAAAAAATTCCCTGTTAGTCAGTGGAGGCAACTGCACACTATGCTAGTTATGTTTGGCAGATATGAGTGCAAAAGTCAGCGCCCACTATGTGCAAATTGTCCGTTCCAGCAAATTTGCTTATATTACAATTCAAAAAAAGCGCAAAAGAAAAATGAACAAAAAACCAGTTAGTATAAACTTCTACTGCACAAATTTGTTATGAAATTGCTTGAATTTAGGTTATACTAAACTTTGATAGGAGAAAATTATGTTTGTTGATAAAACTAGAATATATTTAAAAGCAGGAAATGGCGGAGATGGCTCTGTTAGTTTTTTGCGAGATAGAACAACCATGACAGGCGGACCAGATGGTGGAAATGGCGGAAAGGGTGGCGACATTGTTTTTGTTACCGATGAAGGAAGCAACAACCTTGTTGATTTTTACTATACCAAGCATTTTAGAGCCGAAAACGGAGTAAATGGCGGTCATCTTAAATGTAACGGCAAAGCAGGAAAAGATTTGGTAATTAAAGTTCCTCAAGGCACTATTGTTAAAGATGCCGAAAACGGCAATATTGTTGCTGATATGTTTGAAAAGGACAAAAGAGTTATAATCTTGAAAGGAGGAGAAGGCGGTCGAGGAAATGCGATGTTTGCAAATTCAAGGCGACAAGCCCCTGCGTTTGCCGAAACAGGCGAAAAAACAAAAGAATATGCTGTTGATTTGGAATTAAAAACAATCGCAGATGTTGGACTTATTGGTTTTCCAAGCGTTGGCAAAAGCAAAATATTGTCAAAATTAACTGGTGCAAAACCAAAAATTGCCGAATATCACTTCACAACACTAACTCCAAACTTGGGAGTGTCGTCCTATGGCGGTCAAAACTTTTTAATGGCTGATATTCCAGGGCTAATTGAAGGAGCAAGTGAAGGAAAGGGTCTTGGTTTTGAATTTTTACGCCATGTTGAGCGTACAAGAATGCTTGTGCATGTGGTGGATATTGCATCTGTTGATGGCAGGGACCCAATAGAAGATTTTAAAATTATCAATAAAGAACTTGAAAAATATTCTAAAACTTTGGCAAAAGCACCACAAATTGTTGTGCTTAACAAAATCGACTTATTAGATGGCGACATGACAAAAGTTGAAGAATTTAAAAAGGCTTACGGCAAAAAATACACAATAATTCCTTTTAGTGCTGCAACACTTGAAAACAAGCAACTATTGCTTCAAAAGATTGTTGAAACATTATCTAAAATTGAGCCATTAAAACCTATGGAAACTGAAACATTTAGTTTGGATAAACGAGATTTCACCAAGTTTGAAATTACTCGCGAACCAAACGGAACTTTTGTTGTTTCGGGCGACTTAATTGACGATTTGATTCGTGGAATTATTTTGGAAGAGCCTGAAAGTTTGGCATATTTCCAAAAACGACTTGTTTGGAGTGGTGTTCACGACAAACTTGTTCAAATGGGAATTAAGGAAGGCGATTTGGTAAGAATAGGTGCTTTTGAGTTTGAATTTTTTGAATAAATAAGCAATTTTTATATCATTTATTAAAAATTTGTGGGTTTTATGCCCACTCTTTTTTTAAAAAATATTTGCTAACCAAAAAAAAGTTTGCTATAATACTACGAAAATAAATTAACATTTTATTTCTACGAGAGAAAAGGGAGGTAACAAATTCATGATCACAACAAGACAACGCTCCAAATTAAGAGCCATGGCACATTCTTTGACCCCTGTTGTTATTGTGGGAAAAGAAGGCGTGACCGAACAAGTATTAAAATCAGTTAACGATGTATTAGAGGCTAGAGAACTTATCAAAATTAGATTATTAAATAATTGTTCATTAACAACGCGTGAAGTTAGTGCAAAAATATGTGAAGAATTGAATGCAGAAGGAGTACAATGCATAGGTTCAATCGTTGTTGTATATCGCTTATCAAACAAAAAAGACATTGTTCATATTGAAATTTAGATAAAATATTTACAATTTTGCAAATCACTCTTGGTGGTTTGCTTTTTTTTTATTTATTTTTATAGTAAAATGTAAATATGAACAAAATTTGGTCAAAAGTAAGCAACTATTTCAAAAAAAACTGGGTTTATATCCTTATTTTTGCCATTTTTTTGATTTTTGACCAAATAACAAAAGTAATTTTAGATGGAAAAACAATAGGTCTTATTAGTGGCGTGTTCAGTTTCACATCTTCTCACAACTATGGTGCGGGTTTTAGCATATTAACAGGTAAAGGCTGGCTTTTGATTACATTAACTTTTGTGTTTTTGGCATTTATAGGCGTGTTTAACCACTTTCAAAAGCAAAAAAACGCACTATATAAATGGAGCATGGCACTAATTATTTCAGGTGCTATTGGAAACTTAATTGATAGAATTTTTTTGGGATATGTTAGAGATTTTTTATACTTTGAACTTATAAATTTCCCAATATTTAATGTGGCAGATAGTTGCCTTACGATTGGTATAATTTTGCTTTGTGTGTTTTTGGTTTTTGTTGAGCCAAAATTAAAAAAAGCAAACAGTCAAAAAACAGAAACAAACAGTGGGCAAGACGACCAATCAAACTCACAAAATAAGGAAGAAAATAATGCAGATAATAACAGTTGAACAACAAGATATAAATGTTAGATTAGATGTGTTTTTGGAAAAAAAACTTGGCGTATCACGAAATAAAATTAAAAAATCAGTCGATGAAGGACTGATAAAGGTAAACGGCAAAAGCCAAAAAGCAGGCTATAAAACAAAATTAAACGATAAAATTGAATATGAAATTGTCAAAGAACAAACGCTTAACGCTACTCCCGAAGACATACCATTAAACATTGTGTTTGAAAATGATAATTTGCTTGTTATAAACAAACCAAGTGGAATGGTTGTTCATCCCGCTTGTGGAAACTATACTGGAACTTTGGTTAATGCACTTTGCAATTACACCAAAAATTTAAGCCACATAAATGGAGAGTTTAGGGCGGGAATTGTTCATAGACTTGATAAAGACACAAGCGGTTTGCTTTTGGTTGCAAAAAACGATTTTGCTCACAAAGTTTTGGCTGAACAAATAAAAAACAAAACTTGCAAGCGATATTATCTAGCGGTGCTAGAAGGCAATTTGAAAGACGACAGCGGTGTGGTTGAAACAAATTTGGCAAGAAGCGTTAAAGATAGAAAAAAGTTTGAAGTTTGCGAAAGCACAAAAGGCAAACACGCTGTAACGCTATACACCGTTAAGCACAGATATAGTGGATACTGTTTGGTGGAGTTTGAACTTAAAACAGGCAGAACTCATCAAATTAGAGTTCATGCAAAGTATTTAGGCCATCCAGTTGTTGGAGATATGACATATGGTTTTAAAACTCATAAAGAACTTGAAGGACAACTTCTTCATGCTTACAAAATCGAGTTTTTTGAGCCAACAACAAACCAAAAAATTTGTTTAACTTGCCCACTTCCTGAAAAGTTTGAAAGGTTTGTGGAAAAATTGCAATAATTGTTGATATTTTTCATAAAAAATGTTAGCATTTTAAAGAGGTGAAATATGAAAAAAGAAGTAAATTCAAAAAGATTTTTTTACGGTATGGCATTTGTTGCAATAACCTTTTTGGCTATTGCTTTGTTGATAAATTTAATTGCTAGAAAGGTTGGAAGCAACGGGGACGATGTGTTTTCTAAAATAGCAAGCATTATTCAACAAATTGCTCAAGCATTAGCATATACCTGCGCTTGCATAAGTGCATATGGCTTTGTTAGAAGCAAAAGAAACATTGCATATTTAGTTGTTTATATAATCGCTTGTGTTATGATTGCTGTGTTTGTAATTTTGCCAATCTTTGGTATTTAGGAGAAAAATATGTTTAAATTTTCAAAACTATCTTGGAGCATTATTATTTCGTTTGCTCTTGCACTAATTTGCATAATGTTTAACACTTTGCTAAATGCAATGATTTATCCTGCCTTGGTTTTATTAGCCACAGGTTGTGTTTTGCTGTCGATTTGTTTGTTTTCTAGGGCAAATAGGGAAACAAAGCGTTCCCAAATGATGCAAGAAGAACTTTTAATGGAACTATCAGTAACCGACGAAGGCGAAGAATATGTGTTAAGCCAAAAAAATCAAAAGAAATTAAACAAGCGACTAAAAAAAGAAAAATTTAACGCACTTATACCGGGGTTAATGGCATCATTTATGGCACTTGTCATGGTGTTTTTGCTTGTTAAATTCATTTTTAAGTTTTAGCGTGTAAACTACAAATTATGTCAATTATTTTGGCAATAAAAGATTGATTAAATAAAAAATTGTGCTATAATGATAGGGCTGAATTCTTAATTAGCAATAAGGAGTTATAATGAAACATACAAAAGAACAAAACAAAAAACAAGTTAAGTTTACTATTGAACTTGACAAAGCAGAATGGGAACATGAATTAGACCATGTTTACGAACATCAAAAATCAAAATTTAATGTTGAAGGTTTTAGAAAAGGCAAAGCACCAAGAAAGGTTGTTGAAAGTCAATATGGCGAAAGCATTTTTTATAATGACGCTATTGATGAATGCTATGGCCACTATTTCTTGCCACTTTTAACAGAAGAAAAAGAACTTGAAGTTGTTGGTAATCCAAGCCTTGATGTAACAAAATTAGATAAAGAAGGCATGACCTTTGTTGTTACTATGGACTTAAAACCAGAAGTTAAATTAGGCGAATATAAAGGCTTGAACATCGAATCAGAAAAGGTTAGTGTTTCAGCAAAAGAAGTTAATGACGAAATTGCAAAAATGCTTGAAAAATCTGCAAGAATGGTAACTGTAGACAGAGAGATTAAAAAAGGCGATTTCGCTACATTCGACTTTGCAGGATATAAAAACGGAGTTGCTTTCCCAGGTGGCACAGCACAAAACTACGAACTTGAAATTGGAAGCGGAAACTTTATTCCAGGTTTTGAAGACCAAATGCTTGGCATGAAAGTTGGCGAAGAAAGAGATTTGAACTTAACTTTCCCAGCAGATTATCCAGTTGAAGATTTGAAAGGTGCTCCTGTTGTGTTTAAAGTTAAACTTCACGAAGTTAAGGAAAAACAACTTCCAAAACTAGATGATGAATTTGCAAAGAATGTTAGTGAATTTGACACTCTTGACGAATACAAAAAAGATGTTAAAAAAGATTTATTAAAGAAAAAAGAAACAGATGCTCACTATGCTTTTGAAGAAAAACTTTTGAATGCAGTTGTAGATAATGCACAAGTTGAAATTCCAGAAAGCATGGTTAAAGAAAAAGTTGATGCCTTCTTGCACGAATTTGAGCATAGACTTTCACATCAAGGTTTAAATCTTGACATGTATGTTCAATATATGAATACAACCATCGAAAAACTTAAAGAAGAAAAAATGGACGATGCAAGAAAATCATGCAAGGTTGATTTGGTTGTTGATGCAATAATCAAAAAAGAAAACTTAATGGCAACCCAAGAAGATTTGGAAAAGGCTATTGAACGCCAAGCACTTAAAATGGGAACAAGTGTAGACGAAGTTAAAAAAGGTTTGGACGACAATGCAAAAAATCGTTTAATGAGTCAACTTTCAATCGAAAAATTCTTTGAATTTCTTGAAAAAAATAACAAAGCAAGTAAATAATTAAGTAAACTCCAAAGATAAAATTTAGAAGAAGTACCCTAAAATTTATCAAAGGAGTTTTTTTATGCTAATACCTTATGTTGTTGATAAAAGTCAGTTTGGAGAGAGAACATACGACATTTTTTCAAGACTTTTAGAAGATAGAATAATTTTTTTAACAGGTGAAATTACAACTGATGTTGCAAACACAATTATTGCACAATTACTATTTTTGGAAGGCAAAGACAGTTCAAAAGACATTTCGCTCTACATTAACAGCCCTGGTGGAATTGTTGATGGGGGACTAGCCATTTTGGATACTATAAACTATATTAAGTGTGATGTTTCAACAATCTGTGTGGGCATGTCGGCTTCCATGAGTGCAGTGCTTTTAAGTGCAGGGAAAAAAGGAAAGCGCTATGCCTTGCCAAATTCTCGAATTATGATTCATCAACCACTAGGTGGCGCGCAAGGTCAGGCAAGTGATATTAAAATTCAAGCCGAAGAAATTTTGAAAATGCGAGAAAAATTAAACAAAATTTTGGCACATAACACGGGAAAGAATCTAGAGCAAATCGAAAACGATACAAATAGAGATTACTACTTAACAAGCGAAGAAGCATTAAAATACGGTTTAATTGATAAAATATTGGATAAGAGAGTTTAGGAGATAGCATGTCGGTTAAAGTATCAAATATGATTTGTTCGTTTTGTGGAAAAGAACAAAGTCAAGCATTAAAGTTTATTGCAAGCCCTAATGGTTCAAGTTTTATATGTGACGAGTGCGTGCAGATTTGTTATAACATTTTAAAAGAGTCTGCATCGTCATCGCTAGGGCTTAAACTTTTAAAGCCATATGAAATTAAACAGCATTTAGACAACTACATTGTTGGGCAAGACGAAGCCAAACGAGTGCTCAGCGTGGCGGTGTACAATCACTATAAGCGCATTAACTACAACGAAACAAACGCTTCATCGTCCAAAGTTGAACTAGACAAAAGTAATGTTTTGCTTATTGGTCCAACGGGCAGTGGAAAAACCTTACTTGCCAAAACTTTGGCAAAAATATTAAATGTGCCATTTGCTCATGCCGATGCCACAACTTTAACCGAAGCAGGTTATGTTGGCGAAGATGTCGAGAGCATTCTTGCAAAACTAATTGCAAACGCTGGTGGAGATGTTAAAAAGGCAGAAAAGGGCATAGTTTATATTGACGAAATAGACAAAATTGCCAAGCGTGCCGAAAACAAGTTGCTACCCAAAGACCCTTCCGGCGAAGGTGTTCAACAAGGTTTGTTAAAAATAATTGAAGGAACTATTGCCAATGTTCCCGAAAAATCAAACAGAAAAAATCCGTTTCAAGAAAGTGTTAGCATCGACACTAGTAACATTTTGTTTATTTGCGGTGGGGCTTTTGTTGGTCTTAATGATATTGTTTCTCAAAAAAAGGAGAAAAAAAGTCTTGGCTTTGAAACGCAGTTAAATGAAATTTCAAGTGTAGCAGACCAAATTGAGCCACAAGATTTAATTAAATTTGGTTTAATACCCGAGTTTGTTGGAAGATTACCTATTGTTGTTTCGCTTAATAAACTAGGTCAAGCCGAACTTATTAGAGTTTTAACCGAACCTAAAAATAGTTTAGTTAATCAATTTAAAACGATGTTTAAACTTGACGGGGCAGACCTTGAATTTACTTCAACCGCACTTGAAAAAATAGCCGATAAAGCATTAAAACTTGAAAGCGGTGCAAGGGGACTAAGAACAGTTCTTGAAAATGCGATGTTAAAAAGCATGTTTGACCTGCCAAGTGAGAAAAATGTTTCAAAACTTTTGGTTGATTGCGACAAGTTAGACAATCTTGCTGTTACTTTAGTAAAACAAGAAAAAAAGCACCCCGCACAAATTTCGCAGTTAAACAAAAATTCAAAAACTTATGTTAGTGTTTAAAAAGGACGAACAAGTCCTTTTTTATTGCTTGCCAACTTTTGGAAAAGCGTTTATAATTGTACTATTATACTTTAATTGGAGAAAACTATTATTATGGCAACAAAAGAATACAAAGCAATATCTATTATGGGCGTGGTTAGTTTTCCTAATATGCCCATTACTTGTGATATAAGAAAGTCGGCAAGCAAGGCAAGTGTGCTTGAAGCTGCAAAAAACAAAGAAGATATTATTTTGGTAACTCAAATCACAAATTCGGTTAGTGATGATTTTTTGGCATGCGTAAATTCTATAGGAACAGTTTGCAAAATTAACAAAGTTGTAAATTCAAAAAATGGAGATGTTATTAAACTTTATGCGGAAGGCAAAAAAAGAGTTGTTCTAAAAAGTTTAGTTTCAAGCAGTCCTTTTTTAACTGTTGCGGTTGATGATGTTAAGCCAATAGTTTATGATAACGAAGAAGAAAATCTTCTTTTTGAAAGTTTAAAAGCAAAGGTTTTAGATTTTGGTAGTCAAAATTTTGAGTTTAAAGCAGAACTTATAAATGTGCTAAATGGCGTTAACGATGCCAACACTTTTGTTGATTATTCAACTGTTTTACTTATTAAAAACGAAAATAAACAACTTGCAATTTTAAATGATTTTGACACAATCTCTAGGCTAACAAAATTGAGTTCATATATTGACGAAGAAATTGAAATTTTTAAACTAAATAAGCGTCTTAGCGATAGAGTTAAAGAAAATATGGATAAAAGCCAAAGAGAATATTACCTTCGTGAACAAATGAAGGCAATTAGTGATGAACTTGGCGAAAATTCCAGCATTTTTGATGACTATCAAAACAAAATTAACACCCTTGATATGCCAGCAGAAGTTAAAGAAAAGGCACAAAAAGAGTTAACAAGATTGAAAAAATTGCCAAGTGCTTCACCTGATTATTCTATTTTGCAAAACTATCTTGAAACTTTGTTTGACTTACCATGGGGAAAATACACAATAGATAACAAAGACCTTAAAAAAGCAAGAGAAATTTTAGATAGCGACCATTCAGGACTTGATAAAGTTAAAGAAAGAATAGTTGAAAATTTGGCAGTAATGCAACTTACTGGAAAAATTAGTGGACAAATTATATGTTTTGCTGGTCCTCCGGGCGTGGGTAAAACTAGCATTGCAAGAAGCATAGCAAAAGCATTAAATCGTAACTTTGTTAAAATGAGTGTTGGTGGCGTTAAAGATGAAAGCGAGATTCGTGGACACAGAAAAACTTATGTTGGCGCTATGCCGGGCAGAATTATTTATAACATGGCGATGGCAAAAAGCATGAACCCTGTGTTTTTGATTGACGAAATTGACAAAATGGCAAGTGACTATCGTGGTGACCCAACAAGTGCGCTCTTGGAAGTTTTAGACCCAGAACAAAACACCAACTTTAGAGACCATTTTCTAGAAGTTCCATTCGATTTAAGTAATGTCTTATTTATTGCAACAGCAAACAACATTCAAGATATTCCTGCACCTCTTTTAGACAGAATGGAAATTATTGAACTTTCGTCTTACACAACAAGCGAAAAATTTGTGATTGCAAAAGAGCATTTACTTCCAAAAGAAATTGAAAAAAATGGTTTGAAAAAGGAACAAATTTGCTTAACCGATAATGCAATTAGGTCGATAATAGAAGACTACACCTACGAAGCAGGCGTTAGAGGACTTGAAAGACAAATTGCCACAGTGTGCAGAAAAGTTGCTGTTAAAGTTATCGCAAACCCACAAAACGATGAATGCTATAAAATTGACAGTGACAATTTAACCGAATATTTAGGAAGTCACAAAATTATCCGTGATGAAAAACGCCCAAATCCAGAAGTAGGCGTTGTTAGCGGGCTTTCATATTCGTCTGTTGGTGGTGGAGTGCTTTCCATCGAAGTTAATAAAGTTATGGGCGATGGAAAAGTTGTTCTAACAGGACGACTTGGCGATGTTATGCAAGAAAGTGCCAAGGCAGCTTTATCAGCAGTAATTGGAATCGCACAAGAATATGGAATAAATCAAGAAGTATTTAGAAAAAGTGACATTCATGTGCATGTGCCAGAAGGTGCAGTTAAAAAAGATGGTCCAAGTGCCGGTTCTGCACTTGCAACCGCAATTTTCAGTGCCTTTTCGGGTAGAAAAATAGATAATAACCTTGCGATGACAGGCGAAATTACAATTCGTGGTAATGTGCTTGCTATTGGTGGACTTAAAGAAAAACTTTTTGCTTGCGTAAGAGCAGGTATTCAAAAGGTTCTTGTTCCAGCACAAAACAAGGAAGATATAATGGAACTTCCAAAAGAAATTACTGATAATTTAAATATTGTTTATGTAAACAACTTACGAGAAGTTTTAAAAGAAGCATTGATAGATTAACAAAGGATAATTATGGATAAATTTTCAACAAAAACTTACTATTATGATCTTCCACAAGAACTTATTGCTCAAACTCCAGTTGAGCCAAGAGACCATAGTAGAATGTTGGTGTATGATAGACAAACCGACACGGTAACTCACAAACATTTTTATGATGTTATTGATTACTTAAATAAAGGCGATGTTTTGGTAATAAACAGTACCAAAGTTTTGCCATGCAGACTTTTTGGAACAAAAATTTCAACAGGTGCAAAAGCAGAAGTATTTTTGCTTAAAAAGCGTTCGCTTGATGTGTGGGAGGTGCTTTTAAAACCTCAAAAACGATTAAAAGTCGGCACAATAATTGAATTTGCTCCTAACTTTAGTTGCGAAGTATTAGAAAATTTTGAACATGGAAATGCAGTTGTTAAATTTTCCTACTTGGGCACTTTTGAAGAAAATTTGCTTAAAGTTGGGAATATGCCACTGCCACCATACATTCACGAAAAATTAAAAGATAAAGACAGATATCAAACGGTATACGCAAAGCAAGAGGGCAGTAGTGCAGCACCAACCGCTGGACTTCATTTCACGCCAGAATTACTTGAAAAAATCAAGCAAAAAGGCATAGAAGTTGTTGAAGTTTTGCTTCATGTTGGTCTTGGAACATTTAGACCTGTTAGTGAAGATAATATTTTAAACCATGATATGCACACCGAGCATTATGAAATTACAAAAGAAGTTGCTGATAAGATAAACTCGGCAAAAAATAGTGGTCATAAAATTATTGCGGTTGGAACAACAAGCGTAAGAACCTTGGAGAGCGTTGCAACAAAGTTTAACGGAACGCTTCAAGCAGATATTGGCGAAACAAACATCTTTATTTATCCGGGTTATGAATGGAAAGTGGTCGACCATTTAATTACCAATTTCCATTTGCCAGAAAGCACTTTAATTATGCTTGTTAGCAGTTTTTGCGGTATAGAGCAAACTTTAAATTTCTATAAGCAAGCCGTTGAAGAAAAGTATAGATTTTTCTCGTTTGGCGATGCTTGTTTATTACTATAAAAGGAAAAATATATGGAAGATAACTCAAAGGACAATCAATATTTTAGTTTTGAAACAGTTCATGTTTGCAAGCAAAGCGGTGCAAGAACTGGAATTTTTCACACACCACATGGCGATATTCAAACTCCGATTTTTATGCCAGTTGGAACACAAGCAACGGTAAAAACTTTAACACCACAAGACTTGCTAGACGCAAAAGCACAAATCATTTTGTCAAACACTTATCACTTGTATTTAAGACCGGGCGAACAAATTGTAAAAAAAGCAGGTGGGCTTCATAATTTTATGGATTGGCACAAGCCAATTTTAACTGATAGCGGTGGCTTTCAGGTTTTTTCACTAAACGATTTTAGAAAAATAAGCGAAGAAGGCGTTGAATTTAGGTCTCACTTGTCTGGCGAAAAACACTTTATTTCTCCTGAAAAGGCAATTCAAATTGAAAATGACCTTGGTGCAGATATTATCATGGCTTTTGACCAATGTACACCTTATGGCGTAACTTACGAAGAGGCAAGAAAAGCCATGGAGTTAACTGGTAGATGGCTTAAAAGATGTTATGATTACCATAAAAATCCACAACAAGCATTATTTCCAATTATACAAGGCAATTTTTATAAAGATTTACGATTAGAAAGTTTAAATTTAACACTTCCTTATGTTAAACATGGAGTTGCTATTGGCGGTTTGAGTGTTGGAGAAGACACCAAAACCATGTGCGAAATGTTAGATGTTCTTGCTCCACATTTGCCAAACCAAGTTCCACATTATTTAATGGGGGTTGGTAGCCCAGACTATCTTATTGAGGGTGTATTAAGAAATGTTGACATGATGGATTGCGTTCTTCCAACAAGAATTGCTCGTAATGGAACAGCCTTCACAAGTCACGGAAAAGTGGTTATTCGAAATGCAACTTATAAGGAAGATTTCACTCCGCTTGATGATGAATGTGATTGCTATTGTTGCAAACATTTCACAAAGGCATATTTAAGACATTTGGTGCATTGCGATGAAATTTTGGGTGCAAGAATGTTAAGTTTGCACAACATTAGGTTTTTAACACACTTGATGGAACAAATAAGAGATGCAATAAACAACGATAAACTTTTAGACTTTAGAAAAGAATTTTATGCAAAAACGGGATATAACAAAGATAACATTTAGTTGTCGATAAATAACTTTTTTTAGTGATAATTCTTTAATTTTTCAAGTAATTGGGCAAAAATATTTGCCACATAAACCGCATCATGTTAAAATGAACATGATATTAAATTTAGGAGAATAGATTATGAACATGTTATTAGCAAGTTTCTGGGAAAGTTACGGTTTGCTTATTATTTTGGTAGTTGCACTTATTGCAATGTTTGCTTGGAATTTTTATAGACAAAAAAAATATCAAAAGCAAGAAGAGCAAATGATGCAAGACCTTAAAGTTGGAACAAAGGTTAAAACTTACGCAGGAGTTTATGGCACTTTGGTTGGTTTTTATGAAACAACCGAAGGCAGAGTTGCAATTTTGTCACTAGACGGCAAAAATACAATGGAAGTTGATTTTAGGTCAATTTATGGAATAGATACAAAACAAAAAATTGCAGAAGAAACACCAGTTGAAGAACCTAAAACCGAACCAGTTCAAGAACCACAACAAGAAGAAAAACCACAAGAAGAACACGAAGAAGTTCCAGCAGAAAAAAAGCCAGCAAAAAGAACTTCAAAAAAATCAAAATAAAAAAAGAACTTGAAAAAGTTCTTTTTATTTTTTTGCGTTAACACAAATAACTCCGCAAATCGCTCCAGTAACTACGCCGAATAGAATATCAATTAAAAGTGTCCAATCAAAACTAAACCCGCCGTTTAAAATAGAGAAGACCACGAATGCTAGTATGCTATAAAGTAGCCCAACCACACAGCCAAGTAAAAGTCCTTTTTCTTTAACTTTTTTTACTATAAACATTGTTCCAATTAAAATGCTTACAACTTTAATAACTTGGTTTATTGGCTTAATTAAAGTATCACTCATGCATGTTAATTTAATTACGAATGCAAATATCAAAATAAGCACTAAACTAACGCAAACCGACAGCATACTTCCTTTTAAACCATTAAGTAAAATATTGCTTTTTTCGTTGTTTTTAACTTTTTCCATAAATCCTCGCTTGATATTGTAATTTATGAGGAAGTTTGTTTAATTATAACTTATAATTTAATATAAAAATGTCAAACATTATTTGCGTAAAATCAATTCAAAAAATTTGACTACAAAACATTTATAATATATACTCTAAAGGATAGTTTAAATAAATAGGAGACTAGAAAGTGAAAAAGAAAAGAGCAATACTTAATTTTGCTGGACTAATTTTTTTAGCAATAGTGTTAGTTGTTCTATCAGTTGTAAAATTTACAATTCCCGGTTCAAGCGACAACTACATGGGCTTTTTAAGAGCAATAGATTTAGGTTTGGAATATAGGGGCGGAATTAAAGTAACATTAGAAGCAAAAAATAACTCAACAAATAAAGGACTAAAATTCTCGGATGGTGTTAAAGCACACATTTTAAGAATGAAAAGCATTTTGTCCGATAATAACTTTAATGCAAATATCTATTCAGTAGCAAACAACAATATTGCAATCGAAGTTTTAGGTGAATATACTTCACAAGAAATTCTTGAATTGGTTAACAACACAACCAAAAATAACCTTTCATTTAAAGCGGAAGATAGCACAGATGCAGAAGCATATTTAACAGCAGACGACATTTCATCTTGCTATGCAATGGAATATAATTCAGCTTACTATGTTTACATTGATTTCACAAGTCATGGACAAGAACAAATGAAGGCTTTAAGCAATGCTGTTAAAGATGGAAACAAAAAGATTTTCATTTATATTGGCGACACAAAGTTTAAAGAAATAACAGGTGTTTCAAGCGAATGGACTCAAAATTTTTTCATGTTCAATGGTGGTAGCACAATGGAAAGTGCAAGCGAAACCGCTGGCAGAATTTTGGCAACCAAATACGATTTCAGTTTTGAAAAATTAACAGAATATGTTGTAACAGAAAAAACTGCTCAAAAGAATTTGATTTTGTCGTGCGTGGTTGCAGGCGTTGTTGTTTTGGCTTGCTTAATTTGGCTTGTTGCAAGATTTAAAAAGTTAGGACTTGTGAATGTTCTATCACTCGTGCTAGGACTTTTAGTTCAAATTGTTATGCTTCAAGCAGTGCCTATCATGAAATTAACGGCAACCTCGCTTGTTGCAAGTGTTCTAACATTTGTGATTGCATTTGCACTTATCTACTATATGCTCAGCGTAATAGCAAAGGAATATGCAGTTGGTAAAAAAGTTCATTCAAGTTTTAAATTCGGTTATCAAAAAAGTAGCGTAGCCATTTTGGAAATAATGCTTACAATTTTGGTTGCAAGTATTGTGTTCTATATCTTTGGTTCAACACTTGTTAGATACTTTGCCTTGGCAATGATTATTGGAACAATAATTTACGGACTTTGCGCATTACTCTTAACAAAATGGTTTAACAGAATGTGCTTTGATTTGAATTCAAATCATGCAAAGAGTTACGGATTTAGAAGGGAGGAAGGTGTAGATGAACTCGAGGAAATTTAACATTTATAAAAACGCAATTTTCTTCTATATTGCAAGCGGAGTTTTGTTAGTTGCTGGTTTAGTTGTTGGAATTGTTTTGGGACTTAAAAGCGATATCGCAATTTCAGGCGGAGCAATTTTAAACACAACTTTGGCAGTTATGGTGTTCTCGCTAATTGCCTTCATATTCTTGTCGGTAAAATTTGACACATATCTTGGCTTTACGGGTGTGCTTGCTATTGCTCATAATGTAACATTAACACTTGCTTTGGTATGCATATTTAGAATGCCAGTGGCTGAAAATTTGGCAATGACAATTTTAATTGTATGTGCTATTTCAGTTATGAACATTTTGTTAGTTTTTGAGAACAAAAAAGAAGAGTATAAATCCACAACAAACAGAGAAAACTTGGTTAATAATTTAGTTTCTCAAAAATTAAAAACGGTTTTAGTGGTAAATTGTATTATATTTTTCACTACAATACTCATGATTTTTAGTTTTGAAGCAGATATTATAGGTTTGGTGCGTTCACTTCTAATTGGAATTGTTGCTTGTGTTTACAGCACCATATTCATGATTACTCCATTTTGGGGTAGATTTGTTAAAGAAAGAAAAGATAGAAAATCAGTAAAAGATATTGAAGAAGATTATATAAAATAATTTGTAGCCACTTAATTTTAAGTGGCTATTTTGAATGTATTTAAGGAAAATTTTGAATAATGATTTTAAGACAGAAAAAGATATTGATTGATGATGACGAGATAAAAAAACTTAGTGATGAAATTAAACAATCGTTTATATTAACAAAAATATTAGTATCAAGAGGATATGACACATACGAAAAATTAAACAAGTTTTTAAATCCTTGTTTAGATGATTTACATGACCCATTTTTATTAAACAATATGAGCGTTTTGGTTGAAAAAATAAAAAAAGCAATTTCGACCAAACAAAAAGTTTTAATTTTTGGCGACTATGATGTTGACGGGATTAGTGCAACAGCAATTTTGTACAAATTTTTTAAGCAAAAAGGTCTTATTGTTGACTATTTCTTGCCAAATAGATATGAAGATGGCTACGGGCTAACCATGGAAACAGCAAAAAAGGTTATGGACCTTTTTTCGCCAGAACTAATTATAACAGTTGACTGCGGAATTTCTTGTTATAAAGAAATAGACTATTTGATGCAAAATGGAATTGATGTTGTTGTAACAGACCATCACGAAATTCCAGAAATTGTGCCTTCATGCCCAGTTATAAATGCAAAAATGTCCAATCAGCCATACCCATTTAAAGATTTGTGTGGGGCAGGTGTGGCATTAAAAATAGTGCAAGCAATGGGCGAAGAATTAAAGGAATATTTGCCAATTTGTGCTATTGCAACTATTGCTGATATCGTTAGTTTAACAGACGAAAACCGTGCGATAGTAACATATGGTTTAAAGTATATGGACTTTTTGCCACAAGGGCTTAAAATGCTTTTTGAAGATTTGGGAATAAAAAATTATTCAGCTCAAGAAATTGCATTTAAGGTTGCACCAAAAATCAACGCTTCTGGAAGAATGGGAGATGCTTCTGTATCTCTTCAACTATACATTAGCGACGACAAACAAAACCTAATTTCCAGCCTTGAAAAATTAACTTTAATGAATCAGCGAAGGCAGGAACTTTGCAATAGCATTTTTCAAGATTGCTTGGAAAAAATTAAACAAGATAAACAAAACGACAAGCGTGCAATTATAATGTCTAGTCCTAACTGGGATAGCGGACTGCTGGGAATTGTGTGTGCAAGACTTACAGACGAATTTAACAAGCCAACATTTTTGTTTAGTGAAGTGGACGGGCTTTTAAAAGGCTCTGTTAGAAGCATTTCAAACATCAATATTCATGAAATTTTGTGCAAAACTAGCACTCTCCTTGAAACATTTGGCGGTCACTCAATGGCTGCTGGTTTAACCTTGAAAAAAGAAAACTTAACCAAATTTACTTACGAGATTGAAAACTACCTATTTAAGGATTATTCACAAAAAGAGTTTGTAGCATATAAAGAGTATGACATTTCACTTGAAATGGAAGATATAAACCAAAATTTAATGGCTCAACTAGACAAACTTGAACCTTGTGGCTGTGGAAATCCAAAACCTTTATTTTACACAAAGTTTTCTGCTTTAAAAGCAAGCATAATGAAAAATTACCCACAACACCTTAATATAACCACGGCAAATAATTTTTCATTTTTATCGTTCAATAATGGACATTTAAAAGACTTAATTGAAAATAGTTATGTTGTTGAACTAGTGTACGAACTTCAACAAAACGAGTTTAGAAAGAAACTTTACATTAAAGGTTTGGTTAAAAACATTAAATGTTCAGGCTTTAAAGACACTTTGCTCGATTATGTTTGCGGAAACTATGTTGAACAACTTGCACTTAATAAAGCTGAACATAAAAATGCCTTTTCGGGTTACGACAATTTGATAGGCTTGCTATCAAAACTTTCGTATAAATCTAATTACGGGACTTTAATTGTTTGCAATAGTTTGAAAAAAGCAAAAGATTTAAGCATGTTTTTATACACTCATAATTACGATTTTTACTACAAGCAAATTTCAGGAAATACATCGAATAATTCTATTGTTGTTGGGCTTGATAATTTTGAAAATATCGAAAGATTTTCTAATTTTGTTTTCACTGAACCATTACTTTCAATGGATTATCTTAACAATTTTAGTGGCAATTTATATTTGCCTAAAGACCATGATGTTGATATCAAAATGTTTGGAATCAACCTATCACATGAAGTGTTTGGCTTAATTTATAAAAAATTATCTTATGTTTGCCAAAAACTTGTATCAAACTCTAAATACAACTACTTTTTACTTTTCAAAAAATTATGTCCAGAAATTGCAAAAACCACATATTCACAATTTGTGGCTTGCGTGGGTTGTTTTAAAGAACTTGGTTTTATTAGTGAAACGAGAGGCGAAACTTATTCTCTTAATATGATTCCTCAACAAGAGAAAAAAGACTTAACACAATCGGCTTTTTACACTAGACTTGTAAAATTGCTTAACGACTAGGAGTTTGTATGGAAAAATTACTAGAATTTTTTAAAAATAACTTTGATAATGATTGCCAAAGTGCAGGCGAAAGTCTCTTAAACCAACTAAAAAATATTGATACCGAGCAAATTTTATTATCAAAGGGCTGTGAAATTGCAAGCGTTTTAACGCCACTTAAACTAGATTTTGAAACCTATGTGGCTTGTGTTTTGTTGCCTTTTATTGAAAATGAAAAGTTAAAAAAAGAAGATATTTCGTCGCTTGGGGATAATATTTTAAACGCCTATGATTTGGCGGTAATGTCTATTAAAATTTCTAACTTTGACTACACAAGCGGTCAAGCCGAAATGGAAAATATCCGTTCCATGCTATTGGCTATTGGTAAGGATATTAGAGTTATGATTGTTCGACTAGCCGAAGTTGTTATTTTGGCAAGAAACACAAAATCTTTAGATAAAAAGCAAGCCGAAGAATTACATTTTGAAATTAAAGAAATTTATTCGCCTATTGCTTCTCGTTTGGGCTTGTCTTACATTAAATCGGAACTTTACGACTTAAATCTTTCGTTTTACAAACCTGTAATGTACAAAAAAATATTAAAGCAGGTTGCAGATGTAACTCGAAATGGCATGGATAGAATTGATAAGGTTGTTTCCAAAATTAAGCAGATTTTGGATAGACTTGAAATTAAAGGCGAGTGCTATGGCAGGGTTAAGCATGTTTCCAGCATATATAACAAGTTGCAGGAAAAAAACAAAGTAATCAACCAAATTTACGATATGTGTGCGATTCGTGTTATTGTTCCAACAAAAAACGATTGCTACACTATTCTTGCTGAAATTCACACACAATTTGTGTCGATGGACAGCAGGTTTAAAGATTATATTGCTCGACCAAAAGCAAACGGCTATCAAAGTTTGCATACTGTAATTTTGATAGATGACGAACCACTTGAAGTGCAGATAAGAACTTACGACATGCACAACCATGCTGAATATGGTGTGGCGGCTCACTTTTTGTATAAGGAGCATAAAAATAAATTAGATAGTTTTGACGGCAAACTTTTGTGGATAAGAAAATTGCTTGAAAACCAAGAAAGCACTTCGGCTAGCGAACTAATTGAAGGGCTTAAAACTGATGTTTATAGCGGAGAAATTTTTGTTCAATCGCCAATGGGAAAAGTTGTACAATTAACCGAAGGCTCTACGCCGATTGACTTTGCTTATGCAATACATTCTGCAGTTGGTAACAAATGCGTGGGCTCGAGAGTTAACGGGAAAATGGTTCCACTGTCGTATGTTTTAAGCAATGGCGATGTTGTTGAAATTATCACTAACCAGAATGCAAAAGGTCCGTCAAGAGATTGGCTTAAAATTGCCAAAACTGCAAACACAAGAAACAAAATCAATCAATTTTTCCGTCACGAAATGAAGGAAGAAAACATCAAAAAAGGCAAATCAATATTAGACCTTGCGTCTAAAACAAAAGGTTATAATTTAAAAGAACTTTTAGATGATAAGTGGCTTGCTGAAGCCCTTGAAAAATATGCTTTTCATAATGAAGATGAAATGTTTGCTGCGGTGGGTTATGGTAGCGTAACAAGCAATCAAATATTAAATAAATTGATTGATTTGTATCAAAAAAATAATGCTACTAAAGCTCAAACTGTTTTAAATAATGCTACTAAAACTCAAACAAAAAAACAGGACATGGACGGTATTGCAGGCATTATGGTTAAGTATGCAAAATGCTGTAATCCAGTGCCGGGGGACGAAATATTAGGCTTTGTTTCTCGTGGCAATGGTGTTACTGTTCATAGAGCCGATTGCGTTGCTTTAAAAACCATGGAGCAAGACAGAATTATGCCTATGGAGTGGGGCGAAAAGGCAAGCGAAAATAAAAACTATGTTGCAAGTTTAAGATTGTATGTGGACAATGCCACTGGTGTTCTTGCTCAAATCTCAAACAAGATTGCCGAAAATAAAATGAATATTACAAAAATTATAAGTAAAAATCATTCGCAAGATGAAGCAATTATAGATATCGACTTTTATGTTAATAACAAACAACAACTTGACGATTTCATAAACAAACTTGAAGCAATGAGTATCGTTCATTCTGTTGTAAGAGGAGGAAAGTAAATTGGTTCTTAATTTATCAAATCAAGAGTACGAACCAGATTTTCGTGAAATTATAAATATGTTTTATCCTTTAAACGAGGATAATAATGTTGTTATTGAGATTGAGTATCATTTTGAAAACGACAGTATTTTTGAAGATGTGAAAATAACAAAACAAGATGATACGAAAACTTATAATTTAAGTGCAAAACAAAATGAGATTCAGTCTCAAAAAACAATTTTAAAACACTTATTATACACGGCATTATCTAGTTTTGAGCAAAAACAACTTCCTTGGGGTTCGTTAACAGGCATAAGACCAACTCGTTTGTGTTACGACTTAATGCGAAAGGGCGTAAAAAAAATAAGCCTAGTTAACACCTTGAAAAACTACTATTCTGTTAGCGAAGAAAAAGCAAAGTTGTGCCTAGACATAATTCAAAATCAACAACCAATGGAAACGAACGATAATCTCGTTGACTTTTATGTTAACATACCGTTCTGCACAACAAGGTGTTCGTATTGTTCTTTTATCTCGGCGGAAATTGGGAAAAACGAGTGCTTGGTCAAGCCTTATGTTGACGCCTTAATTAACGAAATTAACTACGCCAAGCAAATTATTAGGGATAAACATTTGGTGGTTAAAAATGTCTATTTTGGCGGAGGAACGCCAACTTCTTTGCCACTAGAACAGTTGGAAAGAATATTAGAGATAACATGTTTTGGCACAAAAGAATTTACAGTTGAAGCAGGCAGACCCGACACCATAACAAAAGAGAAGTTGGAACTTCTTAAAAAATATGGCGTTTCAAGAATAAGTGTTAATCCACAATCTTTTAACGACAAAGTTTTAAAGGCTATTGGAAGAAATCACACAGCTTCTCAAACACTTGATGCATTTAATTTGGCTAGAAATTATGGCTTTCAAATTAACATGGACTTAATTGCGGGGCTTCCAAAGGAAACTTTAAAAAGTTTTAAAGAAAGCATTGATATTTGCATGCATTTAGACCCTGAAAATATTACTGTTCACACTTTGGCATTAAAAAGAGGAAGCACTTTTGCAAACGAAAATCAAGATATTTTTAAAAAGCCATTAACCGAAAAAATGGAGGACTATGCTCACAAAGAAATCATCAAGCATGGTTATGAGCCATATTATTTGTACCGTCAAAAAAACATGGTTGGAAATTTGCAAAATATTGGTTATTGTAAACCAAAAACAAAATGCGATTTTAACATCGACAGCATGGAAGAAACAGTTTCGATTATGGCATGCGGAGCAAATGCAATATCAAAAAGAATTTTTAACTTGGAAAATCGTATTGAACGCTATGCAAATTGCAAAGATATAAAAACATATATCAACAAAATTGAAGAAATAAATGAGCAAAAGAAAAAATTATTTAATTAAAGGCTTAAAAAAAGTCTTTAATTTTTTTAATAGAGTATTGTACATAATTTCTTTGTGTGATATAATACTAGCAAGGAGAAATTATGAGTTTTTATAGTAGTATAAATTTTTCAAATTTTAGCAAAACCGATAGTGACAAAATCGATTTTAGAACGATTGATTTTTCAAAGCAACAAATGAGTGAAAACTATAAAAAGTTTAGAGATGATTTGCGTGCCATGATAAAGTCACTTGACCTGGATTTGGAAAAAATTTTAAGAAGCAAGCCAAAAATGAAAGAAATTTTAACCAGTCCAAGTTCGCTTTTAACTTATTTGTTAATAAAGAATGTAGACAACAAAAGGTTTGATCAGTTATGCTATTTTTTAGGCTTTTACTCAAACTATGTTTCAATAAGTGAAAACAAAGTTTTTTATCCAAAAAGTGAAGCATACCCTTATGACATAAGAAATTCTTCCGTGCTTTTTGATATCGACATGGATGAGTCGTTTTACAGCACAAAACATGGCAAAGACTTGGTCGACATGATGTTAATTGAAGTAAAAAACGATATTAGAAAAGATAAAGAAAAACAACTTGCTGAAAAAGTAATGGAATAAATTTAATTTAGTATTGAATTTGTTGTTTTTATGATATATAATTGAAATCGTATAGGTTAAGATATGGATAAAAACGATTGTATAATGTTTACAAAAGAAGAGGCACAAAGTTCGCCAAACCAATTTAAAGAAAGATTTTTCTTAGCAATTGAAAAATTTGGTGTTAAATTAAGCGATGTGGAAGACATATTGGGCTTTTCAAACCCTATTTATGAAATGGACTTGTGCTATTTGATGATTAAGCATAAAGACGATAAAAAGGTTATAGACCAACTTTTTGAAATTATGTTTGATGGCTTGGGATTGCTTTTTATTAGGGCAGAGAAAGAAAAAATGGTTTTAGATTTTAATTTAAGTTTTTATGAAACCGATTCTTTCAAAAAGTTAAGAAAAATGGTTAAAACTGAATGTGCAAAAGATAGCAAGAGATATAAAAAGCATCACAAAACAGAAATAGAAATTGATACTAGAGAATTAGAAATGTAAAACAGCCACTTTATAGTGGTTTTTTTATTTATTTTTTATTTTTACTTTACAAATATATTTTAATATGTTAATATTTATCGTTCCATAAACACAGGAGTGCGTTATCTCCAAACGGCTTGCTTTGTTTATTGGTGTAATAATTAAAAAAGGAGAAAAAGAAATGACAAAACAAGAACTAATCAAAGAATATCAACTTAAAGACGGCGACACAGGTTCTGCAGAAGTTCAAATTGCACTTTTGTCTGCAAGAATTGCTCACTTAACAGAGCATTTAAAAAGCAACAAGCAAGATGACCATTCTCGTAGAGGTCTTTTCAAAATGGTTGGTAAGAGAGCAAGATTATTAAAGTATCTTGAAAGCGTTGATATTGAAAGATATCGTGCAATCAAATCCAAACTTGGAATAAGATAGTAAAATTGGGGGACAATTTTTTGTTTCCCTTTTTTTAAGTTAAATAACATAAAGCAGTGGAGAAATGCTTTATTAGGACAGCCGTTTTTCGAGCAGGGTAAAAACGGGAAAGGAGTAAAAATGGAATTAGGAAGTAAATTTGAAACAGAAATCGGCGGAAGAAAAGTATCCATCGAAACAGGAAAGTATTGCGGACAAGCAAACGCATCAGTAATCGTTCGCTGTGGCGACACCGTTGTTATGGTTAACACAACAATGGCAAAAGAGCCAAGACCAGCAATCGATTTTTTCCCACTTGGCGTGGACTATGAAGAAAAAATGTATTCAGTTGGAAAAATTCCGGGCGGTTTCAAAAGAAGAGAAGGTCGTGCAAGCGATAAGGCAATTTTAACATCAAGACTTATTGATAGACCTCTTAGACCTTTGTTTGATAAGGGATTTTTCAATGATGTTGCAGTTGTTGCAACACCACTATCAGTAGACCAAGACATTATGCCAGAAACACTTGCAATGCTTGGCTCATCAGTAGCATTATCAATCAGCGACATACCATTTGCAGGACCAACAGGTTCAGTAGTAGTTGGCTTAATTGATGGCAAATACATCATCAACCCAACTTTAGAACAAAGAGAAAAATCAAGAATGCACTTAACAGTTTCTGGAACAAAAGAAGCCGTTTTGATGGTTGAAGCAGGAGCAAAAGAAGTAACCGAAGAAGAAATGCTTAAAGGTATTTTGTTTGCTCATGAAGAAATTAAAAAACAAGTTGCATTTATTGATGAAATTGTTGCAAAAATTGGCAAACCAAAAATCGTTCCAAACGTATATCGTGTGCCAGACGAAATTCAATCAAAAGTAGACGAATATGCATTCAGCAAAATGGAAAAAGTTTTTGAATGCTATGATAGACAAGCACGCAATAAACTTGAAGAAGAATTAGAAGCAGAAGTTCAAGAACATTTTAAAGACATTTTTGTTGAACAAGAAAAAGATATTTCTAACGCACTTTATAACGAGAAAAAACACATCGTTCGTGACAAAATTATAAACAAGGGTATCCGTCCAGACGGCAGAAAGATAGACGAAATTCGTCCAATTTGGTGCGAAGCAGGCGTTCTTCCAAGAGTTCATGGCAGTGGCGTTTTCACTCGTGGTCAAACACAAGTTTTAACAACATGTACACTTGGCATGCTTGCAGATATGCAAAAACTTGAAGGGCTTGATGAAGAAGATGAAAAGAGATATATGCATCACTACAATATGCCACCATATTCAACTGGCGAAGCAAGACCTTTAAAAAGTCCGGGCAGACGTGAAATTGGTCACGGAGCGTTGGCAGAAAGAGCATTAGAACCAATGCTTCCAAGCGAAGAAGAATTCCCATATGCAATAAGAACAGTTAGTGAAGTTTTAAGTTCTAATGGTTCAACCAGCCAAGCATCTGTTTGTGGTTCAACATTAGCCCTTATGGACGCTGGCGTTCCAATCAAAGCACCAGTTGCAGGTATCGCAATGGGTCTTATGAAAGACAAAGAAAACGGCAAAGTTGTTGTTTTAAGCGATATTCAAGGACTTGAAGATTTCTTTGGCGATATGGACTTTAAAGTTGCAGGAACAACAAAAGGTATAACAGCAATCCAAATGGATATTAAAATTCATGGCATAGACGAAGCAATTCTTCGTGAAGCACTTGAAAGAGCAAGAGTTGGTAGATTGCACATTTTGGGCAAAATGATGGAAGCCATCAGCGAACCAAGAAAATCACTTTCTCCTTATGCTCCAAAAATTATTTCGTTTAATATCGACCCAGAAAAAATTGGCGATGTTATTGGAAAACAAGGTGCTGTTATCAACAAGATTATCGAGCAAACTGGCGTTAAAATTGATATTGAAGATGACGGAAAAGTTTGCGTTGCTTCAACAAACGAAGAGATGAACCAAAAAGCAAAAGCAATTATCCTTTCTATTGCCGAAGACCTTGAAAAAGGCAAGAAATATGAAGGAAAAGTTGTTAGAATTATGCAATTTGGTGCATTTGTTGAAATTGCTCCTGGAAAAGAAGGAATGATTCACATTTCTAAATTAAGCGACAAGAGAGTTGAAAAGGTTGAAGATGTTGTAAACTTAAACGATACAGTTGAAGTTGAAGTAATCAAAATTGACGAAAAGGGCAGAGTTGACCTTAAACTTATCAGCAAAAAATAAAAAAAGCCACCAATGGTGGTTTTTTTAATCCATAAACAATTTATTTATGAAAAAAGGCTTCAAACAAGCCTTTTTTTTAACTAAATAATAATTCATCGTTGGAAAGCACAACATTTCTTGAAGCAAGTTCGCCTTTGCAAATTTCAATTTGTTTTCTTGTTTTAGTAATGTTTGAAGAAACTTCGTTTAATGCAAAAGATGATGAAGATTTGCTGTAAGCAGAACCAAAATTTCTAATTGTTTCAGCATTTTGTGTTTGCAAATTGTTTGCCATTTCAAGATATCCATCCAAATTGCTTTGAAGGTCATTTAAAGTTGATAAAAGTTGTTCTGTTGATTGTGATTTAATTTCCTTTCTAAACTTTGTTTTAAAAAACATAATATTTTTCTCCTTGTCAATATTATATTTCCAAAAAAGTTGCTTGTCAATATCAAAATTAAAAAATTTTTTGTTGACAAAGCATAAAAATTGGTGTAAAATTCATGTGTAAAGTTAAAATACTTTACTGATAGCATTATGAAACTTGAAAAAGCAATTTATTTAAACCAGTTATTTGATTTATATGGCACATTGTTAACGGACAAGCAACAACAAATTTTTAAGTGCTACTATTTTGATGATATTAGTTTAAGCGAAATTGCACAAATCAATCAAGTGTCAAAACAGGCAGTTAAGGATAGTTTAGACAAAACGGAAAAAATTTTGCGTAGTTACGAAGATAAAATAAAACTACTAGACAAACAACAAAAAATTGAAATCGTTTTAAAAGACAAACAAAATTTGCTTGAACAAGTAAAAAGAATTTGGAAGGAGAGTTAGAATGTCAGCATTTAGTTCACTAAGTGAAAGAATATCGCATATTTTTTCTAAACTCACCAAAAGAGGAAAATTAACCGAACTTGAAATAAAAGAGGCAATGAGAGAAATTAGAATTGCACTTTTGGAAGCCGATGTTAACTTTTTGGTTGTTAAAGATTTGGTTAATAAAATCTCTGCCAAGGCTGTTGGACAAAAGGTTTTGGAAAGTTTAACCCCTGGTCAACAAGTTACTAAAATCGTAAACGAAGAACTTATTGAACTTATGGGAGGAGCAAACTCCAAACTTCAAGTTGCAAGCAATCCACCAACTGTAATTTTAATGTGCGGTTTGCAAGGTGCAGGAAAAACCACCATGTGTGGTAAACTTGGACTAATGTTAAAAAAACAAGGCAAAAAGCCATTGCTTGTTGGTTGCGACATTTATAGACCAGCCGCAATAAATCAGTTAAAAGTTGTTGGCAAATCGGTTGACATTCCAGTGTTTGAAAAAGGCACTCAAGAGCCTTCTAAAACCAGTTTGGAAGCCATTGACTATGCAAAAAAATACGCTTTAGACACTGTTATTATTGATACAGCAGGAAGATTGCAGATTGACGAAAAGTTAATGCAAGAGTTGAAAGACATTAAAACAGCTGTAAACCCAACTGAAATTTTGCTTGTAGTTGATAGTATGACTGGTCAAGAAGCAGTTAATGTGGCACAAACATTTAACGAAAGTTTGGATATTTCAGGTGTTATCTTAACAAAACTTGATGGCGATACCCGTGGCGGTGCTGCATTATCAATTAAAGCAGTAACAGGAAAGCCAATAAAACTTTGTGGTATCGGCGAAAAAATGAACGACCTAGAACCATTTTATCCAGACCGAATGGCAAGCAGAATACTGGGCATGGGCGATGTGCTAACTTTAATTGAGAAAGCACAACAAGCAGTAGACGAAAAGCAAATGAAAGAATTTGAAAAAAAATTCAAAGAAAATTCTTTCGATTTCAACGATTTCCTAATGCAATATGAAAATGTCAAAAAAATGGGCGACTTAAAAGGCTTGCTTGGTATGATACCGGGGCTTGGCAGTAAGTTAAAAAATCTTGATATTGACGAAAAACAAATTGCAAAAAACAAAGCAATCATTCAAAGTATGACTGAAAAAGAACGCTCTAATCCCGACTTAATTAAAGCGTCGCAAAGACAGCGTATTGCCAAAGGCAGTGGCTCAACAATTCAAGAAGTAAATCAACTTTTAAAACAATTTGAACAGACCAAAGAAATGATGAAGCAAATGAAAAATGGAAAAGGTCTAAAAAATTTTAAATTTTAGGTAGTCACACATAGCAACGCTATGTTTGATATATAAACAAAACAAAAAAGGAGAAAAATCATGGTAAAAATCAGAATGACAAGACTTGGCGATAAAAAATCACCATTTTACAGAGTGGTTGTTGCTGACCAAAGAAGAGCAAGAGATGGCAAGTTCATCGAACAAATTGGAACTTACAATCCACTTACAACACCAGAAGAAATCAAAATTGATGTTGAAAGAGCAAACTATTGGATTAAAAATGGCGCACAACCAAGTGACACAGTTAAAGTTTTACTAAAAAAAGCCGCAGAAAAAGCCGAATAGGTGGTGGCATAATGGAAAAATTAGTAAAATATATTGTAGACAATCTTGTTTCTAACAAAGATGCTGTTTATGTAACCGAAGAACCGGGCGACAAGGAAACTGTTATAAGAGTTGTTGTTGCCAAGGAAGATTTGGGCAAAGTTATCGGTAAAGGTGGCAAAATTGCTCAAAGCATTCGTTCGATTGTTAAAACAGCAGCCGCTGGCGAAGAAACAAAGACTCGCTACTTTGTTAAGTTTGAAGAATAAAACTTTCACATTTTGTGAAGGTTTTTTTATTCCCATTTTTTATAATAACCATTTATCTTTATGTTTGCAAAAATGGGCTAAATTTGCTAAAATAAAGACATGAAATTATATGTTATGCGTCACGGCACAAGTGTGTGGAACGAGCAAGGAAAAACTCAAGGACATTCCCAAAACAGATTGAGTAAAAAAGGCAAAGAACTAGTAGAAAATGTTGCAAAAAAGTGTGAAAAAATCAAATTTGACATTATTTTTTGCTCGCCACTTATGCGTGCTGTTCAGTCGGCAAACATAATGAACAAAAGCCATAAAGTTAAAATAGTTAAAGATGATAGGCTCATAGAAATTGACCAAGGTGTTTTTACGGGCAGAATTTATGATGAACTCACTCCAAAAGAGTTAGCACAAAAAGAAAGTCGTAGTAGTGCTTATGGAATGGAAAGTTACGAGCATGGATATAATAGAGTTAACGATTTTTTAAACGAACTTAAAGGGCTAGATTATGAAAATGTGTTAATTGTTAGTCATCATTTCGTTACTATTTGCATCGACTATATCCTTAACAAGAAAGGGGATTTTTCTTTGTTTGAATACAATGGCGATTTTAAAAATGGCGAAATGAAATTGTTTGAAATTTAACAGCAACCGATTGTTAAGAGAGCGTTTTTATGTTATAATAAAAATATGGAACAAAAAATTTGTATAGGAAAAATTGTAAAAACGATTGGAATTAAAGGCGAAGTTAAAGTTATTGGCTATACAGACTCGCTTGAACGCTTTAAAACGCTTAAGAATTTTTTTGTTGAAAATGAACTTTATGAGTGCGAAAAGGCTTCAGTTAGAAACGATTTTGTTGCTTTGAAAATTGCTGGAGTTAATGACCCAAATAAAGCCGAAAAATTTAAAGACAAACTAATTTACGTTGACCGTGAAAACGCCGTTAAACTGGATAAAAATCACTACTTTGTTGTAGACTTAATTGGCTGTAATATCGTTGACGAAAACGGCAAACAAATTGGGCTTGTGACCGATGTTGAAAATTACGGAGCAAGCGATATTTTAGTGTTTACAAATAATGGAAAAGAAAAGCGTGTTCCTTTCATTTTAGATGGCTTTAAATCTATTGATGTTGAAAATAAAACTTTGGTTGCTTTGCCAAGGCTAATTGAGGTGATAGTGTGAGAGTTGATATTTTAACCACTTTTCCAGAAATGTTTGAACCTTTAAAGTGCAGTATTTTGGGAAGAGCCGAAAAAAATGAAATATTAAAAATAAATCTCGTTAATATTCGAGATTTCAGCAAAGATAAACACAAAAAAACAGACGACACACCATTTGGTGGTGGAGCAGGCATGGTCATGACATGTCAACCTTTGTATGATGCAATAATGAGTGTTAAAACCGATTCATCGCATCTAATTTATATGTCCCCAAAAGGCGAAACTTTGTGCCAAAAACTTGTTGTTGACCTTTCTAAAAAAGAACATTTAATAATTATTTGTGGGCATTATGAAGGCATTGACGAGCGAATATTGAACATGTTTAATGTTCACGAAATTAGCATTGGCGACTATGTTTTAACTGGCGGAGAAATTCCAGCCATGGCACTCGTGGATTCTGTGTCAAGGTATATCGAAGGCGTTTTGTCGTCTGGAAGCACAGCAGAAGAAAGTTTTTCAAATGGTTTGCTAGAATACCCTCAATACACAAAACCACAAAACTTTATGGGCTATGCTGTTCCAGGTGTTTTGTTGTCTGGCAATCATAAGGAAATTGCTTTATGGCGAGAGAAACAGTCACTTGAAATAACCAAACAACGCCGTCCAGACTTATATGAAAAATTTAAGGAGAAAAAATGATAATAAATTGGTACCCAGGGCATATGGACAAGGCCTTGAGAATGATGGAAACTGAACTTGATTTAATTGATGTTGCAGTGTATGTTCTAGACTCTCGTGCGCCTTTTTCGTGCGTAAATCCTTGCTTTTCGCAACTTTTAAAATCTAAACCCATCGTTTTCGTGCTTAATAAAGCAGATTTGGTTCAAGAAAAAGATTTGCTTAAATGGCAAAAGTACTTTTCTGGCGAAAATAAAACTTGCATAGTTTTAAACTCAACCGAAAGCAATTCGTCAAAAAAACTGCTAGACGCTATAAAAAATTTGCATATAAAAAAATTGGTTAAAAACGAAAAAAGGGGAGTTACAATTCCACTTCGTATGATGATTTTGGGTGTGCCAAATTGCGGAAAAAGCACCTTGATTAACAATCTTTGTGGCAAAGGCAAAACCATCACGGGCGACAAAGCAGGCGTCACTCGTGGAAAACAATGGGTTAGCGTTGCAAGTAACTTGGAAGTTTTGGACACTCCGGGAACACTTTGGCCTAACTTGGATAACACAAAAATTGCACATAACTTGGCTTATATCGGTTCAATTAAAGATGATGTTTTGGATATTAGTTCGCTTGCACTAGACTTTTTGATAGACCTGCTTTGCCTTGATAAGAGCATTTTGGAAAACAGATATAACTTGAAAATTGATTTGTCACCAGTCTTGCATGTACTACAGCAAAAGCAAGAACTTGCTGGCGAAATTTACGAGCAGGACGACTTAAAAATGTTTGCACTTGGGCTTTATGAAGATATTTGCATTAAGCGAGGTTTTATTTTAAAAAATAAGGAATACGACTACGAACGCTGTGCAAAAGCAATTTTAGACGACTTTAGAAAGGGAAGATTAGGAAAAATAATTTTAGACTAATGAATACACATATTTTAGGAACAAAAGGCGAAGTTAAAGCAAAAGACTATTTAATTTCTTTGGGCTACAAAATTTTGGAAACCAACTATTCCAACATTATTGGCGAAATTGATATTATTGCGCAAGACCAAAAAACCATAGTTTTTGTTGAAGTTAAAACAAGAGAAAATTTAAAATTTGGCTATCCACGGGAAGCAGTTACTTTACATAAACAAAACAAAATTCACAAAGTGGCAATGGCATACTTAAAGTTTAAACGAAAGCTAAACAGTCCTTTTCGCTTTGATTGTATTGAAATTTTAGGCGATGAGATAACGCATTTAAAAAACTGCTTTTAAAGCAGTTTTATTTTTCATTAACCAACATGATTGTTTGAAAAATTATTATTTTTGCTTGAAGAAGAAAAAAGCAATTTTAGCAAAAAGGCATTAAAGTTGGGCTAAAGTGTGGCGTTGAAATTGCCCTTGAAACGCTGGGGAATAGTTAAACAAAATAAATTATAAAATAAATAAAAATTTTTTAAAAAACACTTGCAGTTTGTGCTTTATTATGTTAAAATTTGTCGTGCAGTATGAGTGGTCCTCTGCCAACGGTGCAAGAACATTTACTGGCAAAATATTTTAAGGAGGAAAAAACATGAACTTAATTGAAGTAATTGAGAAAGAAAACCTTAAAAAAGAAGTTCCACAATTTAATGTTGGTGATACCGTTAAAGTATTCGTAAAAGTTGTTGAAGGCGATAAAGAAAGACTTCAAGCATACGAAGGCATTGTAATTGCAAAGAGAAACGGAAGCATTAGAGAAACATTTACAGTTCGTAGAATTTCTTATGGTATCGGTGTTGAAAGAACTTTCCCACTTCATAGTCCAAGAATTGACAGAATTGAAGTTGTAAGAAAAGGTAAAGTTGCAAGAGCAAAACTCTACTATTTAAGAGAACGCACTGGTAAATCTGCTCGTGTTAAAGAAGATAGATAGGTTTTAAACTTTTTCAGCGTGAAAAAGTTACAAAAAGCGCTGGGGATTGCGATTTCCCCAGACCCTTAAAACGCTTTTTAGAAAGCGAATTATGAGAGAAAATAAGTAAAAGAGTGATTTAACTATCACTCTTTTTTGATTTTAAACATTTTAAAATGAATTATTATTTGTCTATTAAAGAATATATAGAATTTTTCTAAGGAGTGCAAAAAAGGCTGGCAAGGGGCTTTGCTCCGTAGACATTTTTAAGCGAACCCATTTAGTGAAAGGGACTATTTTTTGGGAAAACGAAAGTTTAGCCATTAGCATTTTTGATGCGTGTTGGCGTTAAAAACTTTTGTTGTCATTCAAATATAATTGCGATTTCCCCAGACCCTTAAAACGCTTTTTAGAAAGCGGATTATGAGAGAAAAATAAGTAAAAGAGTGATTTAACTATCACTATTTTTGATTTTAAACATTTTAAAATGAATTCTTGTTATTGCAATATGCTATGTTGCAAGCAAAAAAACAAAAGTTTAAAGATAAATGGATGTTTGAACTATCGTAATTTAATTTATTTTAACAAGTATCTTTATAAAACCTATTGCGTGATATTCGTGATAGGTTTTTTATTGCATATTTTAAAAAGTAAAAGCGTTAAAAATCCTAAAAAGGTGGTTGAAAAAACAATGATTAGCAAAAGTAATGTTTTGTTAAAAATTTCATTTTAAAGTTAATTAAATATGTTAATTGTTTTTTTGCATTTGTCGCAAAACACTCAAAGGTTACTTAATTACCGAAATTTATTTTTTTTAATTAAAGTTTTATGATAAAATAACTAGTTAGGAGAAATTTATGCTTTCAAAAGTTAAAAGTTATGGATTAGTTGGACTAGAAGGTTACTTTGTTGATGTTGAAATTGACATAAATAATGGCTTGCCAGCATTTGATATTGTTGGACTTCCCGATGCGTCGGTTAAAGAGAGTAAAGAAAGAGTTAGAAGTGCGATAAAAAATAGTGGCTACGAGTATCCTATAAACAAAATAATTGCAAATTTAGCACCCGCAAACACCAAAAAAGAAGGCTCGATTTACGACCTTGCTTTAGCGCTAGGATTACTTACTGCAACCAGTCAAATTCCTGTTCATTCAGTTGATAATTTCATTATTTTAGGCGAACTTTCACTTGATGGGGGAATAAGAAGAATTGACGGTATTTTGCCAATGATAATTTCGGCAAGAACGCAAGGATTTAAAAGGTTTATTATCCCTTACGATAACCGAATGGAAGCAAGTTTTATTGACGGAATAGATATTTATGCATGCAAGAATTTAACTGAAGTGGTTGATTTTTTGAAGGGCAACGTAAAAGTTGAAAAATTGCAAACAAGCAGTTATGAATCTATCAAGCAACATTCTGTTATGTCCAACGACTTTTGCTATGTTAAAGGTCAAAAACAAGCAAAAAGGGCACTTGAAATTGCAGCGGCTGGTGGACATAATGTGATTATGATTGGACCACCGGGAAGCGGTAAAAGTATGCTAGCAAAGGCCTTTCCTAGCATTTTGCCAGACATGACTTTTGAAGAAGCCTTGGAAGTTACAAAAATTCACTCTGTGGCTGGAAAGTTAGACCACAACACAGGAATTATTGTTAACAGACCTTTTAGGGCGCCACATCACACCACAACTTCTGTTGCATTAACAGGCGGTGGCAGTAAGGCAAAACCGGGGGAAATTAGTTTGGCTCACAATGGTGTTTTGTTTTTGGACGAATTGCCAGAATATCCACGCCAATCGGTTGAAGTTTTGCGTCAACCACTAGAAGATGGAAAAATTACTGTTGCTAGACTTGTTCAATCGGTTGAGTATCCTGCGTCGTTTACTTTAATTGCAAGTATGAACCCATGTCCATGCGGATTTTATGGTTCAAAAACACATGAATGTAAATGTTCGGCACACCAAATTCACTCATATTTGACTAAACTTTCCGGACCTATGATGGACAGAATTGACCTTCATGTTGAAGTTGACAGTGTGGAGTATAAGGACCTTAGAAGCGACACTTTGGAAGAAAGTTCGGCGTCAATAAAAGAAAGAGTGAATAAGGCTAGACAAATTCAAACAGACCGTTTT
Organism: uncultured Clostridia bacterium; assembly: GCA_934749845.1. GTDB lineage: Bacteria > Bacillota > Clostridia > Christensenellales > UBA1242 > CAKVNM01. The sequence continues at coordinate 45,946 of CAKVHQ010000005.1, forward strand.
AAAGGGTTGAATGTGCATAACAATGCGGAGATGACTTCTGCATTAGTAAAAAAATATTGCAAAGTAGATGACGATTGCGATAGACTTTTAAAATCGGCTTTTGAAAAGTTTAATTTAACTGCTCGTGCGCATGACAGAATTTTAAAAGTAGCACGAACTATTGCCGATTTAGACGGAAGTGAAAATATTCAACAAGAACACATAATCGAAGCAATAAACTACCGCAGTTTAGACAAAAAATTTTGGATTTAAAGGATTTTTATGAATTACAATTTAGATGAAAAAGCAATTATTTGGATAAATTTTTTTGAGTTTTTAACATTAGACAAAAAGCATGCAATTTTAGAGTTTTATGAACAACCTCAAGATATTTTTTCATCTTTTAAAAACGATTACATAAATTTTCAAAAAATATTAACAAAAGAACAATTTGGCAAGATGTGTGAAGCCCTTGATGAAAAATTTATAGACAGCGAAATTGTTAATTATGACAAAGAAAATATCCAAGTTGTAACCTATGTTTCGCACTATTATCCAAAAGATTTTTTAAATTACAATGAGTACCCTGTGGCACTATATTGCAAGGGCGATGTTAGTTTAATGGAAACATATTCAATCGCCGTTGTTGGAACAAGAAAAATAACAAAATATGGTGCTTTTGTAACCGAAAAAATTTGCCGAGAGTTATCTCAAAACGACATTACGATTATTAGTGGAATGGCAAGTGGAGTGGACACAGTTGCTCACACAACAGCCTTGAAAAATAATGGCAAAACAATAGCCGTTTTGGGAAGCGGATTTGACCATATTTATCCAAAAACCAATTTTGAATTATACAAACAAATTTGTGAAAATGGCTTGGTTATTAGCGAATATACGCCACAAACTTTGCCTGCAACTTATAATTTTCCAGTAAGAAATCGTATAATTGCCATGCTTTCCAAAGGAGTTTTAATAACAGAAGCAGGCTTAAAAAGTGGAGCAATCTACACCGTTAACTATGGGTTAGATTATGGTAAAGAAATTTTTGCCGTACCGGGCAATATTGATAGTTTTTCTAGCATAGGCTGTAACAATGTGTTAAAAAGTTGTCAGTCCGCTTTAACCACTTGTGCAGACGATATTTTTAAGGTTTTGCATATTGATAAAAAGTCTCAAAAAGTCAAGAAACAAGTACAAATTTCGCTGGATGAGCAAGCAATTTTAAATGCTATTGGAAACGATGAACTTTCGTTTGACGAGATTGTTTCTCAAACAAATTACGATACAAAAACCCTTGTTAGATTGTTGACAACTTTGGAGTTAAGTGGAATAATTAAAAAATCTGCTGGAAACTTTTACTCGAAAATTTTGCAAGATTAAATTTGCAAAAATATGTTAAATAATTGAAATAGGAAGATACAATGAATTTATTAGTTATTGAAAGTACAGGTAAGGAAGCAACAATAAAAAAATATCTCGGCAGTGACTGGGAAGTTTTTGCAACAAAAGGGCATGTTAGGGATTTACCAGAAAAAACAATGGGATTGGACCAAAAAAACAATTTTGCTCCACAATATGTGATTATGCCAGATAAAGAGCAAACGGTTAAAAGATTAAAACAAAAAGCACAAAAAGCCGACCTTGTTTATCTTGCAACCGACCCGGATAGAGAAGGCGAAGCAATTTCATGGCATTTAGCATATATTTTGGGCTACGATAACGACAAAATGTGCCGTGTTGAGTTTAACGAAATTACAAAAGATGTTATTTTAAGAGCATTAACAAAGCCAAGAAAAATAAATTTAGACTTGGTTGATGCACAACAAACTCGAAGAGTTTTGGACAGATTGGTTGGTTATAAAATCTCTCCAATTTTGTGCAAAAAACTTGGCAAAAATTTAAGTGCAGGTCGTGTTCAAAGCGTTGCATTAAAATTGGTTGTGGACAGAGAAAGGGATATTTTAAACTTTAAGCCAGAAGAATATTGGACCATTCAAGCCGAACTTGAAAAAGTAGGGGCTAAACCAAAGTTTAAGGCACAACTTGCAACTTTTAAAGGTAAAAAATTAAAGATTAAAAATCAAGCCGAAAAAGACGAAATTGTAAAAAATCTTTCTCAAAACTTTGTTGTTGACAAAGTGGAAAAGAAGGTTAGTTTATCACATGCACCAGCACCATTCACAACAAGTGGAATGCAACAAGATGCATCAAACAAACTTAATTTTAGCACAGCAATGACAACTAGAATTGCTCAAGAGTTATACGAAGGTGTGGAACTTGGAAACGAAGGCAAAATTGCGTTAGTAACCTATATTAGAACCGACTCGGTTAGAGTTAGTGAAGAAGCACAGGCAAAAGCAAAAGTTTTCATTCAAGAAAAGTATGGAAAAGAATTTTTCCCTTCAAAACCAAACATTTATAAAACAAAAGGCAATGCACAAGATGCCCACGAAGCAATTAGACCCACTCATTTAGAACGAACACCAGAAAGCATTAAACAATATGTTAAACCAGAATGCTACAAACTTTATAAATTGATTTATGAGAGATTTTTGGCAAGCCAAATGTCGCAAGCAGAATACAACCAAGTTAACTGTGAAATTTCAAATGGCGATTACGGCTTTAAAGCAAGCGGAAAAACTTTGAAATTTGCTGGATACACTGCGGTTTACCAAAACTATGAAGAAAAAGAAGATAAAGACGAAAAAGATGCAAAATTGCCAGTTCTAGACAGTGGAGATAATTTAAAACTATTAAATTTAATTCCAGAGCAAAAATTCACAAAACCTACTCCAAGATTTACCGAGGCAACCTTGGTTGACCAAATGGAGAAAAATGGTATTGGCAGACCAGCAACATATGCTGCAATTATTTCTGTTTTGTATAACAGAAAATATGTTGAAAAAGAAGGTAAAGCCCTAAAACCAACCGAACTTGGCTTTAATGTTAATGATATGTTGCAAAAATACTTTGCGGACATTATGAATGTCAAGTTCACATCTAACATGGAAACAAAACTTGACGAAATTGCAGAAGGCGAAAAAGAATGGACGGGTGTTATAAGCAATTTTTATCAAGAACTTTTGCCAGAACTAAGAAATGCTAATTTAGACAGAGATAAAACCGAACAAAAGGTTTATGAAGTTAGTGATGTTCCATGCTCGAAGTGTGGGGCAATGATGGTTATTAAAGAAGGAAAATTTGGCAAGTTCCTTGCTTGTCCAAACTATCCAAAATGCAAAAATATTCAAAGCATAAATCCAGCAAAAATAGTTGGAATATGCCCAAAATGTGGCAAAAATTTGCTTGAAAGAAAAAGCAAACGAGGCACAAATTATTATGCTTGCGAGGACTATAAAGATTGCAAGTTTATGTCGTGGGATTTGCCACTTAACGAGCCATGTCCAAAATGTGGTTGCTACACCTTGTTAAAAACAAACAAAAAAGGTGTTTTTAAGGGTTGCTCAAATCCAGATTGCGACTATTTTGAAAAGGTTGCAGATGTAAATAAAAGCAGCGAAAATTCAACAAACGATGTTGAACCAGCATAAATTTAAACGGCATTTTTGCCGTTTTTTGTTTTACTATTGACAAAATCATTTTTTATGCTAAAATAATAGTAATTAAGGAGTGTTTTTATGGAACAAATTTATAAGGGCGAAAATATGATTGGTTATGGAAAGAACTATCGCCGTCGCTACTATAGTTTTAAAAATTTAACCGTTGGAGATTTGCTTGAATTGCTTTTAAGGTCAAAAGTTTGCTCAAAGGAAGATTTGGCTGATATCGATAACGAAATTAAGCCAAGCAAAACTTTGGAAGAAAGCGAACAATTTAGAAGAGATTTGGCAACAGTTGTGTTGTACTCAACCGAAAACCCAAAACAAGCCGAAGAGTATATTCCACTTTTCAGCACATATTTTAGACCATACTATGTTGAAATTGAAGCATTCGATAAGAGTTGGAGACAACAAAGAGATTTGCTTGTTATGGAAAGAAAAGTGCCTTTGCCATTAAGAAAAAAAATGCACAAACTTGCTGACAAAATGCTTCAAGAAGCAAAAAAAGACGAAGAAGAACTTGCATAGGAGTTAAGCATGAAAACAATAATGGTTTTAGAGCATCAAGGCGACAAAGTTTTGCGTAAATTTTATCGAATTGATGATATTGCACCCGAAGAAATCGTTGAAATTTTAAGCAAATCAACTTGTTGCACAAGTTATGCTCTTTTGGGGCAAAAAGACACATTAGTTTCTCATATAAACACAAATTTGGCTGAACGATTTAAAAAAGATTTACTTACAGTTTTAAAAGCAAATTTAAATAACTATAGCGTCGTGCAGTCTGCTATGGAAATATATCAAAAATACTTTGAAGCATATCAAATTCGCCACATAATAGGCGAAGAAGAAACCGTAAAAGATTGCCTTGTTATAAACGAAAATGTGCCTTTAAATTTAAGAAAAAAAGTTCATAAATTTGCAAAGCAAATAGTCCTATCGAAAACCGAAGAGGAATTAACAGAATAATCCACCCATTTTGGTGGATTTTTTTTGTTTTTTTGATATACTCGTTGATATGGAAAAAGAAGTTAATATTATCGGTGCAGGTTTGGCTGGGTGCGAGTGTGCTTATCAACTTGCAAAACGAGGAATTAAAGTAAAATTATACGAGCAAAAACCAATAAAGTTTTCAAAAGCACATTTAAGTGCCGATTTTGCGGAGATTGTTTGTTCAAATTCATTAAAAAGTAACGAACTAACTAACGCTTGTGGACTGTTGAAAGAAGAATTAAGACGACTTGATAGTTTAATTATAAAAGTTGCAGATAAAACCAAAGTGCCTGCGGGTGCTTCGCTTTCTGTTGACAGAGAACTTTTTTCAAAATTAGTAACGCAGGAAATAAAAAACAACAAGAATATAGAAGTTGTGTATGAAAGTGTGGAAAGCATCGACTTAAGCAAATTAACAGTTGTTGCAACTGGTCCGTTAACCGATGATAAACTGGCTCAAAACTTAGCACAGTTGGTTGGCGAAAAAAGTTTATACTTTTTTGATGCTGCTTCGCCAATCGTAACGCTTAATTCACTAGATAGTGAAAGGTATTTTGTTGGTAACAGATACGATAAAGGCGAAGATAATTCAAGCGGTGACTATATCAACTGCACAATGACAAAAGAAGAATATGATGTGTTTTATAATGAACTTATAAATGCAAAAACAGTTGAGTTAAAAGATTTTGAAAACAAAAAGGTTTTTGAAGGTTGCATGCCAGTTGAAGTTATGGCAAAAAGGGGTTATAAAACATTACTGTTTGGAATGTTAAAGCCGGTTGGACTGTTTGATAAAGTTCACAACATGAAGCCTTATGCGGTTTTACAACTACGAAAAGAGAGTAATTTTAACGATTTATATAATCTTGTTGGCTTTCAAACAAATTTGCTTTTTGGCGAACAAAAACGAGTATTTTCGCTTATTCCTGCTTTAAAAAATGCCGAGTTTGTTAAGTATGGCGTTATGCACAAAAACACATACTTAAACGCACCAAAAGTGCTTAATGAATTTTATCAACTTAAAAATCATGAAAACATTTTTATAGCAGGTCAGTTATCTGGTGTGGAAGGCTACGTTGAAAGCACCGCTAGTGGCTTAAATGTTGCATTAAACATTTATCAAATTTTGCAAAATAAAACGCCAAAAAAGTTTTCGCCAAAAACATCAATAGGCTCGCTTATAAACTACATCACTCACACAAGTGAAGTTAACTTTCAACCTATGAATTCTAATTGGGGAATAATTGAAAAAGAAAACAACAGGCAAGATAAAAATTTGCTTGCTCAAATTGCACTTAATGAAATAGACGACTATGTGAAAAATTTGTAGAAAAAAGTTGCATACTGGTTAGTAAATTTTATTAACTTTTTAAAATATTATGATATAATTAACACGAAAGGAAAAGGAGAAAATATGGAACAATTTAGAGGTACAACAATAGTTGCTGTAAAAAGAGATGGTAAAACAGCAGTTGCTGGCGACGGACAAGTTACGATGGGACAAACTGTCATCATGAAAAATAATGCCGTAAAGGTTAGAAGAATATATAACGATAAAGTTGTTATTGGTTTTGCAGGTGGTGTTGCAGACGCTTTTTCTCTTTCCAGCCGATTTGAAGAAATGCTAAACAAATTTTCTGGAAATTTAATGCGTAGTGCAGTTGAACTTGCAGTGCAGTTTAGAACAGATGAAATTATGAGAAAGTTGGAAGCACTCATGATAGTTGCCGACCACGAAAACTTGCTTGTTATTAGTGGTAACGGCGAAGTTATAACACCAGACAATGGAGTTGTTGCAATCGGCAGTGGTGGAAACTATGCTTTGGCAGCCGCAAATGCTTTGATTGAAAACACCGATTTTTCAGCAAAAGAAATTGCATTAAAAGCATTAAAAATTGCAGGTGATATTTGCATTTTCACAAATGGTCATATCACAGTTGAGGAGGTTTAGTATGAATTTATCACCAAAACAAATTGTTGAAGAACTTGATAAGTATATTATAGGTCAAAATGACGCAAAAAAAGCGGTTGCAGTGGCACTACGAAATCGCTACAGGAGAAGTCAACTTTCCCCAGAACTAATGGAAGATATAACTCCAAAAAACATCATTATGAAAGGCCCTACAGGTGTTGGTAAAACAGAAATTGCAAGAAGGCTTGCAAAACTTGTTAAAGCACCTTTCGTTAAGGTTGAAGCCACAAAATTCACTGAAGTTGGTTATGTTGGCAGAGATTGCGAAAGCATGATTAGAGATTTGGTTGAAGTTTCTGTTAGAATGGTTAAAGAAGAAAAGCGTAAGGAAGTTATAAAAAAAGCAGAGCAAATTGCTTACGACCGAATTTTTAAAGAAATTTACTTGCAAAAAAAACAAGAGAATGTTGAAAATTTAGACCAAGAAAAAGCAAGAATTATGGAAGCCCTAAAAAACGGCGAATACGATAATGAACTTATCGAAATTGATGTTTTAGATGCTCCAAAAAGCGTTGAAATGGTTGCTGGCGTTGGAACAGATATAAATCTTGGAAGCATTTTTGAAGGTATTTTCCCTCAAAAGAAAAAACGCCGTAAAATTTCCGTTAAAGAAGCAAAGCAACTTATCGTTAATGAAGAAAGCGACAAACTTATTGATAACGACTCCGTTAACAGTGAAGCAATCAAGAGAGCAGAAAACGAAGGTATCATTTTTATTGATGAGATTGATAAAATTGCAGCAAAAGGCAATTCAAGCAGTCAAGATGTGTCCCGCGAAGGCGTTCAAAGGGATATTTTGCCATTTGTTGAAGGAACACAAGTTCAAACCAAGTATGGCATGATTAAAACAGATTATATTTTGTTTATTGCAGCAGGTGCATTTCATGTCGCAAAATTAGAAGATTTAATTCCAGAATTGCAAGGAAGATTCCCAATAATTGTGGAATTGACAAACTTAACACATGAAGACTTTTTTAGAATTTTAAAAGAGCCAAAAAATGCGATAATTAAACAATACAAAAATTTGTTAAAGGTAGATAACATCGACCTTGATTTTAGCGATGATGCGTTAGAAGAAATTGCAAAAATTGCAGAGCAAGAAAACGAAACAAGTGAAAATATTGGAGCAAGAAGGCTTCACACCATTATGGAGAAGATTTTGCAAGATTTATCCTTTAATGCTAGTGGCGACTATCCAGAAACAAAAGTGGTTGTTGATAAGGCTTATATTGATAAAATTCTTAATGTTGAAACCAAAAAATATGACCTTAAAAAATATATTTTGTAGTTCAACATAGTTTAAAACTTTTTTGGAGGCGGAATATGGGAATGAAAGATAGAACAAAATTGATTTTAAAACAAGAAGGAATAGATAAACTTGCTAGTTCCAGCGTAATAATTTTTGGCGTTGGTGGTGTTGGCGGTTATGTGTGCGAAATGCTTGCTAGAACAGGCGTAGGCAATATTACTATGGTTGATTTTGACGTTGTTAGCGACAGCAATTTAAACAGACAAATTGTTGCTTTAAATTCAACTATCGGCGTTGAAAAAGTACTAGTTATGAAAAACAGAATAATGGATATTAACCCAGAGTGTAATGTTACAATTAAAATTGAAAAATTAACACCTGAAAATATCGAATCTTTTAATCTTAAAAATTACGATTATGTTGTTGATTGCATCGACATGGTAAAAAGCAAAATTGCACTAATTGACTATTGCTTCAAACATAACATAAAAATCATCTCTAGCATGGGAACAGGAAACAAAAATGGTATTCCAAATTTCCAAGTTTGTGATGTTTTTGAAACTAAATATGACGGGCTTGCAAGAGTGCTTAGAAGAGAACTTAAAAAACTTGGCGTTACACATAGTAATGTTGTTTGCACAAATGAGCAATCAATAGGCGGTTTGGAGGCAGTTGGAAGCCTTGTGTACTATCCTGCTATGTGTGGCTGTGTTTTGTCGGCTTATGTTATCAAAAATTTATGTCAATAAATTTGATAAAAACAAAAAAATAAGGTAAAATAAACCTAGGAGAGATTATGGAAATTTTACAATTTAACGAAAATTCCTTCAAGGAAGCACTCAATTCAAACAAAACCGTTTTGGTAGATTTTTTTGCAACTTGGTGTGGACCATGCAAAATGATAGCCCCAATTTTGCAAGAAGTTAGAGATGAAATGGGCGATGACATAATTATTGGAAAAGTTGATGTTGATGATAATTTTGATATTGCAAGAAGTTATGGAATAATGAGTGTTCCAACCTTGTTAGTGTTCAAAAATGGAGAGGAAACTTTAAGAAGCATAGGTTTCCAACCAAAACAGGCAATTTTAGATATGTTAAAATAGAGCATTTTGGCTCTATTTTTTTTGCCAAAAAACCGACTATTTTTTGTTTTTTAGGTATTGACTTATTTTTAATAAAGTGTTAATATTTATGCGAAAATAAGGAGCAGATATGGATAGAAAAGTTTATTTAGATGGTGCTAGTGCAACATATATCAATAATCAGGTGCTAGCAGAAATGATGCCTGTGCTAACAAACAACTATGCAAGCACTTCAAGTTTGCACAGCATGGGAAACGAAAGCAAAGAGTTGCTTGAAAAAGCAAGAAGAAGAGTTGCTAAAGGTATTCATGCAAGTTCTCGAGAAATATATTTCACAAGTGGTGAAGATGAAGCAAACACATGGGCTATTTTGGGACTTTGCAGAGCAAATAGAGATAAAGGTAATCATGTTATTGTTTCAAAAATTGAAAAACCATCAATTTTGAAAGCATGCAAACAACTTGAAAAAGAAGGCTTTAAAGTTACATACATTCCAGTTGATGAATTTGGCTTTATTAGACTTTCATCTTTAATGCATGAAATAAGAAAAGACACAATTTTGGTTAGTGTTGGAATTATCAACTATCAAGTTGGAACAATTCAAAACCTTAATGCTATTGCAAGAACTGTTAAGGAAAAGGATATAATCTTCCACTGTGATGCAACTTATGCTGTTGGTAATGTTTCAATCAATGTTAAAGAACTAAACATCGATGCTATGACAATTTCTTCAAACAAAATTTATGGCCCAGCAGGTGTTGGTGCATTATATGTTAAAGAAAACATCGCTATTGAAAGTTTAATTTATGCAGACGAAGACTTAAAAGAAAAAGCAAATATAGACAATTTGGCAAATATTGTTGGCTTTGGTAAAGCAGTTGAACTAATAACACAAGATGTAACTTTAAATGCACAAAAATTGCGTCAAATTAGAGAATATCTAACAAAACAAGTTATGGAAAAAATCGAAAATGTAACTTTGCTTGGTCACACACATCAAAGAACCGCAAATATTGTTACATTATCATTCCAAAATGTTGACGGAGAAGCACTTTTGTCACTTCTAGACAGAAAAGGTATTGAAGTTTCAACTTTAAGTATGAACGCAAATTCAAACCACGAAACTCCTCATGTTTTAAAGGCTATGGGAGTTGAAAATATGCTGGTTAAAAGTGCAATAAGATTTTCAATGGTAAAAAGCACAACAAAAGAAGATATTGACTATGTTGTTGAAAATCTTGCAAAAATTGTTAAACAATTAAGAGAGTTGTCGCCAGTTAAAATGAACAAACAAGAGAAGGAGGATTAAGGTCTATGTATAGCGAAAAAGTTTATGAATTATTTGATAATTTAAAAAACAGTGGTCGTGTTAAAGGTGCAGAAGCAGTAGGTCAAGCTGAAGACAATAATTCTCATGATGTTGTTAAAATTTTTATGCAAATTCAAAATGAAACAGTTGTTGATGCTAAATTTAAAATTTGCGGAAGTATTGCTTCAATGATTATTGCAGACTATGCAATGGATTTGATAAAAAATTGCACATTAACCGAAGTAAAAGCACTTACACTTGATAAGTTAACCGAAAACTTTGTTAATGTTAAAGATTTCGACATCTATAGTGCACGCGTTATTCTAACTGCAATTAAACAAGCTGTTGAAAATTACGAAGAAAAACAACGAAAAGCACTAATTAAACAATTAAAGGAAGAAGGAAAACCAATTCCAGAAGAATTAAAAAAATAAATTTCGCACGCTTGTGCGATTTTTTTGCCAATTTTTAGCAATATAAAAACCGATATTTTTCCTTTGCCTGCACAAAATATATTTGAGCAAAAAGGGAGGAAAAGTTTATGTTAGACGATAAATTGATTATTGGAATGGCTTTGGGCTTTATTGTGGGTGCGATTGTTGCTCATAGTAGTAAAAAAGTTCAACAAGTTATGGACGATGGAAAAGAAATGATTAAAGAAAAAATTGAACAAATGTAAACTACATAAAAGGTGCAAATTATTGCACTTTTTTTATTTTTGGTATTGCATTCAACTTTTGCCTATGTTATAATTTATCTAGAAATTTTTGGGGGCAAAATAATGGAATTTGAAGACAGACTAAAACTAATTGAAGAACTAAAAATGGGCGTAGTAAAACTTTCAACTTTGCCACTAGACCTTCGTGATGATGAAGAAATAGTGCTAGCGGGAATTTATCACGACCCAGATGAATTAAAATCTGCTAGCGACAGGCTAAAAGCAAACGAAGATATTGCTTTATACGCTATTTCAAGAAATATTGAATGCATAGAATATCTTTCGCCAGAACTATTTAGTAATAAATCTTTTGCGATGAAAGCCGTTTCAATTTCAAGAATCGTTTTTCCTCATTTAACCGACCATTTAAAAGACGACTACGATGTTGCACTAAAAGCCGTTGAACATTATGGCGACCTATTAGAGCATGTTTCGACAAGATTACAATCAAACAGAAATATCGTGCTTAATGCGGTTAAAAATTGTCCTTATGCTTTGGAGTTTGCTCCAAGCGAATTTAGAAGCGACAAAGTTTTAATTTTGGACGCTTTAAAAGCATCTCATTGGAAAAATATTATCTTTTTGCAACTTATTGCCGATAGTTTGAAAAATGATAAGAAATTTGCTTCAAAAATAGTTAGAAAAAATGGTCTAGCTATAAAATATTTCTCTTTTGAAATTAGAAGCGATAAAGATTTGGTAACTCAAGCAGTAATAAACGATGCTAGAGCTTATGAATATGCTTCTAGAGAAGTAAGAAACATTCCAGAACTAGTTGCGATTGTTTTATTAAATAATTGCTCAATGGAAAATAAATCAAGATATAACAATTTAGGCAAAATTGAGTACATTATTCCAAGAGAAGCATTAAAACAAGCAAAAGAAATTGTTAAAAACACACAACTAGAAATGCAACTTAAAAAGGCTAAAAAGTTAAAAAAAGCTGAAACAAATCAAGATGAAGAATATTTGTCATATTAAAACTAACTTGTCTATTTTTGTAGGCAAGTTTTTTAAAAATTTAATTTTATTAAAAAATAACTTGCAAATTTGGAAAAATATGCTAAAATGACAATGGAGACTATGCATGAAGAAGATAGGGCTAGATTTAGGTAAGGCAAGAGTTGGAATTGCTATGAGTGACATTCTTGGAATTTTAGCAAGTCCATACGAAACTTGGCAATCGAAAGGAATTGACCGAGATGTTGAACATGTTGCCGAACTTGCTCAAAAATTTAGTGTAGACACGGTTGTGTGTGGGTTTCCGCTTAACATGGACGGCACAGAAAGTGAAATGAGCCAGTATGCAAAAGATTTTTGTGAAAGATTAAAACAAAAAATTTCGGCAAAAATAGTTTTGCAAGATGAAAGACTTTCTTCGGTTGAAGCGGAGGAATACTTAAACGACTGCAATAAACGAGGAAAAAAAAGAAAAGCAGTTTTAGACCAAGTTTCTGCATGTATAATTTTGCAATCTTATCTTGATGCTTAAAAATATGGAGGTATTTTGAAATGGAAGAAAAAGATCCAATCGAGGCATTGTTAGACCCTCAAAACACAGAAAATATCAAGTTGTATGATGAAAACGACAAAGAAATTGAATTTGAACAAATTGCGTTAATTCCGCTTAACAATTCTGTATATGTTTTGCTTAGACCAATCGACAAAATGGAAGGTGTAGGTGAAGACGAAGCAGTTGTTTTTGAACTTGTTGATGATGCAGAAAATGGCGACACTCTTCACATTGTTATGGAAGACGAGACCATTGATTTAGTATTTAACGAATACAAGAAAATGATTGAAGCAGAAGACGGCAAAAATTCAAAGTAGTTTTTTGATTGAACATAAAATCCACAACTTGATTGTGGATTTTTTTATTGCATAAGGAGTTGAAATTATGTGGATAGAACTTTAAATAGATTTATTTAAAGGAGTGTTTATGATAGAAATAAATAAAATTACAAAAGAATATGCAGATAAAGTCTTGTTTAAAGATTTTAGCACCACGATTTATGATGGAGAAAAAGTGGGAATTGTTGGCGCTAACGGCAGTGGAAAAACCACTTTAATGAACATAATTGCATGCCAAGAATTTGTTGATAAAGGCAATGTTCACACTTTTAATTCTAAATTTGGATACTTAAAACAAGTTTCATCTTATCAAAGTCAGAATTTTTATGAATTATGCGAGCAGTTGCCAAAGTTAAAAGAATTTTTAAAAATCAAAAGCCAACTTGGGCTTAAAACCGACATTGATTTTTCAAAACAAAGATTAAAAAACCTTTCGTTTGGAGAAAAAGTTAAACTTATGCTTGCAAAAGTGCTGTGCGAAGAGCCTAATGTTTTGCTTCTTGATGAGCCAACCAATCATTTAGACCAAGAAGGGATTGAATGGCTTATAAAAACAATAAAAAATTTAGAAATTACTGTAATTGTAATCTCGCATGATAGGTATTTTTTAAATCAGGTGGTTAACAAAATTTACGAAATTGAAAATGGTCAAATAAATGAATTTTATGGCGACTATGATGCTTACGAACTACAAAAAAATGAGAAATTAGAACATGAAAAAAAAGAGTATTACGAAAAAGTTGAGCAAAATAAAAAACTAGAAAAACAAGTTGCTCAATTAAAGCAAAATACCGCTCAACTAGTAAGAGCCACAAGACGAGATGGCTCGGCAGACAGAAGAAGCAAGGGCTATAAAGATTCTGTTCAAAAAAAAGTTAAAAAGTTGGCAAATCAAGTTGGCGCAAAAACTAATAGGCTTGAAAAAATGAAGCAAGAATTGGGCGAAAAGCCTTTTGAACAAAAAGAAATTTACTACTCGCTAAAAAGTGGCGAGTTTGGCAGTAAAACACTTTTAACTGTTGAAAATTTAAAAAAATGTTTTGATAGTCGAGTTATTTTTGAAAATACATCTTTCACTTTAAATTTTGGCGATAAACTTGCTGTTTGCGGTCCGAATGGTTGCGGAAAAACTACTTTACTAAAAATACTTTTGGGTAAAGATAAGGATTATGAAGGAGAAGTTTGGAAGTCGCCTTCGGTTAAAATTGCCTATCTATCGCAAGATGTTTTAGACCTTGATGAAAATTTAACAGTTATGCAAATGGCAAGGCAAAATGGCAAAGAGATGACAACTCAATTTTTATCCAATCTTGCAAACATGGGGTTAACCAAACAGGTTTTTGAAAGAAAAATCTCTTCACTTTCGCTTGGCGAGAGAACGAGATTAAAACTTTGCGAACTTATTTTAAGCGATTATAACTTGCTTGTTTTAGATGAACCTACCAATCATTTAGACTTGCCAAACAGAGTGTTTTTAGAGCGAGTTTTAAAAGATTATAATGGAACACTGCTTGTAGTTAGTCACGACAGGCTTTTGCTGTCAAAAGTATGTAATAAATTTTTAGTTTTTAAAGACCAAAAGTTTGAAATAGTATAATAAAAAGTCACAGCCTTTTGCTGTGATTTTTTTGTTAAAAAAGTTTGCAAAATTTATTGCAATAATATTTATTATATGCTAATATAGATTGTTTCAAAATACACACCAAGAGTAGATTTGCTAGCCGTTGCCTTAAAACTAAGGTTGTTAGCAGAGTTTTAAAACACTTGGGAGGCTTAAAAACAAGGAGGAAAAAAATTTTATGTCAGTTATTTCGATGAAACAATTACTAGAAGCAGGTGTTCACTTTGGACATCAAACAAGAAAATGGAACCCAAAAATGGCTAAGTACATTTTCACAGCAAGAAATGATATTCATGTTATCAATCTTGAACAAACTGTTGAACTTATCGACAGTGCCTATGCTTATGTTAAAGAACAAGCAGCACAAGGCAAAACATTCTTGTTCGTAGGAACAAAAAAACAAGCACAAGATGCAATTAAAGAAGAAGCAGAAAGATGCGGTATGTACTACATTAACTCTCGTTGGCTTGGTGGTACACTCACAAACTTCAAAACAATTCGTTCAAGAATTGAAAGATTGAACAAATTAACACAAATGGAAAAAACAGGTGAGTTCGACCTTCTTCCTAAAAAAGAAGTTGCAGAACTTAAGAAAGAACAAGAAAAACTTAACAAGTTCTTGGGCGGAATTAAGGATATGACAAAATTGCCAAATGTAATTATTGTTGTTGACTCTAAAAAAGAACACATTTGCGTTAAAGAAGCAAAAGCACTTAACATTCCAGTTGTTGGCTTAATCGACACAAACTGTGACCCAGATTACATTGATGTTGTTATTCCAGCAAACGACGATGCAATTCGTTCAGTAAAATTGATTGTTGGCGCACTTGCAGATGCTATTATCGAAGCAAGAGAAGGCGAAGAAGCAGTTAAGGCAACAAAAGCAGAAGACGAAGAAACTGTTGACATGAACACAGTTATGGAAGAAATCAAGGCAGAAGAAAAACTTGAACCAGTAGTTGAAGAAAAGAAACCTGCAAAAAAACCTGCAAAAAAAGCAGTTAAAGCAGAAAAAACAGAAGAACCAGCAGTTGTTGCAGAAGAACCTGTAAAAAAGACAACAAGAAAATCAAAAAAAGCTGAATAAGGAGATATTTTATGTTTACAGCACAAGATATTGTTAAATTAAGAGAAAAAACCGGTGCAGGAATGATGGATTGCAAAAATGCATTAAAAGAATGTGACGGAAATATGGACAAAGCGATTGACTATTTGAGAGAAAAGGGAATCGCAAAGGCTGCTAAAAAAGCAGACAGAATCGCAGCAGAAGGTTTAGTTGAAAGTTATATTCACATGGGCGGAAAAATCGGTGTTCTTGTTGAAGTTAACTGTGAAACAGATTTCGTTGCTCGTTCAGATGCGTTCAAAACACTTGTAAAAGATATTGCAATGCAAATTGCAGCACAAAGCCCAAAATGCGTTCGTAGAGAAGAAGCAGACATGGCTGATGTTGAAAAAGAAAGAGAAATTATGCGTGCTGAAGTGCTTAACGAAGGCAAACCAGCAGCAGTTGTAGACAGAATTGTTGATGGCAAAATTAACAAATACTACAGTGAAATTTGCTTGATGGAACAACCATTCATCAAAGACCCATCAAAAACAATTACAGAAATTGTTAACGAAGCAATTTTGTCTATTGGCGAAAAAATTACTGTTAGAAGATTCGTTCGTTACGAAATGGGCGAAGGTCTTGAAAAAAGACATGATAACTTTGCAGAAGAAGTTATGAGCCAAATGAAAAAGTAATTTTAGTTATCATTCTACAAATTAAGCAAACAAGTTATTATATTTGTTTGCTTTTTTCTTGTTAAAACTATAAACTATAAATAGTATATAAATAGGGAGAAATTTTATGAAATACAGTACAAAACAAGAAGCCTTTGATGCTTATAAACTTGGTCTTGAAAAGGCAATAGAGCATTTTAAAGGGGAACTTTCTGTTGTTAGAGCAGGCAGAGCAAATCCAAAGATTTTGGATAGAGTTATGGTGGACTACTATGGCTCACAAACACCATTAAATCAAATGAGCAACATCACCGTTCCAGAACCAAGAACATTGCTTATAAATGTTTGGGATATGAGTGCGTTTAAAGAAGTTATTAAATCATTAAACGAAGCAAATTTGGGCGTAAATGTTAGTGATGACGGCAAAAGCATTCGTTTAACATTCCCTCAATTAACACAAGACAGAAGACTTGAACTTGTTAAAGGAATTAAAAAAACTGCCGAAGAAAACAGAATTTCACTTCGTAACGAAAGAAGAGAAATTATGGACGAATTAAAAGAACAAAAGAAGAATAATATTATAACCGAAGATGAACAATCAGGTGCAGAAAAAGAAGTTCAAAAAATTCTTGACTCTTATAACGCAAAGATTGATGAATTACTTGCACAAAAAGAAAAAGAAATTATGGAAGTTTAATTGCTAAAAACTTATAACAAAAGAAATATTATTTTCATAAGTATTTAGTAAGCATTTTAATTGTTATAAGGAGTTTTATGAAATTATTTAAGAAAAGAACTGCTGGCGTTGATTTAAACAAATTGCCTAACCATATTGCATTCATTATAGATGGAAATGGCAGATGGGCAAAAAAGAGAGGACTTCCTCGCACGGCAGGACATAGACAAGGTGTTTTTGCAGTTAAAGATACCATACAAAATTGCTATAATTATGGCATAAAACAAGTTTCATTCTTTTGCTTTTCAACTGAAAATTGGAATAGGCCACAAGATGAAATTGACGCACTTTTTGGCATGTTAAGAGATTTTATTCATGACGACATTGTGCCATATAAAGAGCAAGGAATTAGGTTTTTAATTAGTGGCGACATAACTAAACTTCCACAAGACTTGCAACAAGCAATACAAAATGCGGTTAATGAAACGCAAGATTGCAACAAAATGCTTGTTAATTTGTGCATAAACTATGGTGGAAGATTAGATATTTTAAGAGCAGTTAATTCGCTTTTAAAGCAAGGAAAAACCGAAGTTAATTATTTAGATTTTGAAAAGGAATTGTACACTAAGAACTTAAGCGAATTGGATTTAGTTGTTAGAACAAGCGGTGAGCAAAGAATAAGCAATTTTATGCTTTATCAAATGGCTTACGCAGAACTTTATTTTACCAAAACATATTGGCCAGATTTTGACAAAAAGGCTCTTGACGAAGCCTTGCTTGATTTCCAGTCAAGAAACAGACGCTTTGGTGCAATAAAGGAGTAATTAGGAGAAAAAAATGAAAACAAGAATTATCACAGGAAGTTTAATTGGACTAGCTGTTGCTGGTTTCTTTGGACTCAGATTTATTAGTCCTTACTTTTTTGATGCTATGATTGCTATAATCATGGTGTGCGGAGCGGGTGAAGTTTCAAAAGTTTTTAATCGTAGTGAAAAATACAACAACATGACTCTTGCCACAGTTTTTCCAGTAATGGTAATGACAGGCTTGCTCTTATGTTCACTTTATGAACTATCATTCCTTTATGCATTGCTTGTTGAAGGCTCGCTTTTTGTGTTGTTTATTTTAATAACACTTTTATGGACAGCCTGTGATAACAAATCTTTTAATGCTGAAAAAACAGAAGAACAAACAAAAGCAAAGTATGTTGGCAGGAAATTTGGTTATACACTTATAACTTTTGCTTATCCAACATTGATTTTAAGTACGCTTTATTATATCAACCATTTGGCAGACCTTGGAATGACAAAACAGGAAAGTTTGCTTATTGGTTTTATCGCTTTAATTATGCTTTTTGTAACAACAATGCTAACAGATGTTTGCGCATACTTTTTTGGCTCTTTAATTAAAGGTCCAAAACTTTGCCCATACATTAGCCCAAACAAAACAATATCTGGTGCATTTGGCGGAATTTTTGGAGCAGTTGTTGGTGCAATTTGCACATACTTTGTTTTCACGAGCATAGCACCACTTGCAACAATAATAAATGAGTCGAACTTATTCCTTTGGGTTGTTATTGCTTATTCTGTTGTTGCTTCTATTATTTCACAAGCGGGAGATATTTTCGCTTCGTGGTTAAAAAGAAGAGCAAGAACTAAAGATTTTAGTACAATTTTCCCTGGACATGGCGGATTTATGGATAGATGTGACGGACTTGCATTTAATGCTGTGTTAACTTTAATTGTCTTTGCTTTGATTTTTTAATTATAAAAATTCTCAACTTGAATATAATTAGTTATTGGAGTAGCAAAAATTGATAGTTTTATATATATTGTTAGCACTTTTAGTTTTACTTATGATGGTTACCATTCATGAGTTTGGACATTATGTTGCTGGCAAAATTTTAGGATTTAAAATAAATGAATTTGCGATAGGCTTTGGACCAAGCCTTTATTCGCATAAATGCAAAAGTGGAGAAATTTTTTCAATACGACTTTTCCCATTAGGCGGATATTGTGCATTTGAAGGCGAAGAAGGTGGCAGTGATAACAAAGGTGCGTTTTTAAAACAAAAACCATGGAAAAGGCTAATCGTGCTTTTTAATGGTGCGTTTTTCAACTTTATTTCTGCAATAATTTTCTGTTTTATAATGCTTGTTAGCGTTGGCTATGACATTCCAAAAGTCTATTCGGTGGATAGCGTTGTTAGAATTGACAGCGTGGTTTATGATATAAGCGAAGGTGGGCATTCAACCGCAATTTTTGAATTTAAAGAAAACGATAAAATTATAAAAATAAACGGAGAAGAAGTTTCAAAATATATCAATCAAGACAGCGTTACAAAAGAACAACTTGCTTCTTTGATTTCGATTGTAACAAAAGAAAGCACTTCAACAAACGGAACTTTAACATTAACTGTTGAAAGAAAAGATGAATCACTTCCAAATCCGGTTGTTTACTATACTAAACAAACAAATAAAGGCGAAGGCGATAATTACCTTCAAAAAGGCGATGTAATTTTAAAGGTTAATGGAACGAACATTGACTTTATAAAAGATAACTATTTTAATAAATTAGTTCAAAATGCAACAAAAAATGGCGATACTGTTGAACTTACTGTTAAGCGAAATGGAAAGCAAGTTCCATTAACACTAAACTTGTATGAAACAGGCTTTGCCGATAGCGATGGAAATTATTCAAAGGCTATTGGGGTAAGTAGCACAGCATATAAATTTACTTTTGGCGAGTCACTGGCACGATGTGTGCCATACACTTTTGGCTTTTCATGGAAAGTTTTAGGGGCTCTTGGCTCGATAATCACTGGAAAAGTTGGTTTAAGTGATGTTGGCGGACCAATTTATACTATTGGCACGATTGCTAATTTGTCAGCACAAAGTTGGACATATTTCTTAACACTTTTACCTTTGATTGCTGCAAACTTGGCAATTTTCAACTGGTTGCCATTCCCAGCACTTGACGGAAGCAAAATGGTTTTAACAACAATAGAATGGATAAAGGGCAAGCCATTGTTCAGCCAAAAAACTGAAAATTTAATTCACACAATAGGATTTATCTTGTTGCTTGGACTTGTGTTTATTGCCGATTTTTATCATATAATTGTTGGCATATTTAAGTAGAAAGCGTGTTTAAACAAAGGAGAAAATTTGGAAAAGATTATTGATTATTTATCTTCACAAGGTTGCAAAATTGACTGTTTGCAACTTTTTAGTGTTAAATATAGCCCAGCATTAAATACGCTTAATGTCGTTTTTTCCTCGCCTGTTGAGTATTCGCAAGAGGATTGTGAAAAAATTAACAATAGCGTAATAAAGTTTGTTGAAAACAGATGTGAAGTGCAAGTTAAAATAAAAAAACAAACTATATCTGCCGATAGTTGCGAAATGCTAATTAAAAAACTATTAACAAACAATGCAATTTACTCCACGATTTTTGACTTAAATAACATTAGCGTAAAACTTTCTCAAAATTTATCTGCTCAAATTGCTTTATGCGTGGATAGCTCGGGTTTTGGCGAGCAAGAAAAGGAAAGATTTGAACATCAATGCGAGTCGCTTTTAACACCTTATGGTGTTAATTCGCTTGAATTTACCTATGGAAATTTCTCAAAAAATTACGAGCAAATTTTGTCTAGCAGAAGAGAAGTCTTTAATGAAGAAACTGTTGAAACTCCAAAGACGATTTCCGTTTCTTTCGTCAAGGAATATTTAGGAAAAATGGATAGTCCATGCGATACTATCTTGCCTGAAAATGTTCAAAGTGGTCAAAAGAACATTTTTGTTGCGGGTCAGTTTGCTGGCTTACAAGAGTTTACAAAGAAAAAAGAAGAAACAGGCAAAGAAACTAAATATTATAAGTTCAATTTGGTAAGTGAAGAATCTAAAATTGAATGTGTGTGCTTTTTGAAAAACGGTGAGGACCTTAAAAATCTCGAACAAAACCAAAAAGTTGTTGTTTTGGCAGATAGCGATGAGTTTAGGGGAGCGGTAAGTTTGCGTGTTCGTGGACTATCGCTTTGCAAATTTGATTTTCCTAAAAAGCAAGTTAAAACAGCAAGCAAAACATACAAGTTAATCAAGCCCGAGCCTTTTGTTTCAAAAGAGCAAATAAGTTTTTTGGAACAAGCAGAGCAAATACATAGCAAGTATTTATTAAACAATAAATTTGTGGTATTCGACCTTGAAACAACCGGACTTAATTTTAACACCTGCAAAATTATTGAAATTGGTGCTGCAAAAATAGAAAATGGAAAAATCACAGAAGTTTTTTCAACTTTTGTTAATCCAGAATGTCATATTCCCGAAGAAGCAACGAAAACAAATAATATTACAGACGACATGGTTAAAGACGCACCAACATTCGAGCAAGCCTTTCCTGATTTTTATAAATTTATTGAAGGAACAACTTTGGTTGCGCACAACATAAATTTCGATTTTCCTTTTATTTCGTATTATGCAAAACCGCTGGGTTATATCTTAAACAACCCCACTCAAGATACTATGTTAATTGCTCAAAAACACCTTGGTCAACTCAAGCACTTTAAATTATCCACGGTGTGTGATTTCTTGGGTGTGAGCCTTATTGGCGCGCACAGAGCCGTTAATGATACTGTCGCAACTGCAAAAGTTTTCATTAAACTTATAGAAAAGTACGGAATTTAAGAAAAAATGCTTGCATAGATATAATATCTATGGTAAAATTTTTAAGACTAGTTATTTGAGCACGGGCAAAACCCGTGCTCAAAGTTTGATTAGCAAACTTTTGTTAAGGAGAAAGAATATGATTAGTAAAGATTTCTTTGAAGCATTAAATGATTTTGAAGCTGAAAGAAAGATTAAAAAAGAAGTGTTTTTGGAAGCACTTGAAACAGCACTCACAAGTGCCTATAAAAAGAATTATGGAGAAGCAAAAAGTGCTGTTGTAAAATTAAATCCAGAAAAACACACAATCAAAATTTATAGTTATAAAACAGTGGTTGAAAATGTTGAAGACCCAGACAAAGAAATTTCACTTGAAGATGCAAAACAAATAAAATCATCTTACAAAATTGGTTCAGTGGTGGAAACAGAAGAAACTCCAAAAGACTTTGGAAGAATTGCTGCCCAAACTGCAAAGCAAGTTGTTATGCAAAAAATTCGTGAAGCAGAAAAAATGATAACTTTAAGCGAAATTGCAGAGAAGCAAGACACATTAACCACTGGTGTTGTTAAAAAAATTGACGGAACAAATGTTTTTGTTGAGATTGGTTCAACCGAAGCATTGATGAGCGAAAAAGACCAAATTCCTGGAGAAAGATATCATATTGGAGATAGAATTAAAGTTTATGTTAAGAAAATTCCAGACGATTTCCAAGGCTCTTTAGTTCAAGTTTCAAGGTCTCATGTTAACTTTGTTAAAAAGTTGTTTGAACTTGAAGTTCCAGAAATTGAAAATGGCGAAATTGTTATTGAGTCAATTTCAAGAGAGGCTGGTTCAAGAACAAAACTTGCAGTTTCATCAAGCAATCCAAACCTTGATGTTATCGGTGCCTGTGTTGGCAATAAGGGTATGAGAATTAACAGTATTGTTGAGGAACTTAATGGCGAAAAAATCGACCTTGTTGAATATAGTGACGACACACTTGTGTTTGTTGAAAGAGCATTAAGCCCAGCAAAAGTAATTAAGGTTGAAATGATTGGCGAAGGTCAAGCAAGAGCCATTGTTCCAGATGATGTGCTTTCACTTGCTATTGGTCGTCAAGGACAAAACGTTAAACTTGCTGCAAGACTTGCTCACTGCAAGATTGATGTTAAACCAGAATCCGAAATGAAAAAACTAGAAAGCCAAAAAGCACATACTGACGAGTTTAAATTTGACGAAAATTTAAGCCTTGATGATATGTTTAAAGATGAGGAATAGTTAGTGACGACTGAAAGAACATGCATAGTTTGCAGAAATAAAAAAGATAAAAGTGAATTAACTAGAATTGTTTTGGATAAAACAGGTCAAATTAAAGTTGAAAAAAATAAAAAATTAGATGGCCGAGGTGCATATATATGTAAGGAAGATATATGCCTTGACAAACTATTAAAAACTCACGCACTAAATCGAACTTTCAAACGAAATTTCAATGATAAAGTTTATTTAGACTTAATTGATGAAATAAAAAAAGCGTAAGCAAAAGGAGAAATTTGTGGCAGAATACACACAACAACATGAAGTTAAGCAAAATTCAGGCAGTTTGGATAATTTAAAAAGGCTGGCTGGTCTTTGCAATTCAAACAAAATTGGCACATTGGTTGCAGAAATAAAGAAAGTTGGGCAAGTTTTAGGAAACTTGCAATCTCAAATTGACGATAAATTGTCATCTTTGGGCGAAAAGAAAATTGAAGCACCAAAAACTGAAAAAGTAGAGGTTAATGAAAAAGCACAAGCAAGAAATTTTGTTGAAAGACGAGAAACTAATCAACAAAGTCGCCCTGTGACCAATAATTTTTCATCAACTAGACAAAATGGTTTTGTGCCTAGGGATAATAAGGGCGGATTTAACAAGAATGGCTTTAACAAACCAAATGGTTTTAATAAAGACGGCCGTCCATTTTCGCAACAAAAACCATTTAATAAAAATGGTCAACAAGGTGCGTTTAATAAGCCTTTTGCTAAACCTAATTTTAGAAAAGCCCAAGAGCCACAAATTGATTTAAACTCAATTTTGAAAGAACAGCAAAACAGAAATTTTGGTAATAAAAAGAAAACTCACGATAACCCTCAAGAGCACAAATCCATGAGCAAGAAGGCACAAATGAGATTTAATGTTGCCGAAATGGATGAAGATGATGAAGACAAACTTGCAAGGCGTTATAAATCAAGAAGAAAAGCCGAAGTTAAAGTGGAACAACAAATTGCAGTAATCGACCACGCAGTAATAACAAGCGAGAACATGACAGTTAAAGATTTTAGTGAAAAAATTGGAAAACCAGTTGCAGAAATTGTTAAAAAGTTGTTCATTCTTGGAATTATGGCAACGATAAACAGCAAAATTGATTTTGACACTGCAGAACTTGTTGCAAACGATTTTGGTATTACTCTTGAAAACAACATTCAAGCGTCACAAGAAGAGTTGCTTGAACAAGTTATGAAAGCAAACGAGCAAGAAGATGAAAAATACCTTGAAAACAGACCTCCAGTTGTAACTGTTATGGGTCACGTTGACCATGGTAAAACCTCTCTTCTTGATGCAATAAGAAAAACCAATGTTGTTAGTGGTGAAGCAGGTGGTATTACTCAAAGTATCGGTGCTTACACTGTAAACTATAAAGGTCAAAAAATCACATTTATTGATACTCCTGGTCACGCTGCCTTCACAGCAATGCGTGCTAGAGGTGCACAATTAACCGACATTGCAATTTTGGTTGTTGCAGCAGACGACGGCGTTATGCCACAAACTGTTGAAGCAATAAATCATATCAAAGCAGCAAATGTTCCTATGATTGTTGCTATTAACAAAATGGATAAACCAGAAGCAAATCCAGACAGAGTTAAACAAGAACTTGCCAACGAGAATGTTCTTTGCGAAGAATGGGGTGGAGATACAATCTGCGTTCCAATAGCAGCAAAGAAAGGCGAAGGAATTGACAAATTGCTTGAAATGGTAACATTAGTTGCCGAAGTTCAAGACTTAAAGGCAAACCCACATCGTGATGCAGTGGGTGCGGTTATTGAGGCTAAACTTGATAAGGGTAAAGGTCCAGTTGCATCAGTTTTAATTCAAAATGGAACATTAAAAGTGGGCGACACTGTTGTTTCAGGCACAGCGTTTGGTAGAATTAGAGCAATGCTTGACGAAAATGGAAAAAATGTTCAAAAAGCAACTCCTTCAATGCCTGTTTCCATTTTGGGCTTAGACCAAGTCCCAAGTGCTGGCGACAAACTTATGGTTATTGACGAAAAAACATCAAAACTTTTGATTGCCGAAAGAAAAAATAAAATTAAGCAAGAAAAAGTTAACTCAACAAGTGCTGTAAGTCTTGAAGAATTTATGAACAAGGCAAAAGAAGGCACTTTGAAAAATCTTAATGTTATTATTAAAGCCGATGTTCAAGGCTCTGCCGAAGCACTTAAACAAAGCATTAGCAAAATTAAAAACGAAGAAGTTAAAATTTCATGTGTACATGTGGGTGTTGGTGCAATTAACGAAAGTGATATCGTGCTTGCAAAGGCATCTAATGCTGTGGTTATTGGCTTTAATGTTAGACCAGAAGCAAAGGCAAAAGCGGTTGCTGAACATGAAAAAATTGAAATTAAAACATATAGCGTTATTTACGAATGTATTGAAGATTTGGAAGCAACAATTCATGGAATGATGGCACCTAAATATAAGGAAGTTATCAATGGTCATGCCGAAGTTAGAAAAGTGTTTAACTTGTCTTCTCAAGGCAAAATTGCTGGTTCATATGTTACCGATGGTAGAATTGGTAGAAATAACTATGCTCGTGTTATTAGAAACGGAGAAACTGTTTTGGAAACACAAATTATTGGCTTGAAAATACAAAAAGATGAAGCAAAAGAAGTTAATAAAACCTTTGAATGTGGTATTAAACTTGCCGACGACTTTGACATTAAAGAACTTGATGTTATTGAGGCATACACAAAAGAAAGAATTAACTAAACACATTCTCGCTTAATGCGAGAATGTTTAATATTGGAGGAATTTATGTCTAAAAATAGAATGGATTTAATTAACAGTGAAATTCAAAAAGCACTTTCACACACTTTAACTTATGACATGCACAACGAGGCTTTAAAGGGAGTTATTGTTTCTGTAACAAAAGTTGACACGACGCCAGATTTAAAATATGCAAAAGTTTATTTAAGCATTTTTCCAGACAATAATAAAGAAGAAATTTTTAACACTATTAAGTCAAGCGTAACTTTTTTAAGAAGAGAAGTTGCAAGAAATGTTAAATTAAGAATCACACCAGAACTTCACATTTTGCTTGATGATTCGTTAGAATACTCTCAAAAAATTGATGAGTTGTTTTCTAAAATTAAAAAGTAGTAGGTGAAAAGTGAAGTTTGAAAATATTGTTAAAGAAATTTTAAAGCATAGTACTATTGCGCTCTTTTCGCACCAAAAAAGTGACGGAGATGCTATTGGAAGTTGTATTGCGCTTAAATTAGCCCTTGAAAAAGTTGGCAAAAAAGTTGAAATTTTTATCCAAAAGCCAATACATCGAAACTTTGAGTTTTTAGGTGCAAAAAAGTATATAGATAATGGTGGCAGTAAAAAGTTTGACCTTGCAATTTCACTTGATTGTCCAAACAGCAAGCGTATGGGCATATACGAGAAAAAGTTTTTATCAATAAAAAATAGCATCGCTATCGACCATCACGCAGACTTTGAAAATTTTGCTAATTTAAACTATGCTGATTCTAGTAGTTCAAGCACTTGCTTGATTATTTATCAATTACTTTTATACATGCAAATCGAGATTGACAGTCAAATTGCTTTATGTTTGTATGCTGGAATGGCAACCGACACAGGCAGATTTAATCATGGAAACATGAATAGTGAACTTTTTATGGCTGTTGCACAACTATATAAAACAGGATTTGATTTTGAACTTGCGAATTATACTTTGTTTAAAAGACAGAGCAAAAACGAATTTGAATTATATAAAACTGCACTTAATAAACTAAAACTATTTGAAAATGACAAAATTGGAATAATAATGCTTGTTAAAGAAGACTTTGAAAAGACAGGAACTACTCCACTTGACACCTTCAGGATAATTGACACAATAACGAGTATTGAAACAATTAAACTAGCATGCGTAATTTCACAAGATGACGAAAAAGAATTTTTAGTTTCAATTAGGTCGCGAGAAAACTATAACGCACAAAATGTTGCAAAAGAGTTTGGCGGTGGTGGACATATTAAAGCGTCAGGTTGCAAAATCTTGGAAAATCAAGATGTGGCATTTAGTCAATTACTAAAAGCATGTAAAAAAGAGATAAAAAGGGTAGAAAACTAATGAATGGAATAATTGTTTTGGACAAACCCAAAGGAAAATCTTCCAATCAAGTTGTTGGAATGGTTAAGTGTTTTTTTAATCAAAAAAAAGTTGGTCACTTAGGCACTCTTGACCCTATGGCAACGGGAGTTTTGCCTGTTTGTATTGGAAAAGCGACCAAACTGTTTGACATGTTTTTGTCAAAAACTAAAACATATATTGCCCAATTTACTTTTGGAAAAACAACTGACACCTTGGATGCTGAAGGAGTAGTGACAGGAGAATGCAACTATGTTCCAACAGAAAAGGAAATTGGGAAAGTTTTAAAAAGTTTTGTTGGCAAACTAGAACAAATGCCACCAAAATATTCAGCAAAAAGTGTTAATGGCGTTCGTGCTTACGAATTGTCTAGAAAAGGCATTGAGTTTGAATTAAAACCTAAACAGATTGAAATTTTTAGGTTTGAATTAACTAAAGCAATTTCAAGCAATGTTTTTGAATTCTTGATTGATTGCTCGAGTGGAACTTATATCAGGGCTTTAGCACGAGATTTGGGCTTGAAATGTGGTAGTCTTGCATACATGAGTGAACTACGACGAATAAGAGCCGGTCAGTTTGATATTGAAATGTCCGTTAGCCCAGAAAATATGAGTGCATCAAATGTTATTGGACTTGAACAAGTTTTAAGCGATTTTGAAAAAATAAGCGTTGATGATAAATTTTATGATAAACTTAAAAATGGGAATAGTATAAAAGTGTCTATTGGCAACAAAACTAATTTATTAGTTTATTGCAAATCAAAACTTTTTGGAATAGGTCAGTGCTGCGATAATGTTTTGAAAGTAACAACAAATTTGTTTGAAGATTAGGAGGAAAAATGGTTAAGTTTGGACCATCAGGAAATAGTCAAATTTTTTATGATGCTGGAAATAAATCGTCAATTCAAGCACCAAAATTTTTGAAAGAGCACGGATTAACTTGCTACGAATATTCGTTTGGAAGGGGCTTTACTATAGGGGAAGAAAAAGCCAAAATTCTTGGAGATGAAGCACTAAAAAATGATATATTGGTTAGTGTGCATTCTCCTTACTACATTAACTTGGCAAACGGCAATGACGAAACCATACCTAAAAACATAAATTACATTTTTAAAAGTTTGGATTATTTGAAAATGTTTAATGGAAAAAAGTGTGTTGTCCACACGGGTAGCCAAAATAAATTAACTAGAGCCGAAGCACTTAATAATTGTTTTAGGCAAATGGATAAAGTTCTTGAGCACTATTATCTTAACAACTATGATGGCTTATTTATCTGCCCAGAAACCATGGGAAAATCTCAACAAATTGGCTCCGTTGACGAAGTTTTGGAGTTATGCTCGAAAGATAAATGCTTAATTCCAACTTTCGATTTTGGACACATAAATGCCGTAACTCAAGGCACCTTAAAAACCAAAGACGATTATAGAAAAATTTTGGATAAATGCTTTGATAAACTTGGAGAATATAAAACAAAGAACATTCACATACATTTTTCAAAAATTGAATATTCAAACAAAGGCGAAATTAGACATTTAACGCTTGAAGATACGCAATATGGTCCAGAATTCGAGCCACTTGCAGAACTGATTTGTGAGTATGATTTAACACCTACGATAATTAGCGAAAGCAAAGGAACGATGATGGAAGACGCTATGAAACTTAAACAAATTTATGATAGCGTCAAAAGCAGTAAAATCTAGTTGACAAACTGCCACTAAAATAGTTATACTTTAATGTATTAGAAAATTAAAATACTAAGGGAGATATATCTAATGACAACAGGAGATTTAAAAATTGGAAGCACATTTATAATGGATAACAACATTTATGTTGTTGTTGAATGGCAACATGTTTGTCAACCAAGACTTGCAGCATTTATTCGTGGTAGAATTAAAAATGTTGAAACAGGTCAAGTGCTTGAAAGAAACTTTAAAACAAACGAAAAAGTTGATGAAGCCGTTATTGAAAAAAGAGAAATGCAATACCTTTATAACGATGGCGAACTTTACTACTTTATGGACAAGGAAAATTTTGAACAAATTCCTTTGAATAAAGCAGATTGCCAAGACGCTTTAAGATTTATTGTTGAGAATATGGATGTAACAATTAACTCATGCAATGGCAGAGTAATTTCAGTAACACCACCACTTTTTGTTGAACTTAACATCACAGAATGTGAACCAGCAGTTCAAGGCGACACAAGCAAATCCGCAATGAAACCTGCTAAACTTGAAACAGGTCTTGAAATTAAAGTTCCACTTTTCGTTAACCAAGGCGATAGAGTTCGAATCGACACAAGAACAGCAGAATATATGGAAAGAGTATAAAGAAAGAGCAGTTGCTCTTTTTTTGTTTAATGGTTGGGCAATTCCTAATAGGGATTGCCTTTTTTTATGCAAATTAACCATCAGGATTTTTGTACCATTTTTAGACTTTTTTCGCTAGTCTAGATTTTTTTGTTAACTCATAGATATATGTAAGGAGAATGGGGGATGCTTGAAAAAATTGTTCCGCCACAACTAGTTGATGCGATTGAACGATTAAACTATTCTAGTTTGCAGGAAATACGCTTAAGAGTTAACAAGCCAACAGTTGTGATGATGAATGGTAAAAGTTATTATTTGGGCATAAGTGGTTTAGTGAATGAAAGAAAAAAAGCATATTTTTGCGATGCAGATGACTTGCAGAATATTTTGCTTCAAGCATCAAACCACTCTTTGTACGCAATAAACGAGCAATTAAAGCAGGGATTTGTTGGACTTAACGATGGAATTAGGCTTGGTGTTACTGGACAAGTTGTAAGTGAAAACGGAAAACTTGTTACCATGAAAAATTTTAGCGGGATAAATGTTAGAATACCGCACGAAATTAAGGGGTTCGGCGAAAAAATAATAGATTTGCTGTTTGAAAATGACCGATTTTTAAACACACTGATAATTTCTCCGCCGGCAGTTGGCAAAACAACGCTTTTAAGAGATTTAATTAGAATAATTTCAGGACAATTCTATGCAAAAAAAGTTCTTGTTGTTGACGAAAGAAATGAGTTGTCGGCAACTATAAACGCAAAATCACAAATGGATTTAGGCGATTTTAGCGATGTTGTTGTGGATAGCACTAAAGAATTTGGCTTTTATAATGGTATTCGCTCAATGAACCCAGATATTATCGCTACAGATGAAATTGGAAGCCAAGCAGATTGTAATGTTTTGGAGTATGCTGGAACTTGTGGAGTGAAAATTTTAGCCACTATTCATGCAGAAAATTTGGAGCAATTAAAGAACAAAATTCAACTTGAAAAAATTTTGAAATTAAAAATATTTGAACGATTTGTATTTTTAAAAAAAGTGGCTGGAATGCCCGAAATTGCTGAAGTTTTAGATAGAAATTTTGAAAAAATTTTTTGATAAAGGTGTTTATGATAAAGTTAATTTTAATCTTAATTTTATGTTCTTTAATTTTGTTTGTAGCCTACAAAATTTTTATTTACTACAAATCAAGAAAAAATTTTTATGAAAATTGCTGTGATTTTTGTACAAATTTGCAAGCAAAAATTTCCTATCTAAAAAAGGATATTTTGGGCGTTTTAAATGAAAAAAATAGTTATGGTAAGGATTTTAATAAACTACTAGACTCATATAAAAAATGCTTGAATGATTTGTCAAATTTTGACGAAAATTTGAAAAGTGATATTGATAAGTTGGTAATTTTAAAACAGGATGAAAAAGATAAAATTTTTACATTTTTATCCATACTTGGCAAAAGTAGTGAACAGGAGCAAATAACTCAAATTTTGAATTTTAAGCAAAATTTTATTCAAAATTTAGACCAAGCAAAAATAGATAATTCAAAATATGGGGGATTATCTATGAAAATGGGGCTTTTAATTGCCTTAACCATTGTTGTTATATTTATATAACTTTAAACAGACGAAAAAAGTGGAGTACTATGCAATTTGCATAATACTTTGCGTAGTACTATGCAAAACAGGAGGGAAACATGGGGGTTGAAATAATATTTAAAATCGCGGGAATTGGAATTTTAACTGCTGTTGTTAATCAAGTTTTAAAGTATGCAGGCAAGGACGAAATTGCCACTTTAACTACACTTGCTGGTGTTATAGTTGTCCTGCTTATGATAGTCAACCTAATAAGCGATTTATTTACTACTGTTAAAGGACTATTTTCGCTGGTTATTATCTAGTTTTATATGGAAATTTTCAAAATTATTTTAGTTGCTTTAATAACCGTGGTGGCAAGCGTAATTTTAAAGCAGCTTAAGCCAGAAATGACCATTTTTGTGTCTATTGCGGGTGGCATTGTTATTATTTTGATGCTTGTTAACAGTGTTTCAAATGTTTTTGATGGCTTTAGAAGTTTAATGACAAAAACTGGAGTTAATTCATCACTTTTTAAAAGTGTTTTAAAGGTGGTTGGAATAGGCTACATAACCGAGTTTGGAGCAAGTATTTGTAAAGATGCAGGGGTGGCTTCGATTGCGGATAAAGTCATGTTTGCGGGCAAGATTTGTATTTTGCTTTTGTGCATGCCAATCGTAAATAATTTGCTTGAAATTATAATAGGAATTATGCCATGAAATATAGTTGTAAAAGGCTAAAAACCAAGCGGATTTTGATTGTTCTAATCATATTATTTATGATTAGTTCTTTTGTTTTGCCTCCGTTTTTTTCTAAAAATGTAACCGCACTTGATACGGATAACAATAAAATAGAAGACTATGTTGACGACCAAATAAAAGATATTGATTTTGGCGACTTTGAAAAAATTTTAAACCAACTGGATGATCAACAAAAAAATGCTTTTGGTGAAAGTTTTGCGGTTAAAATTAAAAAAATTTTATCTGGCGAAACACAGGTGAATTTTGCTTCACTTGGAAGTGCACTTTTAAGCGTGTTTTCTAAAGATATTGCTGCAATTTTGCCAGTCTTATGCAGTTTGATTGGTATAGGGATTTTGTCAAGCATAATTACGCAGTCAAGTTACTCAACAGATAAAAGTGTTGCCGAAATTGTGCATTTTGTGTGCTTTGGAATAATAGTAACGATAGTTTTTGCTTCTGTGGCTAACATAATTAAATTAACATCTAACACGCTGTCGGTAATTAAAGCCCAAATGGAAGTCGGCTTCCCGATTTTGCTAACGCTTATGACGGCTTTAGGCTCTGTTGTGTCGGTTAGTGTTTATCAACCAGTTGTGGCAATTTTATCTGGCTCAATCATGACCATTTTCAGTAATTTTGTTATGCCTTTATTTATATTTTGCTTGGTTTTTACAGTTGCTGGGAATTTATCAAACAATGTTAAATTAAATAAGTTTTCGCAACTATTTATGAACATTTTTAAATGGACGATAGGTATTGTTTTTACGCTATTTTCTTCGCTTTTAGTTGTTCAGGGAATAACCGCCGGAAGTTATGACGGACTTTCTATTAGAACTACGAAATACGCTATGAAAAGTTACATTCCTTTTGTTGGTTCGTATTTGTCGGACGGACTTAATTTGATACTTACAAGCAGTATGTTAATAAAAAACTCAATCGGGCTTGGATGCTTGATTTTGCTTGCTATTACTGTGCTTGCTCCAATAATTAAAATTTTAGTTCTTAAACTTGCACTAGCGCTAGCGTCTAGCATACTAGAGCCAATATGCGATAAAAAGATATGCGACTTTTTGTCTGGCGTTTCAAAATGTCTTTCTATGCTTGTTGCAACAATATGTTCAATAGCGTTTGCTTATTTAATTACAACTGGGCTTATTATGTGCAGTGGAAATTTGGTTTAGGAGGGAATATGAGTGGCTATTTGCTATCTATTATAGGTGTTGTGGTGCTTGGGGTTTTGGTGGATTTAGTCCTTCCAAGCGGGCAAATGAACAAATATGTTAAGTCTATGTTTGGCATTTTTACGATACTTGTTATTATTTCTCCCGTGCCAAAACTATTAAACCAAAATTTCGATTTTTCTAAACTTTTTTACAACGAGGCAAGCACGACTATAGACCAAGATTTTTTAACGGTTACTAACAAAAAAATAGTTGAACAACTGGAAATAAGTGTTGAGAAAAGTTGCGAAAATTCGGGATATAAGCAAGTAAAGTGCGAAATTGAAAGTATTTTGGAAAACAACAAAATTGTTATTAAAAAAGTTTCTTTAAATTTGAAAAATATGGTTATTAGCCAAGATCAGCCGCATATAAATAAGTATACCGAAATTGTACAGGCTGTTAAGCAAGTGGTGAATGTTGAAAAGGAGCAGATTATTTTCAATGAGTGAAGACAAAAAACAGAAAGGTTTATTGAAATCCATAAGCGAATTGTCTTTTGTGAAAAAGTTGAAAAGCATTAAGCATATTGAAATAATAATAGTTGTTATCTTTATTTTAATTTTGCTTTTAATTTGCTTCAGCGGGAATGGTGTTTTTGGGTTTTTAAAAACTTCTAAAACAACAAGCGAAACACAAACTTCAACCACTTATATTAACACAACCGAATATGTTTCGAGCATAGAAACTAAACTTGAAAATTTACTCTCTGGAATTAAAGGGGCAGGTAATGTTAAAGTTATGGTTTCAATAGACAGTTCGGTTGAACTAAAATTTGCAACAGATGAAGTTATTACAACAAACGGTCAAAAAACAGAAACCGAAACGAAAATAATTTTGGTTGAAGTTAACGGCAAAAATGAGCCAATTATAATCAGTGAAAAATTGCCAAGTGTGACGGGCGTGGTTGTTGTAAGTTCGGGAGCATCGAATACAAAAGTCAAACTGGATATAATTAACGCAATTCAAATCTTGCTTAATATTGATTCCAGTCAAATTCAAGTATTTATAGGAAATTAAAGGAGAATTTATCATGTTAACAAAAAAGAAAAAGATTATAATCTTGTCTGTAATGGCTGTTTTATTGGTAGTGACTGGATACTTAAATATTGCTTTGAATCGTGGCGTTGTTGAAACTGGCGGAAATGTTACAACTGCAAACTTCTTTTCAACCTACAGAAGCGACAGGGAGTCGGTTCGTAGCGAAGAAATTAAATACTACGATGCAATAATTGCAAGTGCCGAATCAAGTGCAGAAGCAAAGGCAAGTGCAGAAACAAAAAAAGCAGATTTAATTAAGGCTATGGAAACCGAACTTGTAACCGAAGGTTTAATTAAAGCAAAAGGCTTTGAAGATGTTATCGTAACCAGCACAACATCAAACGTTAAAGTTGTTGTTAAATCGGCAGAATTAACAAAATCTCAAGTGGCTCAAATAGTGGATATTGTTAAGGAACAAACAGGTCTTGCCATAGATTACATTAAAATTATTCCAGTTGAATAGCATAAAGAACTCGATTTATTCGAGTTTTTTTGTGCTCTTAAATTATAAATTGATTAAATTTATTGCTTAATTTTTTCTTGTTATGATATAATCATAAAGTTTAGGAGAATAAATATGGCATTAGAGTTTAATCAAATGGCTTCAAAAAACAATAAAGGAAAAGTGTCTTGCAACAGAGACATTCTTTTGTCTATTGTAAGTTTGGCAACAAAAGAAATTAACGGAGTTTCTTGCCTTTGCGTTAATTTTGGAAATGGAATTAAAAAACTATTTTCTAATAACTACACCGAAGGCGTGAAGATAAGTGAAGTGGGCGACGCCATAATGGTTGATATTTACATTAACATTTTGTTTGGCTACTCTGTTTCGGACGTGGCATTTAGAGTTCAAGAAAATGTTAAAAACGGATTATCTGCTATGGTAGATATAAAAATTGAAAGTATAAATGTTCATGTTTTGGGCGTTGATTTTAAACAAGAAGGTGAAAAGGTAATTTAACATGAGCAGGATAAAAGCAAGAGAAGCATGCTTCAAACTTATATTTGAATTTGAGTTTTTAAAGCAAAAAAATGAAATAACATTGGAAGAATTTTTGTCATCAAAGGAAATAAGTGAAGATGACACTGATTACATTAAATCTATGTATCAAGGAATAATCGACAACGAAGATTATTTAAACAAAACTATTTCCAGCCACTTAAAAGGCTATACTTTGGAAAGAGTGTTTAAAATAGACTTAGCAATTCTAAAACTTGCCATTTACGAAATAGAGTTTTTAAAAGAATCGCCGTCGGTTGTTATAAACGAAGCGGTTGAATTATCAAAAAAATATTCAACAGATAATAACTATAAATTTGTAAACGGAGTTTTAGCACAAATTGTAAAAGGAGAATAAATGGAACAGGCATTATCAGTAACAACATTAAGTTCTTATTTAAAGCAAATACTTGATAATGATGGCCTATTATATAGAGTAAAAGTGCTTGGGGAAATTTCCTCAATCAACTTTTCAAACAATATTGCTTATTTTGGTCTTAAAGACGAGAATGCACTATTAAATTGTGTTGCGTTTGAAGGGCGAATATTAAGAGATTTTAAAATAGGCGATAAGGTAATTGTACAAGGCTCTCCAAACTATTACATTAAAGCGGGAAGGCTTTCGTTTAGCGTAGAGAATGTGACGCTATTTGGTGAAGGCGAAAACTATAAACAATTTTTACTATTAAAACAGAAGTTGGAAAGAGAAGGGCTTTTTGACTTGGACAGAAAGAAACCTTTTCCAAAACACATCAATAAAATTGGGGTTGTTACAAGCGAAACCGGTGCAGTTATTCAAGACATAATCAATATAACCAGAAGGCGAAACGGTCAAGTTGATTTAGTTTTGTTTCCTGTTAAAGTTCAAGGTTTGCTTGCTGAAAATTCGATTGTGCGTGGAATTAACTACTTTAGCAACTCAAATGTCGATGCAATTATTGTGGCTAGGGGAGGCGGAAGTGAAGAAGACCTTGCTCCGTTTAACACCGAAATGGTCGCAAGAGCCCTTTCTTCTTGCACAAAATTTACTGTTAGTGCAGTTGGTCACGAAACTAATTACACACTGGTTGACTTTGTTGCGGATTTAAGAGCACCAACTCCTTCGGCAGCGGCTGAACTGCTTGTTAAAGAGGAAGTTCAATACTTTGATAAATTTAAGACTATGTTTGATAAATTAAATGTTCTTATTGATAGCAGATTTTCTCAATATGAAAACAAGATTGCATCAAACTTGCTTGGGTTAAATAACAACATAAAAAGAACAGTGGAAAGCAAAGAAAACAAACTGCAACTTATGGCTAAAGATTTGAATGGATGCAATCCTTTGGAAATTTTGGCAAAAGGTTATAGCAAGATAGAATTGGATGGGAAAAGAGTGGTGTCTTGCGGTCAAGTTGAGGTTGGACAGACAATTAGATGTAATTTATTAGATGGCAGTTTGATAGCGCAAGTTAAGGAGAAGATTGGAAAATGAATTTTGACGAAAAACTAAAACAAGTTGAGCAAATTGTAAATGATTTATCACAGGACTTGCCTATGGAACAAGCCGTTGATAAATATCAACAAGGTGTTCTTATTATTAAAGAATGCTTGGCAAACCTAGAGCAATCTAAAGGCGAAATATATAAGGTTAAGCAAGATTTAGATAAATACATTGAAGAAAAAATGAAATAACAAATGGAGAAAGATATGGAAAATAAAAATAATTTTGTGGAGCAAATTGCGGATTTTAACACAGACCTTCCACAATGGTATACAGATGTAATTTTAAAGGCTGATTTATGCGACTACGGACCGGTTAAAGGCACGATGGTTATTAAACCATACGGCTTTGCAATTTGGGAAAATATCAAAAATGCTATGGACAGCGAGTTTAAAAAAGTAGGAGTTAAAAACGCCTATTTTCCAATGTTGATTCCAGAAAGTTTTTTGAAAAAGGAAGCAAAGCATGTTGAAGGTTTTGCACCAGAAGTTGCTGTTGTAACATATGCAGGCGGTCAAGAACTTGCTGAAAAGCTTATAGTTAGACCAACAAGTGAAACAATCATATGTGAAATGTACTCTAAATGGATTAAGTCTTATAGAGATTTGCCTATGGTTATGAACCAATGGTGTAATGTTGTTAGATGGGAAAAAACAACAAGACCATTCCTTAGAACAAGCGAGTTTTTGTGGCAAGAAGGCCATACCGTTCAAGCGAGTGCCGAAGATGCAAAAAAAGATGCACTTAAAATGCTTGAAATATATAAAAAAGTATGCACAAATGTGTTGGCAATTCCTATGTTAAGTGGAAAGAAGAGTGAACGAGAAAAGTTTGCCGGTGCAAATGATACTTACGGAATTGAAGCAGTTATGCCTGATGGAAAATGCTTGCAAAGTGGAACAACTCATGATTTGGGACAAAACTTTGCAAAATCAGCAAACATTAAATTTTTGAACAAGAATGGCGAGTGGGAATATGGCTATTCAACATCTTGGGGCACATCAACAAGACTAATTGGTGCTCTTATTATGGTTCATGGAGATGAAAGAGGCATTAAGCTTCCACCTCATGTTGCACCAATTCAAGTAGTTATTGTTCCAGTTGCTCAACATAAGGCAGGTGTTTTAGATAAAGCATACGAAATTAAGCAACAACTTGAAAGTTCGGGTGTTAGAGTTGTTGTTGATGACAGCGAAAATAGCGTTGGTTGGAAGTTTAATCAATATGAAATGAAGGGCGTTCCATTAAGACTTGAAATTGGACCTCGAGATATTGAAAATAATCAAGCGGTATGCGTTCGCCGTGATACGCATGAAAAATCGTTTGTTAGCCTTGATAATATTTCTTCTAGCGTTAATGAATTGCTTGAAGAAATTCAACAAAACTTGCTAAACATTGCAAAGGACTTTTTGGCTCATTGCACAGTTGAAGTTGATTCTATGCAACAACTTGTTGATGCTATAAATAATAAAAAAGTTGCGGTTGGATATCATTGCGGGGATATTGATTGCGAACAAAAACTTAAAGAAGAAACGGGAATTCAAACTCGTGTTATTATTGAAGAATGTGGCGAGAATGATGAACATAAGTGTATTCATTGCGGAAACAAAGCAAAACACAAAATATATTTTGCAAAACAATATTAAAAAATGAGCAACCTGCTCATTTTTTTAATGGGAAAGCGATTTAAAAAATAATATTGCAAAAATATAAAACATATGATATAATGTAAATACACTTGAATTAAGGAGCAGTATTCTAGTCGAAAAAACTTGTTAGGACGGTGATGAAATAAAGCACCATCGGGCACACCTGTGAAGTTTCTTGTGTTTGCCTTGGTTGCCCAAACCGGGGCATTTGCTGGAAGTTAAGATTTATGGGCGTGTTGTAACGGCATATAACGTGCGACCCATTTATCGTGGAGACCTAAAAGGTTGTGAATCGTGCATTAGCATAACTACATAACTAATTAGGCTTGAACCTGCAATGCGGATTATGAATTTCTGTGTGCAGAGTAGCCTGCTTTGAGTGAAAACAGCGGATTAGACATCAGGGGTTTGAACTTTGGCCAAAGTTTATATCTTATCGGTTTATGAAACTCTATTTGCAAAACAAGCTAATAATCAGGTTGATTCGCTAAGGAAAACTTCTAGACTGTGATTTTGGGGATTATAGTGCAATCTAAGTGGTGATTCAGTTTTTTATCGGCGACGGTAAAAGTAAATTCTTAAATGGAAACGGCTTATTCGGTGACGGTAAGTGAATTTACGGGAAATCCTACTGGACCTAAGTTGCAAGGTTTACTCAAAATCATTCCTTTAATTGAAAGTGTATTTTTTATAGGAGATATATGGAAAACGAAGAAGTGCCGTCTACTAATGATGGTTTAGAACACAAAGAAGAAAAACACAAGAGTGAACGAAAAAAGAAAAAACATGGCTTTAGATGGCCACTTATAGTTCTTGTAACAACATTTTGTTTGTCGTTTACGTTTGGCTTTGGCTCGCAATTTATTTTAGGCGATACAAGCCTTGCTATTTCTTTAATACTGCTTGTTTTCTTTTTGGCGCTTGCGGTTATTGCGGATATGATTGGTGTTGCTGCTACTTCGGCAGAAATCGAACCATTCAATGCAATGTGCTCAAGAAAAGTGAAAGGAGCAAAGCAGGCACTAGGGCTTATAAAAAACGCAGAAAAGGTTTCAAGTGTGTTTTGCGACATTATTGGAGATATCTGCGGAATTTTATCGGGAACGATAGGTGCGACAATCACTTTGCAAATTTTAGGTAAGTCGGCAGTGACGGTTAAAGAAGTTTTGATTGCTTCAATGGTAAGTGCTTGCATAGCAGCCTTGACAGTTTTCTTAAAGGCAATTTGCAAAAAGATAGCAATTAAGAACTCAAACAAAATAATTTTCACATTAGGTAAGATTATAAATTTCTTTAGAATAAAAAGATAATAAACAGCCTTTTTGGCTGTTTTTTAATTTTAAGAGGCAGTGGAGTAACACTGTCTTTTTTCATATAATAATTAGTAAATTTTGTTTTTTGCATAAATTTTCAAACAAAAATAAATATAAATTCATAACTATTTATAATTATGAAAAATTTTTTGCATAATTATGCATAAAGTTCTTGCATAATTATAAAATGTATTGTATAATTATTGCGTTCAGGTTGCATAAATATAAATTTATAATTATGCATAACTCAAAAAAGCCCGAAAATACGGAGGAAAACGATACTATGGCAAGGTCTAACAGACAAAGCAAAATACTAGAAATTATCCAACAAAACGAAATTGAAACACAAGATGAATTGGTTAATGCGTTGCGTGCTTTAAATTTTGATATAACCCAAGCCACAATATCGAGAGATATTAAAGAATTGGGCTTAATTAAAATAATGAGTGAAAACAAAAAATACAAATATGCTTATGTTGACTCAACCGAACAACAAATGTCATCAAAGTACACAAGTATTTTGAAAGAAAGCGTTATCAGTATCAAATCAGTTAATAATCTTGTTGTCTTAAAAACTTTGAAAGGTTTATCAAGTGCTGTTAGCAACATGATAGACAAAATGAGCATTAAACAAGTTATGGGCTGTGTGTATGGCGACGAAACTGTTATGGTTATTTGTGATAGCAACGACTCGACACTTTCCGTTATGGATAAACTTAATCAATCAATGGCAATATAAATTAAACACATCTTTAGATGTGTTTTTTATTTATTTAGAGCGATTACTTGTGCAATTTTTTTTGCT
This sequence comes from uncultured Clostridia bacterium, assembly GCA_934749845.1. Lineage (GTDB taxonomy): Bacteria > Bacillota > Clostridia > Christensenellales > UBA1242 > CAKVNM01. The sequence continues at coordinate 85,861 of CAKVHQ010000005.1, forward strand.
TTGATATAATAAAAGCATGTTAAAATCGTTGAAAATAAAAAACATTGCTTTGATTGAAGACCTTTTGATTGAGTTTGATGAAGGTCTTAATGTTTTGACGGGTGAAACAGGGGCTGGCAAGTCGATAATTATTGACTCGCTCTCTTTTGTTTTGGGCGCAAGAAGCGACAAAACTTTGATTAGACAAGGTCAAACTTCTGCAAGAGTTGAAGCGATTTTTGATAACTTACACTTAACTGGAGAAGCTAAACAAGTTTTAAATGACTTGGATATTGATGAAAATGATGGGCTTATGATCGTGAGGACAATGTCGCTCGATGGTAAAAGCGACACTAAAATTAACGGAAGCCCTGTAACTTTAACTGTTTTAAGAAAAATAACATCCTCGTTGGTCGACATATATGGTCAGCAAGAGCAAGTTGCTTTGATGAATACTCGAAATCAACTGGAACTATTAGATTCGTTTGGCACTAAAACCATAAAACCAGTGCTAGATGAATATAAGCAACTTAATACTCTAATTAAAGAAGTAAATTCAAAATTAGACCAGTTTGGCGGAGATGACCAAAACTATGAAAGAGAAAAAGACTATCTTAAATATGTAATAAAAGAAATTGAAGATGCAAATATTTCGGTTAGCGAAGAGCAAACGCTTTTAGAAGATAAAACAAAACTTGCAAATATCGAAAAGGTAATGTCTTTAACCACCACTGTTGAAAACGGCGTATATTCGGCACTTCCAGCAGTTTCTCAAAGCCTGTCGGCACTAGCAAGTGCTGTTCAATTTGACCAAAATTTAAGTCCTATTCACTCAAGGCTTGAGAGCGTTAAACTTGAACTTGATGACATAGGCGATTATATTTCGTCTTATAATAGAAATGATAATTTTAGTGAAAGAGATTTAGATAAAATTGAAGAAAGACTAGACCAGTACAAAAATTTAAAGCGAAAGTATGGTTCAACTTGCGATGATGTTTTACAGTTTTTGGAAAGTAGTAAGCAAAAACTCTATGAACTTGAAAATAGAGAAGAAATTAGACTAGATTTATTAAAAGAAAAACAGGAATTGCTCGGCAAAATCTTTGTTGTTGCGTCAAAACTAACTAAGCAAAGAGAAAGTGTTGCAAAACAGTTGTGTGAGAAAATAAAAGATGTTTTAAAAAATCTTGGTATGCCTTCATGTCAAGTTCAGTTTGATTTCAAAAACACCGAACTTTTGGAACAAAACTTAACTTCAAAGGGAATTGGTCAGGTAGAAATCTTGTTTAATGCCAACCTTGGTGGGGCGTTAAATCCGCTTAACAAGGTTGCAAGTGGTGGAGAATTATCAAGATTCATGCTTGCTGTTAAGTCCATCGTATCGCAAAACGATTCAATTTCAACCATGGTGTTTGACGAGATAGATACTGGTATTAGTGGAAAAATGGCACAAGCGATGAGTGAAAAAATGGCTGAAATTTCCAAGTATAATCAGGTTTTATCTATAACTCATACTGTTCAAATAGCCTCTATGGCAGATACGCACTTTTTAATTAAGAAAAAGGAAGAAAATGGCAAGACAATTAGCACGGTTGAAAAGCTCTCTTACGAGCAAAGAGTGGAAGAAATTTCAAGGTTTATCTCGGGTGGCGAGTTAACACCTTCGAGCGTTGCCATGGCAAAAGAACTTTTGGCTAACCAGCAAAATTATCGAAAGACTACAATTTGACATTTTTTGTAAACAATCTTTTGAATATTAAAACATAAACATCAAAAACTACTTTCAAGGGAAGGTAGTTTTTTTATGAAGAAGTTTGCTAAAATCTCGGTTTTTTGTGTGCTGGCAGTGTTGTGCGGTTTTTTTGCGTATGCTTTGGCAAGCACGCCTTTTTTGGAACTAAAAAACTACCCAAGTAATGTAACGCTGTCTTACGATGACATTAAAAACATAAATAGTAATAAAATTTTTGGAAAATTTATCACAACCCATACTAATGATATTATATGTACTAATAGTATAGGTACTAATAATGTAAGACTAACATTTAAACTATTTAATTTAATAACTGTTAAAGTGGTTAATGTTGATGTTAAAGATGTTGAAGTTTTAACAGGTGGAAATATCGTTGGATTTTCACTTAATAGCAATGGTGTTATTGTTATTGGAAGCAGTCCAGTGACAACCGAAAGTGGTAATATTAACACTTTGGAAAAGACAGATTTAAAAGCTGGCGATATAATACTTGAAATTGCAGGCGAAAAGATAAATAGAATTAGTGATGTTGAAAATATTATAAACAAAGAAGAAAACCAAGATAAAGAACTGGATGTTTTGATAAAGAGAAAGGATAACCAAAAAGAAATAAAAATTAAACCTGCTAAAGATTTGCACTCTCAAAAGTTTAAATTAGGAATTTGGATTAAAGATGATGTTTCTGGTGTTGGAACTTTAACTTATATTAGAACTGATAACAATAGATTTGGAGCGTTAGGACATGCAATAAGTGATGCTGAAACAAAGCGACCAATAGAAATTGGTGGCGGAGATATGTACAACTGCACAGTTATTGGTCATACAAAAGCGGTTAAAGGCAAACCGGGCGAAATAAAAGCGTTATTTATCCAAGGTAGCAACAGTCTGGGTAAAGTTGATAAAAATACTAAATATGGTGTGTTTGGAACATACAACCAAGATAAGTTAGAAAAATTAAAAAAAGAAACACCAATAAAAACGGGCGGAAGATTGAATGTTAAGCCAGGCAAGGCAAAAATAAGAGTGAGTTTGGATAACGAAAAGCCAAAAGATTACGATATAGAAATCATTAAAACTAATTATCAAAATCTTTCCAGTGATAAAAGCATGGTTATTCGAGTAACGGATAAGGAGTTGCTTAAAAAGACAGGTGGAATTATTCAAGGAATGAGTGGAAGCCCTATTATTCAAAACGAAAAAGTGGTGGGAGCAGTTACTCATGTGTTCGTTAGTGACCCCACAAAAGGCTTTGGGGTGTACCTAGATTGGATGATAAATGAATAAATAATCAAAAAGTTTTTGTAAAGTTATGCAATATTTTACAAAAACTTTGTAAAAAGGTTGTTTTTTGTGAAATAAGGTGGTATACTTGATGAGTGTAGGGGGATGAGATGACAAAAATAGAACTCGCAACCATTTTATATTCCAAGAAAAATTTAGATTTAGGGTACAAATTGCATAGGGCTTGTTTAAAGATGTGCATGAATATGGTAACTTGTTTAAACTTCGTGGAATTAACAATCAAGACCATTCAAATGAAGCCTCAAATAATTTTCTTTGATTTAACTACTATAGATTTCAATAGTAGCCAATTAAGAATGTTGCTTGAGAACCGTGAATACACAAATATAAAACTTGTGTTTATAGGTAGAGATGAGCATAGAAAAATGCTCGAAAATTTAGAACTTTATCAAATTGATTTTGTTCATGAAAATGAGATAGAATCATATTTAATAAATTCTACGGAAATTCTAGAATTAAACGCTATAAATTGTAAGAGAGAAGAAAGTGAAAACTTGGAACTTGCAACCACTATAGCAAAAATGTTGTTTTCGCTAGGATTTTCTCCAAAACATACTGGATATTGTTACCTTAAAGATATTATTAAACAAGTAATTTCAAATGGGGGCGTAGTGGCATCTTTGGTTAGCGACCATTATCCTTTTATCGCTGTTAAATACAAAACAACACCTTGCAATATCGAACGCAATATAAGAAACGCAATTTCTTTGGCGTATAAAGGCAAGTCGCACTTGGTTTGGGCGGAAACATTTAGTGATTGTGTGTTTTTGCAAGCAAACAAAAGTCCAACAAACAGAGAATTTATATGTATGTGTGTTGATAAATTATTAGTTAAAGTTAAAAAAGCACAAATGGGCTGTTAATATAAAAAAAGATAATTTTGTAATTATCTTTTTTTTATTCTAATAAATTTATTATATGAGAAAAAATTGTTTAGCAAGAAAGTCTATAATGGCAAAGTCCTTTATTCAAGACACCTTTTGCAATCATAAAAAGTTGATATCGTTCATATTCATTGCTGTTATTTTTGGTATTGTAATTGGAATATCCACGGTTTGCAAAAATTCAAGTGGACTAACTTTATATAACTGTTTAGATAAGTCGCTAGTGGGCTGTCTGTGCAAAAAGGGAAGCCTTTTGGGATTGTTCTTTACAAAATTATTCGAGTTTGCACTCATATGTGTTTTAATGTTTTTATGTTGTTATGTTAAATTTTTGTTTCCGCTTTTAACTTTACTTTTTTCCTTCGTAACATTCAAACTTTTGTTTGATATTACAATTATATGCGTGGTTGTTGGAACTCATGGCTTTTTGTTTTGCTTAATAGTACTTATTCCGTATGCACTCTTTATGGGCTTTTTGCTAATTTTTTACTGTTGCAGAGTCTGTGATATTATCAGTTGCAGTCGAGATAGAGATGCTTTTTCAAATTGTGTTCAATTATTTTTGATAATGCTTGGATTTTATGTGGTGTTAAAATTTATACAACTTTTATTGTTTTCATTTTTTTCTCCAATTTTCATAATAATTGTTTAGTTTAAATTTAAATTTGGTCTATAATAAAAATATGGAAAAAAGAATATTTTTATTAGTAATTGATGGATTTGGTGTTGGGGCAAGCCCTGATGCGTATAAGTATGGGGATGAGGGAAGCAATACCTTTTTAAATTTATATAACAAAAGGCATTTAGACCTTCCTAATCTAACAAAACTTGGATTAAAAGATATTGATGGTATCGAACTAAAACACTCGCATAAAGTGGAAGGTGTTTTTGCACGTATGCAAGAAAAATCGGCGGGAAAAGATACTACGACAGGTCATTTTGAAATGATGGGTATAATATCTAAAATTGCTATGCCAACTTATCCTCATGGCTTTCCAAAAGAAGTTATAGAGCAGTTGGAAAAAGCGTGGGGTGTTAAAATTTTAGGAAACTGCGTGGCAAGTGGCACGGAGATTGTAAAGCAATTAGGTCAGGAGCATTTGGACACAAAAATGCCTATTGTTTACACTTCGGCGGATAGTGTGTTGCAAGTTGCCACACATACTGATATATATCCACTTGAAAACCTATATGAAATGTGCCAAAAGGCAAGAGAAATAATGCACGGCGAACATGCTGTTGGCAGAGTTATTGCAAGACCATTTAAGACAGTTGATGGACATTTTGAAAGAATAAACACAGCAAGACGAGATTATGCTTTATCTCCAGCCAGACCAAACACTATGAGCAAACTTGTTGAAAATGGCTTTGATGTTATTGGTGTTGGAAAAATTGGCGATATTTTCAATCATGAAAGTTTAACCAAAGCATATGAAAATCACACAAATATGGAGTCGATTGAAGTTACTAAAACCTTGTCGAAAGCACATTTTAATGGACTTTGCTTTGTAAATTTAGTTGATACGGATATGCTTTATGGTCACAGAAACGATATTGAAGGTTATGCACAGTCCTTGGAAGCAACAGACAAGGCGCTTGACGAAATTTTACCTAACTTGAATGAACACGACTACTTAATTATTACGGGCGACCATGGAAATGACCCAACAACCCCATCAACAGACCATTCAAGAGAATATACACCACTATTAATGTATTCAAAGAGTTTTAAAAAACCATTAAACTTGGGCACGCTTGACGGGTTCGATTCTATCGGTAAGTTTATTGAAAAAGTTTTGGGTTTGAATACTGATTCCAAGGTGTTTGATGAAATATCTGCAAAGGAGAAAATTTAATGGAAGTAAACCAAGTTTTAGTTGAGAAATTGGCTAATCAAATAAAGCAAAAAACTAATAAAATGCCCGAAGTAGCGATGATTTTGGGCTCTGGGCTGTCTGGACTTGTTGACGCGATGAAAGATTGCACTGTAATTCCGTATGAAGAGTTGGAAGGAATGCTTATTCCGCATGTTCAAGGGCATAAGAACCAATTTGTAATTGGTGAATTAGGCGGAAAAAATGTTATAGCAATGCAGGGAAGATTTCATGCTTATGATGGATTTAGTGCAAAAGAATGTGCGTTGCCTATATATTTATTTAAAGTTCTTGGAGTTAAAACTGTTATTATTACCAATTCATCTGGAGCAGTTAACGAAAACTATGATGTTGGCGATTTAATGCTTATTAAAGGTCACATCAATCTAACCGGAATGAATCCGCTTATTGGCGGGGCAATTATTGACAGCGGTGTGGAGTTTGTAGACCTAAAGGAAGTGTATGATAATAGTTATAGAAATATAATGAAAGAACTTGCGAAAAAGCATGATATTGTTTTGCAAGAAGGTGTGTTTTTGCAAGACCTTGGACCAAGTTATGAAACTCCAGCAGAAGTGAAATTTTTTAGAACAATAGGTGCAGATGCTGTTTCAATGAGTACAGTTTTGGAAGTTATTGCTTGTGCACAATGCAATTTGAAAGTTTTAGGTATAAGTTGCATAGCCAATAAGGCGGTAAATGATGAAAACAATGATGTTTTAACTCATGAAGAAGTGCTTGAAAGTGGAAGAATGGCAGTTAATAAACTTTCAATTTTGCTAACTGACTTTGTAAAACAATTATAATTATGAATTTTTATAATAAAGAAAGGTGATAACTAGTTTAAGTTATCATTTTTTAATCGCATAGTACTACGCAAACTACTATGCATAGTACTATGCAAAGCATAAAACCAACAAATTTTGGTATTTTTTACATAACTTTTGCATTCTTACAAATAATAAAAATATCAAAGAGAGGGGTTTTATGAAAAAAAGAAGTTTTTTGAGTTATATGATACTTTCAATACTAATTATTTCAGCACTTATGCTTGAAGTGATTGGTTTAGTACCAAAACCGCAAGAAAATGTAGTATTTGCAAATACTAATGCGTTAGATTTGCCAGTAAAATCGTACTATTTAATGGATTATGGCACTGAAAACAAACTTGTTGGCAAGGATGAAGAAAAGCGTCTTGAAGTTGCAAGTATGGTTAAACTTATGACAACGCTATTAACTTTGGAAAAATTGGAACGAAACGAGTGGACTTTGGACACAAAACTTATGACAAGTGAATATGCTGCCAGCATGGAAGGTTCTCAAGCGTTTTTGGACGCAGGCTGTGAATATACAGTTGACGAACTATTAAAAAGTATAATTATGGCATCGGCTAATGACTCATGTGTGGTTATTGCGGAAAATATGAGTGGCAGTGAACAAAACTTTGTTAACTTGATGAACGAAAAAGCCGAGCAACTTGGCATGACAAACACATTATATGCCAATTCTACGGGTCTTCCAGCAACAACTCAATACTCATGTGCAAAAGATATTGCTCACATTTTGGCAGAAGTAAGCAAGCATGAAATTTATCATAAATATTCAATAATTTGGATGGATAAGTTGGTTCATAAAAGTGGACGAGAAACCGAACTTGTTAACACTAACCGATTGATAAGATACTATCCGGGTTGCGATTGCGGAAAAACAGGCTTTACAGATGAAGCAGGGTACTGTTTAAGTGCTAGTGCATCAAAAAACGGAATGCGACTTATATCCGTTATTATTGGTGCTAAATCAAGTGCAGATAGATTTGAAACATCAACAACCTTGCTTAACTATGGATTTTCTAACTATGAGAGTCGAAAAGTTGTTGATTGCACAAAGAGTTTTGATGAAAAATTTAACGCTAAAGGCATTAAAAGCGAAATAGAAGTTCAAAGTGAAAAAGACATGTATGTCCTAACAAAAAGAGGCGAAAAAACTTCTAATGTTGAATGTCATCTTGAATTTACATTTGCAGGCAAAAAGTCACTTAAACAAGGCGATGTTGTTGGAAAAGTTTATTTGGTTGAAAATGGTGTGGTTATTGATGAATGCTCGCTTTTAAGCGCAAACGACTACAAAAAATTCAACTATAAAGATGCACTTTCTCAAGCAATAGAAAAATTTAGGATTATATAGGAAACTTTGAAAAAAGAGGAAAGTATTTACTTTCCTTTTTTTATATTTTGCTTGCAAAGTTCTCCTTTTTTATATATACTTGAATATATAATTTACGGAGAATACTAGTCGTGATAGATATTTTTTTGAAATATAAGGGCGATACCACATCTTTGCTGATATTTAGCGGTGCTTTTATAATTGCGATTTTAATCGCAATGTGTTTTCACGAATATGCACACGCAAAAGTGGCATATCTTTGCGGAGATGACACAGCATATCTTGCGGGAAGAATGAAATTGAACCCTCTTGCTCATGTTAATTGGCTGGGCGCATTATGTTTTTTGTTAGTTGGATTTGGCTGGGCAAACCCTGTTCCAATCACACCACGCAAGTTTAAGGAATATCGAAAAGGCATTTTTTTAACAGGAATAGCAGGGGTAACAGTTAACTTTATAATTTGCTTTTTTTCTTGTGGACTTTCAATTTTATTTTTGAAACTTTATGCAAACACCTTGGAACAAGTAACATTTTGGACATATGTTTTGTATTTTCTGTATGTAACATTTTCTTTAACTACAACCGTGAACCTTTCGCTTTGTTTATTTAATTTGCTTCCATTCTATCCACTGGATGGCTTTAACGTTATGCAATCGTTAACTAAAGGAACAAACAAGTTTGTGATTTTTATGAAAAACTATGGGAACATTATTTTAATTGCCCTTTTATTAACCACATTTTTTGAAACTGGGCTTGGTTATGCGGTTAATTTCATTTTAGAGCCAATCACTGCGTTTTGGGCAAAAGTTATAGGAGTAATATAATATGAATTTTGAAGAAATGATGAAACTTGATGGTCTTGATGCTTCTAACGCTCAAACGAGTTCAAGCGATAATCAAGTACATAGCGAGAACAAAAGGCAAGAAAAAACAGGCGAAAATAACTCTTTACAAAACAAGGAAAAAGAGAATACCGCTTTGGAAGAAAAACCACAAGAGCCACAAATGATTGTTGTTAGTGCAAACGATTTGCAAAAATTTGAAAACAGCAATGCCTACAAAATTAAACTTGAAAACTTTGAAGGCCCGCTGGACTTGCTTTTATACTTGATTAAAGATAGTAAGGTGGAAATTGAAGACATTCAACTGTCAAAAGTTACTGACCAATATCTTGAATACATGAACGATTTGGATAAAATCGACATGGAAAAAGCGGCAGAGTTTATTGATATCGCTGCCACTTTGATTGAGATTAAATCAAAACATTTATTGCCAAGCGAACAAGAAGTTCAGGTTGACGAGCAAGACGACGAAAAAATGCTTCTTATGAGACTTAAAGAGTACAAACTCTTTAAAGAAGCAAGCGAAAAACTAAAAATGCAAGAAAATGTTAACAGACTGTACAAACAACCGGATGAAAAGGTCAACGATTTTAGAATAATTTTGAAGCAAATGAATGTTGAAAACTTAATAAGCGCTTTTACAAAAATGCTTTCAAAAGCAAGTTTGGAAACTGCCATTGAGGAAACCAAGACTATTGAAAGAGATAGATGGACAGTTGAAGAAAAAGAGTTTGAAATAAAAACACTTATTAGTCAAAAAGGGATAATGAGATTTTCCGAAATCGTTTCGGCAGACTTTACCCGTGGCGAAATTATTACCACTTTTATGGCACTGCTGGAACTTTTAAAACGCCAACAAATTATCGTAAGTCAATACGAGCAGTTTGGCGAAATTACTATTGAAAAAGGAGAAAATATTGATGGATAACTTACAGCAAATTTTGGAAGGATTGCTATTTGTTTCTGGTGATGGTTTAGAGAAAGGCTACATAATGGAAAAATTATCGGTAACAGACAAGCAACTTCAAAAAGCGATTGATAAATTAAAGGAAAAATACACGGGAGATAGTGGTATTCATCTAATTTGCTATAAGGACAAAATTCAACTTTGTTCTAACCCAAGTTATGCAGACGATATTTCTCTTGTATTAAACCCAATAAGAGAGAAAAATTTAAGCAAAAGCACTTTGGAAGTTATCGCTATTATTTGCTACAAACAACCAATCACAAGGCTTGAAATTGAGGAAATTCGAAGGGTTAACAGCGACTATGCCATTCAAACTCTATTAAAC
>CAKVHQ010000006.1 GCA_934749845.1 uncultured Clostridia bacterium
GTAAAATAAGGGAATAAAGGGATTTTTAAGTCATAAAATAAGCCATTTTAACAAGTTTTAATCACACCTCTTAATCAGTGGGTCCAGGGTTCGCACCTGTCGGTGCCAGACCGAAAATTCTTTATTCGCTTCGCTTAAAGACATTTTCTCCCACTTTGTGCTAAAAACAGTCATTTAGACTGTTTTCTTTACGCAGTCGCCCCTGAGGGACCACCACACTACTAGGTTCAATCCTAGTTTTTTTATGCCCTCGTGGCTCGACTTAGCAGTTGTTAATACTAAAAAAGAAAATGTTGAACAAGCAGAAGACAAAAACAAATGTATCAATAAATCGTGAGAGCATTTACAAATATGAAAAAGATAAATAATATATAAATAATAAAAATGGGTAAACAACTTGTTTACCCATCATTTTTAAAGAAATTATACTAATATTCAGAAACTATTATTGAAATAGCGAATTTATTTACATATTCTTTAAGGTCCCATAAATATTCGCCAGTATATTGGTTAAATATGGTATAATTTGTTTTTTCGTAGTTAGGTACTAGCGTTATTTTAGCAGAATCGTAAACGATATCGTCTCCTGTTCCTGTGTATGAAGCTTCAATACTTCCCCAATTTCCACTTTCGTATGTTTTGAATATGTTTGAACCGACAGCTGTTTCAACAAAATTTACTTCAGCAAGAAGTGTGTCTTGTTTTCTATCTGAATATGAATAAAGTTTTATTTGTACTCTTTTTAATTTATTGCTAGAAATTTTATAGTTCAAAATTTCATTAAATGGGCTGTATCCATTGGTGTTTACAAAATCTATTGTAAATTCATCTTTGAATGTAAATCCATCTTTTAAATAAAAACTTTCATAGAACGAAAAGTTGGTATAGCTATCCATATAAGTGTCGACATAAACATTTACTGTTTTGTAGTAAGATACTTCTAAAGGTTGATCAACAATTTCATAATTATTGGTGTCAATTCCTGATAATGAATAAGTTCCATAAACAGAGCTAGAACTTTTTGCCGATTCATAAGATTCATCGGTTAAATAAAATTCAGTAATGTATGCTTTGCCATATTTAATTGATTTACTAAAAGTTATTCCGTCTTCTTTTTTAACCGTTAATGTGGCAGTTGGAGTAACATCCTTTATTGGTGTTCCAGTTGTTCCATAAGGATACAATTCGCAATTGGCAATTGTTGTTGAATATCCAAGGCATGTATTGTCATCATCAGGGTCAAACCAGAAATATCCTACACCTTTAAGATATACCTTTTGCTTAGCAATTGTAATTTGTATTTTACTGGTATCAACATTTGTTAAAACATAGTTTCCAGGGTTTCCGTATGAATTTACTATTTCAACATTTGTTACCATTTTTAAAGAATCACTAGCATTACAATCTTCAACAGTTATTTTGAATTCATAGCCATTGTAAGCATTATGAGTATCATAAACTCCACCAAGGGCTATTATCGCATTTGCAGCATCAAATGTGAAATAATTTAAACCGTTATATGATACTTGTATAGGCTCAAAGTTAGGCATCTGAATTTCTTTTTGTAAAACTGTGAATTGTATATCTTCTGGAATAATTATTTCATAGTTATAATCCACTTCGTATGACCATTTATTATCATTATTACGATTATAAACATATTGTTCCATACATGCATAAAGATTTTCAGTATAAACGCCTGCTCTTCCACTATAATCAGGCACTGATACTCGAACTCTAAAAGGAACATTTGCACTGGTTGAATTTATAGCTCTTGATTTATTTGAGCCAATAAGATAATCTATAATATCCTTATTATAAAAATATTTACTTACCTGATAAACCACTTTGGTGTTTTCTGGTTTTTCAAAATAGTAGTCAATCTTTTTTGGCATAACCGTAGTATAGCATAAATCCTTATTAGCATCATTTGTGTTCAAATTATAATTATTGGAATCTTCACCTTCTAGAATAAAATTAGGAGTATGTAAAGGCGTGTTAATAATCTTATGATTTTTATCGACTCTAACCTCTAAATAATAATAAGTAGCTGTTTTAATTCCAATTTTAACATCATCATTTTTCACAGCGCCATAAGCAGTAGCATCGGAATAAGCATATTCTGTCCCACTAAACACTACGACAAATGGTTTAGCATCAGTGAATGCTGGAAGATTGATATCTTTTTTGTTGATTGTAAATTCCGCGATTACATCAGCATTAAGCTTTTTATAATCAGCGTTACCATCAAACATCAATTTAACTAAATATGTACCAACATTTTTTGGTGCAGTTGAGGAATATTCAGCGTCACCATCTTTTAACTTAAACAAAAATTTGATTTCGCTGTTTGCGATTTCGTCCGAACTTACAACATTGCCATCATTGTCTGTTATTGTATAGTCCGTGTCACGAGTAAACGTTACCGCTTTACCGTTATAAGTGATTTCTTTGTTTTGGCCTGCCGTGGTAAAAGCAAATGTGGTTTCTTTTGGCAAAGTTCGTTCATAACCACAAATATTGCAATCAGCATCATCGGCATCGGTGTAGATATGTGCACCCATATCTTTTTTACTACCTAATAAGTCGTCGCAATCTGTTGCTGTACATTCATGCCAGTGTTGAGTAGCATCATTTTTCCAAGTTGCTTCCACATAAGTGTGAGTGTGTGCGCTTGGCTCTTGTGGATTTTCATCTTTACCACAAGCAGAGAAAAGAAACATACAAGGCACAAACATAAATGTTGCAAGAATAAAACTTAATAATTTCTTTTTCAAGTTTTTTACCCCCTTTTTTTAATACACATTTATCTATGTTATAAATGCATAATTATGCTATCACATTAAGAAAAAAATGTAAATAGAAAAATAAAAATTTTATATATTTTTTAATACTAAAAATAGTGTTAAAAATTAAGTACTTTTAATGCTAATTTTTGCATAAAAAAAGCACTCTTTTTAGAATGCTTTTTGATGTAATTAAACATTTTCAGTTTCTTGTGTTTCAACTTCTTTAACTTCTACTGGTTGTTTTTTTGTTCTAATAACATGTAACAAGTTTAAAACAAATGCGCCAGCATAGCTAAGCAATAATGCTGCGAAAGGTAGAACTGCTTGCAAACCAAACATTACTAATTCTTCTTGGTCTAAACTGTTAACAAGGTTTGTTCCACCAGCTAATGCTAAAACTGAGCTAACTAATAACAATGCTTGGAATACCAAAATTGTAATTGCAAGACCTCTGCGTTTTTTGAAAATGCCAATAATTGATAAAATTATTGTAACCAATCCCAAAACAATTAGCAATGCTCCACCCACTGCACCAACAAGATATTCAGGGTGTGTAATTTCTCCACGACCATTTGCTGAATTTGCAAAGCATAAAAATGCTGGTGAAATTGAAACCATAAGAGCAAACAAACTTGCTGTTATAGTTGTCATCAATGAGCCAAAAGATAAATCTCTTTTCATAAAAAGCCCTCCTATATATAAATAAAACGACATATTTAAAAAAATGTCAAATAAATTACATAAATTTGTACTTTATGGCAGTATTTTGTTAAAAAAAGAAGAAAATATATTCTTCTTTGTAGATTATTTTCTAAAACAAAAGCAATATTATTTGTAAATAAGCTATAAATTTTTAAAGCGTTTTAAGATAAATTCATTTTTTTAGGTTAATACAATTAAGTTTTAGAAAACTAAATCGTCACTATTGTTATTTTCTTCGGTTTCTTGCTTTTTTAATTCCAAAATGTTTTTATAGTAGAACACTTGAAGCAAAAGGTTTCCAGTTGCTCCAACTTGATTATTTTCCAAAAATTCAGGAATATCCTTTAGTTCAATAATTTTTCTTGTAATGTCTTCATTATCTTCCAAGTGTTGCTCGCCAATGCTTTCGATTTCAGCAAAATAGCAACTAATGTTTTCATCGGTTAAGCCCGCTGTTGTGTGACCCGCTTTTAAAACACACTTAACACTTTTTACTTTTGCACCAATCTCTTCAAACATTTCTCTCTTCACATCGCTTTCAATGTCGTCTTGATGTTCAACAAGACCAGCACACAAGTCGTATGTATAACTGTTTAATGGGCTTCTAAATTCGTAGTTAAGAATAACATAGGTTTTGTTATTCTTTTTAAAGTATGGCAAAACCTTTACTGCGTCAACATACTCTTTATTTTTGCAACCAAGTTGTTCCAAACTTCTTCTTGATGCAAAATAGTAAACTCTTGTTTTTCCATTTTCCATTAAAAAAGTTGATTGAAACATATTTAAAAACCTTAAATCTGTTAATTGTTTAACTTCGATTAACTTGCTTTTCATTTAAACTCCTTATTTTATATTTTTTCCAAATTTTTTCACTTAAAGTTTAGCATATATTTTTAGGTATTTAAAGACTTTTTTTAAAATTTTAAAGAAGAACTGATAGTAAATTGACTTTTTATTTGTTCTAATTAAAATTTCGCTTTAATAGCGCATAAAAACAGTGCAAATCTAATAGTTTTTTATTGTATTAGTAAAAAGATTTTTAGTTTTATTGTAAATTAAAACAATTAAGTGATATAAACAACAACTATTTTAAAACGAACCAAGCCGAGCCATTGCTTTTTTTAACTTTAATGGGTTCAATTTTTTCAACATCTTCAAGCCACACCAAAGTGCAATATTTTTTCTTCCTTGCAAGGTGCCAATCTTTATAGTAGTTTAGCCCAATTTGCTCGCCATATTTGGCTTTTATTTCATCCGCCATTTGAGGCGAAAGTTCGTAAAACCTAACATCTTTGACTTTTGCTTTTAGTGTTGCATCTTTGCCCATTTGTTTGATTAGTAGTTCATCGCCAACGCTTACTTTTTTGTAAGGAGCAATTTTATGAACGCTCCACCTGCTCTCTATTGTTTTTTGCTTGGAAGCAACCATATCATAAAAAATTTTTCTTAATATAACTACATGTTGCATAAAAACTCCGTATTTAAATCATACCACATTTTTAACAATTTTTGTTTTTTATTATTAAAAAGTTTAATTTTAACGCAAATTTTTTAAAAAATTTAATTATTAACCTTTAAAAACATGCATAGCTTTGCATAAGGAAAAAAACATATACATTATCAAAATTATAATTATAGCCATAAAAAACCGACAAACTTTTGCCGACTTTTTTGCTTTACTATAAAATTATTCAACATATACATCAAAAGTGATGGTGGTTTTTGCTCCTGCGTCTAAATCGTCCAAGGTTATGCTACTTGGGTCCATGCCCGATTTTGCCGTTCCATCTATCTTAACGCTACCGTTAACAAAACTAGTGCCGGACGGAAGATTATCGGTAAAAGTAAGCTCCGTGTTTTTATAACTACCCAAATTGGAAATTCACACTGATAAGTAATTATGTCGCCACTTTGTACAATTTTTTTATTTGAAGTTTTAACCATAACAATTTGATTATCTATTATTGTAATTGTGCTAGAACCACTGTCTTCTTCAAGGTCAACTTGCTCATTTACAGAATAAACAATTTTTGATTGCACCGTTGCATTAGTAGAAGAAAAATTTTCATCTATAACAACAATATATTTATGACTATAACCTCATCGGCAAGAATTCCAAATTCAAGTGTTATGTTGGAGGGCTGTAAATTTTCCATGGGTTCTCCATTGATTTGAATTGAACCTTCTTAAAAAACTAAACCTTGACTTAAAGTTTCAATAACAGTGGCAGAATCTATATCATATTCACTGGTGTTGTTAAGCAAAACGGTTATCTCAATTTCATCACCAATCATGCCAGATGTTTTGCTAATGGTTCGGCTCTTTTTTAAAGAGTCGGTCATGTTTTCGATTGTTGACTGATTGCTTTGTCTTGTAAATTGTTGCGAAGAATAATTAGGATAAACGCAAGTGAAATTAACTTCGGGTTGATTGATAAGTTTAGACATATTTTCTCCTTAAGCACAATACTTCATTTCATAATATGAAAAATTTAAGTTGCGTGATAAAATACAACCTACTTACAAATATATTAAAAGTTAAATTTTTTAATTTTAACAATTTGCTTTATCAAAGCACTTTTTATGAGGAAAAACTCAATAAAAATAATCTAGCATATTGAAAATATGAATATAAAAAGCAAAAACAAAAACCTTTTTTTAGAAAAATTTTTAAAAATTGCATAAAAAAAGCGAAAAAAACGCCTTTCTTTAATAAATTTATAGTTTTTTATTTAATAAACTATTTCTTGCACTAATTTCTATTTTTAGAAAATTTTTATTTTATTTATGGTTTGTATTTTAATGATAATTATTGTTAAAAACAAAATAATAGTAACTACTACAATACAAAAACACAAAAAACTTTTATCTAAATCGTTTTTTATTTCATAATATTTCATGCTATAAAATAGTCTTATTTTTTTAGAAAAAATAATTCTAAATAAATTTATTATAAATAAAAGCAAAGCGAAAATTGATAAAAGTATTACTGAAATAAAAATGCTTAGCATTTTACCTAAAAAATTACTGCTTTCTTTTTTTTCGACCTTGTATTCTCCATTTCCATTATTTTCTATATATAATTCAATTTTATTATAATTAAAACTCATTATCCCATCATAAAAGCCAGTATTTATTAATTCACCTAATTTAGGCAATAAATATAGCGAAAAACAAGAAATAATTACATCAATGATTAATAACCAGTTAATACCAGCCTTTACAGAAATAAAACATACCCAAACTATCCAAGAAATGACACCTAAAATAACTATACTTGGAATAAGTGTTTTAATCAGCAAAAAAAGCAATGCCTTAAAAAAATTTAAATTATTTTCTTTTTCAACCATTTAATCTCCAAAAAATTATTTTTTAGAAAGTTGTTCTATTAAAAATATCCATTCCCTCTTTTGAAAACTGAATTAAAGACTTTTTTCCATCTTTAAAAAACACTTTTACATTCGTATCACCAAAAGCATTTGAAGTTTGAATTTCGTATGAATCAATGTCGTCATGAGTGATTTTGAGCATCTTGCCTATTAATGGATTTATATAGAAATAATTATCAGTTTCCCATTTTGCACTTATCTTAGCCCCTTTATAATCTCCTTCCAAAACCTTTCCATAAGCTTTAGCAACTAAATTTGAAAACAATCCCATATTTTTCTCCCTTTATATTTATGTATCAATATTTGTTGATTGATATTTAAAATAGTACTACTAATTTTTAGTAGTGTCAACTAAATTTTAGTAGTTTTGGTAAACTATTTATATGCAAAACTTAATTAAAGAAAGATTAAAGGACTTAAGAAAAGAAAATGGTTTAACCCAAAAACAAATTGCAAAAATCTTAAATAAATCTGAAACGGGTTATGCAAGTTGGGAACAAGGTCTTGCCGAGCCTAGCATTAACGATTTAATAATTTTAAGCAATTTTTACAATGTGTCTATTGACGAACTTGTAGGAAAAGAAGAATTATAAAAAAACACCTTTGAGGTGTTTTTAATTAACTTGTCCTTCAACTTAAATTTAAAACTTTAATTTAGATTTATAAATGTTCATTATTACTTCTAACTCAGCCAATGTGGCCTTAACAAGTTTTATATTATTTGTATTCATAATTTTTCCTAAACTTTGTTATACCAAAAATCACAATGTTATAAAAACTAATAATCAGTATTAATATAATTTGCTAAATATAGCTTTAAATTTGATTATACTTTTTTGCTTTCGTATGATATACTAATAATAGGAAATTGATATGAAAAAGAGATACAATTTTATATTTTTCTTTATTTGGGGATTACTTTTTGGTGGCATTCCACTTGGCATAATGTTTATTCCTGATAATACTATGGGCGGAAACAAATGGTTTTTGCTGATTTTTGTTATTATCGGCTTTGCAGCAATAGCATATTCCATCTACAGTTTTGTTAAAATGGTTAAAGACAGCCGATTGCTTAAAACTGGTAAAGAAGCAGTTGGAACATATGTTACAAAGCAAGGTTACGGTTCTGTTAACAACGTGGCAATGTTTAAAGTTGTGTTTGAATTTAAAAACGACCAAAACGTAACACAAAGAGTCATCTCAAACGAAATTTACACTATAGACGAAGTTGAACGCTTGGAAAAATGTGAAAACTTTAAAATAAAGTATAAAGGAAACAACGCAGTAATTGTTCCTGACGGAGAACTTAAGCCAAAGCAAAAAGATGTTTGCGAATATTGTGGAACGAAATTTGAAGGCGAAAAATGTCCATACTGCGGAGCATCAAAAAATTATAAATAATTCTAGTTTTATCATAATTTTATATTTGCATATAAAAATTTTATATGATATCTTGATTATGGAGGTAGTTTTATGAAAAAAACAAAGAACATAATTTTAAGCCTATTTATCGCCTGTGTTATGATATTATCCACATTCACTTTGTGTGCTTGTTCTAATACAAAACCTACAACAAAAATTAACGACATTTACAGCATGGGTATGGTCACCGCAGTACGATTTTTAAATGTAAATAATCAAAGTCGCCATGCAAGAAAAGTAAGTGACCTTACTGATACAAGCAAAAATACAATAACTAAATTCGCGGATATGTTTGATGGACTTGCTGGAAACATTATCTCGCCAGTTGAATCTAAAACCACACAAGAAGATGGAGTTTATAGCGTCTACCCTAACAAACTATCTTTAACTATCAATAATGAAAAGTACACTATGTACTTCCATGAAGTTATTGAAGGAACAACTCAAGAAATCGACGAAAATGAAATTGAAACAGAAACAAAATCTTTTCTATATGGAATAGTGGTAAGAGAATCAGGCGAAATCAAAATTGAATTAAATGTTGTTGGCAGTAGAGAAATTGAAGTTGAAAACAAAAACGGAAACATCAGTACAGAAAGCGAATTAAAACTCTTATTCTCAAGTGAACAACTTTTTGCATCTAACACTGATTCATTTGAAGACATTGAACTATTAAAAATAAATAACTATGTTTTAATTGAGCAAGAATTAGAAGATAATGAAATCGAATATTCTTATACTACCAAATATAATGGCACTGAAAAAAAAGTTGAACTAGAATGGGATAATAACAAAAAATTTGAAATAGAGTTTGAAGAAAATGGCGTTAAAACAAAATATAAATTAGTTAAACTAGCACAAAATTATTACGAAATAAAAGTAATAAATGCTAACTCAAAAGATAAATTTTTTATACAAAAAGAAAATGAGAATTGGTTATTTAAAGATTAAATAAAAAGCCACTATTTAAAGTGGTTTTTTATTACATTTTTTCAGGGGCGTTAACCGAAATGCAATTCAAGGCATTAGCCATTACATTTTTTACGCATGAAACGAAAGCCATCATAGATTTTGTGTATTCTTCGTTGCTTTCATCAACAAGTTTGATATCAGTTCCCCAAAGTGAATGGAAAAGTGACGCAAACTCTTTTAAATAATCAACTATCATGTTAGGTGCAAATTTTTGTGCAGATTGCAAGATAACTTGTGGATATTTTGCCATAAGCACGATTATTTCTTTGATGAGTTTTGGACAATTTTGCACAAATCCATCAAAGTCTTTTGCATTAAAACTATAATCATAGCCAAATTTTGACTTGAAATTTCTTAAAATTGAATTTGCTCTTGCATAGGCATATTGAATATAGTAAACCAAATTTTCTTTTGATTTTTCCTTAACCTTAACAAGGTCAAACGTCATTTGAGTATCTGGGCTTTTTGAAAGCATAAACAATTTTAGTTCGTCAACATTTATTTCTTTTGCAACATCGCTTAACAGCACGAATGTGCCTTTTCGTTTGCTCATTTTAAATGGTTCGCCATTTTTTTCTAATGCTACCATTTGGCAAAGCACAACTTCTAGTTTTGCTTGGTGCTGTGAAAGTGCATCAACAGCACTTGTTATTCTCTTCACATAGCCGCCATGGTCTGCTCCAAAGATATCAATCATTTTGTTAAAGCCACGGTCGAATTTGTCTTTGTGGTATGCAATATCGCTTGCAAAATAAGTTGTTGTTCCGTCTGGTCTAGCAATTACCCTGTCTTTGTCGTCCCCAAACAGTGTTGACCTAAACAATGTTTGAAGTTGATTTGAATACTTTGACTCTTCTTGTTCTTCTTCGTTTGCACTGCCACCAATTGGAGCATCTAACTTGCCTTTGTAAACATAAGGAAGTTCAACTTTATTGCCATCTTCGTCTATTTTTTCCGCCTTCATGGTTGATAGATATTCGATTGCTTTTTGAATTTTGCCCGCATTAACGATGTCGGTTTCGGACACAAACGAGTCATATTCAAGCCCTAGCAAACGCAAATCGCTTTTAATAATTTCCATCATAGCATTTACCGCTGGCTCTTTAAACTTATTATAAAAATCTTGCTCGCTTATTTTAACAAACTTGTCGCCATACTCTAGTTTTATTGAATTTGCATAATCAAGCAAATAATCGCCAGGGTAACAACCTTCTGGAACATTCTCTCCCACATGAAGTCCACATGCCTGCTCGTAGCGGAATTGAATGGACTTAACAAGTGTGTGAATTTGAACGCCATAATCGTTTATATAGTATTCTTTGGTAACATCATAGCCCGCTTTTTTCATAAGTCTTGCAATGGCAAGCCCCAAAATTGCTCCTCTGCAGTGACCAACATGAAGTGGTCCAGTTGGGTTGGCAGAAATAAACTCCAATAAAACTTTTTCCTTTGCTTCTCCATTACCAAAATTGTCTTTATCTAAATTTATTTCAGTTAAAAATTTCTCCCAAAGTTCATGCTTAAATGTTATGTTAATATAACCGTTTATTGCGGTTACATCAAGAATATAATCCAAATTTTTTATTAAAGCAGAAAGTTCCTGTGCAATTTGATTTGGGTTTTTTTGCAAAGTTTTTGCATAAATCATAGCAACATTGGTTGAATAGTCTGCCCCCGCCTTTACTGGTGGTATGGTAAAGCGAATGTTATTTGCTAGTTTTGGGTTTTCTATATACGCTTCCCCCAAATATTTTTTTATTATTTCAATTAAATCCGCGTCAACTTTTTTAAATAAGTCCATAATTTCTCCTAAACTTGAAAAGTTTAACATATTAGCATATAAAATGTCAAACTATATAATTTATTCTTGAATTAAATACTTTTTAGTAGTAAATAAACTATTAGAGATGTGTACACAAAAACAAAAAAAGGCTAAAGTTTAGCCCTTTTTTAATGAGTCAGTCTGTAAGCCGAGTTCTGTATTAAACGGTCATCTATCTAGGCATACTGTTCCCAATATGCTCGAGCGGTGTATATGGCTTGACGAACAGCCGTTTAGCGCCATTTTTACCTTACATCAGGTGGGGTTTACAATGCCCTGCTTGTCACCAAGCAAGCGGTGGTCTCTTACACTCGCCATTTCAACCTTGCCATTTGATAAACAAATTCGGCGGTTTGTTTTCTGTTGCACTTTCCTTAAAGTCGCCTTCACTAGCAGTTAACTAGCACCCTGTTCTGTGATGCTCGGACTTTCCTCGTGGGTTATTACCCCCGCGACCGTCTGGCTAACTCACTATGTGTATTTTACACCTTTTTAAAAGTTTGTCAACTACTATTTTTTGGAAATTGAAATTACGACTCAAAAATATTTTTTCCTTTCAAATATCTCTTTATCGTGTTAAGTGCCTTATTCTCCAATCTTGAAATGTAAGACCTGCTAATGTTAAGCATTTTTGCCACTTCTCGTTGAGTGTAGGCAGGCGTATTATTTAAGCCAAAGCGCAAAGAAATTATTTGATATTCACGCTGTGGCAATATCGTTTTAATTAGCCTTTCAACATCGCGAGACAGCATATTATTTTCCACTGACTTTGTTAAGTCATCAACCTCGTTTGGAATTATGTCTTGAAGGCAAATTTCGTTTCCATCTTTGTCTTTTCCCAAACTTTCTTCCAAACTGTACACTTGGTTGTGCTTTTTTGTCATTCTAAGGAGCATTAAAATTTCATTTTCGATACATCGTGCAGCATAAGTTGATAGTTGAGTGTTTTTTCCAAGTTCATATGTATTTATTGCTTTTATTAAACCTATCGTGCCAACGCTTATTAAATCGTCCGCCTCCCCTGCAGTTGAGTACTTTTTAACTATATGTGCCACCAAACGCAAGTTGTGTTGAATAAGCCTATCTTTTGCCTTCATGTCCCCGTTTTTAAAAGCCTTTATGCATTCAGTTTCTTCCTCTTGGCTTAACGGTTTGGGAAACCCAGTTGCGTTATTCACAAAGCCTGTAAAACACATAATTTTGCTTAAAAAATTGATAAAACTTTCTATTATCATTAACGAACTCCTTAAAGTTTTGATAATAGATTTATATGCCGAATAATGTCTAATATTGCTTGTACAAACAAAACATACAAATGATTATTTCACCCAAAAAAAACAAAAATGCAGTATTGACTTATACTCACTTTAATGCTAAAATTGTTAAAAATAATTGAGGAAAGAAATGAAAGTTAAACAATTAAATGACCTTGTTGTGATAACAAACTTACAGCGTTATATAAAAAATATAAGAACTTCACTTGACGCCGATAAAATTATAGTTGCGTGCGACAAAAACGACAGACTTGTTATGCTATGCCAACGCAAATTGATTCACAAATCATATATATCCTTAACCGAAATTACCATTTCACAACTTATTTTAAAAGACGACAAATCAATCGACCGCTGTATTGTTGGACACTGCGATTATTACTACGAATCCGAACTCTTAAGAAGCAAATCAATTTTTCTTGATGAAATTTCCGTTCATATGGGAACGGATATTGACAGAGGCTATGGCAGTTTGATGATAAGATACTTGCAAGCCGTTGCTAAAAAAAGCCTAACCACCCAAATCAAAGGCGTGTTTGTTCCATTCTTTCCTGGAAACGAATCGACTGCTAGAAATTTTTATATAAGAAATGGCTTTAAATTTGTTAACTCAAAAGAAAATGGTTGCACTTTTATTGTTAAAAAGCGTTATGCTTTCACTCCTCTTAAAACAAAAAATTTGTTAGGAATTGACTTTTCGCTAGACACTTTTAAGCGCCACGAAAAAGAAGAAATTTTTGATTATCTATAAAAAAAACGATTGAATTTTCAATCGTTTTTTTAATTATAATATTAGTTTTCAACCACTACTGCAAGCACCATTGGTTTACGCTTTGTCTTTTTAAAGAAAAAGTTTGCTAGTGCTTTTTTAATGCTGTTTTTAAGTGCTTGAACATCCCAATCTTCAAGGTTTGTTTGAGAAACTACTTCTCTAACAACCTGTCTGCCTTCTCTTATTAAGCTTTCCATTTCGCTTTGATAAATTAAGCCACGAGAGATAATATCTGGCCCAGATGTTATTTCCTTTGTAACTTGGTTAATTCCAACGATAGCAACTGCCAAACCGTCTTCACTGAGTTGTCGTCTATCTCTTAAAACAGAACTATCACTGTCGCCAAGACCAAGTCCGTCAACAAGTCTTTCGCCTGCTGGAACTTTTCCTGCAACCTTAATTGACCTTGAATTTACTTCAACAACATTGCCAACTTCTGCTAGCACAACATTTCTTGGCTCCATGCCAAGTCTAACAGCCAAGTCTTTGTGGAGTTTTAAGTGTCTGTATTCGCCATGAACTGGCATAAAGAATTTTGGCTTAACAAGTTTGTGAATTAGTTTTATTTCTTCTTGGTGTGCGTGACCAGAGGCATGAACTGCTTCAAGCGAATTGTAAATAACCTGACAGCCAAGTTTGTATAAAGCATTGATAACATTGTTGATTGATTTTTCGTTACCTGGAATTGGTGCTGCGCTAATAATAACAGCATCGTGTTCGTTAAGTTTAATTTTTTGGAATTCGCCACTAGCCATTCTTGTTAATGCACTCATAGGCTCGCCTTGACTTCCTGTTGTGATAACCAAAACTTCTTTATCTTGATATTTACCAATATCGTCAATATCAATAAAAATTTTAGGATTAAATTTAAGTTCGCCAATTTTGTAGGCAGTTTCGGTTACATTTTGCATGCTTCTGCCTGTGAAAGTTACTTTTCTATTATATTTTTCGGCAAGAGTTAAAAGTTGTTGAAGTCTATGCACATTACTTGCAAAGGTTGCAACAATAATTCTTTCATCGCTAAATCTATCAAAAAGTTCATCAAGTTTTTTGCCAACCTGACTTTCACTCATGGAGTGACCTTCTCTTTCGATGTTTGTGCTTTCACAAGTTAAAAGCAAAACTCCTTGATTGCCAAGTTCTGCAAAACGAGCAAGGTCTGTGGTTTTTCCGTCTATAGAAGTATAGTCAATTTTAAAGTCGCCAGTGTGAACCATAACGCCAGCAGGGCAAGTTATTGCCATGCCCATTGAGCCTGCAATACTATGGTTTACTCTAATAAATTCAACACTAAAACAACCAAGTTTAACAACTTCTCTTTCTTTAACGCAATTTAATTTTGCTTTAATTTTTGGAAATTCTCTTAATTTGTTTTGAATGAGAGCAATAGTTAGTTTGCTTCCGTAAACAGGAACTTCAAGCTCGTTCAAAACATAAGGCATTGCGCCAATATGGTCCTCGTGACCATGAGTCACAACAATACCACGAATTCTTTCCTTGTTTTGTGTTAAGTATGTTATTTCCGGCACAACAAGGTCTATACCTGGCATCAACTCGCCATATGGGAATGTTGAGCCACAATCGACAACAATAATATCTCTGCCATATTCAAGTGCCATCATATTTTTGCCAATTTCGCCCACACCGCCAAGGAAGATAACTTTTAATGAGTTTTTTGATTTCTTCTCTAGGTTTGGAACTTTTTGGTTTTCACTATCGTCTAACGAAATGATTTGTTCCATGCTGTGCTTATGATTTTCCGCATCAATTTTTTCAAACAAATTAAGTTTTTTTGGTTTTTGCACTTGTTTTTTCTTGAAATCATTTGCGGTTTCGGTTGAATAGGTTGTCATTCTTACTGGTTTTTGTTCGTTTGTTTGAGCAACAGTTGTTGCTGGTTTTCTTACTGTTTTTCCAGACAAGTCAACACCATTTAATTCAACATTATTAAGTCCATCTGTATTTTTTATTTTGCTTTTAAATGGATTTGAATATCTTTTTGTTGGTCTTTTGCCAATAACATCTTTCGCCGTTTTTTGCGGACTTTGTTTTACACTTTCTGTTTGTGCTTGAACAGGCTTTGTTGACACACTATTTAGAAAAATGTTTTTTGTTGGTTTTTCGTTCATAATAACTCCTTTTAGTTTAATTTTTACACTCATTTAATGAGTTTTGTTATAAATTTTCAAAACAAACATAAACGCAAAAACCTCGACTTCAAAAAGTCTTTTTCGTGCGTTATCTTTTGTTTTTTAATTTAAAATATAAAACAAAGCAAAATTAAATAATGTTTTTAACTTTGCTAAATTTATCCTGTTCTTCAAGTTTTTTTGGCATTATTATGTTTTGACCGTCACAATAATATCTCATTCCCAAACATTCGTAGTAAACAACATTTTTAAATATAATTATGGTTAGTAATGACATCGGCAAAATAATTACCAAAGCAACGCCAAATGTGAAAAATACTGCAAACATATTTAAAATGAAAAGTAAAACGGAAATAACTAAACTATTGCTGAAAATTGATAGAAATTTTCTGCATATAGCCTTTGTTCCCTTTTTAATTGCGGTAAACACGCCATAGTTGTTAACTGCCATTGAAACTTCCCAACCAGCAGTTATTGTGATTTTTAAAGCAATCATGAGTAAAACATACAAAATGCAAATTAAAGGTGCAATAAACGATTTGGATAGAAGGATATAAATTCCCACTGCACCAAAAGCGATAATTAAGTCCCAAATATAAATTGTAATAAGTTTAACCAAACCATATTTAACAGACTTTCCAAAATTTGCAACATAACAATTCATAAACCCAAGTTTTAAAGTTGTGCTCATAAACGAACGAACATCGTCTGTTACTGGCAAAGTGCAAAGTCCGTCAACAAAATAATATAGCGTTACAGAAACTATGCCAACTGCTAAAAATAGAGGCATTAAGTTTGCGTTTACAATTATTTCATAAAACTTTTTTGCTATTAAAATTAAAATTTCAATCAAATTATTAAAATTAAAATTTAAAAACATTTTACTCAAGTTTTCTTGTAAAAATCCAAAAAATCCTTGATTTATCAGTGTATTGATTATAGGCAAAGAAACGACGGTTGTCAAGCCCATTATACAAATAAACACAATTATTTTGTACAAAAGGATTTTCCAAACCGAAGAAAAATTGTTAATTAAAAGTTTAAAAGTGTTTTTAAACATATCGTCACCTTATCTTTTGATATCAATAGTTATAATATTTCCTATTGTCGTATCTGTTTATGTTTGAAAGTTCAAAGTATGAAGTCATGCAAAGCGAAGTGTAATAAATGAATAATAGTAAAACGCCCAAAATGTTTGTGATATATGCAAGGTTGCCCTTAAGTAAGCATGCAAGCGGAATTATAACCACAAAAGGTACAAGCATTGCAAGCAAGTAAGAGAAAGTGTTTTTGTTCATGAGTTTAATTGAATTTGCTATTGCCTGTTTTGTTGGGTATCCGCTAATAAGCATATTTGGAATGGTTAAAAATATAATTGATGTTATGAACATGAAAATTATAAATTTAATCACGCACAAAATTACTGCCAAAACAATATTTAAAACTGTTGGTTGATTTCCTATTCCACTGCAAATTATATGAAGCAAAATAATTAAACCAGAAAGCAAAAATTGCAAAACAAACCAAATTAGCAAAATGATTGACAAGTTTACAATAACAACAAGGATATTGTTGTTTAGGTATTGGAACATGCTTTTGTAGTTGAGTTTTCCACTACGCATATGATTTTCCATTTGACCGATTGCAAGACTTACGAAAACTGAAAGTACGGCAATTCCAAGAACAACCAAAATTATTGGCAAAATTTTAAAATCAATTAAAGAATAAAAAATGTCGCCAAAACTTCTAACCGTTATTTTTGAATAGTTTGTCATAAATTCAAAAGTTTTGAATGGCGAAAGCAAACCGCCAAAATATGCGGTTGGAACAATCGCTAACAAAAAAATGTATAGAAAATTTTTAAAAATATAACCAAAACTTAATTTAACATATTTCATAATTCTACCTGTATAAATTATATATCAAAAACAATTAAGTTGCAACAATTATTATTAAACAATCGGCAAAATAATTTAGTTAGACAATTTATTGACAAATTTTTTACTTTTTAAACTGATTAAATGCAAAAAAAGACGGCTTTTTAGCGCCGTCTTTCCCTAGTTTGTCTATGGTTATTTTTGGTCTTTATCATCTTGGTTTGTGTGCTGTTGATTTTCACCTTCATTAGATTGTTCTAAATTTGTTTCATCGTTAGTTTTGTCGTTGACATTTTCTGTTTCATCTGTTTTTTTGTCTTTTTTTATTATTCCCAAAGTAACGAAAATACCAAGCACCGCGGTTACAACGCTTGTTATTGCAACTTCGTCCACACTAAACCCGAATGTTGTGCCCAAAGTGTTTATTAAAAGAATTATTGCTCCAAGTAAACTGATCCAAAAGGTATAATTTTTAAATTTTTTCATTTTTTTCTCCTTCTTGTTTATTTACTAAACTCACATTCTTTTTCTTGTTT
This sequence comes from uncultured Clostridia bacterium, assembly GCA_934749845.1. Taxonomy (GTDB): domain Bacteria; phylum Bacillota; class Clostridia; order Christensenellales; family UBA1242; genus CAKVNM01. Next base: position 17,705 of record CAKVHQ010000006.1, read on the forward strand.
TTATAAACCACTTGTTTAACTTCTTCAACTTCTTTTTTAATCTCGTGAACAACTCCCAAGTGGTCTGTTAAATCTTTGATTGTTTGTTGATATTTGTTTTCTCTTTGTTTGCTGTCTTTAAGCACAAATATTAGCAAGCCCAAAAATAATACAGCCCATAGTCCGTTTTTTATTGCCAAGTCAAAAATGTCTTGCCACATAACAATTTAGGAAAAATTTTTTAAATTTATTAGTTTTTCAATATCATCTTGTTGAGGCTCTTTTTCTTCTTTAACATTTTCTTTTAAGGCTTCTTCGTTTGAGGAAATAATTTGCTCAAAACTTTTTACTATTTTGTCATGCTCCTCTTTTGTTAATCTTGAATCAAACATAAACAATTCTCCATTTTTTAAAATTTGTTTTAACCTTTGTCTTTCAAACTCTTTAACATATTGCGAAAAACTTTTAAATTGCATTTCCACTTTCCATAAGTTCGATATTCATCATCAAATTGGAAATGTAGGCTTTCTCTTCATCGGTTTCAATTTTAAAACCAATTTGCTTTCCGCTTAATCTTACAGGAAACTTATTTAAAAGTTCGCTTCCACAAACTTTAAATGACTTACTCTCTTTTTCGGTAAATATAGTCAAAGTGCAGTCGTATTTTGAAATTAAACTTATTTCCTTAACCAATTTCTTTTTGTTGGAATAGCCTAAATCCGACAACGGCGAACACCAATATTTGTGAGTAGTTGCATTAAAAAATTTACCAGTTGTGCTAATTTCGCCCAGAACTCCACTATTCACTGTGTTATAGCAAAAAACCATTTTGTTCAAACTTTCAGATTGTAGCGAGATTAAATCGGCGATGTCTATTCCTCGAGTAATAGTGTAATCGCCTGTTTGAACATCTAACAATAGCAAGGTGTTGTTTTTGTATGACGATTGGTTTTCGCAACCAATTTTTTTGTCGTCGCCATAATTAAGCCTGCAGGCTAGTGCATACTTGCCATTATGGAAACAAGCCTTTGCGTTTTTATTGTCCACATTTTCAAGCAATTTGCCAAATTTTAGGTCTATTTTTTTAGCAGTAACGCCATCAAACTTAACAATTCCACCACGAGTTAACATAAACATTTGGTCGCCACAAATTTGTAAAGTGTCGGCATAAATTTTATTGCCGGACATGTACACATTTGATATTGAACGCATGTCCTCGTAACAAGTGATTTTTAAAATATTGTAATCTCGAATTACATACATGTGACCTTGAAAGTTTATTAAACGATTGATTTTTCCCTGACCATCGTTAATTTCAAACGAACCCTCATCGTAGTCGGCGTTAGGTGTGTCAGTCCATTGTGTTAAGTGGTAGTTATTGCTGTAATTTATAAACTTCTGTTCCCCGCCTGTTATGTAATAAAGTTTGTTTTTGTAGTCACACAAACTAACAATTTTAGGGCAATTTTCAAATCTCATTGGAACGCCATCGCCATTCCAATAGCCTAAATTATCAACTCCGCTAGAAACAATAACACTATCCAAATCAACAATTTTTGTGTTAAACATTTTAGGCTGTTTTGTGAATGCCAAGTGCGAAAGTTGAGTTGTGGTTGGATAAATGCTATTAAGCAAAATATACCAAACATAGCCATCACTTGCATAAAACAAAAGTTTGTCTGTATATTCATTTCTTGCTCTACTATAGTGTCCAAAATGCCATAGCGATTTTATTTCTTTATCAAAGTCATCATAGTAAATTCCTATTTGATTTTCTTCACTTTCTTTGCTTGTTGGTGTTGTGAAATTTTTAAAGCCTATTCCTTCTTTTAAAACGCCACTATTAAAATCAAAATTATAGCAAACGATGGCACTATCCATTGAGGTAATATTTTCGCCATAAGTAATGTCGAACCCACGAGCAAAATCATTGATTTTTAAAACAATTTTTTTGTTGCTATCATCTTTACTTATAATTGCCATTATAGCCACCTTCTTGATTTAATTTTTATTTCACCAACCTTTTTAAAATTGTTTGATAGTGACTTTTCAAACTTGGTTTGCCAAGCCTCACTTTCATCGGTAATACCCTTAATTAAACAAAACTGACTGCATACACCATACGAAAGCGAAAGTATTGTTAAATTTCCGTTATGTGTTTCCAAATTGCTTGTGAAATCAACATCGCTAGGAAGATAGGCATACTTAATTTTATATTTGCCATTATTAAGCACAATTTTATCCTTAACAAACGAATACTTAACAGGCTCGTCATTTTGCGTTATTTGTTTAACTTTATAAAGTTTTTGAGACAAAGTATCAATAGAAATTTCGCCATCTGTCACTTCTATTTCTTCTTCAAATAAAAGTGAATGGAAATCTGTGCAAATTTGCATTTGAGCGATGTTAATGCAATCGAGAATTAGTTTCAAATCTTTTTCTGCCTGAATGGTTAAAAATTCGGGCAAATCTGTTTGAGTATCATCATGCAAGTAGCCTAAAAAAGTTGTTAAAGAAAGATTGTTTGTTTCGCAATATTCTGCGCATTTTTTATCATCACTTTCATTAAGTAATCTTGTAACTAATTTAATAACATCTAAAACTTTCATACATTCTCCTAAATCCATTTTGTTTTATAACTATCATTAAAATTCACATTTTCACCTGTCTTACTTTCGGCATACTTTAACATATCTTTGGCTTTAAAACTAGCTTCATCAAGCAAGCGATTTTGCTTTTCTGTTTCAAGTTTTTTATTGTTTTGCTCCATTTCATCCAATAGTTTTTTGTGATTTTCAACACTTGTTTTCAAAACCAAATCGAGTGTTCTTTTATCTAAATTTGTGTATGGCAAAACAAGTTGCAAAGTGTTTGTTGATGCTTTATGGTGAACTTCAAATTTTTTTGAATTTAAGTTATAAACAATAAAATAATTTTTATCAATTTTTTTTAATCTTTTGATTATATTAAAAACATCATGCTTTATAAAAATTTTTCCCATTTCAATTAACCAAAATGGCAAGAAACTAAATTCCTTGCCATTTGATTACTCCTTTTAATTATTATCCGCCGTTGTTAAAGCAGAAACAATACCTGAAATTTTTGCTTGTCCTGCTGGTTTTGAACAAATTAAGTCGGCATATTTAACTAGGGTTGCTGAATATGTAGCATATCCTGCGTTTTGTTTAAGAACTTTGCCGTCCTCGCCTTCTAACCATTGCCAATCGCAAAGTTGATGAAGAGCAAATTCTTTAGTGTTAAGTAAAAACATAGTGCCGTTATCAATAAATCTATCTGCTACAACTGGAATACCACTGTAACTCATTGCCTTGTATCCACCTTGCAAGTCCATGATGTCGATGTTTCTTTTGTTTGTTGCAAGATAGTTTTGATACAATCTCTTAACATCATAAGAGCATGCAATAAAGTCAACTGTACTTCCAACATTTTCGTCAAGAGTGTCGATTGCTTCTTGGATAACTGCGTCTGTTATCAATTTTTCTGTTCTGTCCATTTATTTAACCATCCATGCATTTGCACTTCTGTCAACACCATAAAGTGTGCCAGTTGAAGCAAAAATTTTGCCAAGACCTGTTAATTCGTTGTCTTTTGAGCCTTGTACTGTGAAATAGCAGTTTGCAACGATAGAACTTGTTAAAGTTTTGTTAATTTTGATTGTTTTGTTTGCTCTATCAACAGCAATAACTCTAACGCCTGCAAAACCTTCTACAACTGCATTTGCTGATGTGTAAGCATCAACAACCATGCCTTCGATAAAGTTTTTAACGCTATCCATTGTGATAACTTGACCAGAAACACTTTTAATTGTTCCAAGTTTTCCAGAACCGTCACCATATAACATTCTTCCAAAGTTGAATGTGCTTGCCTTGATTAAGCCTTCCATTTCGGCATTAAGCAAATTAACGAATGCGCCAACAGAGTGTTCGCTTGCTCTAACTGCTTTGTCTGTTAATTCAATTTTTCCGTACAAGTTTTTAAGTTCTGTTACAAATTTAACGTAACTGTTTCCTGCACTTTGTGGAAGTGCGCCATCTTCTGTACCTGCTCCAATACCGCCATTGATACCAAATGGTGCTAGTTTTACAATTTCTTTGCCATAAACATCTGCTGATGTTTGTTGAATTTTTGTGAGTAAAGGATTAACTTTGTCGTTTAATTGATTTGATACAACATCAAGATATATTTTCTTGAGTGCGTTGTCTGCACTTGATAATGTAACCATAATTTTTCTCCTTATTTATTATTCAAAAGTGCCACCATGTAGTCTCCCGCTTCCTTTATTGAAGATGGTTTGTTTTTTGGAGTGACCATAACATTGCCACCGCCATAATTGCTCATAAGTGGCACGCCTTTATTAGACACAATTTTAGATAAATAGTCACCTATTATCTTTTCTTTAATGACTGGGTTAGTTAATATGTAGCCATCTATAAAATTTTGGTCGTTTGCTAACTCGTCATTAGTTTTAAATTTGCTTGCTTTAACTTTTTCGTAGGCAAGTTCAAGGGAGTTGTCGCTTGAGGCTAAAACTTTGTCGCTTGAAATTACTTTTGAAATGTCGTCGGCAAACTGTTTGGCAGTTGGGTTAAGTTCAAAAAAATTTTGAACTTTTTCCATCCAGCCATCTTGCATGTATTGTGGTGCGGAAGGTTTTTCTTCTGCATTGTCACCCACACGCTGTTTCAAATCTTTTAGTGCTTGACATTTTTTTGTAAATTCTTTTTCCAAATTTACATAGGCCTTTTCAAGTTCGCTAAAATTTTTGAATTTTGTAATTGAGGAGCCGTTATCTCCAATTTGTTGAGCCATTTCTTCTTGCGTAAGTGCTGTCTCCTTGCTCTCAGTTTGGTTTAGTGGTTGTTCCTCGTTTATAATTTCTTCCATATTATTCTCCTTGTTTCATCAATTTTTTGTGCTCATTTATATGTTCTAGAAAAATTTGTTTAATCTTTTCGTTATTTTTGAATTTTTCATATTCGCCACCAAGCATAAATGCGATATGTTCATCCAAATGCAATTTATGGTCGTCTATAGTTAAAACTTCTTCTTTGCTTCCACCTAGCATAGCAAGATTTTCTTTGCCTGCTTTTCTCATGTGAAGTTCGGAAATATCATTTTGTGCTTCCCAAATTCCATAGCCAAGCATTTCAAGAGTTTTGCTTCTAACTCTGTTGGAAATTTTTCCGTTTTCATCGCTTAAAAGTCCTGCTTCTAACAATTTAAAAATCATATTTCTCTTTTGAGCCAAGGTGTCGCCTATTTCGTTAGCGGTTTCAAGTACAACATCGTCCGAACCAATATCACTGTTGTTAAAGTAGAACATCTCCACGCTTCCATCTTGACCGATTATCTTGCAAATTCGGCTTACTGAAGCGAACTGTTTGTATAGTTTCAAAATGTATTTGCCTATAAGTTTAGTTGCGGTTTTAATTTCATCGGCGGAGCAACTTAATCTATTGTTTTCTTGTTCAATTAAAATTTCAAGGGCTGTTCCTGACATATTATTTTTAATTAAACTTGAAGTGAGCATTGTTTCGGTTATTCCACTAATTTGAGTAAATTCGTTAATTAGTTTTTCTTCTTCGGTGTCAAATTCGGTTGGCATAGAGCCTTGGTCCATTATTTCTGGTTTGTTTGAACCTTGCCTATAAACAAGCACTTTGCCCGGGCTCATACCTTCTTCTTCCAAGTTGTCGGTGTCGATGCTTCCATCTTCAACTGTTAAAATGCCCATTGCCATGCGGTTTAAATATTCGTGCTTACGATTTTTAACCGCGTTATATGCTCGTTGAACAGGAATTAGCCTTTCAATTACGCTAACACCCCAAAAACTGTTTGGCTCGGCAATACATACTTGTTTAATAAATGGGAATCCTCGTTTGCTATCGTCTAAATTAACAAATGGGAGTTCTCCTAAATACAAAAGTTTGTCGCCTGCAATAATGGTTAATCTTCCGTTTGGCGCATCGCTTGTTGGTGCTTCATATTTTTCAATAACTAATGCGCTGTTTTCGGCTTTATGTCCAATAACTTTGTTGATTTGTGATGAATAGCCCAGTCCGCCAAGCGATGAAGAATTTGAATTAAGTGTGATGACATCAAGTTCTTCTGGCTCAACATCAACACCCCAAATGGTTTTAATTGTTCTAACATCATAGGTCTTTGCATGAATAATACTCATGCAATCTTCCACTTTTTCGCAAGAGTTATTGTCTGGGAAAATTTCGTAAGGTGGGCAAACTGTAATTTCAACATCGCCTTGCTTTATGCTTTTGCCATTTTCATCTTGACCAACACAAAGCCCATGATTATAGTTCCAAGTAACTTTATAAAAACTTGTTCCGCAAATTTCGCTCCAATTTGTTGCTTGCGAAATTAAGTTGCTAACATCTAATTTATAGTAAATGGAATTTAAAATGTTTTTGCTTACCTTTGCGGTGTTTAAATCGCTTTCACTATTGGTTGCTGGAACAACACTCATTTTTGGTCTTACTGTGGATAGTCTGCATTTTCGTGCTTCAATAATTGGTGCGATGTGGTTATAAACTTCTCTTTCTTGCCAAAAAAATTGTTTGTGAAAATCTTCAACTTCGCCAAGACTTGTTATACCACAGTATTGATTTCCGTTTAAAAAATTCATGTTAAGTTGCCATTGTCTTTCATAAGATTTTCGCTTTTGCTGGCGTTTTAAAAAATCTTCTTTAACTGCTTTTACAATATCTTCTGCAAAGGTTAAATCTTGCTTTGTTTTTTTACTCATACTTACCTTCCTTTAATTTTTTTACAATTACATTTTGTGGACTTTTTGGTGTTACAAATTTTCCAATATTTTTATACATTTTGTTTAAACAATCTTTGCACAAACAAAATTTTCTTTTAAAAATATTTTTGTATGTAACGCACACAGTTGCGATGTTTTTACAGTTGTCTTGACAACATTTTTTAATGTGCTTAACTTTTTCAATTTCAATTATCATTTTCATTCTCCTTTAACCTAGAAATGATTTCGTTTATTTTTTCGTCTAATTCTTCATTAGACATTTTTGAAATATCATCATCAAAATTGGAACTTTCAAATTCCAACAAAACTTTGGCAGCAGATATATCTGGCGGAACATTTTTTATCGTCACTTTTTTCTTAACAAGTCGTTCGTTTTCATTTTCATCTAACGAATACTCTTCGATAACTTCGTTGGTTTTATAGCCTAAAGCGCGTTGCTTTAAAGCATTTAAAATTTCTTCACTTGAACTTAAATTTTCACTTTTTTGCACAATTTTTTGAGTTTTTTTGCGTTTTTTAATGATTTTTTCATCCATACATACCATTTTTCTCCCTTTTCAAGTTGTTGATTAGTTTAAGTTTATACTTTTGAGAATCTGTTAAAATTGGCTTATCTAGTTCTTGTGGAACAATAGACATAATGTAGTATCGAAGTTCGTCCATGGCATGATCGTTTCGCTTAACAGGAGATTCATCACTGCCCCATGAATACGATTTTATTTCTCGAATCATGTTCACGCAGTTTTTAAAAATAAACAATTTTCGGTTTCCGTTTGCGTCACAAATATACTTTCTAACCATTTGAAGACCAACCAAACTTTTGTTAACTTTTGTGTTTACTAGAATTTTATTTTCGTAAAATTTTTGAGCAACCGAGTCTTGACAGGCTAAAGTTTTTTGAAGCGATGCACTGTCGATTATTGCTTTTAAATATCCTTTACTATCTCTTTGCCAACCTAACTTGTCAGCCACTGCATGAATGTTTGATGAATGCTCTTCTATTGGTTGCTCTTTTGCATAAACTTCGGCAATCACATAAATGTTGTCATCAAAATCTCTTGCGTAAAAGTGACAAGAAAGTGGATTTGTAAAACCAGGGTCGATTGAAATGTTATCGTACCATTCTTTTGGAACATCAAAAGGTTCAATAACATTCAAGTTTTCATCAAAGTTTGGATATACTAATCCGTTTGAACTTGTAAATTTACCATCGCACCTAGATTCAATTTCCTTTTCACTCATCTGCGACTTTAATTTTAAAATTTCGTCTTGGTTTAAAAATGGATTGTCCTGCCAAGAAATGTTTTCATACCAAATGTCGTCATCATTTCTTTCGTTTAGGTACACCTCATTATATACCCATGTTAACCCCTTAAGTGGAGTCATAGTGCCAAAAATTTCTCCGCACTTATCAATAACACGCATTTTACATTCCATGTAAATATCTTCTGGTGGCTCTTCATCAAACCAAACATAATCAAGCGATGTTCCTTGAAATTTTTCTCTGCCTTGGTCCACGCTTTTAAAACCAATAGTGCTAATCTTGCCCGAAACATTGCGAACTAAAATTTTGTCTATTATGCCGTACTCCATGCTTTCTTTTTTGCCACTTTGCATAACAACATCAACAATCCAATCTTTGTTTAGATAGTATAAAATTTTTTGTTGAGCGACATCTCGTTGCACTTGCGTTGAAAGCGAAACAACCCAACCGTTTGTTTGCTCTTTGTTTTGTTTATAGGGGTGATTTCCCCTTGCAAGCCAAACTGTTTCCACCGCGCCACATTCCGTTTTGCCTGTTCGGTTTCCACCAAAAACCCAGCGATTTTTTTTGGTGCATTTATGAAATAAGATTTGTTTTTTATGAACCAATTCGCCTTGATTGTACCTAGACAAAGTATCTCCCCTTTGCCTACGCTGTTTTTCCAAACAAAGTTTATTAAGCATTTCAGTTAGTTTTTGTTTTCTCATACATCTACCTTTGTTTATTTTTTATAATTAAGTTAATAATAAAAACATATACTAATTTGGAAATGAAAAGATTTTTAATAATAATTGCTTGTTTTTTATTTATTTTTGTTTCAATTTTTGTTATTCGGTCAACTATGACTCAAGAAGTGGGTGCAAACCAAACCAGTGGCTACGCCATGGTAAAAGACAATAACTCTTATTTTTACCGTTACACCTTGGAAAACCCAGCCGTAAATAACAAATACTTTTTGCTGGAAAAATCATACTTCGTTAAAATAATCGAAAATTCAAACGAAAATTTTTACAAAGCGGAATATAACGGTCTTAAAGGATATGTAAAAAAAACAGATGTGGAATTTGTTGAAGAAATACCAGAAAATCCGTTTTTAAGTGAAATTACATTTGATATTTACTCGGCAAGCAGTGTTGAATTGAGAACCGAACCTAGCACCGAGAATGGAATTGGAAGCATAATAACCACATTGCCAAGTGGATATAAAAATTTGAATTATTATGGAAAATTAACGGGAGAAGAAAGCATAAAAGGACTGGGAAATATATGGCTTTACTGCTCATTTACAACTCCAGAAAACAAACAAGTTTTTGGTTATGTTTACTCTCCACTAACTGTAAATTTAAGTCCAATAAATGAAAACGGCGAAAATTTAACGCCAGTTTCCGTAACCGATTATGTCCCTATAAATTCGCTACTTTACCTTTCTTTGTCCACAAAAAATTTAATTATAATTGCAATAACAATTCCCGCTTTATACATTGCCTATTTGTTTGTTAAACCAACAAAAATTTTAAAAGAGTAATAAAAAACACGGATAAATTCGTGTTTTTTTATGCCTTACATTTATTTAAAGAATTTGTGTAACTAGAATTAAACTCAAATTCTTCATCGGTGCAAATGTTAGACTCTTTTTGTTTTGCAAAGTGGTTATAATATTCTTTAATCCAACTTTCTTTAAACAAAAGTTGTTCAAGTTTTTCGCTTGTATAACCAAAATTTTTTAATCGAATTGCAAATTCTTCCACTGCCCTATCAATTTTTCTAAAAAATGTCCTTCTTGACATTTCAAGCAATTTAAAGCACATTTCTGGCTTTACATGATCGAAATATTTCATAACCAAAATTCTTGCACTTTTTGTATCTATTGAAGCAATTACATTTTCAATAATCACTTTTAAATTTATCATCATTTTTTTTCTTTGAATTAAACTAATTATCTTTTCAGCGTTTTCCATTGTTGATAAATGATTACAACAAGAATTAACACCTTGTGAAATAACCAACTTGTCTATTGCGTCAGAAATTGGTTCTAGACAATTATAAGTTGAAAGTAAGGTTTTTGCCCATATTTTTTGTTTCATTTTAAAATCTCCTTTTGCTCGCACTTATTATAAAAACCAAGTTTGCACCATGTCAAAGTTTTGTGACAAAATTTTTGTAAAAAACTTATATTATTACATTATTTTACAAAAACTTGCTTATCATGTCGAACAACTGTTCTAATAATAGCACACTTAATATGACACTATGACTGTCAAGTTTGCTAAATTTTTTAGAACAAATGCTTTAAAAATGAAAAAACACCCTTTCGAGTGCTTTCGTTTTATTAGTTCTAGTTTAATTAGTCCCAGTGTAATTAGTGGTATCCATCGTCTGTTGCGCCGAAATTAAATTGAATGGTGCTTCAGCTAATTTTTCCAAAGAAGAAAATTTGTTTAACTTGATAATTGAAATTTCATAAGCGGTTCTTTTTTGAATGTCGCCATTATCAAGTTTTTTCTCGTAGCCACGACTTTGAATTCTTCCTAGAATAGAAACCTTTTCTCCCACCTCTAAATTTTTTGCGAACCTAGCATTCCTTCCCCATGCGATACATGGAAGATAATCGCTTTTGTTGTATGCCCTGTTAACAGCCACCAAAACATCGCAAATTTCACGCTTAAATGGCGTTGTTCTATAAATAGGTTCTTTGCATATAAATCCCACAAGTTCAATGGTGTTGGTGTTACTTTCCACCTTGGCTTCGGTTAACTCCCTAACAAAAACCGTCAACACAAGTTTACTTTTGCCATCCACTTGTTTATTATAACTTCTAAATTGTCCGTTTATTGCTATTGTCTTTCCAAGAGCAAAATCATTTTCACTTAATAATTTTTCCGAAATTGTTATTGGAATAATATCCACACTTTCGGATAGTCTTGGAACTTCCAAGTCGATTTCGTAAAAATTTTCATCATAAACTTGATGTGAAAGTCTTGGAAGGGTTAGTATTCTTCCTTCTAAATGCACTTTATTGTTGTTCATTTGTTCAAACATTTTTATATTTCCTCCTAAATTCGTGGTGACTGCATACCGTTGTTGTCAATAAAATAATCGCCTTTCAAAATTAAATCGCCCACACAACCAACTGTAAAGCCCTTCTTTTGCAATCTGTCAAGCACAAGTGGCAAAGCCTCTAAAATGTGGTCAGAATTGTTATGACAAAGGATTATACTTCCATTTTTAGCACCATTTATAATTCGAGTTGTTATTTCCATACTAGACAAGCCTTTCCAATCCAAACTGTCAACATCCCATTGAATTGTGGTTAAACCAAGTTCAGTGGCAGTATCTATTAAGGTGTCGTTGTATGCCCCAAAAGGTGCTCTAAAAAGTTCAACTTTTTTGTTAGTTATGTCTGTTATCAACTTGCAACAATCTTCAAGCTCACTTTTCATTTGGGTTTTGGATAATTTTGTCATGTCGGGATGAGTGCTGGAATGTGTGCCAATTTCAAAACCGTTTTCATCAATTTTTTTAACCATTTCAGGATAGTCTTCAATCCAAAAACCAGTTAAAAAGAAAGTGGCTTTAACATTGTATTCCTTGCAAATTTCCATGATTTTTTCTGTTTTGTCCGCACCCCATGCGGCATCAAAACTTATGGCAACTCTAGCTTCTTCTGTGTTCACATAGTATATTGGAACTTTTCTTAAAGACGCTCCAAAATACACACTCGCTGGCACATATCCGTTAATGTTGATTGCCAAAAGTGATATAGTCAAAATCAATAGAAAAATAATTTTGAGAGTTCTTAGTTTTATGCAACAAAAATGCATCAATCAGTCCTCCTGATAATTTTATATTATTAAATATTTTTTGTAATGCCTATGCCATTAAAATAAGTGCAAGTTTTGTCGTATGTTGTCAAACTGGCACAGACTTCTATATAATTTTATTGGACGAACTTTAAACTTATGCAAATTAGGCAATAAAAAAACTTGATTTTTTAATCAAGCCTTTTCGATGTAAATTAGTCTGTGACATGATGGACATTCAAGTTTGCCATTATGTCTTATTTTTTCAAGTTCTTTGCTTGGTAGTTCCATTCTGCAACCGCCACATCTTGAATCAATAAGTTTTACTACAATAGGAAATACTCCGTCTTGTTTAAGGGTTTTGTACTTGCTAACAAATGATGAATCAAGGTCTTTTTCAAGTTTAGCCATTTTGTCCTTTAAAGCCTTAATTTCAGGCTCTTTTTCGGTATAATATTCATCAAATTTACTTTTGCTCTCTTGGTGTTTTGATTTTGCGATGCTTGTTTTCTTTTTTAAAGCATCAAATTCTCCAATAAGTTGTTTTGCTCGTCTTTCAGTGGCAAGCAATCTGTTTTCAAGTTCTTTAAGTTGTCTGCCTGTTTGGCTCAACTTATTTCTCAAGTCTTTAAGTTCATCTTGATTTAACGATTGGTTAAATTGTCTTGAATACTTATCAACAAGGCTAATGCCCTTCTCTTGAACTTGTTTTAGCTTTTGAAAATCGTCACAAAGTTTATTAGCATTTTTATCAAGTTCTAGAATTTGATTTTGTGCTTCTTTAACAAACGAAACCATTGCTTGAGCATTTTTCTTGTGTTCATTTTTGTTAATTTCTCTTTCTAGTCTAAACAATTCTGTATCCAATTTTTGATATTCTAATATTTTTTCCATTCTCAATTCCCTTTTACTATTTATTTGATTTTTTGTCTTCTGTTTCTTCTTGTTCTGGCTCAAACAATTTTAATGCTTCATTAACTAAATTTAAAAGCCTTTCGTTTTCATCATTAAGCACCATGTATTTTTCTTTTAGCGGAGTTAATTTGTCGTGCTTCTCTTTTAAATATTGATATAGCACTTCATAGTTTTCCCTAAAGTTTGAAAAGCCAAATTCAATTTCAAGGTCGCTTAATTTTTGTTTTCCTTTGGCAACTTTAATAACATTATAATACTTTCCGTCTTGATAAATAAGTTTATCTATAACAAACCTGTATTTGTTAGCCAGCAAAAATCTACGAAGTTCCACAACATCACTCATAGGTTGCAAAACGAAATTCCACAATTTTTTAGGCTTTTTTTGCATAATTTCAATAATTTTTTTGCCACCCATGCCAGCAATAACTGCTTGTTCAACTTTGTCGTGCTTGGTTACAAGTGCAAAGCCGTCGCATTCTCTAAAACTTATAAAAGGCAAAATATTGATTTTATTTGCAAGCATAATAGCCTTGTTTAAACATTCTCTGCTAATTTCGGTGCTAACAACTTTATCTGCTTTTTCTTCCAAAATAAGTTCAGCAGTAACAAGCCCGTGGTCACAGCCAATGTCGGCAATAACTTTATGCCTATCGCAAAGGCTAACTATGGTTTCAAGTCGTTTATCTAAATTTAAAATCGTTGCCATATTTTCTCCTTGTTAAATAATAACAAAAGTTAAGTAAATTAACAAAACAAAACTAACACTAATTAGTCACAAAAATCTTTTAATTTCTTACTTCTTGTTGGATTTCTTAATTTTCTTAATGCTTTTGCTTCAATTTGTCTAATTCTTTCTCTTGTAACATTAAATTCTTGTCCAACCTGTTCAAGAGTTTTTGGATAGCCGTCATCAAGGCCATATCTTAATCTTATAACCTTTTGCTCACGAGGAGTCAAAGTGTCGATAACTGCAAGAAGTTGACCTTTAAGCATACTTCTTGTTGCACTTTCAACTGGGGAAATGCCTGTTTCATCTTCAATAAAGTCAGCAATTTTGCTATCCTCTTCTTCACCAATAGGACTTTCAAGCGAGATTGGGTCAAGGGCAATTTTTTGAATTTCTCCCACTCTTTCAACTGTCATGTCAAGTTCTTTTGCAAGTTCTTCAACGGTTGGCTCACGACCAAGTTCTTGAAGCATTCGCTTGCTTACTCTGCCTAATCTGTTTATTGTTTCTACCATGTGAACAGGAATACGAATTGTTCTTGCTTGGTCTGCCATGGCTCTTGTGATTGATTGTCTAATCCACCAAGTTGCGTAAGTAGAAAACCTAAATCCCTTTGTGTAGTCAAACTTTTCAACCGCTTTAATCAATCCAATGTTTCCTTCTTGAATTAAATCAAGCAAGTGCATGTTTTTTCCTGTATATTTCTTTGCAATGCTAATTACTAACCTCAAGTTAGATTCGCAAAGTTGTGCTTTTGCTTGTTCATCTCCTTGCAAAATTCTTTTAGCAAGGTCAACTTCTTGTTCGGCAGTAAGTAGTGGTGCTTTTCCAATGTCTTTTAAATACATTTTAACTGGGTCGTCAACACTAACTTGGCTTGCAAGTTGGTCAAAGTCAATTTCTTCTTTAACTGCTTCAACAACTTTGATGCCGTTTTGTTTCAAAAGTTCAATAACCTCTTGAGTTTCCTTTGCTGTCGCATCATATTTCATGAATTGCAAAACAATGTCTTCTTCCACCAAAGACCCTTTCTTTTTTCCTACTTCGAGTAATTTTTCGTATAATGGTTGATATTTTTCGTTCAAAACTTATTCCTCCGTCTTCTTTGTTTGAATTTCTCTTATTGTTGCTTGCAATTCACTTAAAATTGCCAGTTTTTCGCTTTGAGAAGCGGTTTGCAATTTTATCTGCAAACTGGATTGTTTTTGTTGAAGAGCCCTTAATTCAAGTTGTTTCAAACAACCTTTGTATTGAAGTTCTTCATTTTTTATTTTGTCAAAATTATAATTTATTATTTGTTTTAATTGCTCATTTGCATCAATATCGTAGTCATCAAGCACTTGAGAAACTTTTGGGTTATTGTCTATCATGTACTGATTAAATTGACTGTAAAAATTGTTTTCAAACAAGTTACTGCTAACATCCTTTGCGAATGGTTTTTTGTATAGCCTGCAAGCAAGAACAAATTGCTCTGCTTGGTAAAGTTTATTTTCTTTTGCAGAGGCAACTGTTACCACTTTTTTCTGTGCAGTTGGCTTTGACTTTTCAAGCAATTTTTTGTTTAGTTCTCGACGCAAAATTTCTTCGTTCATGTTAGCTTTTTCTGCAACAAGTTTTAAGTATAAATCTCGGTCGGTAACATTTTTGAAAGTTGAAAGCAAGTTTAATGCCGACTCTATAAACTTTGGCACATTATTTTTGTCCTGCAAATTATATTTTTCAGCCAAAGTGTCAACTTGAAATTCCTTAACAGTTATTGCATTTTCAAGTTGCTTTTCAAAAGCCTCACTTCCGTATGCCTTGATAAACTCATCTGGGTCCATTTTGTTTGGCAAATTAACAACTTTAACATCAAAGGTGGTGTCTTTTAATAGTTCAACGCTTTTTTCGGTTGCTTTTTTACCAGCCGAGTCACCATCAAAGCAAATATAAATGCTATCAACAAATTTGCTAATTGTGTTTATGTGATTTTCGTTAAAGGCTGTTCCAAGAGTTGCGATTGCGTTTTTATAGCCCGCTTGATACAAACTTACAACATCAATTTGTCCTTCAACCAAAATTGCGTAATTTTTATTTTCTACCCTTGCTTTTCTTAAATTATTTAACCCAAAAAGCAAAGTGCTTTTGTTAAAAATTTCGGTTGCTTGAGTGTTTTTATATTTTGCAAGTGCGTCATTATCAAGTGCCCTGCCAGAAAATCCCACAACTTTGCCAACATGATTAAAAATTGGAAACACAAGACGCTGTGCCATGGCATCGTATAGCCTACCATTTTTTTCGTTAGCCACCCCTGCATTAAGCATTTCTTGTTGTGAAATTTTAAGTGAAGATAAATATGTAATAAGTCCTTGCCAATTTGGGCTATAACCTATGCCTAGTTTAGTGACTGTTTCATCACTAATTTGCCTTTTTTGAAGATAATTTCGGGCAACTTGTCCAGTTGGTTTTAAAAGTTCAGCATGATAGAATTTGGCACTTTCTGTTACAATATAAATAAGTCTATCTCGTTCTTTTTTCTTTTTAATAATATTCTCGTCGCCAGTAAACTCTGGAACTTCCATATTTATGCTTTCGGCAAGATTTTTAACCGTTTGCATAAAGTCGATGCCTTCGATGTGTTGAACAAACGAAATAACATCGCCACCAACCCCACATCCAAAGCAGTGATAGTAACCTTCGTATTCATTCACGGCAAACGATGGAGTTTTTTCATGATGAAACGGACAGCAACCCCAATAGGTTCTGCCCTTTCGTTGAAGTGGAACATATCTTGAAACAACAGAAACAATGTTGCAACCAGATTTCAACTTCGATAAAAAATTTTGTGAATAGCCTTTATCCTGCATAGTCCCCGCTTTTAATGATAATTTTTCTCACTGATAATTAGTATCAACAAGTGATTGAGAATTAAACTCATTTATCGCAAAAAAATAAATACACTTATATATTCGACACTTTTTTGAAAAAACCTTTATTTTTTTAAAAATATTTTTAAATTAAGCATAAAAAAGCCAAATAGAGCATATATTCTCCACTTGGCTTGGTGTTTTAATCTAATTATGACCACAAGTAAACATAAGCCGATTTAAGTTTTTCTGGCTTTGTTGCCTTTACTATTCCCTTACCCTTTGTGGTTCTATTTTCAACTGCAACTTGTTCTGATTTAACCGAAATCACTTTGTTTTTATCATTCAAAGCATAAATTTCAAAATCACTTCTAACAACTTTTGCAAATAGGATGATAGCATCATTTTTGTCAAACGATATTACTTTCACGCCTTTTCGGTTTCTACCAAGCACATCAATTTGACTTAATTCAACTTGTTTTGCATAGCCGTAGTTTGTAACAAGAAGAACTTTATTTTTTTGGTCAACTTGGCTTGCGTAAATCACTTTGTCGCCTTCACTTAAGTTTATTCCTTTAACGCCACTAGCGGTTTTGCTTTGCGAAGGAACATCGCTTATGTTTGCGTTAAGTGCAATTCCCTTTTGGGTTACAAACAAAAGTGTCTTATCCTTTTCAACTTTTTGAATGGAAATTAGTGATTGATTTTCGTCTAACTTAAAGAACACAAAAGATTGCTTTTTAACATCAAATTCGGCTAAATCGCATTTTCTAATTAGTCCATCGCTTGTTGTGAACAAAAGTTGTCCTTTTGGAAGCGAGTTTTTGTAGTCTAGAATATACAAAATTCTCTCGTCTTTTTGATAGCCCAAAAGTTCATCGGTAAGCAAAGTTCCACGGTCTTTCCAACGGGCTTCCATAATCCTGTCTTGACTAATTTTGTAACAATTTCCTTTATTTGAAAATAATAACAAATCTTTATCTGTTTGAGTTTTAAATATGATTGAATGCACTTCGTTTAATGTGCTTGTTGCACTAGCACTTCTAGCACTAATCATAAAACTTTTTTCAGGAATTTTTTTAAGAGCATTTCTTTCACTATAAGCAATGTAAATATCTTTAACTGGCTTTGCAATAATGTCGTCTGCAATGTCAAATTTATTTTCATCGCTTTCAATTTCTGTTTCTCTTTTTTTGCCGTATTTAGTTTTAATTGCAAGCATTTCAGTCTTAACGGTTTCCATTTGAAGTTTTTTGGAATTTACTATTGCTTTAAGTTTTTTAATTTGTTTTTCCAAACTTGCTAATTCTTCTTCAATTTTTCCAACTTCCAAACTTGTAAGTCTTGCTAGTCTCATATCCAAAATTGCTTGTGCTTGAATGTCAGTTAAGTCGAATCTGCTCATAAGTCTTTGTTTTGCTTCAACTGTTCCTGCACTTGTTTTGATAATTTTAATTACTTCATCAATATTTTGAATAGCAATTAAAAGTCCTTTCAAAATATGGGCCCTGTCTTCGCAGGCTTTTAAGTCGAATTTGCTTCTTCTTAAAATAACTTGTTGCTGATAGTTTACATAAAACGAAAGTATTTGTTTTATATTCATTAGTAGTGGCTTTCCGTTTGCAATCGCAACCATGTTAATGCCAAAGGTGGTTTGCAAATCGCTGTATTTAAACAAGAAATTAAGAATTTTTTCTGGGTTTGAATCTTTTTTGCAGGTTATAACTGCTCTAACACCATTTCGGTCACTTTCGTCACGAATATCTGTTATTGCGCCCAAAATTTCTTTATGTTTTTCTCTTAAATCAACAATTTTTTGAAGCAAAGCAGATTTATTAACTTGATATGGAAATTCGGTTATAACAATGTTAGTTTTGTCGCCTTTTTCTGCTTCAAAATGTGTTTTTGCTCTAACCAAAATTTTGCCTTTACCTGTTTCGTAGGCTTGTTTCAGTTCTCCGCTTCCCAAAATTATTCCGCCAGTTGGAAAGTCTGGTCCTTTTAAAATTTTCATAATATCAGGAATCGAAATATCCGGGTTATCAATTACTGCAATAGATGCGTCGATACACTCTGCTAGGTTATGAGTTGGAATGTTTGTTGCAAGTCCAACAGCAATTCCCGATGCTCCGTTAACAAGAAGATTTGGAAATCTTCCCGGAAGCATATCAGGTTCTAGCCTACTATCATCGTAGTTGTACGACCACCTTACTGTATCTTTTTCAATATCTCTTAATAATTCAAGTGCCAAAGGTGCAAGTTTTGCCTCGGTGTAACGCATAGCCGCTGCACCATCTCCATCAACAGAACCAAAGTTACCATGTCCGTCAATAAGCACTTCTTTCATATTGAAGGTTTGAGCAAGTCTAACAAGTGCGTTATAAACACTGGTATCGCCATGTGGATGATATTTACCAAGAACATATCCAACAGTGTTTGCACATTTTCGATATGGCTTGTCTGGAGTTAAACCTTCTTCATACATAGCATACAAAATTCTTCTTTGAACAGGTTTTAAACCATCTTCAACTCTTGGCAAAGCCCTGTCCATAATAACATACTCACTATATGGAATCATGCTGTCGTGAAGAACATGGTCCAAACTTTTTAATAAGTTGCCCGAGTCGTCCCTATCAAATGTGCTTTCATAGGTGTGTTCTTCTTCGTCACTAACAGGCTCTTCTGTAGGCTGTTCATCCATCTCTCTTTCAACTTCTGCTTCTAAATCTTCTTCAACAGGTTTTTCATCTTGTTTTTTTGCCTTTTTTGCAACTTTTTTTGTTGATTTTTTCTCTTCTTTCGTGGCTTTTAAAGTTTCTTCTTCAACAATGCTTGGCTTATCAGTTAACACTTTTGGCGAAGACTTTGTTTTTTTAGGTTTTTCAATGTCGTCAAAAGATAATTGAGTGTTTGTTACTTTATGTTTTTTTCTAGTTTCTTCTTTATCTTCAACTTTTTCTATATCTCTTTCATCAAAAATCATTATTTATCATCTCCGTCCTTTTTAAAATTGTCAACTCTGTTAAAATCGGCGTATTGAGAAATATATTTTTTTCTTGCATCAACATTATCGCCCATCAATGTTGTTATTAGCGTTTCTGCTTTAAGAGCATCATCTATTGTAACTTTAACAAGTAAGCGATTTTTTGGATTTAAAGTTGTTTCCCAAAGTTGTTCTGGGTTCATTTCTCCAAGTCCTTTGTATCGTTGAACTTGTGCACCTCTACCAACAAATTTTTTCTTTTCTTCAAGGTCCGCGTCAGTATAGGCATAAGCAATTTTATTTTTTGTGTAAACTTTATATAGTGGTGGCATACCAAGATAAATGTTACCATTTAAAATTAATTCACGCATGTATCTATAGAAGAATGTTAACAAAATGCATTTTATATGTTCACCGTCTTGGTCGGCATCGGCTAGAATTACAACTTTGTGAAATTTTAAATTTTCAAGTTTAAACGAGTTTGAAATTCCTGTTCCAAGTGCACCAATAATTGTTCTAATTTCTTCGTTTTGAAGAACTTGTTCGAGCCTTGTTTTTTCAACATTAAGTGGCTTGCCTCGAAGTGGTAAAATTGCTTGGAAAAATCTATCTCTACCCTGCTTTGCACTTCCGCCAGCACTGTTTCCTTCCACGATAAATAGTTCGTTAAGTTCTGGCTTTCTGCCCGAACAGTTTGCAAGTTTTCCAACAAGGCTTATCGTTTCGGCACTGTTAATTTGTCTTGCATGCTCTTTGGCTTTTTTGGCAGCCTCTCTAACCTTTGCTGCGCCTTTTGCCTTTTCAATAATTTTTTCAAACGCCTTTTTATTGTCGTTTTTAATTAAAACTTTGGCAAGTTCTTCACAAACAATGCTTTCAACTTCCACTCTTGCTTCTGGGTTGCCAAGTTTTGTTTTGGTTTGACCTTCAAACTGAACATTACGCATTTTAACCGTAAGCACGCATGTCAAGCCTTCTCTAAAATCGTCGCCTAACAAGTTTGCGTCTTTATCTTTCAAAAAGTTTAACTTTCTTGCGCAGTCATTAAACATTTTTGTCATCGCGCTTCTTAATCCCGTTTCGTGAGTTCCGCCCTCGCTTGTTGGAATGTTATTAACATACGATAACATCGTTTCGCTGTAGTCGCTTGTGTGAATAAACGCAACTTCAACTTTCATTATGTCACTAGCCCCAGCCATGTAAAATGGGGTGTCGTATAACTTTGTTTTTGCTTCGGTTAAGTATGAAACAAAGTCGGCAATTCCGCCAGTGTATTTAAATTGTTTAACAACAGGTCGTTTATTTTCGTCCACTCTTTCGTCAACAAGTATAATTTCTATTCCCTTGTTTAAAAACGCAAGTTCTTTAAGCCTGTTTGCAACGATGTTGTAATCAAAAGTCGTGGTTTCGCCAAACACTCTTTTATCAGGTTTAAATCTAACCAAAGTTCCAGTCGATTTACTTTCGCCAACAACTGTTAATGGCTTAACTGTGTGACCACTTTTAATATGTCCATCTTTTTCGGTTACGCTTTCAAATCTAATATTATATCGTTTGTTATCTCTATCAACAAAAACTTCGCACCATTCACTTAAAGCATTGGTTACACTTGCACCAACGCCATGCAAACCACCCGAGTATTGATAGTTTTGACTTTCAAACTTACCACCAGCATGAAGTTGAGTGAAAACAACTTCAACACCGCTTATGCCAAGTTTTGGATGCTTATCTGTTGGAATACCCCTGCCATTATCAACAACAGAAGCACTTCCGTCTGTGTGCAAAGTTACCGCAATTTTATTTCCATATCCGTTTGCAATTTCATCAATAGCATTATCTACAATTTCCCAAAGCAAGTGATGAAGCCCCTTTGAGCCAGTTGTTCCAATATACATTCCGGGACGCATTCTAACTGCATCTAGCCCTTCCAAAACAACTATATCTTTAGAATTATAACTTTTTGCCAAAATTTTTCTCCTTAAATTAGGTATTTTTATTCTAATTTTTCACAATTATTATGATAGCACAACAATTTTATTTTTAAAAGACTTTTGTTGAAATATTTTTTATAAAAATTCACATTTTACTTTACATAATGTTTTCCATGTTGTTTAAATGAAAAAGTTGTGCATATTTATAAGTTTTATTGTATTTTTATTCACTTTTTAAAAACTATATAAAAATTATAATTCAACAAAAAGTTGCATAAAATAACACTAGCGGAGAAGTTATGAAAAAGAAAATTGTTTTAACGGGTGGCGGAACTGCTGGACACATAACGCCACATTTGGCACTTATGCCATATTTAAAAAGAGATTTCGATTTTGCCTATATTGGCTCAAAAAACAGCATGGAGCAAAAAATGATGCAAGATTTAATGCCATTCTATGCTATTGAAACCACAAAGTTAAAAAGAAAGTTATCCCTATCTAACCTTCTTATTCCATTCAAACTTGTTAAGGGAATTTGCCAAGCAAAAAAATTGTTAAAAAAAATTAAGCCTAACATAATTTTTAGCAAGGGTGGTTTTGTTGCCGTTCCAGTTGTTATTGCAGGACACATGCTTAAAATTCCAGTTATAACTCATGAAAGCGATTATAGTTTAGGGCTAGCAAACAAACTTATTAAAAACAAATGCACCTATGTTTGCACTTCTTTTGATGTTACATGCAAAAACCTGAAAAATGGAATTTTTACAGGAAGTCCAATTAGAGAGCAAATTTTTAAGGGAAATAAGCAAAATATTTATAAAAAATACAATTTTGATAAGTCCAAAAAAAGCATACTTTTTATTGGTGGAAGTTTGGGAAGCCAAAGCATCAATAGTACCGTTTTTGGTACATTAAAACAATTAACAGAAAAATATAATGTCTTGCATATCGTGGGAAAAAATAATATTAACGAAAATGTAAAATACAATAATTATGTGCAACTTGAATTTACCAACACTGTTGAAGATGCTTTTGACTTTGCCGATGTTGTTGTAACTCGAGGCGGAGCGAATGTTTTGTTTGAACTACTTGCAATTAACAAACCTATGTTAATTATTCCACTTAGCAAAGGAGAAAGTCGTGGCGACCAAATTTTAAATGCAAATTACTTTAAGCAAAAAGGTTATGCGAATGTTTTGATGGAAGAAGAGCTATCGCCTAAGACTTTGCTTAAAGAAATTGAAAACACATTAAACAATGCTGAAAATTTCAAAAAAAACATGAAAAATCAAACAACAAATGGCACAAAAAAGATTGCCAATTTAATCAAAAAAAATGCAAAATAAACTTTTGCATTTTTTTATAATTGATAAATTTTATTGATTTTTTCAATTAAAATATTGTTTTTTACACTTTTTTCTTGCGATTTTAATAATTTTAATAAATACTTTACTTCTTCAAGCGTTAAGAAATTATCATCAATTTTGAAACTAGAATCAATTTCCATTCCACCATTCTTTCCGCTAAAACATATTATTGGTACGCCCGAAGCCGACAATATATCAACATACCTATACACTGTTCTTATGCTTATTTCAAAATCTTCACTTAATTCTCTTGCTTTCACTCTGTTATTACGCATTAACTTGAAAACAATTCCTATTGCTACGCTACTTTCCATGCACATAGTCTAATACGATAAATTCACAAAGTCAAGTATTTTAGAACATTTGTTCGATTTTTTATATAACCTTACTTTCAAACACAAAAGTGTTTTGATTTCTCTCTTTATGCTCTAGTATTGCAATATCAATTATATAATCTAATTCATCTTTAAAAGAGATGCCTTTATATTCCCATAAATAGAATGCAAGTGAGCCGGGAATTGTATTAACTTCATTAACATAAAGTACCTTTTTTGTCTCATCAAACATAAAATCTATTCTAATAACGCCCTTGCATTTTAAGCCTATAAAAATCTCTTTTGCATACTTTTCAACAAGCGATTTTGTTTTATCATCAATATTCGCTGGCACAATTCGACTTAACGACTGCATGCCATTTTTTATTCCCTTTTTTAATGATTGTTGTTTTTTAACGGCACATTGTTCAGTTTTTGTTGGTTTGAATTTTAATTTACCATTATTTTTCTCTCCGCAGTATTTATCAGTAAAAGTTAATAATTCATGGCTTGTTACAGGTTGCTCTGTCGTGCTTAATTTTATATCGTCTTTATACCCAAGAACACTTATGTTAATTTCTTTTAGTTTTTTTATTGCCTTTTCGATAACCACACAATCATCAAACTTAAAAGCAAGTTCAAGCGCCGACTTTAATTGTTTATTGTTTTTGCAAAAACTAATGCCTATACTTGAGCCTAGTCTGTTTGGCTTCACTACTACTGGGAAAATTAAACCATCTAGTTTGATTTTATTGCCAAGTTTTTCAAATTCGGCTTTAGTTAGAGTAAGATAAGGCACAACGGGAATATTAAAACTTTCAAACATTTGTTTTTGAGCGATTTTGTCTATGCCTATGCTACTAGCAAGTATTCCACTTGAAGAATAAGGAATGTTTGATAGTTCCATTAAGCCTTGCAAAGTGCCGTCTTCGCCATTCATACCATGCATAATTATAAATGCGCAGTCGATTTTCTTGTATGGCACATATTTTCCAAGTTTTTTAACAAAAAGCATATCACTGCATGGCAAAATTGCAACTTGTTTAAGATTTTTGCAATTAAAATTTTTGAAACTTTCGATTTTTTTAAGTTTCTCGCCATAAAACCATTTTGATTCTTTAGTTATGTAAACTGGAAAAATTTCATATTTTTGCTTATCAAACGCTTCCATTGCTTGCAAACTAGACAGAATGCTTATATCATGCTCGGTCGATTTTCCACCAAAAATAACCATTATATTCTTTTTCATACTCACCTCTTACACATATTTTAAGTATGAAAAAAAACAGCATATTGTTAAAACTATTTTATCTTAACGCCATATTCGTTTAGTTTTGGCGTTTTAAAAGTTTTAAATAGTCTTCATCATGGTTGTTTTTTCTAGTTTTTTTACTATTTGACTTATTTTCAAATTGAATTTGTTTAGATTTTAAATTAATGTCAATATTTTATTAGGTCTTTAGACATATGTCAAGTCCATTGACCTAAACTAGTATAGAATGAAATTATGAAATACAGCGAAATAATAAAAGATTTAATGATTGAAAATAAATTAACACAGCAAAAAATGGCTGAAATTTTGCAAGTCAATCAAACAACAATTAGTCAATGGCTACTTGCTAAAAAGAAGCCTTCTTTTGACAACATCGTTTCAATATACACACATTTTGGGATAACACCAAACGAACTTTTGGGCATTGAATAACAAAAAAGCCTATTAGTTTTAAATAGACTTTCAAAGTATCCTTTTTAGCAGTTTTATCTGCAATATTTTACATTTATATTTTTCTTGCTAAAAATTAAAAATAATATTATACACAAAATTATAGGAATTGAGAGAGAATTTATTACAATACCTGTTGATGCAACATTTTGATAGTCTATAGAATATATAGTTGTTCCATAAGGAAGCATCTCATCATTGGAATAATTGTTTCCACCTGTTTTTTTAAATTTTGCTGCATTTAAACCTGTTTTACTAAAAGTTTGACTACCATTTTCGGGTAATATAATCATTTTTAAATTATCACAGCCATAAAAGTTAAGACTTCCTAATCCTCGCAAATCTAATTTCTCTAATGTATTGCAATTAGAAATATCACAAACAGGCTTAGTATCAGCCCTAAAACTATAACTATCGCTGTTAAATTTAAAACCAGAAAAATCAATTTGAGTTAACAGATTACAATTGTAAATTCTCACTGTAACCCCAACTGAAATCTTTTTGCCAATCGCAAAAGATAAATTCCACAAATCAAGACCAGTTATGTTAGGCATATCTTCCAATTCAATAATGCTTGTTTTAGAACTGTTAGGAAAGCCATCGATTGTTTTTCCAAAAACCAGATCACCAGATAAGTTTTTATCAACAAGACTATATCTCCAACTTATTAAACCACCACTTTTATTTTCAAATTCTATTTCACTCCATTGTTTAATTAACTCTGTTGTTCCACTCTTATACAATCCAGGGGTTGCACGCCTATACTCAATTTGTTCATTTGTTAGTGTTGTGCTTGCTGTAATTTTTGTTTTCTTTAAATTAGGAAATATAACTATTGCTATGGCTAACGTTAAAACAGAGATAACTAAAGCAACTAGTTTTGTTAACGAAAATTTTGTTTTTACCATTTTGTTTTTTTCTCCTTTTTTATTTTTTTAACGAAAAAACAGCCAACCTTTTGGTTGACTGTTTTAAATGCTTTTCACCTTAACTCACTTACTGGTCAACCATGTCGCTGGTCAACCATGTCCTAACTTTTTCGTTAGTTTATTCGCTATCTTTTCTCTTTAAGAGTTTCCCATTTTCGCTGTTTTATTGTCAAACGTTTTTGCACTGTTTTGCAAATATATTTTGAATATTTTGTTATTAGATGTAGTTATCTGGCAAGTCGTTTTCAAGCAAGACAACATCTCCACGGCGAAGCAAAGTTTCAAACAACTTTGTAGCGTCTGCAAGGGTTTCAACCATAAATAAGTTTTCCTGTGGAAAATTTTGACTATTTAAACCGCTTTTCAAGGCTTCTGCATTGTTTTTGTTTACGATAACCGCAATATCACAAACTTTTGCAATTTCTTTGCCAAACTGTTCATTTACTTCGGCTTCCATATCGCCCAGTTCAACAAGCCCCGGTGTTACAATAACCTTTCGCCTATTTTCAAAATAGGATAATGTTTTTAACGCACATTTTGTGCCTATTATGTTAGCATTAAAACTATCATCAATAATTATTACGCCGTTTTCGGCTTTTTTTAATTCAAGTCTATGTGAAGCAGGTTCAAGTTTAGAAATTGCCTGTGCTATTTTTTTTGCACTAACTCCCAAGTCGTAACTAACCGCCGAAGCAATAAGTATGTTTTCGATGTTATGTTCGCCAAGAATTTTTGTTTTACAATCCACAATTTCATCTTTAAGTTTCAACTTAAATTTTAATCCTTCTTCATCGGCTGTAATATCAAAAGCAGTGTAATCCAAATTTTGATTGTTTATTTGTGTTTCGTATTTATCTTTCAAATTGCATCTTTTAAAAAGGTCGTCAACATCTTGCGAGTTGTTGTTAAAATATGCTTTTCCATTTTCATCTAAACTTTCAATCAACTCAAATTTAGTGTTTTTTATGTTTTCTTTTGTTTTAAAGGTTGTTAGGTGTTGATTTCCTATTGCTGTTAAAATTGCTATGTCTGGTTTAACAAAATCGCAAATTTCCTTAATGTCGCCTTTTCTAATAGCGCCCATTTCAGCAATAAAAATTTCATCAGTGTTTTTAAGTTCCCCTAAAATAACTTTCGAGAGCCCCATAGGAGTGTTAAACGAACTAGGAGAAGCATAAACCCTGTATTTTGTTGATAAAATTTGATTTAAAAAGTTCTTTGTGCTTGTTTTTGCGTAACTTCCGGTAATTCCAATAATTTTTAAATCTTTTATGCTTTGAAGTTTCTTTTTTGATTTTTGCTTATAAGAATGTTTTATCATATTCTCTAGCGGACGAATTAAAAAGTTTGCAAGTGGAATTAAAATTGGAATAAGTAAAACTGTTCCGGTTATGCTAGCGTATCTAAAATAGTAAGTAAAGTCAATCGCAACATACAAAAGTCCAAAACTAAAAATTAACATCAAAAAGAAATATAAAACTATTAGTCGCCACATTCTTTTTGTAAGTTTTAAAGGTGTTTTTTGTGGCACTTTAAACATATTTAAAATGAATATTAGCATAAATGCAAAGTAGAACACCAAACCAATATAGCCATAAAGTTTGTTAGTGTCGTAAGCCCCAAACAGAACGTTGCAAACCACCATTGCTAGACACGAGAAAAAGAAAAGTATTAAAATTCTTGAAACCCACTTTGCTTTTGTGTCTTTAAGCCAATGAGCATACGCCCTATTGGAGTATCCGCCAAGTTGCATAACTTGCAAAAACTTGTATCCAGCAAAACACATGGTAACACTATTTAAAAGCGTTAGTACTATTGAAATATACAAGTTTGGGTTATGTAAATTAAAAAAATTCATATTAACTCCTATTTAAAAAATTCTTTTACGATTATCAAAAAGTCATCATGATGTTCAAGGTAACTAAAATGTCCACTGTCTTTAAAAACTATTAGTCCACTGTCTTTGATTTTTTTATTCAATATTTTTGCCATATATAGTGGCGTGGATTGGTCCTTATCCCCCCAAATAATTAAAGTTGGGCAAGAAATGCCACTTAATAAATTTGTTAAATCTTCATTTACAACTCTAACAAAAACTGGCTTCATTTGGCTTGGCAACGCCTTAAAATCCGCACTGCCATAATCGTCCAAATTCTTTTTTGTTAAATTATGCTTCTTAAGCCATTTTAAAAATTTATAATGCCTAACCTTTAAAAATTTTGAAAAACTAAATTTTGGCTTAATTCCAGCACTGTCCACAAGAACTAATTTTTCAATTAAATCTGTTTGACTAGCAAGTTTAATTGCAACTCTACCACCAAACGAGTGAGCCACAACCATAATTTTTTTAACATTTATTGTTTCAAGCATTTGCTTAACAATTATAACATAATCATCTAAACCAAAAGTATCTTTAGGCAGTTCGCTGTTTCCAAAACCGGGAAAATCCAAGTTTATAACGCTGTATCCGTTTAAAATTAAAAAGTCTTCCAACCCTCTAAAACTATTTAAACTTCCTCCCCAACCATGCAAAAGCAAAACAAATTTATCTTTGTTTGGATTGGTGTGAAACCTAAAATTTATTTCAATTCCGTTTAATAGTCTTTTCATACTTACCTATACTTATATGATTTAGATTACTTATTTGTCTTTTAGCATAACAAAGCAGGCATCTCCATTTTTATAATAGTTTTCACGCCTAGATATAGTTTTAAAACCAAATTTTTCATAGAATTTTATAGCGGTTTTATTGTTAACATCAACTTCCAAAAACACCTTGTTCAGTTCTTGTTTTGATTTATATTCAAAAACTTTTTCAAGCAGTTTTGATGCAACTCCGCAATTTCTATAATCCTCAAGAACAGCAATTTTTTGAATATTCAAATAATCGCCCATTTTTTCAAATCCCACATAGCCAATGTATTTATCTTCAAATTTAGCAACAAAGTAGAATTTGTAATTTTGCATCAATTCTTCTTTAAAAATGTTTTCGCTCCAAGCAAGTTCGTTAAAGCACGAATTTTCTATTTCTTTTAATTGGTCATAATCGCTTACAGGTTCAATCGTCATATTTTCAAGAATTTTTTCACTTCTTTGTCTTTCTGCTTGGCTTAATTTAACATAAACAGGTGCAAGTTCGTTTAAAGCACAAAACTCATTTTTTGCACATTTATTTTGAAAAATTTCGCTTAATGTATCTTTTCTTAACTCGATAAACTGTGCATCAACATCGGCAAGTTTAGTTTTCTCACACACATTTGCAAAAACTTCGATGGAATGTTGCTTTGCATATTCGTTAATTTGACTAGACTTCATCGAGAATATTTTCACTAATTTTGCTTTTTCGTATTCCGCAACATATCTGTCTTCATTTCCACTGTCAAGAACAACCAAAAAATTAAATGCACTAACATTTTGAGCAATCAAATCGAAACTGGTTATTGAAACCAACTTTGCTTTTTTGTTAACAACAGCCATGGCTTTTATAACAGCAACGCCAATTCTAACGCCTGTGAACGAACCCGGTCCAACAACCACGCCAAGGGCGTCAAAATCGTCAACTTCCAAATCATGTTTACAAAGCATGGAATCTACTGCTGGCATTAACTTTTCGCTGTGCGGACTTGAAATTTGAACTATATCTTCGTTCATTCCATCAACCAAGCACACTTCAGCAATATTTGAACTTGTGTTTAAGCATAATCCTCTTTTCATTAGTGTAAGCCCTCCATACCTAAAATTTCAAACTTTCTAGATGTTTCGCCCAATTTTTCGATGTTAATTGTAATTAAATTTTTTGGCAAAATATGCTTAATGTTTTGCGCCCACTCTATCATGCAAACTCCGTTAGAGTAGAAATAATCGTTAAGCCCAAGTTCTTCTGCCTCGCTTTCGTCTTCAATTCTGTACATATCAAAATGATAAAGTGGCAATCTTCCACTTGTGTAGATGTTCATCAAAGTAAATGTTGGACTCGTTACATTTTCTTTTACTTTTAATGCCTTGCATAGTGCTTTTGTGAATGTTGTTTTGCCTGCGCCCAAGTCGCCATTAAGCACAACAACTTCTCCGCCTTTCAATTTCTTTTCAAATTTCTTTGCAAGTTTAATTGTATCTTTTTCGCTTTTAGAAATAAACTCCATATTTTCCTCTCGGTTAATTATATCACTTTTTTTACTAATTGTATCTTATTTATAGATATATTTAAAAAAATTATTGTCAATACTTTTAGCATGGAAAAAACTTTACTTTCAAAAATATTAGATAATCTGTTTTTAATATTCGCCGTTTTTGTGGTGTCTTTTTTGTGGATAAGATACTATGAGCATAACACTTTTTTAATTTTGCTATACTCCAGTTTAATTACATTTTTTTCGTGTGCTGTTTTTTATTTCTTTAACAAAAAAAAGAATGCAAAAAAAGAACTTTCGCTAAAAGAATGTAAGAATATAAATGCACTAACCACCAGTTTAATGTTTTCATCACAAAATAAGTGTCTGTCAGTTTTTGAGCAGACTTTGCAAAAGCGAAATATTACTTATCAAAAAAACAAAACTTGCTTAATTTTTGACGAAAACGCTATTAGACCATGCTTTAACAAAACAGAAGTTGACGACAACGCCTTGCTGGAAATCGTGCTGGAAATTAAAGCAAAAAATCTAAAAATTAAAACCCTTTGCGTATGTGCAAAAAAATTTACAGACAGTGCAAAAAAACTTGCTTCAAGCATAGACGATTTTAACATATTGCTTTATGACGACAAGCAAACTTACTGCGTGTTTTTTAAACCAGTAAACTTTGAAATTGAACAAAAACCAAAAACACAAACAAAAACTCCTTTTAAGCAAAAAATGAAAATGCTAGCCGATGTCGCATTCAACAAAAAAAGGTTTAAAAGTTATTTTTTAAGTGCCGTTGTCCTGTTTATTGCAAGTTACTTTATGCGCTATAACATCTACTATTTATGCTTTTCAAGTTTACTGATTATATTTGCATTTTTCTCATATTTTAACCGACCTTTCAACAAGAAAGAAAAAAACTTGTTTGGAGAATAAAAAAGTGACTTGATAGTCACTTTTTATTTATAATGTGTTAATTTGAACATCTTTTGGAGAAAGCACATAAATGTCGCCTTGAAGCCTTGAAATCATGCCACCCAAAGCATACATTCCGCCTCCCAAGTAGTCAAGCACGCTTTTAATATCGTCATTACCTAGTCCCGCCAAATTTATTATGCATGGCTCGCCTTTTTTTATGTAGTCAATAAGCATTTTAACTTCGGTGTTACTTTTTGGAGCATAACAAACCAAAGAACTGATGCTATATGATTTTTCAGTTTTTTGTTGTTGATTTTGCTCGTTTATTGGATTTACCCTTGTTTGAACCTCATTATCTTGTGGCACTTCTTGTTTAAAGCCAAGACCATTCATAAGTTTACTAAATATTCCCATAATATCCTCGTGGAAATATTATAACATAAACTTAAAATTTTTACAATGGAAGTTTTTAAATTATTTTCCAATTTCTTGCCTAAAAGACGAATATAACTCTATGCACTTAAAATATGTTGCTTTTATTTCTGCCTTAAAGTTATCTTTACAAGTTTCCAGTTGGCTTAATGCTTGCGACAAATCGTCCATATACAATTTTAAGTAAACTAAAACAGCGTCGCTTATTTCGTTATTCTTTGTGCTTATCCCATTTTTGCTCTTACTTACATTTTCTTGAATTACCTCAATTTGATTTAAAGCTTCACTTTTTGATAATGCATTTTGGTCATAATCTATGCTAATAGAATACAGAGCATCAAAGGAGTTATAAAACACATTTAATGCACTTTTAACTTTCATTTTATCATTATTCTCGTCACTAATTTTCATGCTTATTTTTTCAAGCGAAATTACGCATAATTCTGCCTCGATATTTTCATAAGACAAATTCTCAATAACCTTTAATGCACTATCTTTTTTCGGGTATGCGCTAAGCAAAACATGATATGAATTATCACGCTTTAAAACATACCCCGCCCCACCTTGTTTTTTTATTGTTTCGCTAAACGCAAAAGCGGTGGAATAATCTTCAAAAACTCCAGCACTAACACAATACACTTGCCTATCATTAACTAATAAGTTATTATCTATTCCAACAAAAGAAGGTATCATTTTAGAAAGCCACAACGCGCCAATAACAACACCAAAAACTATCACAGCAAAACCTATAAATTTAAAAAAGGGCGGAATACTTTTTTTAGGTTTAACATTCGACTTATACACATAGCCATATCCTGAATTTGTTTGAATTATTGGCACTAAATGTTGACCTCCCTGTTTTTAATGAGTAAAATTTTTTTGCAACTCAAAATATTTTATGAATGTTGGTTATTTTGTATGAAAAAATGAAAAGTTAAATTTAGTTTTCAACAAAAGGAAAAACAAAAATATTTTACTATTGCAAATTTTTTGTCTATAATATAAACATATTAAAGGAGAACAAAATGAAAATAACACCATTATTAGACAGAGTTGTTGTTAAAGAAATTGAACAAAAGGAAACCGAAACCGCTAGCGGAATTTTGCTTCCATCAAGCGCACAAGAACGCCCAAGCATTGCACAAGTTATTGCAGTTGGCGAAGGCGGAATGGTTGACGGAAACGAAGTTAAAATGCTTTTAAAAGTTGGCGACAAGGTTTTGTACAACAAATTTGCTGGAAGCGAATTTAAACTAGACGGAGAAACCGTGTTCATCTTAAAACAAGATGACATTTTAGCAAAAGTGGAATAAGGAGAAACTATGGCAAAGAAAATTTTATACGCAGACGAAGCAAGACAGGCATTAAAAAAAGGTGTTGACGCTGTTGCCAACACAGTGAAAATAACACTTGGACCAAAAGGAAGAAATGTTGTGTTAGACAAGCAATATGCTTCCCCACTTATCACCAACGATGGTGTTACAATCGCAAAAGAAATTGAACTTGACGACCCATTTGAAAACATGGGTGCGCAATTATTAAAAGAAGTAAGTATAAAAACAAACGATGTTGCAGGAGATGGAACAACAACATCCTCTCTTCTTGCCCAACAAATTATAACCGAAGGCATGAAGCAATTTAACAGCGGAGCAAACCCTGTAATTTTAAAGAAAGGGATTTTTAAAGCAACCGATGTTGTTTGCGAAAAACTAAAACAAATTAGCAAGCAAGTTAGCACTAAAACCGAAATTGAACAAGTTGCAACCATTTCGGCTGGCGACGAAGTTATCGGTAAATTAGTTGCCGATGCCATGGAAAAAGTGGGCAAAGATGGGGTAATTTCCATTGAAGAAAGTCGTACACTCGACACCACTCTAAAAGTGGTTGAAGGCATGCAATTTGACCGTGGATACGCATCAAGTTACATGGCAACAGATATGGATAAAATGGAGGCAGTTTTTGACGACGCCTACATACTTATCACAGACAAAAAGTTAACCAATCTTCAAGATATTTTGCCTTTGCTTGAACAAGTTGTTAAACAAGGGTTGAAACTTGTTATTATCGCCGACGACATTGAAGGCGAAGCACTTGCAACATTGGTTTTGAACAAAATTAGAGGTTCATTAAATGTTGTTGCAGTTAAAGCCCCAGCGTTTGGCGACAGACGCAAAGCAATTTTGCAAGACATTGCAATTTTAACTGGTGCAACCTTAATTTGTGATGAACTTGGCTTAACTTTGCAAAATGCCACAACCGACCATTTAGGAAGAGCAAAACTCGTTAAAGTAACAAAGGATGACACCACTATTGTTGAAGGCTACGGCGACAGTCAAAAACTTGCCGAACGAATTGCAAGTATTAAAAACCAAATTGAGTCTTGCCAAAGCGACTACGACAAAGAAAAATTGCAAGAACGCCTTGCAAAATTATCCGGTGGTGTTGCAGTTATAAGCGTTGGTGCAGCAACAGAAGTTGAAATGAAAGAGAAAAAGTTAAGGCTGGAAGATGCCTTGTCTGCCACAAAAGCAGCCACAATCGAAGGAATTGTTGCTGGTGGCGGAATTGCCCTTTTAAGTGCAATAGAACCAGTAAAGCAACTCATTAAAACACTTTATGGCGATGAAAAAACTGGTGCGGAAATCATACTAAAGGTGCTTTCAAGCCCACTTCTTCAAATTTGTAAAAATGCGGGAGTTGACGGAGAAGAAATTTTAAAACAAGTTTTAGAAAAAAACAAAAACGGCACCATGGTTATTGGCTATGATGCATTACAAGATAAATTTGTAAACATGGTTGAAAGCGGAATAATTGACCCAACGAAAGTTACCCGCTCTGCCCTTCAAAATGCAAGCAGTGTTTCAGCAACCTTGCTTACAACAGAATCAATCGTTGCAGAAATTGAAAAGCCAAAAGACACAACTCCTCCAACAAGTTATTAAAAAAGTGCAATAAATGCACTTTTTTTAATGTATATTTTCCAAATCTTCTTCTGGCTCTTTATTGCCCCAAACCAATCTTTGTTGGTCAGTGTATGTTTCATGGCTTAAAATTTCATCCACTCTTTGCTTGGACTTTTCCATAGAAGCAATAATAATGTTTGCTATTGAAATTAAGTTTTGATAGTATTCAACAAAATGAGTATCTCTTGAAGGATTTTTTGAAACTTCAAGCAATTTATACACTGCCTTTTCTTGAAGATAAAAAACTTCAGTTTCTTGATATATATTCATTTCTTGCTTTGCTTTGGACTGCTTTTCGTATTTTCTAAATTTATCCAAACCTTTAAAAGAATTGAAAAGTTGTTTGTCGGCAAACTTTAATAGTTTTCGCTCAAAATCGTAAACATTTTTGTACGAACGCATTGTTTTTGATAGTTTTGCTTCAAAATCTTGACGCAAGTCTTTTGCCATCTTTAAAAACTTTTCTCTTTTTTGTTCCAAACTTTCAAGTTCAAAATATTCATATGGTGACATAATTTTACCTCAAAAACATTCTAACACCAGCAAATTGCATAGTCAATACACAAATAAAATATTTTTTAAAACTTTTTTTGAAAAAATATTGATATTCGTAGCAATAAATGTTAAGATTTTTATATGAAAAATCAAACAAAAACATGTTCAAATTATGACATTGGCGAATTAAAAGATGTATTGCAATTTGCGTGCGAAAAACATGCAGGGCAATTTAGAGATGACGGAAAGCCTTACATTACCCACCCACTTCGAGTGGCAGAACTTGTGGCGAAATACAAAAAGTCTAAAAACATAAAACTTTTGATGAGCGCCGCTCTTTTGCACGATACTCTTGAAGACACCTACACTTCTCCTAAAGAACTTTACGACTTTTTTGGCGAAGATAGTCCTGTTCCAAGTTTGGTTATCGAATTAACCACTGCAAAATATGTTCCAAAACTAATTGGAAAGGCTCAATATTTGGCACAAAAGATGGAACACATGACTTCGTATGCACTTGTTATTAAACTATGTGATAGGCTGGACAACATTAGCGACTTAAAAGGTTGTTCACTAGAAAAGCAAAAACGAACGATTAACGACACAATTTACATTATAGATTACTTAAAATCTCATCGAGAATTAACTAACACACATAAAGTAATTATTAACGAAATTGAAAAAGTAATAAATAGTTATAAATTTTAATGTACTCAATTATAAATCCTAAAATTTAATATGTTCTTACAAACAAAAACTCACCTAACTGGTGAGTTTTTTAAAACTTTTTATTAAGATTAAAATAATTCCAAGGAATTTCATCTTCTGGCGGATAGCACACAAAGTTTAAGACTTGTTTGGTTGTTGGATGAATGAACACAAGTTTATATGCCCAAAGAGCCAAATTATAGCCTTTAACTATGTCTCCTTTATATTTAACATCGCCAAAAACAGGATTGCCTATCGTGCTCATTTGTACTCTAATTTGATGGCTTCTGCCTGTTAAAAGTTTAACATTAAGTAAAGAAAGTTTGTCGTTATAGTCCAAAGTTTTATAAATTAGTTCGCATTTTTTTGCGCCACTTTCTAGCATAGGAACAACTCTAACAACATTGTTTATTTCATCTTTTTTTAAGTAGTGAGTGAGTTTTGCGCTTGCTTCTCGTGGTCTGCCAACAACAACGGTTAAGTATTCTTTGCTAAATTCGCCGTTTTTTATTTGTTCACTTAATCTCGACGCTGCCTTGCTTGTTTTTGCAAAAACCATTAGCCCACCAGTTGGTCTGTCCAATCTGTGAACAAGTCCAACAAAAGCCTCACCCGGTTTATTACTTTTATTTTTTATGTATTCTTTGCACATAGAGAGCATATCTTCATCGTTGGTACTGTCTTGCTGACTTAAAACATTTTGTGGCTTCACAACAACCAAAAGATGATTATCTTCGTATACTACATTTAATTCATGCTTGTCCATTAGTAATTCTCCAAAATATTGTTTATATCCATAACATCGGCAACGGAAACGATGCCAAGCGGTTTATCGTTGCGGTCGCCATGTTTTGTGATTAAAATAACCAAAAGTTTTCTGTTTCGATAAAATAAATCCACTGCTTTTTCCAAAGTTAATTCTTCGGTTTCAATAGCATAATATGGCTCGCCCACATTAAATGAAATAACTTCCTTTATTGTGGTTTCTTTTAAATATTCATTTATATCGTAGCCATTGTTCAAAACCTTACCAATATTATCTATAAGTTTTTGACCATTAGCCACACCAATAAGTTGGCCATTTTCATAAACAGGCAGGTTGCTATAACCACTTTTGCTAATTGTGATGATTGTGTTTTCAAGTTTTTCATCCCCCGAAATGCACAAAACATCTTTTTTGCAAACTGTATCCAAAACCTTTGGTGGCGTGCAAATTAGTTTTGCAATTTTTTCAAGTTTTTCAACAACATTCAAGTGTGGTTCAGCAATAACTTCTGTTTCATTGCCACTATGAATTATTGCGTTTCTTAAACGACCGTAGTCAATTAACAAATCCTCATATTTTCTTACAACGCTGTTCAAAACAACGCTTCGTCTTATAACATCCGAAAAAGCCATGCTTCTTTTAAAGTTATATTGTGTTCTTAAAGCATAATCAAGACTGTTATATGCTTTTAAAAATCTAGTTGCATTATCACTCAAATTTTTATCCTCACTTATTTAGTATAATAACATTTATTGCCAATTTTCGCAAACAAAATAGTTTCGTTCGACAGTATTATTTATAATAGTATATGCAAATCGCAAAAAAGTAGCAAATAATGAAAAAACACTTGAATTTTTGTTCGGTTTTGTTTATAATAATCGTGACTGTGCTATGTGGGGAGTTAGCGGTGCCCTATTCTTGCAATCCGCTTTAGCAAGGCAGAAAGTCTTTCTCGGGAATGCGTGTCGAAGCAGGATGAATTTGGCTTGCGATGAAGGAAAGGTCTTGTGCAAAAGTTACTTGTGAATCATGTCAGGTCTGGAAGGAAGCAGCATTAAGCAAATCTAACTTTGTGCCACAAGGAAACTTTTCTGGAGTAAGACAAACCGTGACCACTTCGGTTCGGGTTTACAAAAAAGAATGCACAGTTTTTTTATGCAAAAAATTTATAATAAACAATAAAAAAACGCACTGCTTTAAACAGTGTGTTTTTTAAATTACTTATTATTTCTTCTTAATAAAGCATAGCCATACCAAGCCAAGCCAGCGAATATTCCACTCCAAACTAATGAGCCATAAGAAACTCCATTTGTTTGAGCATTATAAGCCTTGAATATTGCCAACATTTTTGAAACAGCAGCAACTTCGTAAACAATAAAAATTGTGAATATAATTGCCATTACAAGTGAGAAAATTTTAAATATTTTCATATCTTTAAATATTTCTTCGTTCTTTGCAACTGATTTTTTATACTTGTTTGCGTAAGTGAAAAATAAAAGTGCAATAACAAAATTTACAATCATAAGAATCAACTCAACTAATGCTAAAACACCAATAGTTTTAACATCACTGTTAGATTCTCTTAAAAGAATAAACATATCTCCAATTTGCGCTAATGAGAATATCATTCTTAATGCCATAAGCACAAGCAAGAATATAGACATAGAGAATATGTAGTTAGTCACCTTAATTTTTTCTGGCGATGATTTGTAAGGTTCATCAACTTTTTGTTCAACTGTGGCGTCTGCAACAGTTTCTGGTTCGTTAACAGTTTCAACAACTTCTTCAACGACTTCGTTTTTTGGTTCTAATTCGTCCATTTTTTACCTTCCTTTAATTTGTTTTCTTTCTTAATTGAGCAAGTGCAACTGGGTCAAGAGCGTCATAGAATCGTTTCATAACAGCTTCAGTGTCGTAAGGTATATCCAAAATTTCGTATTGAAGAACTGGAATGTCAACTGCTTGCAAAGCTTTTGCCACTGCCTTATCCATTTCCTTAATGGTACTGTCGGTTATGCTTGGGTAAAAGCAATCAATAACCATTACAGGTTCCATGTTCGAACGCTTGAAAATGCAAAAGTCAACATACTTTGTTTTAACCGCATTGTACATAAGCAAACTTCCATGAGGTTTAACAATTTTGTCCACGCCAACTTTTGGAACCATTAAATATTCTTTTGGAAGTTGAGTTCTAAACATATCATAAAATTCTACTTCCTTTGGCCATAGATAAGGAACATGTTTGATTAACTGATTTTTAATATCAATCTTGTCAAAATCTATAGATGTTTTATAGTTGTTATCCATTCTTTTTTTTGCTTTAATTCCAAGATATATACCAAGGGTTGCAAACAATAATACGATTACAATACTTATTATAATTTCCCACATACTAAAATATCTCCTTTCAAGCAATATTTTATCACAAAGTTTTTATAATGTAAATAGTGAAATTATATTTTTTTAGTCAGTTGACCAATTTATTGGTAATTGATTGTTTTTAACTAAAAAATCATTCGTTTTGATAAAATGTCCACATCCAAAAAAGCCATTGTAGGCCGATAAAGGACTAGGATGAGCACACTTTAAAACCAAGTGATTGGGATTGTTTAAAATTTCTGCAAACTTTTGGGCTTGACTTCCCCAAAGCAAAAACACAACAGGAGTTTGAAGTTCATTAACCTTTTTAACAATCTCCAAAGTGATATTTTCCCAGCCCATGCCTTTGTGAGAATTTGCCTTACCCCTTTCCACCGTTAAAACTGTGTTCAAAAGCAATACGCCTTGTTTAGCCCAAGCGGTTAAATTTCCTTTGGTGTTTTTTATGCCAGTTTCAGTTTCAATCTCCTTAAAAATGTTTTTAAGTGAAGGCGGAAGTTCGCTATGCTCAACGCTAAACGACAAGCCATGTGCTTGGTTTGGCTCGTGATATGGGTCTTGACCAATAATCACAACTTTAACTTTATCAAGCGGAACTTGATTTATTGCGTTAAAAACATTTTCGCTTCGTGGATAAATGGTTTTTGTTGCATATTCTTTTTGCAAGAAATTTTCAAGATTTTTATAGTATGGTTTTTCAAATTCGCTTTTAAGCAACTCATACCAACTTCTTCTAATTACAAACATGTTTTCACCTAAAAACATTTTACTTGATATTACAAAAAAGGTCAATTATTGTTGAGCGTAAATTAAATTTCACATAAACTCATCTAGTTTTTTTAGTTGCTGTCCATGCACGATTTTAACAAAATCTTGACTAACAGGGCTAATTAGTTTACAAGTTTTTAAGTTAACTTTTTTTAAATTTTTTGAACTTTCAAAACACGTTTCTATAACGCTAATTTTTGTTTGGCTTAAACTTTTTCCACTTCCACTAATCATTTTAAGTTCAATAGTGTCATTATTTTCAACAATAAAAATTCCAAGGTCAAATTCGCAAAAATGAGTGCAAATGCAAAAAATTTCAAAATTTTTTATGTTTTTGAAGCAAATTTCACAATTTTTTTGCAATTTTTTAAATATTTTTTTCAAATAATCATTTTCGTAGTTAAATAAAATTCTTGGCTTATCAATCTCAAAACTAAACAAAGCAAATATTGAATTACAAAAAAGATTATTGAATTTTAGTTCTTTCAATAATCTTTTAGATACTATTATATTTGAGTTTTCTATTTTAAAATTCATATTTGTATATATGATTTTAAATGCACATTTGTTTACGAAAATTTAGAAACTTCTTTATGCATTTTGTTTACGCTTTTGAGTTTTAACAAATATGTTTGCCTTTGTTGCTGCAATCGCACCATCTGCACAAGCGGTTACAATTTGTCTTAACTCTTTTTTTCTGCAATCGCCTGCTGCATAAACTCCTTCGATGTTTGTTTCCATACTATCATTTGTTAGGATGTAACCTTTTTCGTCTTTGTTCACAGCGTCTATAGAAACTGTATCTGGGTCTCTTCCAACAGTGATAAAAAGTCCTTCAAGTTCAATTTTTTTGCTATCGTTGGTTTCAAAATTTCTAACCGTTATGCCTTCAACTTTGTTTTCGCCATAAACTTCGGTCACTTCACTATTCAAAACAAGTTCAATTTTACCTTCTTTTGCAAGATTAAAAACTCTTTCTTGCAAAATTTCTTGACCACGAAACTCGTTTCGTCTGTGAATTAAATAAACCTTTTGTGCGATATCGCTTAAATATGCAGCGTCTTCCAACGCACTATCGCCACCACCAACAACTGCAACAACTTTATTTTTATATAAAGCACCGTCGCATATTGCGCAATAACTAACGCCCATTCCCTTAAACTTATCTTCGCCTTTAACGCCTAATTTTCTTGCGTCTGCGCCCATACACAAAATAATGCTTCTTGCTTTATATTGCTTGCCATATTCTGTTTTAACAACCTTGATTTCATTTTTAAAGTCAAAGTCCAAAACGCAATCGTTAACTGTTTCAAGACCGCATTTTTTTGCTTGTGAAAGCATTTTATCAATTAAATCAGGTCCATTTATATTTTCATAACCAGGATAATTTTTAATTTCAAAAGTTGTGGCAACCTGACCGCCATAAACATACTTTTCAAGCATTAAAGTTTTAAGCCTTGCTCGGCAAGCATAAATTCCCGCAGTTATTCCCGCAGGCCCACCGCCAACAATAATTAAATCATAAATATTTTCATTTTCCATTAAGATAATCTCCTAAAATTATTATAACATAATTTATGCTTATTATAAATAAATTTGCGAACTAATCAATAAGACCAAGCAAGTAATCCGCCGAAACAGCAAAAAATTTGCTTAAAGCCACAACATAACTTGCTTTTGGCTCGTTTATCCCCTTTTCCCAAAAATCAATCGCTTTTTGAGAAACTCCAATAAGTTTGGCAAGTTGTTGTTGCGACAGTCCTTTTTCGCTTCGCAGTTCTTTTAATCGTTCTTTAAATTTCATAAAAAAATTATAGTAGAAATCTACTAAAAAGACTTGACAAAGTAGAAATCTACTTATATAATAGTCATGTAATTAAATTTTTAAACGGAGGAAGAATATGTTTTGTCATCATTGTGGAAAAGAAATTGATGATAACGCAGTTGTGTGCGTGCATTGCGGAGTTGAAACAAAAAACTTAAATAAAAACGATAAGCAAATTAACATTGTTAATCAGTCCAGTTCAAGTTCTAGTTCATCAAGAAAAGGAATGCCCAGAGTGTACAATCCTGTCGTTGATTTCTTTATGATATGTTTTACTGGTGGTTTATGGCTTATTTGGATGCTTTGTAGACCAAAATATTATTAAAATAGTTATTACAACCCCCTTGTAATAAAAAAAGCAGAGTTTAACTCTGTTTTTTTAAATTTTGCGTTAATAAATAACAAAATTTAAAACAAAAAAACGGAACATAAATTCCGTTTTTTTATAATCATTATCTCTTGCTGAATTGTGGAGATTTTCTTGCTTTTTTAAGACCGTATTTTTTACGTTCTTTTGTTCTTGAATCTCTTGTTAAGAATCCTGCTTTTTTAAGTTCTGCTTTGTATTGTTCATTGTAAACAACAAGTGCTCTTGCAATTCCGTGACGGATTGCGCCTGCTTGTCCTGTTAAACCGCCACCGCAAACATTAACTGTAACATCAATTTTTGCTTCGTTTCCTGTTAAAACAAGTGGTTGTCTTACGATTTGTTGTAATGTTCCAAGACCAAAGTAGTCGTTAATATCTCTATCGTTAATTGTGATTTTGCCACTGCCATTTGGAGTAATTCTTACACGAGCAACACTTTGTTTTCTTCTACCTGTGTTAAGTGGCTCAAGTTTCTTTTCAACTTTTTTTGCTGCTGCCATATTATCTTACTCCTCCTTTAAGTGTTATGAGTTCTGGTTGTTGTGCTTGATGATTGTGTTCTGCACCCTTGAACATTTTAAGTTTTTTAATCATTTTTCTGCCAAGTTTGTTTTTTGGAAGCATTCCCTTAACTGCAAGTCTTAATGCTTCGTCACTATTTTTTGCCATCATGTCTTTGTATTGAATGTATTTTGCATTACCTACATAACCTGTTGGTTGGAAATGTGTTTTTTGAATAAGTTTCTTACCTGTTAAAACAATCTTGTCTGTGTTGATAACAACAACATAGTCACCAGTGTCGATGTGTGGAGCATATGTTGGTTTGTTTTTTCCTTTTAAAATTGATGCAACTTGACTAGCAAGTCTTCCTAGTGGCATTCCTTCTGCGTCAACTAGATACCATTTTCTATCAATGGTTGCCTCTTTTGGCATATATGTTTTCATTTTAAATTTCTCCTAAAATAATTAGTCAAACTTTAAACTCACCTTGGCTAATGCGGTGGGCTAGACCACAAAAAAACCGCTTAAAATTTAAGACTTTGATAGTTTACAACAATTGACAATATTTGTCAACAATTTTTTTATATTTTTAATATACTCATGAATG
Source organism: uncultured Clostridia bacterium (assembly GCA_934749845.1). Lineage (GTDB taxonomy): Bacteria > Bacillota > Clostridia > Christensenellales > UBA1242 > CAKVNM01. Next base: position 60,134 of record CAKVHQ010000006.1, read on the forward strand.
CTTCGCTTGGAATGGAAACCGAACCCACCTGACGCATTCGTTTTTTACCTGCTTTTTGTTTTTCAAGCAGTTTTTTCTTACGAGTTATATCTCCGCCATAGCATTTTGCTAAAACATCTTTTCTTAAAGCCTTAATGGTTTCCCTAGCAATGATTTTGCTTCCTATTGCGGCTTGAATTGGTATTTCAAACATTTGGCGTGGAATAACCTCTTTAAGTTTTTCGGTTATGGCTTTTCCCCTTGGATATGCCTTGTCCTTATGCACGATAATTGAAAGTGCATCGCAAGTTTCTCCATTAAGCAAAATATCCATTTTAACAAGGTCGCTTTGCCTGTAATCCAACAACTCATAATCTAAACTTGCATAGCCTTTGCTTCTTGATTTAAGGCTATCAAAAAAGTCGTAAACAATTTCGTTTAGTGGAATTTCAAATGTTAAATTAACACGCTTTTCGTCAATATATTTTAAATCTTTTTGTATGCCTCGTTTTTCAATGCATAAATCAATTAAAGAACCAACATATTCAGGTGGAGTGTAAATTTCCACTTTAACCCATGGTTCTTCCATGCGGTCGATCATAGCCACTGGTGGCAAATTAACAGGATTAGAAATTTCAAGCATTTCGCCCTTGGTTGTGTAAACATGATAAGAAACACTTGGTGCAGTTGTTATAATGTCAAGATTAAATTCTCTTTCCAATCTTTCGGTTATTATTTCCATGTGAAGTAATCCCAAAAAGCCACATCTAAAGCCAAAGCCTAGTGCCTGTGAAGTTTCAGGAGCATAAGATAGCGCTGCATCGTTTAATTGCAATTTTTCAAGTGCATCTTTAAGTTCTTGATACTTGCTTCCGTCACTTAAAAATATTCCACAGAAAACAACTCTCGTTGCTTCCTTATAGCCTTCAAGAGCACTATCGCAAGGGTTTAATGCATTAGTTATAGTGTCACCGACTTTGGTGTCTTGCACATTTTTTATGCTAGCCGCAATATAGCCAACTTCGCCAGCAAGCAATTTATCTTCTGCCTTTGGATGCGGAACAAATTTACCCACTTCAACAACATCGTACTCTTTATTAGTTGTCCACATTCTAATTTTATCGCCCGCTTTAACTTCACCGTCAAACACTCTAACCAAGCAAATAGCACCTTTATAGTTATCATAGTAACTATCAAAAATTAGTGCCTTTAATGGCTTTTGTTCATCTCCACTTGGGCATGGAAAATCGGTTACTATTCTATCCAAAACTTCCTTTATGTTTATGCCTTCCTTGGCACTAACTTGTGGTGCTTTTTCTGGGTCAATTCCAATTAAATCTCTAATCTCGTTTTTGGTGTTTTCAATATCTGCACTTGGCAAGTCTATTTTGTTAATTACTGGCATAATTTCAAGATTATTTTCCACCGCCAAATACAAATTTGCCAATGTTTGTGCTTCCACCCCTTGTGAAGCATCAACAATCAAAATTGCGCCTTCACAAGCAGCCAAACTTCTGCTAACTTCGTAGGTAAAATCCACATGTCCGGGAGTATCAATCAAGTTAAATTCATAAACTTCGCCGTTGTATTCATAGTTCATTTTTGTTGGCGTAAGTTTAATGGTAATTCCTCGTTCTCTTTCAAGGTCCATGCTATCCAACAGTTGACTTTCCATATCACGCTTTGCAACAGTGCCTGTATACTCAATCAATCTATCTGCAAGTGTACTTTTACCATGGTCAATATGTGCAATTATGCAAAAATTTCTTATAAGTTCCTGTCGTGTTTTTGCCATTCGTATCTCCTAAAATATAATGATATTATATATAAAATGTGCAAATTTGCAAAACATTTATTCGTTGTTATCTATAAACCAACTTAAACACTTGGCAAACCCCGCTTTGTTATGCTAAAATAAGTCTATTAGGAGAATTTTATGGACGAAAATATTTTTGATTCTTGGCTATGTAATCAATACATCGCACACAGAGGTTTTCATGACGAGCAAAATCCAGAAAACAGTCTTGGGGCATATGAAAGAGCAATTCAAAATGGCTATGCTATTGAACTTGATGTAAGGTTAATTAGCGACGGAACAGTTATCGTTCTTCATGATGATAGTTTAAACAGAGTTTGTGGAAAAGATAAATATGCTAGTCAGTTAAGAAAAGAAGATTTGCCTTCTTGCAAACTTTTTGGAACAGAATACACAATTCCTACTTTTGAAGAAGTTTTAAAATTTGTTGACGGCAGAACTCCACTTTTAATTGAAATAAAGCAACTTGAAAAAATTGGCGAACTTGAAAAGAAAGTGTACGAACTTCTAAAAAACTACACTGGAAAATATGCTATTCAAAGTTTTAATCCTTTCACTTTGCAATGGTTTAAAAATCATGCACCTGAAATTTGGAGAGGTCAACTTTCATGTTTCTTTAAGGGTGAAAAGATGTCGATTGTTAAAAAAGGACTTTTAAAACGACTTTCGTTAAACAAAATTGGCAACCCAGACTTCATATCTTATCACGCCGAGGACTTGCCTAATAAATGGGTTAGAAAGCACGAAAACTTGCCTATCCTTGCATGGACAGTAAACAGCCAACAAAAATATTTAAGAGCCGTTCAATACAGCGATAATATAATATTTGAAGATTTTGTTCCAAAAATCTAGTAAAACAAAAAACGCATTAAGTAGCTAACTTAATGCGTTTATTATTACATTATTTTTTCTTCTATACCAATTTTTTGATTTGCTCTGTCTAGATATTTGTCGCTAGCTTCTTTTCCGTATTCTTTTTCTATGTAACTTGCAACAAAGTCACAGTATTTTTTTCTTCCTTCCAAATGTTCAGGTATTGATTCAATTTGGTCAACTTTTTTATCTTTGTTATACATAACTCTTGAGTATTCAAGTTCATAATCAAAAGTGTCTAGTCTAAAAGTAATAAAATTGTCGCCATCATCGCTTCCAAAAACCATAACTAATTTATTAGAGATTGTGTCGTAACTTTGCAAAACTTTATCTTGAATATCATAGTAGTCAGCGCAAAGAGGGTCTTCCAATCTAACCTTTAAATCGTATTTTAAAAATTCAACTATTTTTTCTTGTGGTATTTTTTTAATAACTTCGTTTATATTCATAATTATCTCCTATTTAACCTTTTTTCTTTTTAAATTTTTTTCTCTACCATTTTTTAATGGCTCATAATACACCCTATCTTTTAGTTCATTAGGCAAATACTGTTGCTTAACATATCCACCGTAATCGTGAGGGTACTTATATTTCCCGCTTCCATCATCATTGGTTGAAGGATGATTTTTTAATGCATTTGGAACTATTACTTTTTTAACATTTTTTGCATCTTCCAACGCCCTATTTTCTGCAACGATAACAGAATTGCTTTTATCTGCTTCGCAAGCATAAATTATTGCGTGTGTCATGGGAATTAACCCTTCTGGTTTTCCCATATGCTCATAAGCCGTTAAAGCACTAACTGCAAGCAATAATGCGTTGCTATCTGCCATGCCAATATCTTCGCTTGTATGTGCAATTAACCTTCTTAAGATAATCAAAGGGTCAACCCCGCACTCAATAAGCCTAAATGCATAAAATAACGCACCTTCAGCATCACTTCCACGAATGCTTTTGCAAAACGCCGATAACATATCATAGTATTCATCTTCACTAATTGCCATAACCTTTTTTTCTAGGCAATCTGCAATAATAACTTTGGTTAATACTATTTTGCCGTCAGTTAACGCACAAGTTGAGCAGGCTAATTCCAAACCATTCAAAGCCATTCTTAAATCACCGCCCACACTAAAAGCCAAAAAGTCTAATGCATCTGGAAGAATTTCAATTTTTAAATTGCCTAAACCGTCAGGCGATTTAATCGCATTTAACACAGCAAGTTTAATGTCGTTTTTATCAAGAGGCTTAAATTCAAAAACCTTGCACCTAGAAACAATCGCCCTAGTCATGTTTGTAAATGGATTTTCTGTTGTTGAACCAATAAAGATTATTGAGCCATCTTCTATTGCTTCTAACATACTGTCACTTTGAGCCTTGTTAAACCTATGACATTCGTCAAGCAAAAGATAAGTGCGTTTGCCATAAAGTTTAAGGTTGGTTCTAGCTTCTTCAATCACCTGTTTAACTTCGCCAACATTGGAAGAAACTGCATTTAGTTTTCTAAAATTTGCATTACAATTTTTTGCAATTATGTTTGCTAGCGTTGTTTTGCCAGTGCCCGGTGGTCCAAAGAAAATGCAAGAACCAAGCGTGCCTTTTAAAATGGCTTGCTTAATTATTCCACCATCCTTAATAATATGCTTTTGCCCAACAAATTGGTCTAAACTTTGAGGTCTAACCCTGTCTGCTAAGGGAGCATATTTTTTTGTGTTTTGAGAAAATAAATCTTCCATGCATATATTATATCAAATATTTTTTAAATTGCAATAGAAAACAAATTTTTCTTTCAATTAAAAAACAGCGTTTGTCGCTGTCTTTATTATGAAAATACGCTTCCACCCGCGATAATAGCAAGTATTACAAATATGAAATATACAAGCAGTAAAATGCATAGGCTGATTATTGCACCAACTATTAGCCTTTTGGCACACATTGGCTTTTTTGTTCGCCAAACAAAATATAAAACTATTGCAACTATAGGCAAAACTAGCGCGAACACAAACCACCAAAAAGAATTGCTATCTTTAATGGCAATTTTTTTACAATTTGGACAAATTCCACTTTCGGTCATTTCGCCATCGCATTGTGGACATTTCATTTGCAAACCTCCTATTAAGAAAAAGTATCAATAAAATTGATACTCAATCTCATTAGTATAAACAATTATTTGGTGTTCGTGGGAATGGAATTGCATCACGAATATTATCAATTCCTGTTAAATACATGATAAGTCTTTCAAAGCCCATTCCAAAACCCGAGTGAACGCAAGTGCCAAATTTTCTCAAATTCAAGTACCAATCAATCGCTTCTGTAGCAACTCCAAGTTCTTTACATCTTGCAACTAATTTATCATAGTTCTCTTCTCTTTGACTTCCGCCCATCAATTCGCCCGAACCTGGAACAAGCAAGTCGACCGCAGCAACTGTTTTATTGTCTGGGTTAAGTTTCATGTAGTAAGATTTAATTTCTTTTGGCCAATTTTTAACAAATACTGGTCCATTAAAATGCTCGGTTAAATATTTTTCATGTTCTTTTGCAAGGTCGCCACCTTCTTCTGGCTCGAACTCCCATTTAACTTTTGCTTGTTTAAGAAGTTTAATTGCGTCAGCATGGTCTATTCTTACAAACTTGCTATTTACTATGCCATTCAATTTATCAATTAAGCCTTTTTGCACAAAAGTATCTAAAAATTTCAAATCATCTGGGGCTTTTTCCAAAACATATTTAGTAATAAACTTTAATGAATCTTCTTCGATATCCATAAGCATATCAAGGTCGCAGAAGGAAATTTCTGGCTCTATCATCCAAAACTCGTTTGCATGGGTTTTGGTGTTAGAATTTTCTGTTCTAAATGTTGGTCCAAAAGTGTATATCTTGTTAAACGCACTTGCCATTGCTTCGCCATGAAGTTGTCCACTGCCTGTGATGTATGCCAATTTGCCAAACAAGTCCTTTTTAATATCAACTGTTCCGTCTTCTTTTTTTGGTAAATTATCAAAGTTTAATGTGGTAATTTTAAACATTTGGTCAGAACCTTCACAGTCTGCAGTTGTAATTAAAGGAGTGTGAACATAAACATATCCATTTTGTTGGAAATATGTGTGAATTGCCATTGATGCCAAACTTCTAATTCTAAACACGGCTTGAAATAAGTTTGTTCGTGGTCTTAAATATGCTTGTTCACGCAAAAACTCTCTTGAGTGTGGTTTTGGTTGAATTGGATAGTCATCAGTGCAATCGCCTAGCAAAACTAACTTTGATACCTTAACTTCAAACAACTGGTTTTTGCCTTGAGATTTAATAACTTTTCCTTCAACTTCGATGCACGAACCAATTTTAAATTTTTGAACTTCATCAAAATTTTCAATATCTTGCTCGTATACAACTTGAACTGTTTTAAAACAAGTGCCATCAAAAAAATCTATAAAGCCAAAATTCTTTTGTTTTCTGTGATTTTTTACCCAGCCTTTCAAAGACACTTGTTTGTCCAAATATTTTTCATAATCTTCGTTTAAATGCTTTAAATCCATATCGTTCTCCTGAATTTGATTATAATTTTATTAGTTTTTTATGTCAAGCAAAGTTTGCGCATAGCCTTTAAGTTAGGCTGGTGACCAACCAAGTGCCTGACCACCAACAATATGCACATGCAAGTGTGGCACACTTTGCCCTGCATCATCGCCTTGATTTATTATCATTCTGTAGCCTTTTTCAAGTCCTAAATTATTTGCTATCAAAGGAATAGTTTTAAAAATGTCTAATAGCATTTTTTCGCCTTCAGCGTCCATTTCGCTTAACAATTTAAAATGCTTTTTTGGTATTGCAAGATAGTGATATTTTGCCTTTGGCTCAATATCGCAAATAACAAAGAAATTGTCATTTTCAAAAACTTTTTTTGAAGGTATTTCGCCTTTATTTATTTTACAGAATATACAGTCACACATAAAATTTTCTCCTTTTATTCAATTATTCCAATAACGCCATCTTTATAAATGTCGCCAATTTTTACATTAACAAAGTCGTACATTTTTGCATTTTTTGGCAAGTAAACCTTTATGTAATTTTCGGTATAGCCAACAACATTGTTTTCATCAATGGTTTCAGTTAAAACAACCTGTTTTTTGCCTTTCATATAGTTTAAGTACTCACTATGAAATTGATTATCCAGTTGTTCCAAAATTTTAACCCGCTTCTTCTTCACATCTCCACTTATTTGCTTCATTCGTGATGCTTTTGTGCCTTGCCTTGAACTATATGGGAATATGTGCATCTTAAAAAATCTTGCTTTTTTTATAGTGTCAATAGTCTGTTCAAAATCCTCTTCGGTTTCGGTTGGAAAGCCAACAATAACATCGGTGGTTATGCTTGCATCAGGAAAATATTTCCTAATCAATTCAACCTTTTTTAAGTACTCGTCCACTTTATAGTGCCTATTCATTAACTCTAAAATTCTGTCGCATCCACTTTGCATGGATAAATGAAATTGTGGGCAGAAATTTGGCATATCTTTTAGTGTCTTTAAAAAATCATCGTCGATAACATTAACTTCAAGCGAACCTATTCTAATTCGAGATTTCAAGTGCGAAAGTGCTTTTAAAACTTCGCCCAAACTTAATTTTTCGCCAATTTTATAGTCACTCATGTTAATTCCTGTTAACACAATTTCGCCGTTTGTTTGGCTTAAAATTTCGGCTTCTTTAACTATTTCACATAGTTCTCGACTTCTACTTCTTCCCCTAACAAAAGGGATTAAACAATACGAACAAAAATTGTTGCAACCGTCTTGAATTTTTAAATATGCTCGTGTTCTAGAAGTTGTGTTAGCCTTAAAATTATCATATTCAAGCGTCATTTTTTCATAGTGATTACGCTCATCACTTGTGCTTTGATTGTTTATATAATTATCTAAAAATGAACTAATTTTGTTTTTATAGCCGTTTCCAGAAACATAAATCACGCTAGGATTTTTTAAAAATTGCTCTTGATTATGCTCACTTGCACAACCACAAATTAAAATTTTTGCATTAGGATTTTTATTTAAAATTTTAGTCATGTAACTTCTGCTTTTATGCTCTGCTTCGTTGGTGACAGCACAAGTGTTCAAAATGTAATAATCGGCCATGCAAAAATTAGTGACGGCATCGTAACCCATACTAACGAGTTCTTCCTTGATTGCGCCACTTTCGTACTGGCTTACCTTACAGCCTAATGTAATTACGCTAACTTTAATTTTTTCACTCATTCAAATTCCATTCCCCAAGGCAAAACATAACAGCACTTGTTAGTGCAATGCTTGCAGTTTCTGCTCTCAAAATTCTTTCTCCCAGCGAAACTGTTTTAACACTTGGAATTTTTGATAGTTCTTCAACTTCGGCTTCACTAAATCCACCTTCGCTTCCAACTATAATTGCCACATTATTTGCTTTTTTTGTTTTTTCATTAAACATATTTGCGGATAAACTGTATTTTGCCTTTTCATACGCAAACACAACAATATCATACTTGTTCAAACAATCCAGCATTTGCTCAAAAGTGCAAACATTTTGTATTTTAACTTTTTTTGCTCGACCGCACTGTTTTAATGCTTCTATGCTTATTTTATCAAGCCTATCCAGCCTTGTGGTGCTTTTTTTAACTTGGCAAAACTCACTTTCAAAAGGGATAATTTCGTTAACGCCTAGTTCTGTTAATTTTTGAGTTATCAACTCAAACTTATCGCCTTTAACCAATGCTTGAAACACCGCAACATTAGTTTTTGCCTCTGCTTTTGACTGTTGCTTGTTTTCAATTTTAATTGTAAAAGAATTTTTTGAAATATTGTCAATCACTGCCGTGTAGTCGTAGCCATAACCATCAATAAGGCAAAGTTCATCGCCTTTTTTGTGCCTTAAGACTTTTATAGCATGAACAAACTCATCGCCACCAAGTTCAAGCGATTGCCCAATTTCATAACCTTTTTCACATTCTAAATAAAACTTTCTTGCCATACTATTTCTTTTTCTTGTTTATTGCCCCACAAGACTTGCATTTGTTATCATTTTCGTCAAGTTCGCCACCGCAATACTCGCAATAGTTTTTGTACTTATCTGGATTTAATGATTTGTTAATAGATAGTTTAATGTTATCTATAATTTTATTATCGTCAACGCCATCAACCCCAAAATCTTTTCTCATATTTTTAGATTTTTTAATAATAGTAACAAAAACGGTAATGAAAATTACAAAAAATATAACCGCAAAAATAATCGGAATAAAAAAATACCACTCCATATTTAACTCCTTATAGTTTGATTATATCAAAAAAATGTAAAAGTTGTTAACACTTTTACACTTTTTTTATCTAAATTATTTGCCTATTTTTTATTTATAGTTTGCTTAAATAGTCTTTATACTTTGAATAGCTGTTTTGTGAAATTAACGAAGCAATTTCTTCTAGTTTTTGTTTTGTTTGCCTATCTAACGATTTTGGAATTTCAACAATAACTTTAACTTTCAAATCGCCACGACTATCCTTTTTGTTAAGTTTTGGAACACCTTTTCCACGAAGATTAAAAGTTGTGTTGGTTTGAGTTAATGCAGGAATAACAAGTTCGATAGTTTCGTTTATCCCTGGAATTTTAATTTTTCCTCCAAGCAAACTTGTTGTAAATGGAATTGGCACATCAACCAATAAGTCGTAGCCTTCACGCCTTAACAAAGTGTGTGGAGTAACTGTGATATACAGTTTCAAGTCGCCTTTTGCACCCTTTGTTCCGTTTGCGTGACCTTCTCCTTTCAAAGTTAAAACTTGTTCGTTATCAATTCCCGCAGGAATGGAAACGCTTATGGTTGCATCCTTTCTTTCTGTGCCTGTTCCGCCACAAAATTCGCATTTGTTTTTAATTTTCTTTCCTGTTCCGCCACAATCTTGGCAAGGTCCAACATTAACAACTCTGCCTAAAAATGTTTGTTGAGAATATCTAACTTGACCTGTTCCATTACATGTTGGGCAAGTTACAACATCGCCAGCATTTTTAGCGCCTGTTCCATCGCAATGCGAACACTTTTCAATTCGGCTAACTTTTATTGTTTTTTTACAGCCCGTACATGCTTCCATAAAACTTAAAGTTAGTCTTAAACTAATGTCTTCTCCAGCAACGGTTTGAGCAGTTTTCGTTCTTCTTCCCGAGCCAAAACCACCAAACAAATCGTCAAAAATGCTTCCAAAACCGCCAAAGTCTTCTGCCGAAAAATTACCAAAATTTCCAGAAAATCCGCCACCATGAGAGAAGCCACCAAAACCACCTGCTCCAAATGGATTTCCATCAGCCGAGCCAAACTGGTCATAGTTTTTACGCTTTTGCTCATCTCCTAAAACTTCATAGGCTTCGTTTATTTCTTTAAACTTTGCAGCAGCGGTTTCATCGTTAGGATTTAAGTCTGGATGATATTTTTTTGCTAGTTTTCTGTAAGCCGATTTAATTTCATCTGCCGATGCATTTTTGTCAACACCAAGTGTTTTATAAAAATCTTTCTCTGCCATATTATTCGCCTTTACTATTAAAAAAGCAAAAAGAGAGTTTTAAGATATTTAATTTTCTCTTTTTGCCTTCTTTAATTATCATTATTTATTTTCGTCTGTTGTGTATTGGCTTGGGTCAACATTAACATCATCACCAACGCCAGCACCTTCTTGTGCGCCAGCATTTTGTGAGTTTTGACCTGCACCTGCACTAGCATTTTGATAAAGTTTTGTTACAATAGGCTCTGTTGTTTTAGATAATGTTTCCAAGGCTTTTCTAATATCGTCTGCATTTTCTGCTTGGATATCTTTCTTTGCTTGTTCAATAGCACTTGTTAAACTATCTTTTTCTTCTTGACTAAGTTTGTCGCCACTATCTCTAAGCATTTTTTCTAAGCCCAAAATTACGCTATCTGCTTGGTTTCGAGTGTCGATAACTTCTTTTCTCTTTTTATCTTCTTCAGCAAATGCTTCTGCATCTTTAACTGCTTTGTCGATATCTTCTTCTTTAAGATTTGATGAAGCAGTGATTGTGATTGATTGTTCCTTGCCTGTTCCAAGGTCTTTTGCACTTACATGAACAATTCCGTTTGCATCAATATCGAATGTAACTTCAATTTGTGGAACACCTCTTGGTGCAGGTGGAATATCGTTCAAACTAAATCTTCCAAGAGTTTTGTTGTCTTTCGCAAACTCTCTTTCGCCTTGAAGAACATGAATGTCAACACCTGGTTGATTATCTGTTGCGGTTGAGAAAATTTGGCTCTTCTTTGTTGGGATTGTTGTGTTTCTGTTAATAAGTTTTGTGCATACGCCACCAAGTGTTTCAATACCAAGTGAAAGTGGTGTGACATCAAGAAGTAAAACATCTTTAACATCGCCTTTCAAAACACCACCTTGAATTGCTGCGCCAATAGCAACGCATTCATCTGGGTTAATGCCCTTAAATGGTTCTTTGCCCATGTAGTTTTTAAGTTGTTCAACAACTGCTGGAATACGAGTTGAACCACCAACCAAAATAACTTTGTCAATTTGGTCTTTGGTTAATTTTGCATCTTTAAGAGCAAGTTCAACTTTTTGAAGTGATGTCTTAATATATGAATCAATCAAACTTTCAAATTTTGCTCTTGTTAAGTTATATTCCAAATGTTTTGGACCTGTGCTGTCTGCTGTGATAAATGGCAAGTTGATGGTTGTGCTTGTTGCACTTGACAAATCAATTTTTGCTTTTTCTGCAGCTTCTTTTAATCTTTGCATAGCCATTTTGTCTGTGCTTAAATCAATGCCGTTGTTTGCTTTAAAGTCGTCAACCAAAAGTTTAATGATTGCGTTATCAAAGTCATCGCCACCAAGATGTGTATCGCCGTTTGTTGAAAGAACTTCAAACACGCCATCTCCAATTTCAAGAATAGATACATCGAATGTACCGCCACCAAGGTCGTAAACCAAAATTTTGTGTGCTGCTTGTTCGCCTTTGTCAAGACCGTAAGCAAGTGATGCTGCTGTTGGTTCGTTGATAATTCTTAAAACATTAAGACCTGCAATTTTACCAGCATCCTTGGTTGCTTGTCTTTGGCTGTCGTTAAAGTATGCAGGAACAG